>NZ_JBSGAQ010000034.1:0-1158 GCF_053600815.1 Mycobacterium sp. NPDC004974 | reverse complement strand
GCGGCTGTGGCAGCCCTGATGCTGCCTGGCTTGATCGGCGTTACCGGCGGATCGGCGACCGCGGGGGCATTCTCCCGGCCGGGCCTGCCGGTTGAGTACCTGATGGTCCCGTCGCCGTCGATGGGCCGTGACATCAAGATTCAGTTCCAGAGCGGTGGGCCGGGTTCGCACGCGGTGTACCTGCTCGACGGCCTGCGCGCCCAGGACGACTTCAACGGCTGGGACATCAACACCAACGCGTTCGAGATGTTCCTGAACAGCGGTCTGTCGGTGGTCATGCCCGTCGGTGGTCAGTCCAGCTTCTACACCGACTGGTACTCGCCGGCCTGCGGTAAGGCCGGCTGTGTCACCTACAAGTGGGAGACCTTCCTGAGCAGCGAGCTGCCGGCATGGCTGGCCGCCAATCGCGACGTCGCGGCCAACGGCAACGCCGCGATCGGTCTGTCGATGGCAGGCTCCGCCTCGCTGATTCTCGCGACCTACCACCCGGACAAGTTCATCTACGCCGGTTCGATGTCGGGCTTCCTCAACCCCTCCGAGGGCTGGTGGCCGTTCCTGATCAACATCTCCATGGGTGACGCCGGCGGCTTCAAAGCCAACGACATGTGGGGTCCGACGGAAGACCCGAACAGCGCCTGGAAGCGCAACGACCCGATGTTGCAGATCCCGACGCTCGTCGCCAACAACACCCGCCTCTGGATCTACTGCGGTAACGGCCAGCCCAACGAGCTGGGCGGCGGCGACCTGCCTGCCACCTTCCTCGAAGGCCTGACCATCAAGACCAACCGCACCTTCCAGGACAACTACATCGCCGCGGGTGGCACCAACGGTGTGTTCAACTTCCCGGACAACGGCACGCACAACTGGGCCTACTGGGCCCGGGAGCTGCAGGCCATGGTTCCGGACCTGCAGCGGGTGCTCGGCTAAGCCGAACAACACGCGATAACGAAATCGCCCAGAACACCATGTGTTCTGGGCGATTTCGTTGTGTGCGGGTCCGTACCTGGTCTGGAAGCCGCCGGAGACCTTCGCCACCGCACGTCCTGAGTACCAGCCGGCCCGGGCCGCGCCGCCGTACTCCGGGGTGTTCAGCACATCGGTCGGCGTCGTCACCCCAGTTGGCCGAGCAGACGCGAGAACCCCCCAAAACCATGGTTT
>NZ_JBSGAQ010000033.1:0-1219 GCF_053600815.1 Mycobacterium sp. NPDC004974 | reverse complement strand
CACCACCGAACAACCACCGCGGACGCTGACTGAGCGTGCGCCGCCCCTCAGTGTCGACCCGATGGGCCTGCCCCGCCGCGATCCGACCGAAATTAGTCAGCGACTCGCTACGCACCTGCAAGGTTCCCGGATCCATATAGGCCCAGTACAAACTGTGCGTCATCCGCGATCCCGGACCCATATGGTCCAGCGCAGCCGGGAACTCAGCGGTAATCCGGCGGGCACCGAAAATATCCATGGCCGGATCGATGCCCTGACCCATCCCACGGACAGTGCGACCCCGATCACCGGTCCGCTCACCGCCAAGCCCAGTCGTGCGGTCCCGCGACGACGACGCCACGAACACGTTGTCACCGATCCCGAAATCGGCAGCCGTCCGCAACGGCCCCGCCCCCGGGGACCCAATCAACGTGATCGTCCGCACCTCGTCAGCCAACCGCTCACCATGACCGGCATGACTGACCGCGCTCGACCCGTACGAATGCGCGAAGATGTGATTGTCCCTGAAATGACTTCCATCACCAGTGAATACGTCGCGCCCAACATTGAACGACTGAATATCACTACAGAAAATCTGCCCGCCTCGCTGGGCCATCCACTGAAACCCAACCCGCGGATCCCAACTCCCCGGCGGCCGATAACCAAGATAGGCAATCGACGCCGCCGACAGACCCGGGTCCTCCTGCAACGTCGACTGCAACTGATTGAAACTCCGACGCATGATCGTATTCAGACTCTCGATCGACGTCGTCATCCCCGGCACATACCAGGAAACCGACTGCGCCGTATAAGGATCAGCACCGAAACTGACTATCGCACGCCCGTTACCACCAAACGCCTGAGGATCCAGCGCCAACAGATACGGACCACCCACACCCAACCGGGCAGCATTGCGCTGCCCCGAACGCATCGCGGCCTCAACATCATTCATCAGATCGACGTACCGCTCCTGCATCGCATCCAGCGCCACCCCGTTCTCACGCCGAGAAACCAACAGATCACGATGCGCCAAATACCGGCGCAACATAATCGAATTCCCCTCATGACGAACCAACGGCGGAATGCCCTCCGCATTACCGATCTCATTCGGATACGTCTCGACCAACGCCCGCTGCTGAGCCGCAGACAAATCCCCCCACCACCGCGCATTCGCCCGCGCCCGCGCCACCGCATCAACCACCGCCACCCGATGATCAGCCGGACTCACCAGACCCGAAGC
>NZ_JBSGAQ010000032.1:0-1229 GCF_053600815.1 Mycobacterium sp. NPDC004974 | reverse complement strand
TTGAGGAGGGTGGCGAGGCGTTGGGCTGGGGTGTCGAGGTCCAGGGTGGGTCGGGGCCGGCTGTTGAGTTTGTCTTGGACCCGTTGGAGGTCGGCTTTGGTGTAGCCGCTGAGATCGGTGCCCTTTTCGAACCAGAACCGCAGCAGCCGGTTGGTGTTCTCGTTGCTGCCCCGCTGCCAGGGTGAATGGGGATCGCAGAAGTAGACCGGGGCCTGCAGAGCCAGGCTGATGTCGTACCAGCCGGCCATTTCGCTGCCGCGGTCCCAGGTAATGCTGCGGCGCAGATGAGCCGGCAGCTCATTCATCGCCTCGATCATCGCGGTGGCCACCGAGTCGGCGGTGTGATCGTGCGGCAGGTGCAACAAGATGGTGAACCGGGTGCTGCGTTCGACCAGGGTGCCGATTGCGCTGCCACATGCGGCGCCCAGGATCAGGTCACCTTCCCAATGCCCGGGCACCGCGCGGTCTTCCACTACGGCGGGCCGCTGGCTGATGGTGATCACGTCACTGAACTTGCCGCGGCGCTCGGTCTGCCCCCGGGCCTTGCGGGCGGCACGCTGGGTCGACAAACACCTGTTCAGATCGGCGCGCAACTGCCCGCGCCCTTGCACGTAGAGGCACTGGTAGATGGTTTCGTGGCTCACCCGAGCCAGCCTGTCATCAGGGTGATCACGAGCCAACACCTCGGCGATCAGCTTCGGGCTCCACCCGTCATCCATCCAGGTCTCGATAGCAGCGCACAATCCAGTGTTGTTGAGCTTGAACTCCTTGGGCCGCTGGGCTTTCTGCGCGGCGCGGCCATGGGCCATCCCGGCGTGGTAGTCCCCATCAGCATTGCGATTGCGCCGGATCTCCCGGGAGATGACACTCGGGTCGCGGTCGAGTTGGCGGGCGATCTCGACCTGTTTGAGGCCTTGGTCGAGCCCCCGCATGATCACCAGACGTTCGTCGAAACTGAGCCGATGGCCGTGCCCGCCTGGCCGGTCACGATCGCCAGGTCCGGCCAGGCCGCTATCTGAGCCATTGCCACTTCGCAACTGCATGGATCCAGCGTCGTGCCACCACTTCCAGCCGGTTTGGATCGACACACCGACCTGACGGCCGGCCTCGCGTAGCGATTCACCCGAGCACACCCGATCGAAAAACTCTCGCCGCATCACACGTGGATAAGCCGGCGGCACCTGCAACCTCCCTAGTCACGGAAATTGCATTGACCGTATGAATCTGCC
>NZ_JBSGAQ010000031.1:0-1641 GCF_053600815.1 Mycobacterium sp. NPDC004974 | reverse complement strand
CAAGGCGTTGAGTCCGGGGATACCACCACCACCGCCACCTCCGGTGGGCATGCCGCCACCACCGAAGCTGGGCATCCCCATCCCGCCCATCATCCCGCGGCCGCCACCACCCATCGCCGCGGACGCCCGGTAGGCCTGGGCCACCTGACGCAACCGCGCGGCCAACAACTTGTTCTGGGCCTTGGTGGTATCGATCTGCTGCTGCATCGCGGCCAGCCGCTCATCCATCGTCGACACCATCAACCGCGAACCCGCCGGCGTCCCGGTCGCCGGCGCGATCGCCGCGGCCTGAGACCGCGCAGAATCCCGCACCCCCGACGCGCCACCACGACCCTGCTCACCGGCACTACGACCATCAGCGGCGGCGGTGTTGGTGTCAGCATCCAACCCCGACACACCCGTCCAACCCTGCCGATAACTGCCGGCCGCACCCTCCACACCGGTCTGCAACCGACCACCAGGCGGCGCCCCCGGCACCGCCGGCCCACCACCATCAACCCGACCCGAACCCCCACCGAACTCCGGAAACAACCCCACCCCAGCAGACAACACACGATCGACCTGCGCCACATACGCACCAACCGACCCGGTCACGGGTAACCACCTCCCGTCGACGCCACATGCACATGGTCGAAGTGGTTGGCAGTCATACCACCGCGGTCACCCATGAGCTTCGGGCCGCTACCGCTGTCGATCTGCTGCCGCCAGATCGTGTGATCGACACCGAGGGATTCCCGGTTGGTCTGCAGGAACTCGACGACCCTGTTACCCAAGGCGATACCGGCCGGGCTGGTGGGATTCGGGATCATGATGTCCAGCGCCAACCCGTCCGGATGCCAGTGCAACGAGTCCTGGCGGTAGCCGCCGATCTTCTGGATCTCTGGAAACGCCGCCGACACAGCCCGATTGATACGGATCGTGTTGCGCTGCAGCCGGTCCTCCGAAGCTTTCCCTGGCGGCAACGGCCCGTCGGCCAGCGCCCGGCCGGAGGCGATCGACGACACCGACCGCGTAGCAGAACCGTTACGACCACCGAGTGCGGACAGGGAGCTCAGTGCGTTGAGTCCGGGGATACCACCACCACCGCCACCTCCGGTGGGCATGCCGCCACCACCGAAGCTGGGCATCCCCATCCCGCCCATCATCCCGCGGCCGCCACCACCCATCGCCGCGGACGCCCGGTAGGCCTGGGCCACCTGACGCAACCGCGCGGCCAACAACTTGTTCTGGGCCTTGGTGGTATCGATCTGCTGCTGCATCGCGGCCAGCCGCTCATCCATCGTCGACACCATCAACCGCGAACCCGCCGGCGTCCCGGTCGCCGGCGCGATCGCCGCGGCCTGAGACCGCGCAGAATCCCGCACCCCCGACGCGCCACCACGACCCTGCTCACCGGCACTACGACCATCAGCGGCGGCGGTGTTGGTGTCAGCATCCAACCCCGACACACCCGTCCAACCCTGCCGATAACTGCCGGCCGCACCCTCCACACCGGTCTGCAACCGACCACCAGGCGGCGCCCCCGGCACCGCCGGCCCACCACCATCAACCCGACCCGAACCCCCACCGAACTCCGGAAACAACCCCACCCCAGCAGACAACACACGATCGACCTGCGCCACATACGCACCAACCGACCCG
>NZ_JBSGAQ010000030.1:0-4872 GCF_053600815.1 Mycobacterium sp. NPDC004974 | reverse complement strand
GGATGATGGGCGGGATGGGGATGCCCAGCTTCGGTGGTGGCGGCATGCCCACCGGAGGTGGCGGTGGTGGTGGTATCCCCGGACTCAACGCCTTGAGCTCCTTATCGTCCCTGCCGAGCTCGTTGGCTGGGTCTGCTCGGACGCGTCTTGCGTCGGCGAGTACGGCCATCGGCCAGCTGCCGGCAGGCCTCGGCGGACCGCTGACGCGCAATTCGAGCCCCAGAGAGGTGGCGGCCCGCATCATCTGGGAGGCCCACCGCCGCAACTACTCTCGGGAAGAAACTATCGCCGCGCTGTCCACCGCGATCCAGGAAAGCGGTCTGAGCCCGAAAGCCAGTGGCGGCGGTGGAGCGTGGCACGGGATCTACCAGCAGGACACGGGTTACGCCGGCCGTGACGATCCGAACAAGAACATCGAGGGCTTCTTCAACCGCCTCGACAAGATGCGCGCGTCCGCCGGTGCGAGCTCGGACATTTGGAAGAACATCTTCTGGCTGCAGCAGCGACCCGGCGAGGACAGCGCGGGGGAGGCGTTCGCCGACTCCCAGGCTCGCACGGCGTATTTGAGCGAAATCATGTCAAGAAAATCGGAGGCTGAGCACCTCTTCGACAGCATCATGGCCGCATGACCACCACCCCCTCAGCCGCGTCGTAGACGTCGACGAGTCAACGACGCGGCGACGAAAGTTGGCGGATCCGCCAACTTGATTGCAAAAGTCGATGGCAAACTGGGCAAGCGAGCCAGCCAGACCCTCGCTGCCAGGAATGTGCCTGTCAGCCCCACTCCCTCGTCGATATTGGGTCATCACCTGTGAACATGCCTGTTATCGTTCTGAGGACTGTGGAACCCTACAATCCGAACACGCGGCCAGTGCAGTTTCACCATGATGCCGATGATCGCCGCGCCTGGTCCAACAATGAATGCCCCTGCGGTACAGGACAATTAGCTGGTGAATGCCACTACCATTGGCCGACAGGACGATGGCGGCTGCCCGCGTACCGTCCTCTGCTGACCGATCCAATAACTGGCTACGCCCATCCCAGCTGTTACGCCTCGTCAACGAACGACTGCTCGATGAAGCTGTCGCTCGAACATCCGATGAGCGCGGGAATCCTGAAGAACGTGGGCGACGGGAAAATGGTGGAGATCAGTAATCTTCATTTCCAGCCAGCCTCCTCAAAACCACAGCGGTTGCCGATCAGAGGACTCGGGTCAAACATCCTGTGCGAAAGACACAATCGGGCCCTGTCTCGCCTCGATCGGGCTGGGATCCAGGTTCAGGCGACGCTGGAGCGATATCAAATGGCCCAGATCGGCGGTCGTGACCCTCATGGAAGTGAATTCGACCTCGTCAGCGGGGAAGAATTCGAACGCTGGATGCTGAAGATGATATGGGGTTACAAAGCAGCAGGTAACGCTGTCCCCGGAAACTTCAAAGTGCCGCGGGAGCGGGACATGCTAATGCGTTACCTCTTTCGCGACGGGTTGATGCCAAAGGGGTGGGGCCTGTACGTGGGTGCCCTGACGAGAAGTTTCGCGCGCGAATTCGGCGTCGCGGTAGAGACCCGTGCTGAAGTCCAGCAGGACACCCTTTTGTCTACCAACGTCACGCTTGGGGCATTCACGTTCACTTTCGCAGCCGGGATCATGGAGGCGGGTAACGGAGCGCGCACATGGCATCGCCCGTCCGGCGTACGGATGCTGTCGGACTTCGACTCCTGCCGGAAAGTACTGGCGTTCGGCTGGGATCACGCAAGTCATGCTCAGGCGGAGTACGTGGATATCCAATTCCGAGGGAACCGATGACGCGCTGGTCCTGTCGCGCGATGTAGGTGGGATGAACCAATCAGTTCAAGGTTGAGCGACCTACAACGACAACAACAGCACTGACTAGTGGGCGTTGTACCGCCGGCGCACGCGATCGGCGAGTTCGGCCGCGGTGATCGAGCCGCGGGCGTAGGCGACCTGGTCGGCTCTTGTTGCATCAGTGCTGCGGGAGCCCTCCAGCTCGGAGCTGCGGCGGATGGCGCGGACAGTCTTGATCCGCCGCAGCACTTTTCGCGCGTCGGTCATCTGGCCATCCCCTCCAATCCGTGTTCTTCAGAGCACATCGAGCATGGCGCCGGCCAGTAGTGCGGTTGCTCGCGCGACCAGGCGGGCCTCGGCCGGTGTGAGCGGTGTCGTCTTGGTTGGCGGCCCGGGCTTGCCGTGACCGGTTCCGGCGTCGTTGCGTAGTCGATTGACAGCGGTGCCCAACAGGAACAGGCACTGCTGCACGGCGCGGTGCGGGTCGGGGTCGAGCTGGATGTTCGGCCCGACTTCCAGGCCCAGTGTGGCGAACGCGTTGGCGAGGGTCACGGGGAAACTGCCTTGGTGGCCGCCCTGCGGGTAGCTGCCGGTGCGCTCGACGAGGACGTGGCGGGCTGTGGCTTCGTCGAGCTCCTTACCCGTGCCGATCTGTAGTGCCGGATCATCTGGGTTGAGGTTGATCCGACGTACGTAGCCCAGGAGAGCATCGGTGAGTTCGGTGCCTGCAAGGTTGTCGATGACGGTGGGTAGCAGTTCACCGGACTCGGCCAGGGTCAGCCCGAGACGGCGAAATGGTGCTACCAGGCGGCTGATCTTTTCCTGCCCCGCGTAGCTGGGCATTGTCGGGGCGAACGCGCCGTCGGCACGTAGCAGGGCCACGATCTCTTGCGCGAGGGCCAGGCCCGCGGCGGGGTCATGGTCGGCGGCGTACCGGAAGGTTCGCCGCACCCGCTTGACTTTGCCGATGGGTCGGCCATCCCGGTCTTTGCCGCCGGGACCGGGGTCACCGGCGGTGAGCTTGTGGTGAGCGAATGCCTGGTCCAGCTCGTCGTGCGATGGGCCTGCCCGGTCGAAGAACTCGCTTAGTACCGCTCCAAGCTCGATCAGATCGCTCACGGGCTACAACCTAGCCTCGGCGCGGGACAGGTCACATCGAATGCGCTGCGTGTTTGAGCCGCACGCTGCCGCCGCGAACGGCGATAGCTCGTAGTTGGCGAGCCGTGTGGACAATCGCCGTGTTGGCGTCCGGTGGCCGCCACCGTCGCCCAGGTGTGCTGGGGGTTGTGTGTCCAGTCGCGCAGCCCTCCGGCGTGTCGTCCCATGGCCCGGGTTTCGGCCATACGGTCATTTCCATGCTTGTCCGATCTCCCAACGAACGCTGTGACCAGCGTGTCAGCCCCGCCATCTGTAGAAGTCGCCGTCCGGCTCATGAACAGGGGAAGGCCCGGCATTTCCGCGCCGGGCCCACGACCGTGAAGGAAATTTCGTGAAGAACTTCGTTCTCGTGGCGCTTATGGCCAGCGTGCTTGCCTACCTGGCCCTGTGCGCGTACTGCATCGCTGCCACGGGCAGCACCGAGGGGCTTGCCGGAATCGGGGCGGCCGCGATCACTGCGGTGTGTGGCGTGGTCGCTGCGTACATGCGGCGCGGCGACAAACGGCAGGACGACAGTGGCGATTGACGTGGACTGGGCTACCCGTCCCCACGGGCGGGTAGCCACGTTCAGCACCCACTCGATCGAATCGTCGACGCCGCGGCGCCGGGATTGGGCACGATGTCCGCATGAGGCCAGAGGTTTGGATTTCAACGACGACATCCGAGGTGACCTTCGAGAACGACACACCCGGCAGCCAGTGGGAACATGTCGGCACCCTCGATACAGCACAACAAAGCGATCTCACCAAGAACCTCCAAGTGCTGCTCGGTCGGCGCAGCACCGCGCCGCGGCTCCCAGGCTTCTACCTGAGCGGCGACCCCGACAGCGCCTGGGTTCAAGCCGCCAAGCAAGATTCGGCCGGCCAACCACCGTTCTGGATTGCTATCGATCCTTGGGGAACCATGCGGGCGTCTATTCGCGGCGCCTCTGAGACCTACTTCGTCAGCAACGAGATGGCGACGGTGACCCGGTCGTTGGCACGGCGTGCACCCGAACCTCATCCTGGGCTGCGGGTGAAGCCGGTGATGATCGGCATCAAGGTCAAACGCAACGATGATGGTCTGTTCACCCGGCGAATGCACAAATAGGTGCAGAGGTGGTCAGCCGGCGATATTGATACGGCTCCTAGCTGAGCCGGGGAATTAGGTTCCCGGCTCTGTTGGTCTCCGCTGGTCACCGGATATTCTGAAGCGGTGAGTGCCGGCGGTTATGTATCGCAGATAGACCGTTTGCTGGCTTCGGCCGTATCGGTCTTTCCTGACCCGTCTCGCGGTGTGGAGTGGGTCGGGTTGGATCGGCCGACCATCGCGGCAGCGCCGGCGGACGGCGGCGGCCAGCTGGCCGAAGCGCTCGACCAGGCGACCGATACCTATGCCCGGATGGCCGCCGAAACTGAAGCGGTGCAGGCGGCGATCCGTGACGCCGCTCAATCGGCCGCCGAGACAGCCCGGCAGGCAGCCATCGACATGGCCTCAATCCGGGAGACCGCCCAGTCACAGGGCACGGCGATCATGCCGGGCGAGGATCTTGAGACCGCAGAGCCCCACGATCTCAAGTTGCTGGTCGAGACGATGGACTCCAAGCTGGAAGCGGCACAGGATGTTCTCACCACTACCCGTGAGAACTTCGAGCGCAGCGCTGAGCAGCTACGGGCGGCCTACCTGTAGCCGAGCGCGGCAGCAACATCGCTACTGCTCGATCCGCTCGACCAGCTGACCAGCACCATCGCGGGCGATACTGCGCACATTCCACGCATCCGCTCGACCACCCAGCAAACCCCATTGATCGGCATTCACGCGCACAACTAAGCCGTTTTGGGTGTGGTTGGGGGTTTGGGGTGGTGGTTAGTTTTGGTGGGTGAGTGGCGGGTCGGTTGGTGCGTATGTGGCGCAGGTCGATCGTGTGT
>NZ_JBSGAQ010000029.1:3728-5390 GCF_053600815.1 Mycobacterium sp. NPDC004974 | reverse complement strand
TTTTTGGCCACGCTCTTTTTCCCGTTTAGGGTGTGGTTGTTTGTTTTTTTGATGCCAGTTTGTTGGTGTCTTTTGTTTTGATCGGATTTTTCTGATTCGAATTCTGCCTGTCTTTGGATGGGAAGTTTTTGTTTGGAGAGTTTGATTCTGGCTCAGGACGAACGCTGGCGGCGTGCTTAACACATGCAAGTCGAACGGAAAGGCCCTTCGGGGTACTCGAGTGGCGAACGGGTGAGTAACACGTGGGTGATCTGCCCTGCACTTTGGGATAAGCCTGGGAAACTGGGTCTAATACCGAATATGACCATGCTCTTCATGGAGTGTGGTGGAAAGCTTTTGCGGTGTGGGATGGGCCCGCGGCCTATCAGCTTGTTGGTGGGGTAATGGCCTACCAAGGCGACGACGGGTAGCCGGCCTGAGAGGGTGACCGGCCACACTGGGACTGAGATACGGCCCAGACTCCTACGGGAGGCAGCAGTGGGGAATATTGCACAATGGGCGCAAGCCTGATGCAGCGACGCCGCGTGAGGGATGACGGCCTTCGGGTTGTAAACCTCTTTCAATAGGGACGAAGCGCAAGTGACGGTACCTATAGAAGAAGGACCGGCCAACTACGTGCCAGCAGCCGCGGTAATACGTAGGGTCCGAGCGTTGTCCGGAATTACTGGGCGTAAAGAGCTCGTAGGTGGTTTGTCACGTTGTTCGTGAAAACTCACAGCTTAACTGTGGGCGTGCGGGCGATACGGGCAGACTAGAGTACTGCAGGGGAGACTGGAATTCCTGGTGTAGCGGTGGAATGCGCAGATATCAGGAGGAACACCGGTGGCGAAGGCGGGTCTCTGGGCAGTAACTGACGCTGAGGAGCGAAAGCGTGGGGAGCGAACAGGATTAGATACCCTGGTAGTCCACGCCGTAAACGGTGGGTACTAGGTGTGGGTTTCCTTCCTTGGGATCCGTGCCGTAGCTAACGCATTAAGTACCCCGCCTGGGGAGTACGGCCGCAAGGCTAAAACTCAAAGAAATTGACGGGGGCCCGCACAAGCGGCGGAGCATGTGGATTAATTCGATGCAACGCGAAGAACCTTACCTGGGTTTGACATGCACAGGACGCCAGTAGAGATATTGGTTCCCTTGTGGCCTGTGTGCAGGTGGTGCATGGCTGTCGTCAGCTCGTGTCGTGAGATGTTGGGTTAAGTCCCGCAACGAGCGCAACCCTTGTCTCATGTTGCCAGCACGTAATGGTGGGGACTCGTGAGAGACTGCCGGGGTCAACTCGGAGGAAGGTGGGGATGACGTCAAGTCATCATGCCCCTTATGTCCAGGGCTTCACACATGCTACAATGGCCGGTACAAAGGGCTGCGATGCCGTGAGGTGGAGCGAATCCTTTCAAAGCCGGTCTCAGTTCGGATCGGGGTCTGCAACTCGACCCCGTGAAGTCGGAGTCGCTAGTAATCGCAGATCAGCAACGCTGCGGTGAATACGTTCCCGGGCCTTGTACACACCGCCCGTCACGTCATGAAAGTCGGTAACACCCGAAGCCGGTGGCCTAACCCTTGTGGAGGGAGCCGTCGAAGGTGGGATCGGCGATTGGGACGAAGTCGTAACAAGGTAGCCGTACCGGAAGGTGCGGCTGGATCACCTCCTTTCTAAGGAGCACCAAT
>NZ_JBSGAQ010000029.1:0-3631 GCF_053600815.1 Mycobacterium sp. NPDC004974 | reverse complement strand
AACACACTATTGGGCTTTGAGACAACAGGCCCGTTTTTCCCTGGCCCCTGTGTGGGGTGGGAGGCGTGTTGTTGCTCCATCTTTGGTGGTGGGGTGTGGTGTTTGATTTGTGGATAGTGGTTGCGAGCATCTAGCACGCGAAATGTGTGGTCTCACTCCTTGTGGGTGGGGCCTGGTTTTGTGTGCGATTGATGTGCAATTTCTTTTGAAACTCATTTTTTGGTTTTTGTGTTGTAAGTGTTTAAGGGCGCATGGTGGATGCCTTGGCACTGGGAGCCGATGAAGGACGTTGGAGGCTGCGATATGCCTCGGGGAGCTGCCAACCGAGCGTTGATCCGAGGATGTCCGAATGGGGAAACCCAGCACGAGTGATGTCGTGTTACCTGTATCTGAATACATAGGGTGCAGGAGGGAACGCGGGGAAGTGAAACATCTCAGTACCCGTAGGAAGAGAAAACAAAAGTGATTCCGTGAGTAGTGGCGAGCGAAAGCGGAGGATGGCTAAACCGTATGCATGTGATACCGGGTAGGGGTTGTGTGTGCGGGGTTGTGGGACCTGTTTTTCCAGTTCTACCTGACTGGAGGGTAGTGAGAAAATGTCGTGGTTAACGGAAGTGGTTTGGGATGACCTGCCGTAGACGGTGAGAGCCCGGTACGTGAAAACCTGACATCTACCTTAATGGTGTTCCCGAGTAGCAGCGGGCCCGTGAAATCTGCTGTGAATCTGCCGGGACCACCCGGTAAGCCTGAATACTTCCCAGTGACCGATAGCGGATTAGTACCGTGAGGGAATGGTGAAAAGTACCCCGGGAGGGGAGTGAAATAGTACCTGAAACCGTGCGCTTACAATCCGTCAGAGCCCTCCTTCGTGGTGGGGTGATGGCGTGCCTTTTGAAGAATGAGCCTGCGAGTCAGGGACATGTCGCGAGGTTAACCCGTGTGGGGTAGCCGCAGCGAAAGCGAGTCTGAATAGGGCGTATCCAATCCGTAGGGGTTGGTGTAGTGGTGTGTTCTGGACCCGAAGCGGAGTGATCTACCCATGGCCAGGGTGAAGCGCGGGTAAGACCGCGTGGAGGCCCGAACCCACTTAGGTTGAAGACTGAGGGGATGAGCTGTGGGTAGGGGTGAAAGGCCAATCAAACTCCGTGATAGCTGGTTCTCCCCGAAATGCATTTAGGTGCAGCGTCACATGTTTCTTGTTGGAGGTAGAGCTACTGGATGGCCGATGGGCCCCACAGGGTTACTGACGTCAGCCAAACTCCGAATGCCGACAAGTCCAAGAATGTGGCAGTGAGACGGCGGGGGATAAGCTCCGTGCGTCGAGAGGGAAACAGCCCAGATCGCCGGCTAAGGCCCCTAAGCGTGTACTAAGTGGAAAAGGATGTGCAGTCGCGAAGACAACCAGGAGGTTGGCTTAGAAGCAGCCACCCTTGAAAGAGTGCGTAATAGCTCACTGGTCAAGTGATTGTGCGCCGATAATGTAGCGGGGCTCAAGTACACCGCCGAAGCCGCGGCAACGTATTTATACGTTGGGTAGGGGAGCGTCCTGCATCCGGTGAAGCAGCAGAGTGATCTAGCTGTGGAGGGTGTGGGAGTGAGAATGCAGGCATGAGTAGCGAATAGGCAAGTGAGAACCTTGCCCGCCGAAAGACCAAGGGTTCCTGGGCCAGGCCAGTCCTCCCAGGGTGAGTCGGGACCTAAGGCGAGGCCGACAGGCGTAGTCGATGGACAACGGGTTGATATTCCCGTACCCGTGTATGTGCGTCCATGATGAATCCATTGTGCTAACCATCCAAAACCGTCGTGACCGATCCCTTCGGGGTGAGGCGTTGACGGGGCTGCGTGGGACCCCGGTGGGTAGTAGTCAAGCGATGGGGTGACGCAGGAAGGTAGCCGTACCAGTCAGTGGTTGTACTGGGGTAAGCCGGTAGGGAGAAACGTAGGCAAATCCGCGTTTCATTAATCCTGAGAGGTGATGCATAGCCGTTTGAGGCGAATTCGGTGATCCTATGCTGCCAAGAAAAGCCTCTAGCGAGGACATACACGGCCCGTACCCCAAACCAACACAGGTGGTCAGGTAGAGAATACTAAGGCGTACGAGTGAACTATGGTTAAGGAACTCGGCAAAATGCCCCCGTAACTTCGGGAGAAGGGGGACCCACATGGCGTGACGGATCTTTACGGTCTTGAGCGTGAGTGGGTGGCACAAACCAGTGAGAAGCGACTGTTTACTAAAAACACAGGTCCGTGCGAAGTCGCAAGACGATGTATACGGACTGACGCCTGCCCGGTGCTGGAAGGTTAAGAGGACCTGTTAACCCTTCGGGGTGAAGCAGAGAATTTAAGCCCCAGTAAACGGCGGTGGTAACTATAACCATCCTAAGGTAGCGAAATTCCTTGTCGGGTAAGTTCCGACCTGCACGAATGGCGTAACGACTTCTCAACTGTCTCAACCATAGACTCGGCGAAATTGCACTACGAGTAAAGATGCTCGTTACGCGCGGCAGGACGAAAAGACCCCGGGACCTTCACTACAACTTGGTATTGGTGCTCGATACGGTTTGTGTAGGATAGGTGGGAGACTGTGAAATTCACACGCCAGTGTGGGTGGAGTCGTTGTTGAAATACCACTCTGATCGTATTGGGCCTCTAACCTCGGACCGTATATCCGGTTCAGGGACAGTGCCTGGTGGGTAGTTTAACTGGGGCGGTTGCCTCCCAAAATGTAACGGAGGCGCCCAAAGGTTCCCTCAACCTGGACGGCAATCAGGTGTTGAGTGTAAGTGCACAAGGGAGCTTGACTGCGAGACATACATGTCGAGCAGGGACGAAAGTCGGGACTAGTGATCCGGCACCTCTGAGTGGAAGGGGTGTCGCTCAACGGATAAAAGGTACCCCGGGGATAACAGGCTGATCTTCCCCAAGAGTCCATATCGACGGGATGGTTTGGCACCTCGATGTCGGCTCGTCGCATCCTGGGGCTGGAGCAGGTCCCAAGGGTTGGGCTGTTCGCCCATTAAAGCGGCACGCGAGCTGGGTTTAGAACGTCGTGAGACAGTTCGGTCTCTATCCGCCGCGCGCGTCAGAAGCTTGAGGAAATCTGTCCCTAGTACGAGAGGACCGGGACGGACGAACCTCTGGTATACCAGTTGTTCCACCAGGAGCACCGCTGGATAGCCACGTTCGGACAGGATAACCGCTGAAAGCATCTAAGCGGGAAACCCCCTCCAAGACCAGGCTTCTCACCCTTTTAGAGGGATAAGGCCCCCCGCAGACCACGGGATTGATAGACCAGACCTGGAAGCCTAGTAATAGGTGTAGGGAACTGGCACTAACCGGCCGAAAACTTACAACAACCAACAAACACCAAATGTTTGATGAGTTTCAGTAAGACGCACATCTGCTACGCAACCACACCACAAACACACACGACACTTGTGTCGGGCGTGCTACACGCACCCCACCACCAAAACACAAGATGTACACTCAACAACGAGTGAATAGAGTTACGGCGGTCCATAGCGGCAGGGAAACGCCCGGTCCCATCCCGAACCCGGAAGCTAAGCCTGCCAGCGCCGATGATACTACCCTTTCGGGTGGAAAAGTAGGACACCGCCGAACACAAATTAAG
>NZ_JBSGAQ010000028.1:0-7525 GCF_053600815.1 Mycobacterium sp. NPDC004974 | reverse complement strand
ACCGTCCGGGTGAGAAGCGTCTGGTGGCTTATCTGACCGGTGTTGCGGATCCGGTGCAGGTGCGGGCTGTGTTGGCGCAGCGGTTGCCGAGTTATTTGGTGCCCGCGGCGGTCGTGGCGCTGGAGCAGTTGCCGTTGACGGTCAACGGCAAGCTGGACAAGCGGGCCCTGCCGGCACCCGAATACGTCGGTGACGGGTATCGCGCCCCGACCAACGCGGTCGAGGAGATCCTGGCCGGCATCTTCGCTCAGGTGCTGGGGTTGGATCGGGTGGGGGTGGATGACTCGTTCTTCGACCTCGGCGGCGACAGCATTCTGGCGATGCGTACGGTCGCGGCGGTCAACACCAGCCTGGATGCCGGGCTTGCCGTGCGCACCTTGTTCGATGCACCGACGGTGGCCCAGTTGGCACCTCGCGTCGGCGAAAGCGTCGACCGGCGCGCACCATTGGTCGCCGGTGAACGCCCCGAAGCTATTCCACTGTCGTTTGCACAGGGCCGGCTGTGGTTCCTCAACCGGTTCGAGGACGGGGCCGCGACTTACAACATGCCGACGGCGTTCCGGATCAACGGTGCCCTCGATGTGGAAGCGCTCTCATCGGCCCTCGATGACGTGATCTCCCGGCACGAGTCACTGCGCACGGTGTTTCCTCAAGTCGACGGCTTGGCCTTCCAGAAGGTGCTGCCTGCCGAGCCGGGATTGTGGCGGCGCGGCGGGCCCGCGGTGGTACGGGTGCCGGAGGCCGATCTGGCCGACGAGCTGATGGCGTTGGCGGCGTACCGGTTTGATCTGGCCGCCGAGATCCCGATCAGGGCGCAGATCTACGAGTTGGGCTCCGAACGGTATGTGCTCGGAATTGTGCTGCATCACATTGCTTTTGATGGTTGGTCAATGGCGCCCATGGCCCGGGATGTGGGCGTGGCATATCGGGCCCGGCTCCATGACCAGGATCCGGACTGGGTGCCGCTGCCGGTGCAGTACGCCGACTACACGTTGTGGCAACAGGATTGGCTGGGCGCGGAGTCGGATCCTGACAGCGTGATCGCCAGCCAGTTGGGATACTGGCGCCAGGAGCTGGCGGAACTTCCCGAGGTAGTGTCGCCGCCCGCGGATCGTTCCCGCCCGCCGGTACCGAGCTATCGCGGAGATGCGGTCGAAATGAGCATCGCCCCGCCGGTGTGGGCGGGGGTCAAGGCGGTTGCCGCGGCGCACAACGCGACGGTGTCGATGGTGTTGCAGGCCGCGATGGCGGTGGCGCTTCAGCGGGCCGGGGCCGGCGAGGACATCGCGCTGGGTACGCCGATCGCCGGACGCAACGATCAGGCGCTCGACGAGCTGGTCGGGTTCTTCGTCAACACCTGGGTGCTGAGGGTGGCCGTCGAGCCCGCACTGCGGTTCGGCGAGGTGTTGGAGCGGGTGCGGCAGAAGGCGCTGGACGCCTATGCCAATCAGGATGTTCCGTTCGAGTTGCTCGTGGAGCGGCTCAACCCGACGCGCTCCACCTCGCACCATCCGTTGTTCCAGGTGGCCCTGGCCTTCCAGAACAATGTCCGCCCGGAGATCGCGTTGGACGCGCTGAGCGTCGAGCCGTTGACCGCCGACATTCGTACCGCCCGGTTCGACCTCGAGTTCGATCTTCGCGAGCTACCCAGCGGGGATGCGTGTGCGCTGTTCGATCTGAAGGCAACGCCCGCCGAGGGGCTCGGTGCGCTGATGGCGGTCGGCACGGTGGCCTATGCCACGGATTTGTATGACCGGTCCAGTATCGAGCGGTTGGTGGGTTGGTTCGGTCGGGTGCTTGAGACCGTGGTGGCTGACTCGTCAGTCGTGGTGGGCGAGGTGGGTCTGCTGGAACCAGATGAGCGGGATCGGTTGTTGCGCAACTGGTCTGGCTCGGGTGTTGGCGCTCCGGTGGGTTTGGGTCCGGAGTTGTTGGCGGCGGCGGTGGCGGCGGATCCGGATGGTGTGGCGGTTGTCGACGGGGAACGGGTCCTGTCGTATCGAGAGCTGGATGAGGCATCGAACCGGTTGGCTCGGGGGTTGATCGGTGCGGGGGTGGGTCCGGAGCGTGCGGTGGGCGTGGCGATGGGCCGCTCTTTGGAGTTGGTGGTCGCGTGGTGGGCGGTGCTCAAGGCCGGCGGGGTGTATGTACCGGTGGATCGGTCGCATCCGGCTGAGCGGATCGCCACGGTACTCGACACCGTCGGCGCGGCCTGCGTTCTGACCCTCGGTGCTGACAGTGTCGACGGGTCCGGAGTGCGTCCGGTATTGGACATGGCCGCATTGGACCTTTCGGAGCAGTCTTCTGAACCGATCACTGACGTGGATCGGGTGGCGCCGTTGAGTATTGACAATGCCGCCTACGTGATCTTCACGTCCGGTTCCACCGGCACGCCCAAAGGCGTGGCGATCAGCCATGCCGGTGTGTTGGGGGTGGCTGCGGCGCATCGTGAGTTGTTCGGGGTGCCCCCGGGCGCGCGGGTGCTGATGGTGGCCGCACCGACGTTCGATGCCTCGGTGTTCGAGTGGTTGTGGGCGGTGTCCTCGGGCGCTGCGCTGGTGGTGGCTCCTCCGGATTCCTATGCCGGTGAAGCGCTGAACGAGGTCTTGCACCACCAGCGAGTTGATGCCGCGTTGATCACCCCGACGGTGCTGGCGACGCTCGACCCGGCCCGCGTCGACGGACTGGACACGCTGGTCACCGGCGGGGAGGCGTGCCCTGCGGAGCTGGTGGCGGCGTGGGCACCCGGACGGGCGATGTTCAACGCCTACGGGCCTACCGAGGTCACCATCTGGTCGACCTGGAGTGCTCTCTCGAGTGGCGAACCGGTACGGATCGGCGCCCCGGTTCCCGGCACACATGCGCTTGTACTCGATACGCGGCTGAATCCGGCGCCAGTCGGGGTGATCGGTGAGCTGTATCTGGCCGGCCCGGCGGTGGCTCGCGGTTATGTCGGCCGGCCCGATCTGACGGCGGACCGGTTCGTGGCCAACCCCTTTGGGGCACCCGGAACCCGCATGTATCGCACCGGAGACCTGGTGCGCTGGACCCCGGCGGGAAGCCTCGAGTACCTGGGCCGGGCCGACGCGCAGATCAAACTGCGCGGCCAGCGACTGGAACTAGGGGAGATCGAGAACACGATGCTGGCCTGCCCCCAGGTCACCCAGGCGGCGGCGACGATACATCGCAGCAGTACCGGGGTCGATCACCTCGTCGGTTACATCGGTCTCGAACAGACCAGCACCGCCGGTCACGACGCCGAAGTCGTCGACCAGTGGCAGAACATCTACGACGAGCTGTATGACGCCGATCTCCAGGTGGTGGAGTTCGGCAACGATTTCCGAGGTTGGAACAGCAGCTACACCGACGATCCGATTCCGTTGCCGGAGATGGCCGAATGGCGTTCGACGACGGTCGACCGGATCCTTGCTCTGCAACCGCGACGGGTTCTGGAGGTCGGCGTCGGCTCGGGGCTGATGCTGTCGCAGATTGCCCCGAAGTGCGTGGAGTACTGGGGCACAGACTTTTCCGCGCCGACGATCGCCAAGCTGCAGGCCGAGGTTTCCGGGCAGTCGTGGGGCGATCGGGTGCAATTGTCGACCCGACCCGCGCACGTCACCGAGGGGCTTCCGCAGGAGCACTTCGACGTTGTGCTCATCAACTCTGTGGTCCAGTACTTCCCGAGCGCCGGATATCTGGCGGAGGTCATCGACAAGGCAGTGGAGCTGCTGGCCCCGGGCGGGACGTTGTTCGTCGGCGATGTGCGCAACCACAGTCTGCAGGGCGCATTCCAGACGGGCATCGCCCTGGCGCGCAGCGGTAGCGGAACCGACACCGACGACATCCGTCAACGCGTGCAACGCGCAACGGTGGGCGAACACGAATTGCTGTTGTCCCCAGAGTTCTTCACCAGCTGGGCAGCTGAGCACCCTGCGGTCGGTGGTGTGGGTATCCACGTCAAACGTGGTGAAGCCGACAACGAGCTGACCCGGTACCGCTACGACGTCATCATTCACAAGGCGCCGGCGCAGGTGTGTTCGCTGGCCGGTGCGCCCGACTGGGCGTGGACAGAATGCGCGGGTCTGAGTGGGTTGAGCGCCGAGTTGACGGCTCGACGTCCGTCCACCGCGCGGGTCAGTTCGATTCCCCGCACCGGGGTGATCGCCGATGTCGCCATCGAACAGGCACTCGCCGCCGGGCTCCCGCTCGCCGAGGCGCTCGTCCATGCCAACACGATCGCCACTGCCGAGGATGTCGTCACCCCCGAGCAGCTGTACCGGCTCGGCGAGGCCGCCGGATATCACGTCGGGGTCACCTGGGGTACTCAGCCCGGCACCCTGGACGCCGTCTTCATCCGGGGGTCCGACGGCGAGGCGATGCCGGCGCTCACCGATCTCTACCAACCCGCCACCGATGCCCGTCAGCACGGCGGATACGCCAACGACCCCCACACCAATGCCAAGGTCGGTGAGGTGCGCCAGTGGTTGGCCGAACAGCTGCCCGAATACATGGTGCCGGCCCAGATCGTTGTGCTGGAAGAGTTCCCGCTGACCTCCTCAGGGAAGATCGACCGCAAGGCGTTACCCGAACCGACGTTCACCGCCACGTCCTTCCGGGCCCCGCAGACCCAGACCGAGAAGATCGTCGCCGAGGTGTTCACCGAGGTGCTGGGGCTCGGCAGGGCCGGCCTCGATGATGATTTCTTCGCCCTCGGCGGCGATTCGTTGATCGCCATTCGCGTCAGCGCGAGGCTGCAGTCGTCGCTCGGTTGGGATGTGCCGGTGCGGTACCTGTTCGACGAGCCCACCGTCGGAGGGCTCGCCGACTACCTGGACCGGCATCGGGACAGCGCGGCTCGCCCACCGTTGAGCGTGCAACCTCGTCCCGAGGTCCTGCCGTTGTCGTATGCCCAACAACGGTTGTGGTTCCTGGAGCAGCTGCAGGGTCCCTCGCCGATCTACAACATGGCTGTCGCGCTGCGACTTCGGGGGCGACTGGACGCCGACGCGCTGGGTGCGGCCTTCGTCGATGTCATCGCTCGTCAGGAAAGCCTGCGCACGCTGTTCACCGCGGTCGACGGTGTCCCACGACAGCTTGTGGTGCCCGCGGAGCAGGTTGACTTCGGCTGGGAAGTGGTCGACGCCGGCCTGTGGTCAGGCGATCGGCTGAATGAGGCCATCGGTGCGACAGCGCGGTACAGCTTCGACCTGACGAAAGAAATTCCGTTGCGGGCCAGGCTGTTCCGAATCAGCGCCGACGAGCACGTGATGGCGGCAGTCGTGCACCACATCGCCGCCGACGGCTGGTCGGTGGCTCCGCTGGTGGCGGATCTGAGTGTGGCCTATTCGAGCCGGTGCGGGGGCAGGGCACCGATCTGGGCGCCGCTGCCGGTGCAGTACGTGGACTACACGTTGTGGCAGCAGGAGTGGCTGGGTTCGGACTCTGATCCCGACAGCGTGATCTCAGAGCAGGTGGCCTACTGGGAGGATGCGCTGGCGGGCCTTCCCGAACGTCTGGAGTTGCCGACGGACCGGCCATATCCACCCGTCGCGGACTACCGGGGCGCCAGCGTGGCGGTCGACTGGCCGGCCGAGTTGCAGCAGCAGATCGCCCGGGTCGCAAGGGAACACAACGTCACCAGCTTCATGGTGGTGCAGGCCGCGCTGGCCGTGCTGTTGTCCGAGCACAGCGGTAGCACCGATGTGGCGGTTGGGATCGCGACGGCCGGTCGTGGCGAGTCGGCCCTGGACGAGCTGGTGGGATTCTTCGTCAACACACTTGTCCTGCGGGTCGACCTGACCGGAGATCCGACGGTGGCCGACCTGCTGGCGCAGGTGCGCAGGCGCGCCCTGGGTGCCTATGAGCATCAGGATGTGCCCTTCGAAGTGTTGGTGGACCGGCTCAATCCGACCCGCAGTCTCACCCACCACCCGCTGGTGCAGGTCCTGTTGACCTGGCAGAACCTGCCGTGGCAGCACAACGATCCGGCCGCCGGACTGGCGTTGGGTGACGTCGAGGCCACCCCGCTGGAGGCCGAAACCCAGACTGCCAGGACAGATTTGGTGTTCTCACTGGCTGAGCACTACAACAGCACGGGTGCACCCACCGGTATCGCCGGGATGGTGGAGTTCCGCACCGACGTGTTCGACGACGCCAGTATTCAGACTCTGATCGACCGGCTGCAGCGGGTGTTGGTGGCGATCACGGCCGACACCACGCAGCGGTTGTCTGCAGTCGACCTGCTGGTTGTCGCCGAGCTGGTGCGGCTGGACGAGTTGGGGCACCGGGCAGTACTGGCGCGGGCGGTGGTCGAGGACTCGATTCCGGGATTGTTCGCGGTGCAGGTGGAGCGGGATCCGGATGCGGTCGCGGTGTCGTTCGAGGGTCGTTCGGTGTCGTATCGGGAGTTGGATGAGGCCTCGAATCGGTTGGCGCACCTGTTGGTCGCCCAGGGCGCGGGTCCGGGCGAATGTGTGGCGCTGTTGTCGGATCGGTCGGCGGCTGCGGTTGTGGCGATTCTGGGAGTCTTGAAGTCCGGTGCGGCCTATCTGCCGGTTGACCCGGTGGTGCCGGATGGGCGTGTCGAGTTCATGTTGGGTGATGCCAAACCGGTTGTGGTGTTGACCAGTGCGGAGTTGGCTGAGCGGGTTCGTGGGTGTGGCGTCGCGGTCATCGATGTGGACGATCCACGGATTGATCGCCAGCCCAGCACTCCGTTGCCGGTTCCGGATGCCGATGATGTTGCGCACGTGATCTATACGTCGGGGACGACGGGTGTTCCGAAGGGTGTGGCCGTTGCGCATCGGAATGTGACGCGGCTCTTCGATGGTATGGACGTCGGTGTCGAGATGGGTCCGGGCCAGGTGTGGGCTGCGTGTTCGTCGTTGGCTTTCGACTATTCGGTGTGGGAGATCTGGGGGGCGTTGCTGCATGGTGGCCGCTTGGTGGTGGTCCCGGAGCAGGTGACGCGTTCGGCTGAGGATCTACATTCGCTTCTGGTTGAGCAGCAGGTGACGGTGCTGAGTCAAACTCCTTCTGCGGTGGGGATGTTGGCGCCGGAGGGTTTGGAATCGGTATCGACGTTGATGGTGGCTGCCGAGGCGTGTCCGGTGGATGTGGTGGATCGGTGGGCGCCGGGCCGGGTGATGATCAACGGCTACGGGCCGACCGAGACCACGGTATATGCCACAGTCAGTGGTCCGCTCGAGGTGGGTTCGTCGGTGGTGCCGATCGGGTTCCCCGTGCCGGGTGCGGCGTTGTTCGTGTTGGATCGGTGGTTGCGCCCGGTGCCGCCCGGTGTGGTGGGTGAGTTGTACGTGGCGGGCCGTGGTGTGGGTGTGGGTTATGTGCGCCGTCCGGGGTTGAGTGCGTCGCGGTTCGTGGCGTGTCCGTTTGCGGGCAACGGGTCGTCGGGCCAGCGGATGTATCGGACCGGGGATCTGGTGTCGTGGGGTCCTGATGGGCAGTTGCGGTATGCCGGGCGGGCTGATGAGCAGGTCAAGATTCGTGGGTATCGGATCGAGTT
>NZ_JBSGAQ010000027.1:0-17404 GCF_053600815.1 Mycobacterium sp. NPDC004974 | reverse complement strand
CGGCCGGGTGCACGCCGCCAACGATCCCGAGCGTGCCTACCTGATCTTCGGCAACAACGAGTTCGGCCTGCCCCCGGCCGACACGATGGTCTGATGACCGCCACCCGGCAGATTCCTCCGATGAGCATCCGATCGCTGGGGTATCTGCGCATCGAGGCCACCGATATGGCGGCCTGGCGTGAGTACGGGTTGAAGGTACTCGGAATGGTGGAGGGCAGGGGTCTCACCGAGGGGGCGCTCTATCTGCGGATGGACGAGTTCCCGGCCCGACTCGTGATCGTCTCGGGCGAGAGTGATCGTCTGCTGGAGTCCGGCTGGGAGACCGCGAACGCTGAAGCGTTGCGTGATCTCCGTGCCGCCCTGGCCCGGGCGGGCATTCCCTACCGTGAGGCCACCGCGGCCGAGCTTGCCGATCGGCGCGTTGACGAGATGATTCGACTGCGGGACCCGTCGGGTAACACGCTGGAGCTGTTCCACGGCGCGGCGCTCGAGCATCGCCGGGTGGTGAGCCCCTACGGGCACAGGTTCGTCACCGGGGATCAGGGTCTGGGGCACGTGGTGCTGACCGCTCGCGATGACGCCGAATCGCTGCGTTTCTACCGAGACGTGCTCGGCTTCGCACTGCGTGACTCGATGCGGCTACCCCCGCAAGCGGTCGGCGGGCCCGCCGACGGCCCTCCGGCCTGGCTGCGGTTCCTCGGGGTCAACCCGCGCCACCACAGCCTGGCGTTTCTGCCGGGTGAGACTTCCAGCGGGATCGTGCATCTGATGATCGAGGTGGAGAACAGTGACGATCTGGGCCTCTGCCTGGATCGTGTGTCCCGCCGCGGGGTTCCACTGTCGGCGACGCTTGGCCGCCACGTCAACGACGAGATGCTGTCCTTCTACATGAAGACGCCCGGCGGCTTCGACCTCGAATTCGGCTGTGAGGGATTGCAGGTCGACGATCACGAGTGGACTGTCCGTGAATCGACCGCGGTCAGTTTGTGGGGTCACGACTTCACCGCCGGGTCGCACAACCGGTGACGGACGTGGGCTCCGGGGTGTGGATCCAGGGCCGCGGCCGGCCCTGGATCCACCGGAATCAGCTCAGGCGGGGGCCTTCTGCTGCGCTCCTGCGGGGATGAGGCCGAGCTGGTGCAGCATGCCCAGGGTGTCCCAGGTGACCCAACTTTCGGCGATCTTGCCGTCCTCGATGCGGTCGACATTGGTCAGGTTGATCCGGCTGTGTTTACCGGTGGCCGGCCGGCCCATGATCTCGCCGGTGTTATCGCCCTGCGCCTCGATCATCGTGCACACGTGATCGCCCTCGGCGAGTTGCATCTTGACGTCGAATCGCATGTTGGAGAACGAGTTCCGGTACATCGCCATCAGGCTCCGCATATGTTCGGGGCCGCGTTGATCTCCGAACGGATCCTGGGTGTCGTGGAAGGCGGCACCGGGAGCGACGAGATCGTCCAGCTCGCTTAGGTCACCGGAGGCAAACACCTCCCATATGCGTCGGGAAATCGCCTTGTTCTGGTCATTGGCCATGATTCCGGCCTTTCATGGGGACACCGCACGGCAGAGAACGTCCGCACAAGAACCGTAGAACTGCCGCAGGCGATGCGACAGACGCGTCGCAACGTTTGCTGCCGGACGCAACCACAGTCGCCTCGGCGGGGACTGGATGACCTGCTTCGACACATCGAGCTCAGGTGCAGTTTCGATCCTGATCTGTCTGTCGTTCGGGGTGCGGCACCGGTTTGGTGCTCAACATCGATACCCGCGGCATGCGATTGCCGAAGCCGGGTTGATCCTTCCGCTCCCCGGGCAACCACGGGCCCCTGCCCGGTGCCGGGCAGGGGCCAGTGGGGTGGGCGGTTTAGCCGTTGTCCGAATCGCCGTTAGCGCTGCCGCCAGTGGTTGCGCCTCCGGCGGTGTTCTTCTTCTTGTCGGCGCCGCTGTTCAGTCCTTTCAGGGACTTCTTGACGTTGTCGCGGATGCCCTTCAGCGTCTTGTCGACCTGGCCTGCGGCGTGGTCGATCGAGGCGCGCAGCTTCTGGCTCTGTCGCAAGGAGGTGGTGCCGGTCTTGCCGGGCCGGATCTTGTTGCCTGCTGAAAGATCGGTTACGCCATTGGAACTGACGCTGACTGCGGCAGGAGCCTCGGGGTCGGCCTGGGCCGCGGTGCCGGTGACTGCGGGGAGTTCAGGTGTGGCCGGTGCCGCGATCGCCAGGGTGCCTGCGCTCGCCGCTGCCGGGGCAGGCAGGGCGATCCCCGCCGCAAGTTGTCGCGGAAGCTTGATGAGTTGGTTGAGGACCAGCCCGCCGCTGACCAGACACCCGCAGCCGCCCCACTTCCGAAACTCGAAGATTCGCTTGAGCTGCTTCTCGGCAATATCGGCTGGGATATTGGCGATCGCGAATGCCGCCCCCGTGAGGTCACCGGAATTGGTCGCATCGAGCGCGTCCTGAGCGCCGACAGTGACCGAGGTGATCAGGTCGGACGGCACTCCAAGGGCCAAGCCGACCAATGTGCTCGCCGTCGGTACCGACAAGACTCCCTTCACCAGGGTGCTGAAATGATCAGTCATCAATCCGGGGATGCTCAGCAGATTCATCATCGGGAACCCGGCCCACATGATGTTGCCGAGCGCGTTTACCAGGACGGTTCCGGCCTGCTCGGGCTGTCCGGCTTGGATCAGCGCAGCGGCCTGGTTGATCGCGGGGGCCATCGTCAGTTCCGCCCAGTTCTGCAGGGCGGGAATGGCCTGTTGGAGACCCGCGACGTACCACCCGGCGTACGTCGACAGATTGGTGACGACTTGGCGCGCCAATGGCGCCGGATTCTCCATCCAGAAATCGGCGAGTTCGCCGATGTCCTCGCCGGTGTTCGCCGCAATCTGGCTCCAGCGGGTCAACGGATCAACGGTGGAAGTCAGTGCCACCTGTGCGGTCGAGATGGTGTTGGTGGCCGACTGGGTGACCGGCGGTGGCGCCAGCGGCGACACGGCGATGACACCGGCCCCCACAATTGCTAGCCCCGCTGTGGCGTACGAGCGTAACGCTGCGTGTATCAATGGTTTCCTTCCAAGGAGCGTGGAAACCGGGACGCTAGCAACGTGAGAGGCCGTCGCACTATGAATACAATAAAACTGGAATGGGGCAGCTAGATCCGAGTAAACGCTGAGAAATAGCCGCGTGGTGCATGTTTACCTGGTGAAACGGCTTGGCCGAGACTGGCGTCAGCAATCGTGCTTTCAATCGAACATATTGCAATGTGCAACAAGACGGGACGGCACTGCAACCTGTTCCAGGCGCCGTCCCGGCTCGGGCCTAGCCCGCCCAGTTCGGCGGGCGCTTCTGCAGGAACGCCGTCATGCCCTCGCGCGCCTCGTCGGACACGAACAGTTGTGCCGACTGCCGGGTCAGATCCTCGGCCAGCTCGTCGAACCCACGCAGGATCGCCGCAGTCGTAAGCCCCTTCGACGTCGCCAGCCCCTGCGGTGACCCCTTCGCGATCTCACCCGTCAGCGCGGCAACCGCACCGGATACGTCATCGGCGGACATGGTGATCAGCCCGATCTCGGCCGCCTCGGCGGCACCGAACTTCTCACCGGTGACGAAGTACCGTCCCGCCGCCCGCGGCAACATCTTGGGCAACAGCGTCAGCGAAATGATCGACGGTGCAACGCCGATACGCGCTTCGGTCAACGCGAACGTACTCTGCGGACCGGCGACGACGAGATCGCACGCACCGACCAGTCCCATCCCGCCGGCCCGCACGTGCCCGTCGATCGCGCCGATCACCGGAATCGGTAATTCCAGGATGGCCCGCAGCAGCTTGGTCATCTCGCGGGCCCGGTCGACAGCGATGTCGCCGGGATCCTGGCCGGCGGCCTCGCTGAGATCGGCTCCGGCGCAGAAGGTCCCACCGGTGTGCCCGAGCACCACCGCCCGGACCCCGGGCTCGTCGGCGGCATCGGAGAAGCCCTGGAGCAACTGCTCGATCAGGGCCGTGGACAGCGCGTTGCGGTTGTGTGGGGAATCCAACGTCAGCCGGGCGACGTTGCCCTCGACCGCGTAATGAACTAAAGACGTCATTGTCAGTACGGCCCGTCAGTATGAGCGAGGAAGACCCAGCGAGGTCTGCGCGACGAAGTTCAGGATCATCTCGCGGCTTACCGGCGCGATGCGGGCGAGCTTCGATGCCGTCACCGCAGCGGCGATGCCGTACTCCTTGGTCAGGCCGTTGCCGCCGAGGGATTGCACGGCCTGATCGACCGCCCGCACCGACGCCTCACCTGCCGCGTACTTGGCCATGTTGGCGGCCTCGGCCGCACCGAAGTCGTCGCCGGCGTCATACAGCGTCGCGGCCTTCTGCATCATCAGCTTGGCCAGCTCCACCTCGATGTGGTTCTGCGCCAGCGGGTGCGAGATACCTTGGTGTGAACCGATCGGCACCTTCCAGACCTGGCGGGTCTTCACGTAGTCGACAGCCTTGTTGATGGCGAACCGGCCCACACCGACCGCGCTGGCCGCACCCATGATGCGTTCGGGGTTCAGCCCGGCGAACAGCTGCGCGATCGCGGCATCTTCCGAACCCACCAGCGCATCGGCGGGCAGCCGGACGTCGTCGAGGAACACCTGGAATTGGCTCTCCGGGCTGATGATCTCCATCTCGATCTTGGTCCAGCTCAGGCCCGGGGTGTCGGTGGGGATGACGAACAGCGCCGGCTTGAGGTTTCCGGTCTTGTGATCCTCGGTGCGGCCGACGACAAGCACCGCCTGCGCCTGGTCGATACCGGAGATGAACGTCTTCTGGCCCTTGAGGATCCAGTCGCTGCCGTCGCGTTTGGCGGTGGTGGTGATGCGGTGGCTGTTGGAACCCGCATCAGGCTCGGTGATCGCGAAGGCCATGGTGATCGACCCGTCGGCGATGCCGGGGATCCAGCGCTTCTTCTGCTCCTCGGTGCCGAACTTGGAGATGATGGTGCCGTTGATTGCGGGGGAGACGACCATCATCAGCAGCGCCGACCCGGCCGCCGACATCTCTTCCATCACCATGGACAGCTCGTACATGCCGGCGCCGCCGCCGCCGTACTCCTCGGGCAGGTTCACCCCGATGAAGCCGAGTTTTCCTGCCTCATTCCACAATTCGGTGGTGTGCTGGCCGGAGCGGGCCTTCTCCAGGTAGTAGTCCTGCCCGTAGTTGGCGGCCATCGCGGCGACCGCCTGGCGCAGTGCCTTCTGTTCTTCGGTTTCGATGAAGCTCATGACTGTTCTCCTTCAGGGTTCTCTACGCGGGCAAGTACGGCGCCGACCTCGACCTGTTGGCCTGCGGCGACATTGAGTTCGGCCAGCACCCCGTCTTCGGGTGCGGCGATGGTGTGCTCCATCTTCATGGCCTCCAGCCAGATCAGCGGTTGGCCGGCGGTGACGGTGTCGCCGACGGCGGCGCCGACCCGGACCACCGAACCGGGCATCGGTGCCAGCAGCGAGCCGTGTGCGACCGCATCGTCCGGATCGGGGAAGCGCGGCAGCGCAGTGAACGCCACGGGGCCCAGTGGAGAGTCGACGAACACCTGATCGCCATAACGCGCCACGTCGAACGCGCGGTCGACACCGTTGACCGTGAGCACCACCCGGTCCGGGGTCGCCGACGCCGGGGAAACTCCGTCGTCGTCGGGCAGCTCGACCCCGGTGCGGGTGAACCGGTAGCGCACCGCGACGTCATCACCCGCGGCGTTGCGGTACGTCCGTGACTGGTAGCCCGAAACCAGGTTGCGCCATCCGCTGGGTGCGGCACCGAAAACCGTTGCGCTACTGCGGTTGTGTGCGGCCTCGGCCAACGCCGCCGCGATCGCCGACAGCGTCACCACTCCCGCACCGGCCAGCGGAGCGGCCAGGACATCGAGCCCGTGCGTGTCGAAGAACGCCGTGTCGGTGGCCCCGTCCAGGAATGCCGGATGCCGCAGCACATTCACCAGCAGATCGCGGTTGGTTCGCAGTCCGTGAATCCGGGTGCGGGCCAACGCATCGGCCAGCACGGTCGCGGCTTGACGGCGGGTCGGGGCATACGAGATGACCTTGGCCAGCATGGGGTCGTAGAAGATCGACACCACCGAGCCGTCCTCGATACCGGTGTCGACGCGCACCTGCCCGGGGACATCGAACCGGTGCACGGTGCCGGCCTGAGGCTGCCAGCCCTTGGCCGGATCCTCGGCATACAGGCGGGCCTCGATGGCCGAACCACGCGAGGCCGGCGGCTCGGCGTCGAGTCGGCCGCCGTCGGCGACCAGGATCTGCAGCTCGACCAGATCGAGCCCAGTGGTGGCCTCGGTGACCGGATGCTCCACCTGCAGGCGGGTATTCATCTCCAGGAAGAAGAAGTCCCCCTGCTCGTCCGCCATGAACTCGACGGTGCCCGCGCCGGCGTAGCCGATCGCCTCGGCGGCCAGCCGGGCCGCGTCGAACAGCTTCTCCCGCATCCCGGGGGTACGTTCCACCAGAGGCGACGGCGCTTCCTCGATGACCTTCTGGTGACGCCGCTGGATCGAGCACTCACGCTCGCCGACCGCCCACACCGTGCCGTGCTCATCGGCCAGCACCTGTACCTCGACGTGATGGCCGGCGGCCAGGTAGCGCTCGCAGAACACCGTCGGATCACCGAACGCCGACTGTGCCTCACGCTGGGCTGCGGCCACTTCGCTTGGCAGATCCGACAGTTCGCGCACCACGCGCATGCCGCGGCCACCACCGCCGGCCGAGGCCTTCACCAGGACCGGCAGCTGGTCGGCCGTCACCGTCGACGGATCGAGCTCGGTGAGCACCGGAACGCCGGCCGCGGCCATCATCTTCTTGGCTTCGATCTTGGAGCCCATCGCCTGTACGGCGTTCACCGGCGGACCGATCCAGGTCAGCCCGGCATCGATCACGGCGGCCGCGAAATCCGGGTTCTCGGAAAGGAACCCGTAGCCGGGATGAATGGCGTCCGCGCCGGACGCCTGGGCGGCGGCGATGATCTGCGCGGAATCGAGATAGCCGTTGTTGCCTTCCAGCCGCACCCGGGCGTCTGCCTCGGCGACGTGCGGGGACCCGGCATCGGGGTCGGTGTACACGGCGACCGTGCCGATGCCGAGACGACGGCAGGTCTCGAACACCCGGCGCGCGATCTCGCCGCGGTTGGCGACCAGAACTCTCGTAATCACTGTTCGCTCACATCCTGAAGACGCCGAAGTTCGACGTCCCCTCGATCGGGCCATTCGCAATGGCGGACAGGCACATTCCCAGCACGGTGCGGGTATCGCGGGGGTCGATCACCCCGTCGTCGTACAACCGGCCGGACAGGAACATCGGCAGCGACTCGGCCTCGATCTGGGCCTCGACCGCGGCCCGCAACGCGGCGTCGGCGGCCTCGTCGACCTGCTGACCGCGGGCCTCTGCGGCGGCGCGACTGACGATCGAGAGCACCCCGGCCAGCTGGGTGCCGCCCATCACGGCGGACTTGGACGACGGCCAGGCGAACAGGAACCGCGGGTCATAGGCCCGCCCGCACATGCCGTAGTGGCCCGCGCCGTAGGAGGCTCCCAGCAGCAGCGAGATGTGCGGCACCGTGGAGTTCGACACCGCATTGATCATCATCGAGCCGTGCTTGATCATGCCGCCCTCTTCGTACTGCTTACCCACCATGTAGCCGGTGGTGTTGTGCAGGAACAGAAGTGGGGTATCGGACCGGTTGGCCAGCTGGATGAACTGGGTGGCCTTCTGAGACTCCTCACTGAACAGCACCCCGCGGGCATTCGCCAGGATCCCCACCGGGTAGCCGTACAGCGTGGCCCATCCCGTCACCAGCGAGGACCCGTACAACGGTTTGAACTCGTCGAAGTCCGAGCCGTCGACGATGCGGGCGATCACATCGCGCGGGTCGAACGGGATACGCAGATCGGCGGGGACGATGCCGATGAGCTCCTCCGGGTCGAACTTCGGCTCGACCACCGGTGCGGGGACGGGGCCCTTCTTCCGCCAGTTCAGCCGGGCCACGATGCGCCGCCCGATCCGGATCGCGTCGAGCTCGTCATTGGCCAGGTAGTCACCCAGACCCGAAGTGCGGGCGTGCATCTCGGCACCGCCCAGTGACTCGTCGTCGGACTCCTCACCGGTGGCCATCTTGACCAGCGGCGGCCCGGCCAGGAACACCTTGGAGCGTTCCTTGATCATCACCACGTGATCGGACATGCCCGGCACGTACGCACCGCCGGCCGTCGAGTTGCCGAACACCAGCGCGATGGTCGGGATGCCCGCCGCCGACAGCCGGGTCAGATCGCGGAACATCTGCCCGCCCGGGATGAAGATCTCCTTCTGCGTCGGCAGATCGGCGCCACCGGACTCGACGAGGGAGACCACCGGAAGCCGGTTCTCCATCGCGATCTGGTTGGCGCGCAGGATCTTCTTGAGCGTCCACGGGTTGCTGGTGCCGCCCTTGACCGTCGGATCATTCGCGACGATCAGGCACTCGACACCCTCCACGGCGCCGATACCGCAGACGACGCTGGCGCCCACGGTGAAATCACTGCCCCAGGCCGCCAACGGGCTCAGCTCCAGGAACGGCGCGTCGGGATCCAGCAGCAGCTCCACCCGCTCGCGTGCGGTGAGCTTGCCGCGGCCGTGATGGCGGTCCACATACTTGGGTCCGCCACCGGCCAGGGCCTTGGCGTGCTCGGTGTCGAGTTCGGCGAGCTTGGTCGCCATCACCTCGGCGGCCTCGGTGAACCCGGGGGAGCTCGGATCGATCGTGGATTTGAGAGTGGTCATGACTGGAACCCCAATGTCTTTGCGGCCAACGAGGTCAGGATCTCGGTGGTACCCCCGCCGATACCCAGGATGCGCATGTCGCGGTACTGCCGCTCGACCTCGGACTCGGCCATGTACCCCATGCCGCCGAACAGCTGGACGGCCTGATTGGCCACCCACTCGCCGGTCTCCACGGCCGTGTTCTTGGCGAAGCACACCTCGGTGATCAGATTCGCCTCGCCCGCGAGCTGCCGCTCCACCACATGGCGCGTGTAGACCCGGGCCACGTCGATCCGCCGGGCCATTTCAGCCAGGGTGTTCTGCACCGACTGCCGGGCGATCAGAGGCTTGCCGAAGGTTTCGCGGTCGCGGCACCACTGCACGGTCAGATCCAGGCAGCGCTGTGCGCTGGCGTAGGCCTGCACGGCCAGGCCCACCCGCTCGGAGACGAACGCCGCCGCGATCTGGAAGAAGCCGGAGTTCTCCGCGCCGATCAGGTTGGCCACCGGTACCCGCACGTCGGTGTAGGACAGCTCGGCGGTATCGCTTGACCGCCAACCCATCTTGTCGAGCTTGCGGCTGACCTCAAAGCCCGGCGTGCCCTTGTCCACCACGATCAGTGAGACGCCCGCCGCTCCCGGTCCTCCGGTGCGGGACGCGGTGACGACGTAGTCCGCACGCACACCCGAGGTGATGTACGTCTTGGCGCCGTTGAGGATGTAGTCATCACCGTCGCGGGTGGCCTTCGTGGTGAGGTGCCCGACGTCGGAGCCGCCACCGGGTTCGGTGATTGCCAGGGATCCGATGAGATCCCCGCGCAGCGTGGGCTTCACGTATGTCTCGATCAGGCGCTCGTCGCCCGAGGCGATCATGTGCGGCACCGCGATGCCGCAAGTGAACAACGAGGCGAACACGCCGCCGGGCGAACCCGCGTAATGCATTTCCTCGCAGATGATCACGGCGTCGGCGCCGTCGCCGCCACCACCACCGGCCGACTCGGGGAAATTGGCCCCGAGCAGGCCGGCCTCGCCGGCCTTGCGGTGCAGTTCGCGCGGCAGCTCGCCCGTGCGTTCCCACTCGGCGGCGTGCGGCAGCACCTCGCGCTCGGCAAAACTGCGCACCGTCTTGCGCAATGCCTCGCGCTCGGGCGAAGTCCAGATGCTCACTTGATGAGTTCCTCCGGGATATCGAGATGACGGCTGCGCAACCATTCGCCCAGCCCCTTGGCCTGCGGATCGAATCGGGCCTGATACGCGACGCCCTGGCCGAGAATGCCCTCGATCACAAAGTTCACGGCCCGCAGATTCGGCAGCAGGTGCCGGGTGACCGGCAGATCGGCTGTCTCGGGCAGTAATTCACGAATCTTGTCGACAGTGAGCGTGTGGGCCAGCCAGCGCCACGCCTCGTCGGTGCGTACCCACACGCCGACATTGGCCGACCCGCCCTTGTCGCCGCTGCGGGCGCCGGCGATCGTGCCGAGCGCGGCGCGCCGAGTGGTCCCGGTGGGGAGCGCCTCGGGCAGGGCGGGATCGGGCACCGAAGCCAGATCGAGGGTTTCGCTCGCCGGAGCGATACCGATCCGCGTGCCATCGGCGTGCACGGCGATGTGCGGCACCTCGGCGGCATCGACGTAGCCGGGTACGAACACCCCGTATATCTGACCGTCGCCCGGGGGTGCGGTGGTGGTGAATCCCGGATAGCTCGCCAGCGCGAGTTCCACACCTGCCGAGGAGAATTGGCGTCCGACGATGTTGGGATCGGGATCGCGGACCACGCAGTGCAGCAGGGCGCTGGCGGCCTCCTCGGTATCGGCATCGGGATGATCGGTGCGAGCCAGCGTCCAATCCAGTTCGGCCGGGCGGACTTTCAGGCCGGCCTCCAACTGGCTGCGCACAAGCTGGGCCTTGGCCTCGATGTCCAGTCCGGTCAGCACGAACGTGGCGGCGTTGCGGAATCCGCCGATGCTGTTGCACGACACCTTCAGCGTCGGCGGTGGGGCCTCGCCCGTCACTCCGGAGATGCGTACGCGGTTGTCGCCGTCCTGGCTCAATTGCAACGAGTCCACCCGCAGCGTCACATCGGGATTGGCGTAGCGGGCGCCGGTGATCTCGTAGAGCAGCTGCGCGGTGACCGTGCCGACGCTGACCTGCCCGCCGGTGGCCGCATGCTTGGTGATCACCGAGGAACCGTCGGCGGAGATCTCGGCGATGGGGAATCCGGGGCGGGCCAGATCTGGAATTTCTGCGAAGAAGGAGTAATTGCCTCCGGTGGCCTGGGTGCCGCACTCGATTACGTGACCGGCAGCCACCGCCCCGGCCAGCGCGTCGTAGTCGGTGGCCTTCCAGCCGAAGTGTGCGGCCGCGGGCCCGACGATCACCGACGCGTCTGTGACGCGGCCGGTGACGACGACGTCGGCGCCGGAATTCAGACAGTCGACGATGCCCCACGCGCCCAGGTAGGCATTGGCGGCCAGCGGCGTGCCCAGGCCCAGCTCGGAAGCCCGCCCGACCAGGTCGTCGCCCTCGACGTGGGCGACGTTGACGTCGAGGCCCAGCCGTTCGGCCAGCGCCCGCACGGCGGCGGCCAGCCCTGCGGGGTTCAATCCGCCGGCGTTGGCCACGATCTTCACGCCGTTGTCCAACGCCAGCCCGAGCGACTGCTCCAGCTGGGTCAGGAAGGTCTTGGCGTAGCCGCGGTCAGGGTTCTTGGCCCGGTCGCGGGCCAGGATCAGCATCGTGAGTTCGGCGAGGTAATCGCCGGTCAGATAGTCCAGCTCACCACCGGTGAGCATGTCTCGCATCGCGGACAGCCGATCACCGTAAAAGCCCGAACAGTTGCCGATGCGAACCGCACCAGTCCCTGAAGGCACATGCACTCCCGTCGACGCTGACAATGAATACCTACCAACCAACCAACCGGTAGGTTAGCCGGTGTCGCAGGTCTCACGTCAAGCGCTGACCCGCGTTTTGGATCCGACGCGGGACAACCGTTACTCTGTACCTAATCGTCGCCGCCGGCGTGCCCATTTCGGTTCGCGCGGCAACAACCCAGAACAAGGAGATGCACGTCATGGCTGTGCCCAAGCGCAGAATGTCGCGCGCGAACACCCGTAGCCGGCGCGCGCAGTGGAAGGCCGAGGCCACCGGTCTCGTCGGCGTCAATGTCGCCGGTCAGCAGCACAAGGTGCCGCGCCGTCTGCTCAAGGCCGCTCGTCTCGGCCTGGTCGACCTCGACAAGCGCTAGAACCGCAGAACACTTCCTCAAAAAGCGCTATCACTCGTGATAGCGCTTTTTGTCGTGCTCAGGGTTGTCCAGGCCCCCTGAAAACGCTCGGGGAATTTGCGGCGCGCCTCTCAGCCCACTCTCAGACAGCAGGTTGAAACTGTGCCTGTGCGCATACTTGTCGTTGACGACGATCGCGCTGTGCGCGAATCCCTCCGCCGGTCGCTTTCCTTCAATGGTTATTCGGTCGAACTTGCCCAGGATGGGGTCGAAGCCCTCGAATCGATTGCCAATGACCGGCCTGACGCTGTGGTTCTGGACGTGATGATGCCGCGGATGGACGGCCTGGAGGTGTGCCGGCAGCTCCGCAGCACCGGCGACGATCTGCCGATCCTGGTGTTGACCGCGCGCGACACCACCTCGGAGAAAGTGGCCGGGCTGGACGCCGGCGCCGACGATTACCTGCCCAAGCCGTTCGCCCTCGAGGAACTGCTGGCGCGGATGCGCGCGTTGCTGCGTCGTACCGTCAGCGACGATGGCACCGACTCGCAGAAGATGACGTTCACAGACCTCACGCTGGACCCGGTGACCCGCGAGGTGACCCGCGGCGAGCGTCAGATCAGCCTCACCCGCACCGAGTTCTCGCTGTTGGAGATGCTGATCGCCAACCCGCGGCGGGTGCTGACCCGTAGCCGCATCCTCGAAGAGGTGTGGGGTTTCGACTTCCCGACCTCAGGCAATGCCCTCGAGGTGTACATCGGCTACCTGCGCCGCAAGACCGAGGCCGAAGGAGAGCCCCGGCTGATCCACACCGTGCGCGGCGTCGGTTACGTCCTGCGTGAAACGCCCCCCTGATTTGATGGCGCTCAACGCAAACACTTGGCGAACCGCGACCGACTCCGGGCGGCTCGCCGCCGTGAACCTACGGAACACCAGCTCACTGTCGTTGCGCTGGCGCGTGATGATGCTCGCGATGTCGATGGTGGCCATGGTGGTCGTTCTGATGGCCGTCGCCGTCTACGCCGTCGTCTCGCGGGCGCTCTATGACGACCTGGACAACCAGCTGCACAGCCGCGCCCGGCTGCTCATCGAGAGCGGATCGCTGGCCGCCGATCCGGGTAAGGCGATCGAGGGCACCGCGTACTCCGACGTCAACGCGATGCTGGTGATCCCGGGCCGGTCCATTTACACGGCCAACCAGCAGGGCCAGATGCTGCCGCTGGGCAAGCCCGAGAAGGACGTCATCTCCGGCGAACTCCTGATGTCCCTGCGCACCGCCAACCACCAGCGGGTGCTTGCGGTGCACCTGGCCAACGGCAGTTCCCTGTTGATCTCCAAGAGCCTGGCGCCCACTGTCCAAGTGCTGAGACGGTTGGGCACAGTGCTGCTCATCGTCGGCGGCGTCGGGGTGGCGGTGGCCGCCATGGCCGGTGGTGCGGTGGCCAGGGCGGGCCTGCGGCCGGTGGGCAGACTCACCGAAGCCGCCGAGCGGGTGGCCCGCACCGACGACCTGCGGCCCATCCCGGTGGTCGGCAGCGACGAGCTGGCCCGGCTGACCGAGGCGTTCAACATGATGTTGCGGGCGCTGGCCGAATCGAGGGAACGCCAGTCCCGGCTGGTGTCCGACGCCGGGCACGAGCTGAGAACGCCGCTGACCTCACTGCGCACCAACGTCGAACTGCTGATGGCCTCGCAGGCGCCCGGGGCGCCGCCGCTGCCCAAGGACGAGATGGACGGGCTGCAGCAGGACGTGATCGCGCAGATCGAGGAGCTGTCCACCCTGGTCGGCGACCTTGTCGACCTCACCCGCGACGACGCCGGCGGCATCACTCCCGAGCCGGTCGACATGTCCGAGGTCGTCGAACGCAGCCTGGAACGGGTCCGGCGGCGCCGCAACGACATCGAATTCGATGTCGACGTCATCGGCTGGCAGGTGTTCGGCGACGCACCCGGGCTGGGCCGTGCCGTGCTGAACCTGCTCGACAACGCCGCCAAGTGGAGTCCGGCCGGCGGCCGGGTCGGTGTGCGGTTGCATCAGGTCGACCCGACGCACGCCGAACTGGTGGTCTCCGACCATGGGCCCGGCATCCCGCCACAGGACCGTGCGCTGGTGTTCGAGCGCTTCTACCGCTCGGATGCGGCGAGGGCGATGCCGGGATCCGGCCTCGGATTGGCTATCGTCCAGCAAGTGGTGCTCAAACACGGTGGCGCACTGCGGATTGACGACACCGTGCCGGGCGGCACTCCACCGGGCGCTTCGTTCCACATGGTGTTGCCGGGGCAACCGATCCCCAGCGGCGACGCGACACACCTGCCGCTGGCCGACGGTGGGCGCACTGTCGGCGCGGAGAAAAGGTGAGACAGTTAATTCAGTCGGGGGACTAGTCATGGATGGATCAGAGATCTCTAAGTGGATTCTCAGCCCATCTGGGCAACCTGAGTGGCAGCGAGTTCGTTTGACGAATTGACAGACACACAAGGGTTGGACAAACGGGTCGGACCGGACCGGCGTTACACGCCGACGGACCAATTACCAAGAGAAGAGCACGCAGCACAATGACGAACCACCCGAGGTACCCCCAACAGCCGGAGCAGCATCCCGGCGGCGTTGCCCCCGGATACGGCGGTGCGCGTCCTGATCCTTACCAGCAACAGCAGTACGACTGGCGCTACGCCCGTCAACAGCCGCAGCAGCACCCGCCGCATCAGGCCCAGCAGCACCAGAACCCGCAGCACCAGAACCCGCAGCACCAGAGCCCGCAGCAGGCGTACCGCGCGCCCTATGACCCGTACCGGATTCCGGCCGGCCCGCAGCCCGTCCCGGCCAAGAAACGCTCCAGGACCGGTCTGGTCGCCGGGGCGCTTGCCGTGGCCGTGGTGTCGGCCGGCATCGGCGGCGGTGTCGCCACGCTGGTGAACGACGACCACCCGCGCCTGGGCAGCCAGGGTCTCGGCGCCGCGCCGACGGTTCCCGCGGCTGCGCTGCCCCCCGGTTCGGTGGAGCAGGTGGCGGCCAAGGTGGTGCCGAGTGTGGTCAAGCTCGAGACCGATCTGGGCCGCGCTTCCGAGGAGGGCTCAGGCATCATCCTCACTGCCGACGGCCTCATCCTGACCAACAACCACGTCGTGCAGGGCGCCAAGCCGGGAGCGCCCGCCCCGGCGACCGCACCGGGCGGGGCACCGGTCGGCGCCCAGACCAAGGTGACGTTCTCCGACGGGACGACCAAGCCGTTCACCGTCGTCGGCACCGACCCCAGCAGCGACATCGCCGTCGTGCGCGCGCAGGACGTCTCGGGTCTCACCCCCATCACCCTCGGCTCGTCGGCCAACCTGCGGGTGGGCCAGGACGTCGTCGCGATCGGGTCGCCGCTGGGGCTGGAAGGCACCGTCACCACCGGCATCATCAGTGCGCTGAACCGGCCGGTTGCGGCCGGCGGCGACGCCCGCAACCAGAACACCGTGCTCGACGCCATCCAGACCGACGCCGCCATCAACCCGGGCAACTCCGGTGGCGCGCTGGTCAACATGAACGGCGAACTGGTCGGGATCAACTCGGCGATCGCCACCATGGGCGGGGATTCGCCTCAGGCGCAGAGCGGCTCGATCGGACTGGGCTTCGCGATCCCGGTGGATCAGGCCAAGCGCATCGCCGACGAGCTGATCCAGAGTGGCACGGCCTCGCATGCCTCGCTGGGTGTGCAGGTGGCCAACGACAAGGCCACCGACGGCGCCAAGATCGTGGAGGTCACCAATGGCGGGGCCGCCGCGGCGGCCGGTCTGCCCAGCGGTGTGGTGGTCACCAAGGTCGACGACCGGGTGATCGGCAGCGCTGACGCGCTCGTGGCGGCGGTGCGGTCCAAGGCCCCCGGCGACAAGGTCACGCTGACCTTCCTGGACCAGGGCGGCAAGCCGCAGACCATCGAGGTCACGCTCGGCCGGGCGGAGCAGTGAGCACCGTGATCGGATCGGACAGGATCGCCACCCTCCGTCTGGCTACACCGTTGTCTGCCGCCGGATATACGGTTGCAGGCATGGAACAACCAGGGGAGTTGGTGGGCCGGGCGCTCGTCGTCGTCGTGGACGATCGCACCGCACATGGCGAGGAAGACCACAGCGGTCCATTGGTCACGGAATTGTTGGGCGAAGCAGGTTTCGTCGTCGACGGGGTCGTGGTCGTGTCCGCCGACGAGGTCGAGATCCGGAACGCGTTGAACACCGCGGTGATCGGCGGCGTCGATCTGGTGGTATCGGTCGGCGGGACGGGGGTGACACCGCGCGATGTGACGCCGGAGGCCACCCTGGACATTCTCGACCGGGAGCTGCTCGGCATCGCCGAGGCGCTGCGGGCATCGGGGCTTTCGGCCGGCATCGTCGATGCGGGGCTGTCCCGTGGTCTGTGTGGCGTCTCGGGCAGCACGTTGGTGGTGAATATCGCCGGGTCACGTGCTGCGGTGCGCGACGGTATGGCCACCCTCGGGCCACTGGCCGCACAAGTCATAGGCCAGCTATCAAGTCTGGAGATCTGAACGCAAATGAAACGGCGGCCACCGGCCGCCGTTTCGTTTTCCAGGCGAATGTCACGCCGAGCGACGTTGCTGGTTAAGAGCAGGTTAACGGTTGGCGTACCGGCACATAGGATGAGATGTGATGTTCGTCACAAAGGGGATTGAAGATGTCAGAAGCGAACAAAATGTCCCGCCACGCAGTTAACAAGATCTTCGGTGAGGCCCTCCCGGACATCTCTCCCGACGAACGCGACACAGCTTCGCCGGACGACGACGCCGACCGTGACCGGTGGTTGAGGAACAACATTCCGCCGCATCACCAATGAATAGGTGAACGGCTTGTAAGGGCAGGAAACATCCGCCTCGCACTGTGTTCTGGACCTCAGTTCGTTACTAAGGCGAACGGCATCACAGCATTGCCGCGAGGCCCAATTCGCAGCGTCGTGGCGTAGTGAGCAATCTTCCAGCCACTTTTCAGCAAATTTTGATCGATCGACCGTATGCAGCTCTGCGGATATGTGCTTGCGTTGCCGCCCCGGTGGGCTGCCGTTATGTTCCTGATGTCAACGATGTGCATTTCGTAAGAGCAACGTGTGGGTTTCTAATCCGCGTCACATGTTGGGCTTGCGAGGCGATACGGTCTGCGGGGGCCGGGTAGCCGACCACAAAAGGTGAGCCTCCGGGATCACCGGCGAAATAGCTAGGGAGAACATGAAGGCATTCAGTCGGGTGCTGGTCGCGATGGTGGCAACCGTCGCGGCGCTGTTTACGAGCACGGGCACTTCTCATGCGGGTCTGGACAATGAATTGAGCCTGGTTGATGGTCAGGACCGGACCCTGACCGTTCAGCAGTGGGACACCTTCCTCAACGGTGTGTTCCCGCTGGACCGCAACCGGCTGACC
>NZ_JBSGAQ010000026.1:0-23088 GCF_053600815.1 Mycobacterium sp. NPDC004974 | reverse complement strand
GCCACGACCGCCTCAACCGACCGCGGGAACAACAGCGCCACCCGCAGCCCCGGACCCACACCCCGCTCAACCAGCAAGTGCGCCAACCGATTCGCGGCCTCGTCGAGTTCCCGATAGGTCAACGAACTGTCATCGAGGCTGACCGCCACCGCGTCCGGATGACGAACCACCCGCTCGGCGAACAAGACCGGAATCGACACCGTCGCCGGGACCGCCCCCTTCAGGGCTGCCCGGTTACCCCACCCATCGAGCTCCTCAAGCTCATCGTCGTCGTCGAGATCCATCGACAACAACCGCCGGTTGGAGTCGGCTGTCACGATTGTTGTACCTCCCCGGTCATGGCCTCCAGCACCCGCTGGAACCGTCGGACGACCTTGCTCACACGCTGGGCGGTGAACACGTCGGTATCGAATTCGACACGCAGTACCAGCTCGGTGCCGGGCATGGCCTGCAGAGTCAATGGGTAGTGGTTGTATTCGCGGCCGTTGACCTCGGTGATTGCCAACCCGTCGGCCATGGCTGACGCCACGTTCTCCACCGGATAGTTCTGATAGACGAACAGCGTGTCGAACAATTGATCATGGCCCACGGCACGGTGGATTTCACTGAGCGCCAGATGCTGATGCTCGAGCGTGTCGCCGTGACTGCGCTGCAGTTCGTCGAGCAGGCCCGCGATGGTGGTGTCCGGCGTGATGGTGGCCCGGACCGGCACGGTGTTGATCAGCAGGCCCACCATCGAATCCGCGCCTGCCACTTCTGCCGTCCGGCCCGAGACCGCGACGCCGAACGCGACGTCGTGTTGGCCGGTGAGCCACATGAGCACCTGTGCCCACGCAGCTTGGAGCACGGTGTTGGCGGTCGTGTGTTGTGAGCGCGCGAGTTCGTTGACCGCCTGGGTGGTTTCGGCGGGCACTCGGAAGGACTCGGTGGCCCGTCGCCCTGGTGTTACCCGGTTGGGGGCGACCAGGGTCGGGGCGGCGAATCCCGCCAGGACCTCACGCCATGCCGCGTGGGCGGCATCGACGTCGCGATCGGCCATCCATGTCACGAACCTGCGGTACGACGCGGCGGCAGGCAGGCGTTGCCCGTAGTAGCCGGCGAAGATCTCCTGCAACAGGATCGGCAGTGACCAGCCATCGAGCACGATGTGGTGATAGGTCATGACGAACCGGTGCACGTTGTGCGCGGTCTGGATCAGCGCCGTGCGGAATGCCGATTGATGGACCAGGTCGCAGACAGATGCGCGTTCGGCGGCGCACAACTCCTGTATCTGCTCCTCGGTGAGGACATCCGTGGCCATTTCGACGTACTGCCATGGCACGCTGGGATCGGCCGGGATGATCTGGACGGGGTCGCCGAATCGTTTGTCGAACCGCGCAGCCAGGTTGGGGTGGCGCTGCACCACGTTGCGCACCGCCTCGCGCAGCCGGTGTGGATCCAGCGGGCCGGTGATGGTGACGTCGAGTTGCATGGCGTAGACGTCGTCATCGTTGGTGTGAGTTGCGTTGGCCTGGAACAGGAGTCCCTGCTGCAGAGGCGTCAGGGGCAGTACGTCGGCAACGCGGTGGTGCTCGCTCAGCTCGTCGATCTCTGGCTGGGTGAGGCGGGCGGGGACGATGTCGGACGGTGTCAGACCTCCGCCGCCGTTGCGGACGTGCGCACAGACGCCGCTCAGTGCTTCGAACCAGAGCTGGCCGAGTCGGCTGACCTGGGTCTCGTCCAGGGCCGACGGAGCCCACGTCCACGTGGCGTGAAGACTTGGGCCGGTCTCGGTTTCGGCGGTGCTCGCGTTGAGTTCCACGGTGTGACCGAGAGGCATCGGTATCGCCGTGGCCGCAGCGGCGAACGTCGCCCCATCGCTGCTGACCTGCCAGAGGCCGGCAAGCTCGTCCGGCTGCGCGGCGCCCGTGCCGCCCAGCCTGCCGAGATAGTTGAAACCGATGGTCGGGTCGGCTCCGGCCAGGTCGATGCCAGGGTTGAGGTAGCGAAGGAGCCCGTAGGTCATGCCGTCGGGTAGGGCACGCAGTTGTTCCTTGGCGTCCTTGATCACGCGGCCGAGTGCCGGATCGCCCGCCTTCACCTCAGACCAGCGCAGCCCGGCCAGAGGCCCCCGGACATTGAGCGCCACGGGGTACTTGGCGGTGAACCAGCCCACGGTGCGCGAGAGGTCGATGTTCCGGTCGACGGTTCCACCCAATTCTTCGGTACGGCCGTGACCCTCGACATCGATGGCCACCGGCAGGGTGACACCCAGGAACTCTGTCACCGCCAGCGCGTAGGCGATCAGCAGAATATCTTGCACCCCAGCGTGGAACGCAGCCGGAGCCTCACCGAGCAGGACCCGGGTCGTCTCGACATCCAACGACGCGGTGAGGTGGCCGGCGGTGGCGTACGTGTCGACTTCGGGCTGCACCGTGGGTAGCGCGGATGGCGTCGCCAACACCTGTTGCCAGACGGCGGCCTGACCCTGCACCGCCGCGGAGCGCGCATGCTCGCCGAGCAGTGCCGTCCACTGCGCGAATGACGTCCCGGTCGCAGAGAGCGCGACCGGCTGACCCTGGGAATGCTGAGCCCAGGCGATGTTGAGGTCCTCGAGCAGAATCCGCCACGACACCGCATCGACCGCGAGGTGATGAATGGTCAACACCAGCTGGCCGGTGGACGCCACCCACAGCGCACTGACCATCTCCCCGGCAGCCTGGTTCAGCCTGGACCGGGCCGCCACCAGTGCTTCATCGGACAGCGCGTCCACCGACTCCAGGTGTGCTCGCACCGAACCCTTCTCGGGTACCACGAGCGACCAGGTCCCTGCCCCACCGTCTTCAGCACGCAGACGCAGCATGGCATGCCGGTCCAGCAGCGCAGCCAAAACCGTCTCGACGTCGGACTCGGTGACCCCCGGTGGGGCTTGCACCACCACCGTCTGGTTGAACTCGTCGACCGGGCCGCCGGAACGGTCCACCTCTTCCAGCCATCGCATGATCGGGGTCGCCCCCACCGGACCGACACCCTCGTCCACCGGACCGGCGTCATCATCGGCCAGGCCTGCCACCTGAGCCAGCCGGGCTACGGTCTGCTCGACGAAAACGTCACGGGGCCTGCACATCACGCCGCACGCCCTGGCCCGAGCCACTACCTGCATGGACAGGATGCTGTCTCCGCCCAGGTCGAAGAACGACTCATCGACCCCGACCCGCTCGAGCCCGAGTACCTCGGCATAGATGCCCGCCAGGACCTCCTCGACGTGCGTCTCCGGTGCGCGGTACCGATCGGCGTCCTGGTACTCCGGTGCCGGCAAGGCGCGGGTGTCGAGTTTGCCGTTGACCGTCAACGGCAACGCGTCCAGGACCACGATTGCCGCCGGGACCATGTAGGGAGGGAGCCGGTCGGCCAACGTATTTCGGATCCCCGCCGGATCCACCGAACCTGCCGCGTCCTGGGTGACATAGCCGACCAGACGCTTGATCCCCGGGTGGTCTTCGCGGGCGATCACGACCGCCTGCCCGACCCCGTCCAGTCCGCCCAAAACGGCCTGCACTTCGCCGAGCTCGATGCGATAGCCGCGAATCTTGACCTGGTCATCGGCACGGCCCAGGTACTGCAGCTGCCCGTCAGCACGCCAGCTCACGAGGTCTCCGGTGCGATACATCCGCGTTGCGGGCTGCCCCGGCTCACCGAACGGACACGCCACGAACCGCGCCGCCGTCAATCCCGAGCGGCCCAGGTAGCCACACGCCACACCGTCGCCGGCCACGTACAGCTCGCCGACCACGCCGGGAGGCACGGGACGCAACCACTGGTCGAGTACGAACAGCGCCGACGTCGGGACGGGCGCCCCGATGGGTGCGGCGCCCGACCCCGGTTTCAAGGGTGCACTCATCGACGCGTACACCGTGATCTCGGTGGGGCCATAGGCGTTGATCACCACCCGCCCGGGCGCCCAACGATCGACCACCTCACCCGGACACGCCTCGCCACCGAGCAGCAGCGCGACCGACTCCAGCCCCTCCGGGGACAGCGCACCAGCCGCCGACGGGGTCTGGGTGAGCACGTTCACCTGCTCGCTGACCAGGAGAGCATGGAACTCGGCGGGTGAAGTCACGACCGACTCGGGCACCACGACCAGGCGTGCCCCGCCCAGCAGTGCGGCCCAGATCTCCCATACCGAGAAGTCGAACGCATACGAATGGCACTGCGTCCAAACCTGGTTCTCGGGCAGCTGCTCAGGTGTGGACCGGGCCAGGTGAGTCAGGTTGTGGTGAGTGACGGCCACGCCCTTGGGAAGGCCGGTCGTTCCCGAGGTGTAAATCAGGTAGGCGATGTCCTCGGGCGCCGGTTCCGCGGGCGCGGTGCTGGGCTCGTTCGCCAGCGCCGGGTCACCGACGTCGATCACCCGCAGGCTCTGGCCGTCCAGTCGGCCGGCCAGGGTGGTGGTGGTGATCACGGCGATCGGTGCGGCATCGTCCAGCATGAAGTCGATTCGAGCCGAGGGCAGCGCGGGGTCGATCGCCAGATAGGCGGCCCCCGTCTTCAGCACCGCCAGCATCGCGACGATCGCATCCGCAGACCGCTCCAGCAGCAGGGCCACGCAGTGACCGGGCCCGGCTCCCTGACTGATGAGCAAGTGCGCCAACCGGTTTGCAGCCTCATCGAGCGCGCGGTACGTCAGCGAGCGGCCGTCAAAGGTGACCGCCACGGCCTCCGGGTCGCGTTCGACCTGGGCGGCGAACACCGCTGGGACCGACACCGGATTCGAGGCCGGCACCGCCCCGGCCAGCGCCGCCCGGTTACCCATCGCATCGATGTGGGTGTGTTCGACGACATCGAGCAGGTCGATCGTGGACAGACGCCGGTCGGTATCGGCGGTCATCGCTGACAACACGAGCTCGAACCGGTTGATCATCGTTTCGATGGTCGCCGTGTCGAACACGTCGGTGCGGAACTCCACCGTCCCCGCGATTCCGGCAGGTGCACCGGTCGGGGTCCGTCGTTCCGCCATCGAGAAGCTCAGGTCCATACGTGCGGTGTGGGTGTCCGCGGGCATCTGGCTGACCTCGAGATCACCGAGCGCAAGGCCGCCACCGGACTGACCGGGAACGTTCTGCCATCCCAGCGCCACCTGTATCAGCGGGTGGTGGGTCAGGGACCGGGTCGGATTGAGCCGCTCGACGAGTACTTCGAACGGCACATCCTGGTGGTCATAGGCGGCCAGACTGCGGGACCGCACCTGCGCCAACAACTCCGCAACCGTCGGATCTCCAGCCAGATCGGCCCTCAGCACCAACGTGTTGACGAAGAACCCGATCAGCTCGTCGAGCGCGGGGTCGCGCCGGCCGGCGATGGGGAAACCCACTGCCACATCGGAACTTCCGCTGAGCTTGGACATCAGCGTCAGCAACGCCGTCTGGATCACCATGAAGCTGGTCGCATTGTGCTCACGAGCGACTCGGCTGATTTGCTGCTGAAGTTCGGCGGACCAGTCCAAGGTGACGACGGCGCCGCGCTGATCAGCGGTCGGCGGATACGGCCGGTCGGTGGGCAGTTCCACCCGTTCGGGCATGCCGGCCAGCGCATCCTGCCAGTAGGTCAGCTGTGTGGCGATCCGGCTCCGGCTGTCGTCGAAGTCCCCGAACTGTGCACGCTGCCATAGCGTGTAATCGATGTACTGGACGGCCAGATCCGCCCAGGCAGGGGCCTGTCCGGCACTCCGGCCGGCGTAGGCCACGCCGAGGTCGGTCACCAGCGGCGTGAGAGACCAGGCGTCGGCGGCGATGTGGTGCACCACCGCAGCCAGCACATGTTCGTCACCCGATAGGCGGAAAAGCTTCGCCCGCAACGGAATTTCGCCGGACAGGTCGAATACGTGACGCGCCGCCTCACCGATCGCCTCGTGCAACTGCTCTGCCGTCCAACCGGTGGCATCGACAACATCCCAGCCGAAGTCCACCTGCGCTACCGGAAGCACCGACTGCCGCGGGATTCCCTCGACTGCCGGGAACACGGTACGCAGGCTTTCGTGACGGGCCACCACGTCGGCGAGTGCAACACCCAACGCGTCGGCGTCCAGGGTCCCGCTGAGCCGCAGTGCCGTCGCCATGTTGTAAACCGGTGACGGACCTTGCAATTGATCGAGGAACCACAGTCGGGACTGCGCGAACGACAGCGGAATCACCGCGGGACGCTCACCTGCCACCAGCGGATCCAGACGAGCCTCGTCGCCGCCGATGCGCGGCGCCAATTGCGCCACCGTCGGCGCCTCGAACAAGACACGCACCGCGAGACCGGTATCGAGGGTGGTGTTGATCGCGGCGACCAGACGCATCGCCGACAGCGAATCTCCACCCAGATCGAAGAAGGAATCGTCGACCCCGACCCGCTCCACTCCCAGCACGTCGGCGTAGATCCCGGTGAGGATCTCTTCGGTGAGGGTCCCCGGAGCGCGGTAACGGTCGATGTCCCGGTACTCGGGTGCGGGCAGGGCCCGCGTGTTCAGTTTGCCGTTGGGGGTCAACGGCAATGTCGCCAAGGTGACCACCGCGGCCGGGACCATATAGGGCGGGAGCTGTTCGGCCAGCTGGGCGCGGAGCTTGGCCGGGTCCGCAGTCCCCGTCACGTAACCCACCAGCCGCTTGTCGCCAGGGCGATCCGCACGTGCGATCACGGCTGCCTGTTCGACGCCGTCCAGCCCGGCCAAAACCGCCTGGATCTCGGTGAGTTCGATGCGATACCCACGGATCTTGACCTGCTCGTCGGCACGTCCCACGTAACGCAGCTGCCCATCGGTACCCCAGCACACCAGATCGCCGGTGCGGTACATGCGGGTTCCCGGCGCGCCGAACGGGCAAGCCACAAAGCGTGATCCGGTCAGATTCGCCTGGCCCAGATAGCCGACACCTACGCCGCGGCCGGCGACATACAACTCCCCGACCACCCCTGGCGGTACCCGACGCAACGACCCGTCGAGCACGAACAGCGCCGAGCTCGGAACCGGCGCACCGATCGACGGAGCGCCCGTCCCAGGCACCAGAGGCGCAGTCCTGGAAGCACATATCGTGGTCTCGGTCGGGCCGTACGCATTGACCATCATGCGTCCGGGCGCCCAGCGATCCACCAACTCGGCCGGGCAGGCCTCACCAGCCACCAACAACGACACCGCACCCAAACGCTCGGGCGACAGCAGTGCGACCGCTGAGGGCGTCTGGCTCAAGACGCTGACCTGCTCGGCGACGAGCAGCGTCTGCAGGTCTTCTGGCGAGCGGGCCACCGACTCGGGAACGACCACCAGCCGCCCGCCGTGCAGCAACGCGCCCCAGATCTCCTCAACCGAGGCGTCGAAGGCGTACGAATGCCATTGCGTCCACGTCTGTCCCGCCAAGAACGTGTCAGACGAGCCCAGTAGCCCGGTCACGTTGCGATGGGTGATCGCCACTCCCTTGGGGACGCCGGTGGTTCCCGAGGTGTAGATGATGTAGGCGATGTCGTCCGGCTCCGGCGCGGACAAGGCGGTGCCGTCGAGGCCGTCGAGACCCGGGTGCGCGGCATCCGCGACATCATCGACCTCGATGACCCGCAGGTCGCACCCGGCCAGTCGATCGGCCAGGCCGGTGGTGACGATCGCTGCTGCCGGCGCGGCATCGGCGAGCATGAATTCAATTCGCGCATCGGGCAATACGGGGTCGATCGGCAGATATGCCGCCCCCGCCTTGAGCACCGCCAGCATCGACACGACCGCTTCTGCGGAACGCTCCGCCAGCAATGCCACGCAGGCACCTGCCCCCACACCGTGAGCTGCCAGCGTGTGCGCCAACCGAGTTGCCGCCTCGTCGACTTCCCCATACGACATGCGGCGGCCGCCGAAACTGATCGCCACCGCCTCAGGCGCTCGGGCGACCTGTTCGGCGAACAACACCGGAATCGAGACGGGAACCGGTGTCGTGGCGGGCTCACGCGTCGCCAGTACCGACCGATTGCCCCACGCATCCAGTCGGGCAAGCTCGGCCTCGTCAAGCAGGTCCAGGGACGAGAGCCGCTGGGTGGTGTCGGCCGTCATCGCCGCCAGGACCCGCTGCCACCGCGCGATCAGTGTTTCGATGCTGTCCGTGTCGAACACATCGGTGCGGAACTCCACTGCCCCACCGATTCCGGCGGGCGCACCTTCGGACGTCCAGCGTTCTCCGAGCGAGAACGTCAGATCCATGCGGGCGGTCTGGGTGTCCACGGGCAACGGGGTCACATCGAGGTCGCCCAGGCTCAGCCCGTCGGCGGGGCCGGTGTCCTGCCAGGGAAGGTTCTGCCACGCCAACGCCACCTGCACCAACGGGTGGTGAGCGAGACTGCGGGTCGGGTTGAGCCGTTCCACCAGAACTTCGAACGGAACGTCCTGATGTTCGAAGGCGGCCAAGCTGCGCGTGCGCACCTGGGCCAGCAACTCCGCCACGGTGGGATCACCGGTCAGATCCGCGCGCAACACCAGATTGTTGACGAAGAAACCGACCAGCTCCTCGAGTGCCGGGTCGCGACGCCCGGCGATCGGGAACCCCACGGCCACATCCGAACTCGCGCTCAGCCGGGAAAGCAGGGTAAGCAGCGCGGCCTGCACCACCATGAAACTGGTTGCCCCGTGCTCGGCGGCCACCGCGTTCACCCGCTGCTGCAGCTCGGCGGGCCATTCGACCTCGACAGTGGAACCGCGCTGATCGGCAACCGGCGGGTATGGACGATCGGTGGGCAATGCCAGGCGTTCGGGGAGGCCGGCGAGGGCGTCTTCCCAGTAGCCCAGCTGCGCGGCGATCGGGCTGTCACGGTCCTCGAGATCGCCCAGCTGCGTACGTTGCCACAGCGTGTAGTCGACGTACTGCACAGGCAATGGCGCCCAGTCGGGCGCCTGCCCGGCGCACCGGCCGGCGTACGCCACACTCAGATCGCGCACCAGCGGGGTCAGTGACCAGCCGTCGGCAGCGATGTGGTGGACCACGGCCACCAGGACGTGCTCATCCTCGGCGACGCGGAAAACCTTTGCCCGCATCGGGATTTCGGAACTGAGGTCGAAGCTGTACCGGACGGCGGCATCGATGGCCGCGTCCAGCTCGCCGTCCGCCCAGCCGGTGGCATCGACGACCGTCCAACCGAAGTCCGCGCGGTCGATCGGCATCACCACCTGGCGAGGTGTTCCGTCGGGTGAGTCGAACAGCGTGCGCAGGCTCTCATGGCGGGCGACCACGTCGCCCAGCGCCGCGCCCAACGCGTCCGCGTCGAGCCGACCGTGAAGCCGCAGGCCGACCGGCATGTTGTAAACCGGGGACGGCCCTTGCAGCTGGTCGACGAACCACAACCGATTCTGGGCGAACGACAACGGAATCACAGCAGGGCGCTCACTCGCCACCAGCGGGTTCACCGCCCCCGCGCGTTCACCGATACACAGCGCCAACTGCGCAACGGTGGGAGCTTCGAACACCGTGCGTACCGAGAGTTCGGTATCCAGGCTGGCATTGATCGCCGAAACCAGCCGCATCGTCGAGACGGAGTCCCCGCCCAGATCGAAGAAGGAGTCGTCTGCACCGACGCGCTCCACACCCAGCACCCGAGCGTAGATCCCGGCCAGGATCTCCTCGTCCGGGCCGGACGGCGCGCGGTAATGGTCGGTATCGCGGTAGTCCGGCGCCGGTAGTGCCCGGGTGTCGAGCTTGCCGTTCACCGTCACCGGCAGCGCAGCGAGGGCCACCACCGAGGCGGGAACCATGTAGCCCGGCAGCCGTTCGGCCAGTGCCGCACGCGCTCTGACCGGATCGGCAGTCCCGGTGATGTAGCCCACCAGACGCTTGTCACCCGGCTGATCCTCGCGGGCGATCACCGCCGCTTGGTCCACCCCTTCCAGCGCGGTCAGCGCCGACTGGATCTCGCCGAGTTCGATGCGGTACCCGCGGATCTTGACCTGCTCATCGGCGCGGCCGAAGTAATCCAGCTGCCCGTCGGCTCGCCATCGCACCAGGTCGCCGGTGCGGTACATGCGCGTGCCGGGTTCCCCGAACGGACATGCCATGAAGCGCGATGCGGTCAGTCCCGCCCGGCGCCAATACCCGATGCCGACGCCGGCGCCGGCCAGGTACAACTCACCTACCACGCCTGCCGGTACCGGCCGCAGCCATTCGTCCAGCACGAAGAACGCCGCCCACGCTGTCGGTGCTCCGATCGGCGGGGCACCCGAACCGGCGGCCAAAGACGCACTGGCACACAACCACATCGTGGTCTCGGTCGGGCCGTAGACGTTGACCATCACCCGTCCCGGCGCCCAGCGATCCACCAACTCCGGCGGGCAAGGTTCTGCCCCGATCACGAGTGATGTCGCGTCGAGGCCCTGCACCGGCAGCACTCCCACGGCCGACGGGGTCTGGGTCAACACCGTGACCCGTTCGCGTACCAGAAGCGCGTGGAAATCCTCGGGCGAACGGGTCACCGAGTCGGGCACCACCACGAGCCGGCCACCGTGCAGCAGCGCACCCCAGATTTCCCACACCGAGAAGTCGAACGCATACGAATGGAACTGCGTCCACACCTGTCCCGGCTCCAGCGGCACACCGATCTCGAGCGAGTCGAACAGCTGCGCCACGTTGCGCTGGGTGACCGCCACCCCCTTGGGCTGCCCGGTGGTGCCCGACGTGTAGATGATGTGGGCCATGTCGTCGGGGGCCGGTGCCGCCAGTGCCGTACTGGGCTGGTCGGCGACGACCGGGTCCGCTACGTCGAAGATCATCAGGCCGTGCCCATCGAACCGGTCGACCAACTCAGTCGTGGTGACCGCGGCGATCGGGGCAGAGTCGGTCAGCATGAACTCGACGCGGGCCTCGGGAAGCGCCGGGTCGATCGGCAGATATGCCGCGCCACTCTTGAGCACCGCCAGGATCGCCACGACGGCCTCCGCCGAACGCGGGAACATCAACGCGACCCGCTCGCCGGGGCCCACTCCCCGACTGACGAGCAAGTGCGCCAACCGATTCGCGGACTCATCGAGTTCCCGATACGTCAGCGACCGGTCGCCACAGACCAGCGCCACCGCCTCCGGCGCCCGCATCACCTGCGCCGCGAACAGCTCCGGCACCGACGCCGGCTGCGCCAGGTTGGACAGCACCGCCCGATTGCCCCACTGGGCAAGGCGCGCGCGCTCGGCCTCGTCGAGGAGGCTGACCGCCGAGAGCGCACGACCCGGATCGGTCGTCATCGCCTCCAGCACAGCCTCGATCCGCTCGGTGAGCACATCGATGTCGGCGGTGTCGAAGACGGCGGTGTCGTATTCGAGACGCAGGCGAAGTTCATCACCGGGTATCGCTTGCATCGTCAGCGGGTAGTCGGTCGATTCGTGACTGGTGAAATCGATGATCTCCAAGCCGTCGCCGGCGCCGGACAACGCAGCGGTGTCGACCGGGTAGTTCTCGAACACGAACAGGGTGTCGAACAGCCGGTCATGGTCGGTGATGCGGTGGATCTCGCTGAGCGAGAGATGTTGGTGCTCAAGAGTCTTGGTTTGAGCGTGTTGCAGCTGGTCAAGCAGGTCGGAGGTGGTGGTCGCCGCGGTGATGTCAGCGCGCACCGGCACCGTATTGATCAGCAGGCCCACCATCGACTCCGCGCCGACCACCTCGGCCGGCCGCCCGGAGACCACGGTGCCGAAGGCGATGTCACGCTGGCCGGTCAGTGAGTTCAGCAGGAGCGCCCATGCGCCCTGCAACACGATGTTGGCGGTGGTGCGGTGCGAGCGCGCGAGCTCGGTGACCGCCCGGGTGATCTTCGCGGACAGTTGATGTGCCCGCACGCCGCGCTGCCCCGGCTCGGACTTCTGCGACGAGTCGACGAGGGTGGGGGTGTCAAAACCGTCCAGTACCTCACGCCAGGCCGCATGTGCTGCCTCGATGTCGCGATCGGCCAGCCACCTGATGAAGCTGCGATACGGCGTGGCCGCGGGCAGCCGGTGACCGTGGTAGGAGGCGAAGATCTCCTGCAGCAGGATGGGCAGCGACCAGCCATCGAGCACGATGTGATGATTGGTGAGCACCACCCGGTGGCTGTTGTGTGCGGTGCGGATGACCGCCACCCGGAAGGCCGGCGGATGTGCCAGATCGCAGACCGCGGCGCGTTCCTCAGCGCATACCTGCCGGATCTGCTCCTCGGTTGCGGCGCCGCCCAATTCGACATAGCGCCACCCTGCGGCGGGATCAGCCGGGATGACCTGCACCGGTTCGTCGAACTGTTCGCAGAATCGGGCCGCGAGATGCGGATGGCGGTTGGCCACTGCCTGCACGGCATCCCGGAGCCGGTGCTCGTTGAGCGCACCGGCGACGGTGATGTCCAACTGCACCACGTACAGGTCGTCATCGGAGCCCTGCACGGTGCTGCTGTGAAAGACGAGCCCCTGCTGTAATGCGGTCAGCGGCAGGATGTCTGCCACCCGGTTCTGCCGTGACAACTCATCGATCTCGTGCTGGCTGAGCCGGGCAGGCGCGATGTCCGACGGGGTCAGTCCGCCCCCACCGTTTCGCACGTGCTCGCAGATGCCGGCCAGGGCGTCCAGCCACAGCCCGCTGAGCCGGTTGATCTGTGCCTCATCGACGGTCGACTGCGCCCAGGTCCAGTTCGCCTGCAACTGCGGGCCGGTCTCGGTGTCGATGGCGCCCGCATTGAGCGCCACGGTGTGGGACAACGGCATGGGCATGGCCGCTGCCGCGCCGGTCGCCGACAGCCCGTCCGCTGAGATCCGCCACAGGTCGTCGGTCGTCTCGGCGGCTCCGCCCCCGAGGCGCCCCAGGTAGTTGAACCCGATCGTCGGGTCGACGCCGTCGAGATCGACGTCGGCGTTCAGGTAGCGCAGTAGCCCGTACGTCAGCGGATCGGGCAGCGAACGCACCTGCTCCTTCGCGTCTTTGATCGCCGCGCCCAACGCTGCGTCACCGGTCACCACTTGGGACCAGGACAGTCCGCTGACGTCGTCCCCGAAGTTCATGGCCACCGGATACTTGGCGGTGAACCACCCGACCGTGCGCGACAGGTCGATGGTCAGACCGGCGGTTCCATCCAGGTCTGCCAGTTCTTCTTGGCGGCCGTGCCCTTCGACGTCAACGGCGATCGGCCTACCGGGTGTGCCCAAGGCTCCTGAGAACTCAGCCACCGCAAGCCCGAACGCGATCAACAAAATGTCCTGCACCCCGGCGTGGAACGCCGTCGGCACCTCGCCGAGCAACATGCGCGTGGTTTCCGCGTCCAACGACACCCGCAGCTGCCCGGCGGTCTCGTAGGTATCGACGTCGGGTTGCACTGTCGGTAACGCCGCTGGAGTGGCCGCTACCTGCCGCCACGCGTCGGCCTGGGCCACAACGTCCGGATGACCGGCGTGCGCGTGCAGCAGTTCGGACCACCGCGCGAAAGATGTGCCGGCCGGCGGCAGGGCCACGGGTTGCCCACCGCGATGCTGCGACCAGGCGATGTTGAGGTCTTCCAACATGATTCGCCACGACACCGCGTCGACGGCCAGGTGGTGGACGACCAACACCAGTTGGCTCGTCGAGTTCACCCACAGCGCGCTCAGCATCACCCCGGCCGCCGGGTTCAACCGTGACCGCGCCGCGACCAGCGCCTCATCGGTCAACGTGCCCACGGATCGCACGCACTCTCGTGCGTCCACCGAGCCGGGTTCGGGCACCGCCAACGACCAGTCATCGGCACCATCGCGCCCGGCCCGCAGCCGGAGCATGCCATGGCGATCAATCAAGGCCTGCAACAGGATTACGACATCGGCCGCAGAAACACCCGCAGGAGCTTGCACGAGCACCGTCTGGTTGAACTCATCGACCGGGCCGGTGCTTTCAACGTTGTTCAGCCACCGAATGATCGGTGTTGCCGGTACCGGCCCGACGCCTTCGTCAACCGGGCCATGAGAGCCGCCGGCGACCTCGACGACCCGCGCCAGCCGCGCCACGGTCTGCTCGACGAACACATCGCGCGGGCGGCACACCAAGCCGGCTGCCCGAGCCCGGGCAACCACTTGCATCGACAGAATGCTGTCTCCGCCGAGGTCGAAGAACGAGTCGTCGACTCCGACCCGCTCCAGCCCGAGCACCTGGGCGTAGATATCGGTCAGGACCTCTTCGACGGCATCCGCCGGCGCGCGATAGGCATCCCCGGAGCCGTAGTCGGGAGCGGGAAGTGCTCGGGTGTCCAGCTTTCCGTTGACCGTCAGAGGCAGCGCGTCGAGCACCACAACCGCGCCCGGAACCATGTACGCCGGCAGCCGGTCGGCGAGTTCGGCGCGAAGACTGGCCGGTTCGCCGGTGCCGGTGATGTAGCCGACGAGGCGCTTGTCACCGGGACGGTCCTCACGGGCGATCACCGCCACCTGCTCCACACCGTCGAGAACGGCCAAGGCGGCCTGGACTTCACCGAGTTCGATGCGATAACCGCGGATCTTGACCTGTTCATCGGCGCGACCCAGGTACTGCAACTGCCCGTCCGGGCGCCAGCACACCAGGTCCCCGGTGCGATACATGCGCGTACCGAGCCCACCGAACGGACACGCGACAAACCGCGAGGCGGTCAAGCCGGTTCTGCCTACGTAGCCATATCCCAGGCCCGCACCTGCGACGTACAGCTCACCGATGACTCCGGCAGGCACCGGACGAAGCCACTCGTCGAGCACCAGTAGCGCGGCTCCGGGAACCGGTGAGCCGATGGGCACGCCGTGGCCGGCTTCCAGGGGCGCACTGATCGCCACGCACATCGTGGTCTCGGTGGGTCCGTAGGCGTTGATCATCACGCGGCCGGGAGCCCACTGCTCGACGACCTCGGGTGAGCAGGCTTCTCCGACCACGACCAACGCCGCCGACTCCAGGCCCTCGGTCGGCAACGCCCTTACCGCGGAAGGAGTCTGAGTGAGAACGTCGACTCGTTCGCCAACCAGCAAGGCATGGAAATCGTCCGGTGAGACCGTGATGTCCTCGGGTACGACCACTACCCGTCCACCACGGAGCAGAGCGCCGAAGATCTCCCACACCGAGACATCGAAGGCCAGGGAGTGACACTGGGGCCACACTCCCGGGCGAGGCAGCCCGGCGTCGAGTGACTCCAGCAGCTGGGTCACGTTGTGATGGGTGACCGCAACACCTTTGGGCACACCGGTGGTACCCGAGGTGTAGATCAGGTAGGCGATGTCGTCTGCGTGCGGCGCCGGCATCTCACCACTCGGCTGGAGCGCGAGGGTGCCGATCTCGCTGACGTCGACAACCGCGACGCCGTGCCCCTGCAGTCGATCGGCCAGATCGGTCGTGGTGACGGCGGCAACCGGACCGGCGTCGGTCAGCACGAACTCAAGCCGGGCATCGGGCACCACCGGATCGATCGGCAGATACGCCGCTCCGGTTTTGAGGATCGCCAGGATGGCGATGATCGCCTCAGCGGACCGGTTGAACAGCAGTGCGACGCACTGCCCTGGGCCCGCTCCCCGGCCGATCAGCAAGTGCGCCAAGCGGTTCGCGGATTCGTCGAGATCGCGGTAGGTCCATGAGCGCTCACCGGCGGTCAGCGCCACCGCCTCGGGCGTACGGGACACGTGCTCGGCGAACAGCGCGGGAACCGAGATCGGCCTGGGCGCCGGCCGGGTCAGCGTTTCGAGGTTGCCGAGGTCCGCGAGGCGGGCGTGCTCATCCTCGCCGAGCAGATCGACCGACGACAGCCGCGCGGTCGGGTCGGCCGTCATGGACGTGAGCACCCGCTGCAACCGGGCGATCAGGGTTTCGATGGTGTCGGCATCGAACACGTCGGTGCGGAATTCCACCGTCCCGCCGATGCCGGCCGGCTCACCGGACTCGGTCCGGCGTTCAGCCAGCGAGAAGTTCAAATCCATTCGGGCGGTGTGGGTGTCCACGGGCATCCGGGTGACCTGCACATCACCCAATGCCATCCCGGCAGCCGAATCATTGACATCATGCCCGGCGAAGTTCTGCCATGCCAGCGCCACCTGGATCAACGGATGGTGGGCCAGCGACCGGGTCGGGTTCAGTTGTTCGACGAGGACTTCGAACGGCACATCCTGGTTGTCGAACGCGGCCAGGCTGCGTGCCCGTACCTGAGCCAGGACCTCGGTGACGGTCGGGTCACCGGCCAGGTCCACCCGGAGCACCAGTGTGTTGACGAAGAAACCGACCAGTTCATCCAGCGCGGGGTCACGGCGGCCGGCGATCGGGAAACCCACCGCCACATCGGAACTCGCGCCGAGCTTCGACAGCAATGTCAACAGCGCCGCTTGTACCACCATGAAGGTGGTCGCGTTGTGTTCACGCGCCACCCGGGCCACTTGTTGCTGCAACTCGGCCGGCCAGTCCACTCGCATCGTGGCACCGCGCTGATCGGTCATCAGCGGGTACGGCCGATCGGTCGGCAGGTCGATGCGCTCGGGCATGTCGGCCAGCGCGTCCCGCCAGTAGCTGAGCTGCGTGGCGATACGGCTCTGGCTGTCCTCGAAGTCACCGAACTGCGCACGCTGCCACAACGTGTAATCGGCGTACTGCACCGCCAGCGGCGCCCAGTCGGCGGCCTGCCCTGCACACCGGTTGGCGTAGGCCACGCCGAGATCGGCCACCAGCGGGGTGACCGACCAACCGTCCGCGGCGATGTGATGCACCACCGCGACGAGCACGTGCTCGTCATCGGCCAGCCGGAACAGCTTTGCCCGCAGAGGAATCTCGGCAGACAGGTCAAAAGTATGCCGCGACGCGGCCTCGATGCCGGCCTGCACCTGCGCCGGCGTCCAGCCGCTGGCATCGACAACTTCCCAGCCGAGTTCGGCATGTCCTGAGGCCATCACGATCTGGCGCGGGATGCCGTCGGGCGCGGCGAACAGGGTGCGCAGGCTTTCGTGGCGAGCCACCACGTCGGCCAGCGCCGCGCTCAATGCCTCGACATCCAGTGCGCCGGTCAGCCGGAACGCGGCCGTCATGTTGTAAACCGGTGACGGACCCTGCAATTGGTCCAGGAACCACAAACGTGACTGGGCGAACGACAGCGGCACGACCGCAGGCCGTTCAGCGGCCACCAAGGGCTCCAACCGGGCCTCTGCCCCACCGACCCGCAGTGCGAGCTGTGCCACCGTGGGCGCATCGAACAGGGAACCCACCGTGATACCGGCCCCCAACGATGTGTTGATCGCAGCGACCAGACGCATCGCGGACAACGAGTCCCCGCCCAGATCGAAGAACGAATCGTCGATCCCCACCCGAGCCAGACCGAGGACACGAGCATAGATGTCGGCCAGGATCTCCTCGACCGGGTTCGCCGGGGCGCGATAGTGATCGGTGTCGAGATAGTCCGGTGCCGGTAGAGCACGCCTGTCGAGTTTGCCGTTCACCGTCAGAGGCACCGCATCGATCGCCATCACCGCGGACGGGACCATGTAGCTCGGGAGCCGCTCGGCCAGCCGCGCGCGGATCTGGCCTGGCTCGGCCGTTCCGGTGACATAGCCGACCAGACGCAATGCCGCGCGATCGTCCTCGCGAGCGATCACGACGGCTTGTGTCACGCCGTCGACTGCGGCCAGCGCGGCCTGGACTTCACCGAGTTCGATGCGGTACCCGCGGATCTTGACCTGCTCGTCAGCACGTCCCAGGTACTGCACTTGACCGTCAAGGCCCCACCGCACCAGATCACCCGTGCGGTACATGCGGGTTCCCGGCGCCCCGAAGGGACAGGCGACGAAACGGGAAGACGTCAGGCCTGCCCGGCGCCAATATCCCGTTCCCACACCGCGGCCGGCGATGTAAAGCTCACCGACCACTCCGGGCGCCACCGGCCGCAACCAGGAATCAAGTATGAACAGCGCTCCGCCGGCGACCGGTGCGCCGATCGGCACCACCGATCCCGGAGTGAGGGGTGCGCTGATCGATGCGTAGACGGTGGCCTCGGTGGGACCGTAGGCGTTGATCATCACTCGTCCGGGCGCCCAGCGGTCCACCAGCTCAGGAGGACAGGCTTCGCCGGCCACCACCAACGCCGCCGACTCAAGACCCTGCGGTGAGATCATGCCCGCGGCCGATGGGGTCTGACTCAATACGGTGACGTGTTCGGTCACCAGCAAATCGTGGAAATCATCGGGTGATGCGGCGACCGATTCCGGTACCACCAGCAGGCGTGCGCCATGGAGCAACGCACCGAAGATCTCCCACACCGAGACGTCGAAGCTGTACGAGTGCCACTGCGTCCATACCTGCCCGGGTCCCGATGACACGTTGTCGTCGAGGGAGCCGAACAGTCCCGGCACGTTGCGATGCGGGATGGCAACGCCTTTCGGCACACCCGTCGTGCCGGACGTGTAGATGATGTAAGCGGTGTCGTCGGGAGACGGGGCCTGCATCGCAGTCCCCGGCCGGCCTTCGGCGGCATCGTCGATATCGATGACGGGGACATCAATCCCGTCCAGGAGAGAACGTCCTCCGGCCGCGGTGACCGCGACGATCGGCTCGGCATCTTCCAGCATGAATGCAATGCGGGCCACCGGAAGCGCCGGATCGATCGGCACGTAAGCCGCTCCGGTCTTCAGCACAGCCACAATCGCCACGATGGCCTCGGTCGACCGGGAGAACAGCAGCGCCACAACCTCGCCCGGGCCCGCGCCGTGGGCGGACAATACGCGCGCGAACCGGTTGGCGGCCTCGTCGAGTTCCCGGTAAGTCATCGACCGGCCCTCGAAAGTGACCGCGACCGCGTCCGGAGTGGATGCCACCTGCTCGGCGAACAGTGCCGGAATCGACTTCGCCGTCACCGGTTCCGTCAAGACCGCCCGGTGACTCCACTCGTTCAGGCGGGCGTGCTCAGCGTCACCGAGCAGATCGACCGATGACAACGGCCGCTCCGGATCCGAGGTCATCGCTGCCAGAACTGCTTTCAGCCGCTCAACCAAGGCCTCGACGGCGACCGGGGCGAAGACCTCGGTGTCGTACTCGACACGGAGCTGCATTTCGCGTTCGACGCGGGAACCCGATTCGCGGCCCGGGAGGGCTTGCACCGCCAGCGGGTAGTGGTTGGATTCGCGGAAATCGAACCCGGTGACCGCCAACCCGTCGACGCCCGACAGTGCGGTGGTGTCGATCGGGTAGTTCTCGAAAACGAGGAGGGTGTCGAACAACCTATCCTGACCGCTGATGCGGTGGATGTCGCTGAGCGCCACGTGCTGATGCTCGAGCGTGTCGTTGTGGGCACCTTGCAACTGACGCAACAGATCTGCGGTGGTGGTGTTCGGTTTCACCGTGGCCCGCACCGGCAATGTGTTGATCAGCAGGCCCACCATCGAATCCGAGCCCTCGACGTCGGCCGGCCGCCCCGAGACCGTCGTGCCGAATGCGACATCATGCTGGCCGGTCAGCGAGCTCAGCAGGAGTGCCCAGGCGCCCTGCAGCACGACGTTGGTGGTGCTGTGATGGGTGCGCGCCAACTCACCGATTGCGCGGGTGGTCTCCTCCGGAAGCCGGAATGTCTCGATACCCCGCTGTCCCAGCCTGTTTCGATCGGCCGGCCCCACCAATGTCGGTGTGTCGAATCCGGCCAACATCTCGCGCCATACCTCATGGGAGCCGGCGCGATCCCGTTCGCCGAGCCAGGTGACGAACCGGCGATACGGCGCGGCTGCGGGCAACCGTTGCCCACCGAAGCCGGCGAAGATCTCCTGCAGCAAGATCGGCATCGACCAGCCGTCGAGCACGATGTGGTGCGCCGTCAGCACGAACCGGTACCGGTCATCGGCGATGCGAATGACGCAGGCCCGGAAGGCGGGTTGGTTTTCGAGATCGCAGACCGCGGCACGTTCGACGGCGCAGATGTCCTGGATCTGCTGATCAACGCCAATACCGTTGACGTCCAGTTCGATACACCGCCACGGCGCCACGGGATCCGCGGGTACGACCTGCACCGGCTGCTCGAACTTCTCGAAGAAGCGGGCCACCAGGTGCGGATGTCTCCGGACCACCGCCTGGACCGCCTCGCCGAGCCGCTCCTGATCGAGCGGGCCGCTCAACGCAATATCCAGTTGCATCGCATATACGTCGCGAGAGCCCCGAGCGGTCCCCGCATGGAACAGCAATCCCTGTTGCAACGGCGTCAGCGGCAGGACATCGGAAATCCGGTGCTGCCGGCTGAGTTCGTCGATCTGCTGCTGGCTCAGCGCGGCAGGAGCGATGTCCGACGGGGTCAGCCCGCCGCCACCGTTTCGCACGTGCGCGCAGATTCCGGCCAGCGCATCGAACCACAGTTGGCCCAGTCGGCTTACTTCCGTGCGGTCCAGGACTGAGTGCGCCCATGTCCAGTCGGCGTTCAGCAGCACGCCCGTGTCGGTATCGACGGTGGCTGCGTTGAGCTCGACGGTATGCCCGAGTGGCGTGGGAACCGCCCCGGCCAGGCGGGTCAACGACAAGCCCTCAGAACGCATCCGCCAGACATCACCGGAGGCGTCTCCCACAGCCCCACCCAGGCGGCCCAGGTAGTTGAACGCTATCGCCGGATCCGGCCCGGCCAGCTCAATTTCTGGGTTCAGGTAACGCAGCAGGCCGTAGGTGAGACCGTCGGGCAGAGCTCGCAGCTGCTCCTTGGCGGCTTTGACCACCGCACCGAGCGTTGCGTCACCCGCCTTCACCTGCGTCCAGGGCAATCCGTGCAGGTGGCCCCCGAAGTCGAACGACACCGGGTACTTCGCGGTGAACCAGCCCACGGTGTGCGACAGGTCGATGTCGAGGCCGGCAGTTACACCCAAATCTGCCAAGTCCTCTTGGCGCCCGTGCCCCTCCACATCGATGGCAATCGGTGCGCTGCTGCGCGAGAATTCGGCGACCGCCAACCCGAACGCAATCAACAAGATGTCTTGGGTGCCTGCATGAAACGCGGCGGGCACTTCGCCGAGAAGCATGTGGCTGGTCTCGGCGTCCAACGTCATCGACAGCTGCCCGGCGGTCTCATAGGTATCGACCTGGGGTTGCGATGCGGGCAATGCCGGCGGTGTGGCCGCCACCTGTCGCCACACGTGCGCCTGGTCCACCACATGCGGGTTCAGTGCAGCCTGAGACAGCAGGTCCGCCCATCGGGCGAACGACATGCCGGCGGGCACCAGCGTCACCGGCCGACCGCTACCATGCTGCGCCCAGGCGACATTGAGATCCTCCAGGAGGATTCGCCACGACACGCCATCGACCGCCAGATGGTGAACGATCAGCACCAGCTGACTCGTGGAAGTCACCCACAGCGCGCCGAGCATTGCCCCGGCGGCCGGGTCCAGCGTTGACCTCACCGATACCAGGGCGTCGTCAGACAACACATCCACCGAGTGCACGCATCCGGCGGCGTCGACCGAACCCGCTTCGGGCACCGTCAACGACCATCCGCCGGCGCCGTCGTCCTCGGCACGCAATCGGAGCATGCCGTGCCGATCGAGCAAGGCCTGCAACAGAACTACGACGTCGGCCTCGGTAACACCCGCAGGAGCTTGCAACAGCACCGTCTGGTTGAACTCGTCGATCGGGCTGTCGGCTCTTCTCAGGTTCTTCAGCCACCGCATGATCGGGGTAGCCGCCACCGGTCCGAGGCCCTCGTCAGCCGGTTCGTCGGTCACACCCGTCGACTCGACCACCTGGGCCAGTCGGGCCACAGTCTGCTGGACGAAGATGTCCCGCGGGCGACACGTCAGGCCCGCGGCCCGGGCGCGCGAGGCCACCTGCATCGACAAGATGCTGTCGCCACCCAACTCGAAGAACGACGCATCGACGCCGACACGGTCCAGTCCGAGGATCTGGGCGTAGATCCCGGCCAGGATCTCCTCGGTCGGAGTCGACGGGGCCCGATAGTCATCGATGTGCTGGTATTCCGGTGCAGGCAAAGCCTTCTTGTCGAGCTTGCCGTTGACCGTCAACGGGACAGCCTCGATGGCTACCACCGCGGTGGGCACCATATAGGCCGGGAGCTTTGTCGCGAGTTCGGCACGAGCTGCCGACGGATCGGCGGTTCCGGTGATGTAGCCGACCAGACGCTTGTCGCCGGGACGGTCCTCACGGGCGATCACCACCGCCTGCTCGACCCCATCCAAAGCCGTCAACGCCGACTCGATCTCACCCAACTCGATGCGATAGCCGCGAATCTTGACCTGCTCATCGGCCCGCCCGAGGTACTGCAACTGCCCATCGGAGCCCCAACAGACGAGATCCCCGGTGCGATACATCCGCTGTCCCGGCGCTCCGAACGGACACGCCACAAATCGCGACGCGCTCAACCCGGCTCGGCCAACGTAGCCGGCAGCCAAACCCGCACCAGCCACGTACAACTCGCCCACCACACCCGCAGGCATGGGCCGCAACCAATCGTCGAGCACGAAGAACGCGAGATCGTCCAGAGGTACACCGATCGGACTGACCGCATTCCCCACATCGGCCGCGGTGATCTCCCGGAACGACGCATGCACCGTCGTCTCGGTGATCCCATACATATTGATCAACCGCGGCAGCCTCGGGTGTTCAGCCAACCACGGAGCCAGCCGCTGCGGTTCCAGCGCTTCACCGCCGAACACCACAGCGTCGAGCGCCAGCCGGTTTTCCGGCCGGGCGGTATCCACCGCTTGCAACGCGTAGAACGCCGAGGGTGTCTGACTCAACACACTCACATGTTCATCGACCAACAACGCGTGGAACTCTTCAGGCGATCGTGTCACCGATTCGGGCACCACCACCAACCGGCCACCATGCAACAGCGCGCCGAAAACCTCCCACACCGAAAAGTCGAAAGCCAACGAATGACACTGCGTCCACACCTGACCCGCAGACAACTCGACATCGGCGTCCACCGCCCGTAGCAACCGCGCCACATTCCGATGCGCAACCGCCACACCCTTGGGCACACCCGTAGTACCCGACGTGTAGATCAGATACGCGATGTCGTCGGGCCTCGGCCCCATCGGTAGCGCCGTACACGGCTGGCTGTAGACCGCGCGGTCGTTGACATCGATCACCGTCAACCCACGTCCGCCCAACCGATCCACCAGATCAGCGGTGGTCACCACAGCCATCGGCGCGGAGTCAGAGAGCA
>NZ_JBSGAQ010000025.1:0-31023 GCF_053600815.1 Mycobacterium sp. NPDC004974 | reverse complement strand
GACCCACCCTGGACCTCGACACCCCAGCCCAACGCCTCGCCACCCTCCTCAATCAAGCTGCGTAGCCACGTTGCACTAGCCACTTGACTTTGAGGTGCCGAAAATCGCCACAGCGTTACATACGTGATGCGCAACGGCTTTCACACAAAAACGCGCACCCTCGTGAAATCACGAGGGTGCGCGTAATGCTGAAAACTAGGACTCTTCGGCCAGGCGGTGCTTGAGGGCGTCGAACTCGTCCTTGATGCCGGTGGGCAGCTTCTCACCGACGAACTCGAACCACTCCTCGATCAGCGGGAGCTCGGCCCGCCACTCCTCGGTGTTGACGGCCAGCGCCTCGTCCACGTCGGCCGGATCCACATCGAGCCCGGACAGGTCCAGATCGGCGGCCGTCGGCACGATGCCGATCGGGGTGCTCTTGCCGTCGGCTTTGTGCTCGATGCGCTCGATGGCCCACTTCAGCACGCGGCTGTTCTCGCCGAAGCCCGGCCACAGGAAGCGGCCGTCGTCGCCGCGGCGGAACCAGTTGACGAAGAACACCGCAGGCAGCTTCGACTCATCGGCGTTCTTGCCAATGTTGATCCAGTGCTGGAAGTAGTCACCGACGTTGTAGCCCAGGAACGGCAGCATGGCCATGGGGTCGCGGCGCACGGTACCGACCTTGCCCTCGGCGGCGGCGGTCTGCTCGGAGCCGAGGGTGGCGCCGATGAACACACCGTGCTGCCAATCGCGGGCCTGGGTCACCAGCGGGACGGTGGTCTTGCGACGGCCGCCGAACAGGATCGCCGAGATCGGCACGCCCTGCGGGTCGTCCCACTCCGGCGCCAGCGTCGGGCACTGCGAGATCGGGGTGCAGTAGCGCGAGTTCGGGTGCGCGGCCTTGGATTCCGTCTCGCGCAGGAACCAGTCGTTGCCCTTCCAGTCGATCAGGTGGTCGGGTTCGCCCTCCAGGCCTTCCCACCACACGTCGTTGTCGTCGGTCTTGGCCACGTTGGTGAAGACGGTGTTGCCTGCGGCGATGGTCTTCATCGCGTTGGGGTTGGAATCCCAGTTGGTGCCGGGTGCGACGCCGAAGAAACCGAACTCGGGGTTGACGGCATACAGGCGGCCGTCCTTGCCGAACCGCATCCAGGCGATGTCGTCACCGACGGTCTCGGCACGCCAGCCGGGGATGGTCGGCTGCAGCATCGCGAGGTTGGTCTTGCCGCAGGCCGACGGGAATGCCGCGGCGACGAAGTAGGCCTTGTTCTCCGGGGAGATCAGCTTGACGATCAGCATGTGCTCGGCGAGCCAGCCCTCGTCATGGGCCATCGCCGAGGCGATCCGCAGCGAGTAGCACTTCTTACCCAGCAGAGCGTTGCCGCCGTAGCCCGAGCCGAAGCTCCAGATCTCACGGGTCTCCGGGAAGTGGGTGATGTACTTGGTGTCGTTGCACGGCCACGGCACGTCCTTCTGGCCGGGCTCCAGCGGCGCACCGATCGAGTGCAGCGCCTTGACGAAGAAGCCGTCGTCGCCGATCTTGTCGAGCGCGGCCTGACCCATCCGGGTCATGGTGCGCATCGAGACCACGACGTACTCGGAGTCGGTGATCTCCACACCGAGCTTGGGATCCTCGGCGTCCAGCGGACCCATGCAGAACGGCACCACCCACATGGTGCGGCCGCGCATCGAGCCGCGGTACAGGTCGCTCATGAGCCCGCGCATCTTGGCGGGTTCCATCCAGTTGTTGGTGGGGCCGGCGTCGATCTCACGCTCGGAGCAGATGAAGGTGCGAGACTCGACGCGGGCGACGTCGGACGGATCGGAGAGCGCCAGGTACGAGTTCGGCTGCTTCTCGTCGTTCAGCTTCTGGAAGGTACCCGCCTCGACCAGGTGAGCGGCCAGCCGGTCATACTCCTCAGCGGACCCGTCGGCGAAGACCACCCGATCCGGTTGAGTCAGCTCTGCGACCTCCTGGACCCAGGCCAGCAGACCCTGATGTTTCGTCGGTGCGGTGTCCAGACCCGGAATGGTCGCTGAGGTCATCAAATTCTCCTGCGTAGGTTTGTGGAACCCAAGCCACGTCACGACGCGGTCACGGCTACCCCTTGGGTAGAGGTTAACTCGGGTGACATACCCACGGTGAACCAGTGGTATGTCCGATCACTCACAGGAACGATTCAGATCAACGTTATCAGGTGGTTACTCGCCAGTAGCGTCGCTGTTGCCGTACAGATCCGCCCGCACGGCGTTCAGCGCCCGCTGTAACGGCGGGATCCGTCGGTCTCTCTGGGCCGCCGCCCGCGCGGTCGCGATGGCATGTTCACGCAGTTCGGCGTCCATCGCGGCGGTCTTCTCGGCTACCGCGGCCGCCTCGGTTTCCTCACGGGCCGCCAGCTCGGTGGTGAGCGCAGTCTCCGCGGCCAGGACCCGTTTCGCGACGAGCTCTTCGACCGCCGAACGGAGGGTGGTGGTGATCTCGCCGACCCAGCGATCCAGCACCGCCCGGTCGTGCAACAACCCACGGGTGCCGACCACCCAGATCGCCAGCAGCAGGCCCACCACCGCCCCGACCACCAGGCCGGCCACGGCCAGTCGCGGGGCCGCACCCACCAGTACCCGGCTGACCGCCACCGCCACACCCAGCCCGAAGCCTGCGCCCAGGACGAGCATCAGCCGGGTCTCGAGGGTCCGGGATTTCAGCTGGGGCGACGGCAGGTCGGGGACCCGCGCCGGGGCGGGCGATTCAGGTTCCGTCAACTCAAGTTCGTCCGCCATTCCGCGCAGGTGGGCGGTGACGCCCTCGTCGACCTCACCGACAACCTCGTGCGCGCGTTGCCGGGCGTAGTCCTCGAACGTCTCGATCCGGCGCCGGCCGATGCCCGCGACATCCTCCTGCAATTCGGTGCGCACCGAGTTACACCGGTTGCGGGCGAAATAGCCGAGCTGAACCCTGGCCTGCTGCAATTGACTGCGCAACGCGATGCTGCGCTCGGTACGGGTCAGCCTGCGGGCCCTGGCCACCTCGGCGCGACGCTCCCGCAACACGTCGACGCGGGCCTGGCGGTCGGCGCCGGACCCGTCGGCCTCATACCGGAGGATGACCGCTTCCAGTCGAGTTTCCCAGGCGCGCAACCTGTTCCGGCGCGCGATATCGGGATCGGCGAGCTGGCCGGCGAGCAGTTCGACGAGCTCATCGAGCTGCGGCTCACCGAGATCGGGCGCCGCCGCCACCCCCACCCAGGGCATGCGTTCGTAGCGCGCGTCGCGCTCGCCCAGGATTTCCGCATCGGCGTCGCGCACATCGCGCCAGTCGCGGTACGCATCGATCTTGGACACCACGCCGATCACCAGATCGGTGTATCGCGACGCCAAATCGACCAGGGCACAATCTGATTCAGTAACCGGGGCGGCTGCCGAAACCACGAACACCACAGCCGCCGGCGCCTCGCCGGCCACCAATTCAGTGGATTCCACGAAAGTCGTCTCCGGCATGCGCTCCCGCAGTGCCGCCATCACGCTCGTCGATCCGGCCAGCCACGGACCGGCCACCAGCACCGCATCGCGGGTTTCCACCCCCGGCGAGTTCAGGCCCGGGTCGATCGCGGCCACCAGGGCGTCCGCCTCGGCGATTTTTGCTCCTCGCGTGCCCGCCGCCGCCTGATCCCGGGCCGTATCCACGTCGGTCACCGTCGGCTACCCGTCGCACCCAGCTGTCGCAGGGAACCTCGCACGATGTCGTCACCGCACCGTCGATGCAGGGCATTCACCGGACCGTCCCGGTATTGCCGCCAGCGGCGGGCGCGACAGAGATGGGCATTGTGATCGTCGCCGGGGCCCACCGTCAGCCCTTCGGCCTGCACGACGTCGACGGCGGCGGCCATCACCGCGATCACCGTGTCATCGGCGGCCAGGAAACGCCCCACCGCCGGGCCGCCGACCGCACGCAGCTCAGCCAGTGCCGACCGCACCCGCCGGTACCGGACCGACGCGGCCGCCGCATCGATGGCCGCCAGCACCCGGTCCACCTCGCTGAGCCGTCGCCACAGCCCCGGCAAGATCTCGGCGTCGACGCCGCGGCTCAACGCCAGCGTGGTGTGGGCGACCCCGAACCGGTCGAGACGTTCGAGCAGCTCGGTACGCACCTCACGCTGCACCCGGTGCGAACCGGCAACGAAGCCGTCGGCCGAGGTCAGGTCGGCAGGCTCGCGGGTCAGCAGCCGCAGCGCATCGAGCAGGTGTGGCCCTGGCGCCCGGGCCACCGCCAGCAGTGCCACCATCGGCACGACCGGCACCCCGGCCGGGTTCTGCAGGCGCTGTGCCCTTCGGTGTGCGGTCGCGACCGGGCCATCCGGCCCCGACCCGGCCAGATCAGCCTTGTTGAGCACCACGACCGTCGGCCGGCCCGCCCGGCGCAGCTCCTCGAGCAGGGCCTCGTCCTCGGGTTTGAGCACCTCGGCGATCACCAGCACCGTGACGTCACCGGCCGCACCGGTCTCGAGGCCCGCACCCGCCAGAGCGGCAGTCACCGTGCTCACCCCCACGCCGCGACGCCCGCGCACATCCACACATAACGGAGCCGACACCCGCGCACAGATCTCCGCCAACCGCGCATCGCCGTCACGGTCGGCAAAGCGTGCGAGCTCGTCTGCGAAAATCTGGCAGCCTTCCCTACGTGGTCACCGGCGCATCCGGGTGCCCCACGAAAAATCGTGACACGGGCCGCGGGCGCGCGCGAACAGAGGTTTACGCCTTAACAGTAGGAGGCAACTGTTGGGTATCAATCTCTACCACGATGCGAGCACATCGCCGCCGATAAGAGACCATGGACGGATGCACCCGTCCAGGTCCGATGTCGGTGGGCCGGCGCCGGCAGATGAAGCGGCCGACGTGCCGCCCGCCCAGCCGCACCGTTTTCCCCGGGTGACCAGCTTCCGTACCCGGCGGTCGACGCTGTCGCCCGCCCAGCAACAGACCTGGAATCGGCTGTGGCCTGAGCTGGGCATCCAAGCCCGTGACGAGGATTCGCAACCCGTCGTCGACGTTGACACCGCGGCGTGGTTCGGCCGCTCGGCCCCGCTGATCCTGGAGATCGGCTCAGGCACCGGCACCTCAACGCTTGCCATGGCCCAGGCCGAACCCGATCTCGACGTGATCGCGGTGGAGGTCTACCGCAAGGGTCTGGCCCAACTGCTCAGCGCGATCGACCGCTCCGGAGAAACCTCATCCCCCGTCACCAACATCCGCATGGTCCGCGGGGACGGCGTCGACGTACTGGAGCACATGTTCGGCACCGGGACCCTGACCGGGGTGCGGGTGTTCTTCCCGGATCCCTGGCCCAAGGCCCGTCACCACAAGCGCCGTCTGCTGCAGCCGGCCACGGTGGCCCTGATCGCCGATCGGCTGCGGCCCGGCGGAATCCTGCATGCGGCCACCGACCACGCCGGGTATGCCGAGCACATTGCCGAGGTCGGTGACGCCGAACCACTGTTGCGCCGGGTCGACATAGGGGCCACACACCTGCCGATATCGGTCGAACGCCCGGTCACCAAGTACGAGCGCAAAGCCCTGGCCGGTCCCGACGTCACCGAGCTGGTCTGGGAGAAACGGCCATGAGTGTGACCGAAGACATGCAGAACGAGTCCGCGCAGGTGGAGGCGGGTGCCACTGCCACCCCCGCGCGCCGCGTATTGCTCGTGTGGGACGCCCCCAATCTGGACATGGGACTCGGCGCGATCCTCGGCGGCCGCCCGACCGCCGCGCACCGTCCACGGTTCGACGCTCTGGGCCGGTGGCTGCTGGGGTACACATCAGATCTGGTCTCCGAAGCCGGCGATGACGAGGATGTATCGCTGGAGCCGGAGGCCACCGTCTTCACCAACATCGCCCCAGGTAGCGCCGATGTGGTGCGCCCGTGGGTGGAGGCGTTGCGTAACGTGGGTTTCGCCGTCTTCGCCAAGCCGAAGATCGACGATGACAGCGATGTCGACAGCGACATGCTCGAGCACATCGCCCTGCGTCGCAGAGAAGGACTGGCAGCGGTCCTCGTGGCCTCGGCTGACGGGCAAGCGTTCCGCCAGCCCCTGGAAGAAATCGCCCGTGCAGGCACCCCCGTGCAGGTGCTCGGATTTCGCGAACATGCGAGCTGGGCGTTAGCGTCGGATACCTTGGAGTTTGTCGATCTGGAGGACATTCCTGGTGTGTTCCGGGAACCGTTGCCACGGATCGGACTGGACTCGCTGCCCGAGCAGGGAGCATGGCTGCAGCCGTTCCGGCCGCTGTCATCGCTACTAACCGCACGTGCGTAACAACTGAAGACCTACGTCCAGTCCGTGCGCGGGTCACCACAAGTTTTAAAGCGAAGTATTGAAGCGTTAGGAGCCTAAGTGTTCGCCTGGTGGGGTCGAACGGTGTACCAGTTGAGGTACATCGTCATCGGTGTCATGGTGGCGCTGTGCCTAGGTGGCGGCCTCTATGGCGCCAGTCTCGGAGAGCACGTCACTCAGAGTGGTTTCTACGACGAGGGCAGCCAGTCGGTCCAGGCGTCGCTGTTGGGCGACGAGGTTTACGGCCGTGACCGGACCAGCCATATCGTCGCCATCCTGACGCCGCCGGATGACAAGAAGGTCACCGACAAGGCGTGGCAGAAGAAGGTCACCGCGGAACTGGACCAGGTGGTCAAGGATCACCCGGACCAGATCGTCGGTTGGGTGGGTTGGCTCAAAGCCCCCGACACCACCGACGAACTCGTCAACCAGATGAAGACGCAGGACCTGAAGCACACCTTCATCAGCGTGCCGCTCAAGGGCGACGACGACGACACGATTCTGAAGAATTACCAAGTCATCGAGCCTGACCTTCGGAAGGTCAACGACGGCGACATCAAACTGGCCGGGCTGAACCCACTGGCCAGCGAGTTGACCGGCACGATCGGCACCGACCAGAAACGCGCCGAGCTGGCAATTGTGCCATTGGTCGCCGTGGTGCTGTTCTTTGTGTTCGGCGGAGCGGTCGCCGCGGCCCTGCCCGCGATCATCGGTGGCCTGACGATCGCCGGCGCTCTGGGCATCCTGAGACTCACCGCCGAGTTCGGGCCCGTGCACTTCTTCGCCCAGCCGGTGGTGACGATGATGGGCTTCGGCATCGCCATCGACTACGGCCTGTTCATCGTCAGCCGGTTCCGAGAGGAGCTGGCCGAGGGCTATGACACCGAGGCCGCGGTACGAAGATCGGTGATGACGTCGGGACGAACCGTCGCGTTCTCCTCGGTGATCATCGTGGCGTCCTCGCTGCCGCTGCTGCTGATCCCGCTCGGCTTCCTGAAATCGATCACCTACGCCATCATCGCCTCAGTACTGCTGGCGGCATTCCTGTCGATCACCGTGCTGCCCGCAGTGCTGGCCATCCTGGGGCCCAGAGTCGACGCACTGGGTGTGACGACATTGCTGAAGGTGCCGTTCCTGGCCAACTGGCCGTTCTCCCGGAAGATCATCGACTGGTTCGCCGAGAAGACCCAGAAGACGAAAACCCGCGAAGAAGTCGAACAGGGCTTCTGGGGCAAGCTCGTCAACGTCGTGATGAAGCGGCCCATCGCCTTCGCCACCCCGATCCTGGTCGTGATGACCCTCCTCGTCATCCCGCTCGGCCAGCTCGCGCTTGGCGGTATGAGCGAGAAGTACCTGCCGCCGGACAACTCGGTGCGCATGGCCCAGGAGGAGTTCGACAAACTCTTCTCCAGTTTCCGGACCGAGCCGCTGACCATGGTCATCCAAAGTGACGACGGCAAACCGGTCACCGACCAGCAGCTCGCCGAGCTACGTTCCAAGGCCGCGACGGTCTCCGGCTTCACCGACGCCGACAACCCGTCCAAGATGTGGCAGGAACGCAACGCACAGGAAAGCGGAACCAAGGATCCGTCGGTGCGCAGCATCCAGAACGGCCTGGTCAACAGCAGCGACGCACCCGCGAAGATCAACGAACTGCGGGCCCTGCCCGCACCCCACGGCACTCAGGTCTACGTGGGCGGCACGCCGGCTCTGGCGCAGGACAGTATTCAGAGCCTCTTCGACAACCTGCCGCTGCTGGCGGTGATCCTGGTCCTCACCACGACGGTGCTGATGTTCCTGGCATTCGGATCCATCGTGCTGCCGATCAAGGCCGCCCTCATGAGCGCACTGACACTGGGGTCCACGATGGGCATCCTGACCTGGATGTTCGTCGAAGGGGGTCATGGATCCGGGCTGCTCAACTACACCCCGCAACCACTGATGGCACCGATGATCGGGTTGATCATCGCAGTGATCTGGGGTCTGTCCACCGACTACGAGGTCTTTCTCGTATCCCGCATGGTGGAGGCCCGGGAACGCGGCATGTCCACCGCGGAGGCCATCCGGATCGGTACCGCGACCACCGGCCGCCTGATCACCGGTGCGGCCCTGGTGCTGGCAGTGGTGGTCGGTGCATTCGCCTTCTCCGACCTGGTGATGATGAAGTACCTGGCCTTCGGTCTGCTCATCGCTCTGCTGTTGGACGCCACGGTCATCCGTATGTTCCTGGTGCCAGCCATCATGAAGCTGCTCGGTGACGATTGCTGGTGGGCTCCGCACTGGATGAAACGCGTCCAGGAGAAGCTCGGCCTCGGTGAGACCGAACTGCCCGACGAGCGCAAGCGTCCGATGGCTCAGGAGTCCGGCGAGGACCCACGCGCCCTGGCCGGCGTCGGCGCCCTGCCGGCACCGCGGCCGCACGATCCGACCCATCCCGCGGCCGAGCCCATGCGCCCGCAGATGCCGCGGACCAATGCGCCCTCGGCCGCAGGTACCGCGCGGATCAACCCGCCCCAGGCCCCGCCCCAGGCCCAGTCCCACCAGCAGCCCAATCAAGAACCGGCCACCACCAAGTTCGCGATGGCGCGCAACGCCGTCCGCAACGCGGTGAACACGGCGGTCAACACGGTCAACACCGCGGCGGGTAACACCAGCGCCGGCACCGAGCGCACGCCGCAGCCGACCGGACGTCCTGCCGGTGGGCCGACGGCTCCCCCGCAGCGCGAAGACCGTGAGATCGAATCGTGGTTGGGTGCGCTGCGCGGCGGTCCGGCCAAGGGCGGCCCGTCCAACGGCACCCCGCCGCCTCCGCCCCCGCCCGCACCGCGTCCGTCCGCCGACGCCACCCGTGCGATGCCGCAACAGCAGCGTCCGCCCGCCGGTGGTGAGAGCGCACCGACGACGGCGTTCGGCGCACAGCGGCCGGGTCCGGGGCCGGTGCCGGGTCCGAATCCGCGCCAGCGTGATCAGGACCCGTCGACCCAGAAGTTCGACCCCCGCGACGACGAACCCCCTCGTCGCGGCGGCGGGATGAGCGCGCAGGACCTGCTGCGTCGCGAGGGCCGGCTGTAAGAACTCGCCGATCGAATGTCGGCTTGTGCTCGATGATTCGCTGGAATCTCGACGACAAGCCGACATTCGGCGCTAGTCGTCTGCTTCGTCCGGAGGAACCCCGACGACGACACCCTCTGCCTCCGCCAGTTGCGCTTCCTCGGCGTCCGGGTCCTCGGCCAGCAGGACCCGGGTCGCGCTGTTGATGAACGCCACGGTGGGCACCGCGAGCAGAGCGCCGACAATGCCGGCCAGCACACCGCCGCCCGCGATGGCCAACACCACCGCCAGCGGGTGGATCGACACCGCGCGCCCCATCACCAGTGGTTGCAGCACATGGCCTTCCAGCTGCTGCACCGCGATGATCAGCCCCAGCGTGATCAGGGCGTAGACGAATCCCTTGGCCAGCAGCGCCACCACCACCGCCAGGAATCCGGCGACGACGGCACCGACCAGCGGGATGAAGGCGCCCATGAACACCAGCGAGGCCAGCGGCAGCGCCAGTGGGATACCCATGATCGCCAAGCCGGTACCGATGCCGAGCGCGTCGACCAGGGCCACCAGGAACGTCGCTCGCATGTAGCCGCCCAACGAGTGGAAGCCGGCCCGCCCGGCGTCACGAACCCGCTCACGCACATGGGTCGGGAACACCTTGGTGACGAACGCGAAGATGTTGCGGCCGCCCTGGAGCAGGAAGATCAGCGTGAACAGCACCAAGAGCGCGCCGGTGAGAAGTTCGGTGAGGGTGCCCGCGGTGGACAACGCCCCGGTGGTGAGCTTCTCCTGGTTGCGTTGCAGCGCCTCGATCGCGGTGTTGCCGGCCTGGTCGATCTGCTCCTTGCTCAGCTGCAGCGGGCCGTTGATCAGCCAGTTGCGCAGCCCGTCGATGCTTCGGGTCACCTGTTCCACGAGTTGTGGTGCGCCCTCGATGAATTGGGAGATGACGAAGCTCAGGATGCCGCCCACCACAGCGAAGCTCGCGAGCAGAACCAGCGCAACGGCGGCGCCGCGCGGGGCACCGCGGCGGTCCATGAAGTCGACGGCGGGCAGCAGCAACGCCGCGACCATGGTGGCCAGCGCCACCGGCACCACGATCACCTCAAGGTGTTTGATGAGCCACAGCAGTGCCACGACGGCCGCGAATATGACGAGCAGCCGCCATGACCAGGCCGCAACCTTGCGGACGAACGGCGTAACGGCCTCATCAGCAACAGGATCCAGTGCCATCTCGGTAGCGTAATGCGGCGCGCCCAGCAACCGGCGATGTCGACACGACCTGCGCGGTTACCCTGTAGGGCGTGTCACAGGACGCGCCGGCCGACACGGCCCGGGCCCGGGCCGGCTCAACGCGCGGCAAGTACTGGTGGGCCCGATGGGTGGTCATCGCACTCGCGGTCACGGTTCTCGCCGTCGAAGTGACCCTGGTCTGGGACCAGCTCGCGAAGGCATGGCGCAGCCTGCTGACCGCAAATGGATGGTGGGTGCTGGCGGCGGTGGGCGCCGCGATGGCCTCGATGCACAGCTTCGCCCAGATCCAGCGGACCCTGCTGCGCTCGGCGGGTGTGCCCGTCAAGCAGTGGCGGTCGGAGGCCGCGTTCTACGCCGGTAACGCACTGTCGACCACCATGCCCGGCGGCCCGGTGCTCTCGGCGACGTTCGTATACCGCCAACAACGCATCTGGGGTGCCTCACCACTGGTGGCCTCGTGGCAGCTGGTGATGTCGGGCGTGCTGCAGGTCGTGGGCCTGGCACTGCTCGGCCTCGGCGGAGCACTCCTGCTCGGCGCCAGCAAGAACCCGCTGTCACTGATCTTCTCGCTCGGCGCGTTCCTCGCGATCATCTTGCTGGCCCAGGCCGTGGCCACCAGACCCGAGCTGATCGACGGCATCGGGGCCAAGGTGCTGTCGTGGGTTAATTCGTTGCGCGGCAAGCCTTCAGACGCCGGGCTGACGAAATGGCGCGAGATCCTGCAGCAGTTGGAGTCCGTCAACCTGGGCCGACGGGACCTCGCGGTGGCGTTCAGTTGGTCGATGTTCAACTGGATCGCCGACGTGGCCTGCCTGGCATTCGCCTGCTACGCCGCGGGCGGTCACCCGTCACTGGCCGGCGTCACCGTCGCCTACGCCGCGGCCCGGGCGGTGGGCTCGATCCCGTTGATGCCGGGCGGTCTACTGGTGGTGGAGGCCGTCCTCGTGCCCGGGCTGGTCTCCTCCGGACTGACGCTGGCCTCTGCCATCTCCGCGATGCTCATCTACCGGCTGGTCAGCTGGATCTTCATCTCCACGATCGGCTGGGTGGTGTTCTTCTTCATGTTCCGCACCGAGAAGGACATCGACCCCGACGTGAACACGGACACGGCAACCGACTCTTCAAAACCCGAATCCGAACGCTAGGAGACGTCCATGCGAGTCCGGTACCCGATCGCAGTACTCGTCCTGACTTTGGCCGGGTGCTCGTCGGCGCAGACTCCCCAGTCGGAGTCCACCACAACCACCACCCCGCCGCCGGCTGTCACGCCGGTGGTGGGATCGGTTCTGGCAGAACCGGTTCCGGTTGCGGCCACCGACGGCCGCACCCACCTGGCCTACGAGCTGATGTTGACCAACACCTCGCCGGCCAATGTCACCCTCAACTCGCTGAGCGCCACCACGGCCGACCGCAAACTACTCACCCTGTCCGGGGACAGCCTCAAGTACTGGACCAGGGCCGTGGGTAATTCCGCCGTCGGAACCAACGTGCTCGGCCCCGGCCAGAGCGCCTACGTGTGGCTGGACGTCGTCGCCGACGATCCGACGCAGGTGCCGGGAGAACTCAACCACGAACTCGGGATCACCATGGCCAAGCCGATGCCGCCACTGGTCCCGCCGACCCTGACCGAGTCGGTGGCGCCGGTGGCGGTGCAGACCCGAAAGCCGGTATCCATCGTCCCGCCGCTGACCGGCGAGAACTGGTTGGACGCCAACAGTTGCTGCGATATGACGCCGCACCGCATGGCGCTGAATCCGATCAACGGAAAAGTCTGGGCTGCAGAACGATTCGCGATCGACTATGTGCAGCTCGGCGCCGATGGGCGGCTGTTCACCGGGGACCGGGCCAAGGTCACGAGCTACCCGTATTTCGGCTCCGAGATCCACGCGGTGGCCGACGGACCGGTGGTCGCAGTGCTCGACGGACTGAACGAGCAGGTCCCCGGTGTCACGCCGAGCGGCCTCACCTTGCAGCAGTACGGCGGCAACCACATCGTGCAGGACATCGGGGACGGCAACTACGCCTTCTACGCCCACCTGCAACCGAACAGCCTCAAGGTCAAGCCCGGAGACAAACTTAGCGCCGGGCAGGTCATCGGCGCCTTGGGCAACTCCGGCAACTCCGATGCACCGCACCTGCACTTCCATGTGATGGACGGGCCGGATCCGTTGGCGTCCAATGGCTTACCATTTACCTTCAAATCGTTCCGGCTCGATTCGCGGCTGACCTCGCTGGCCGCCGCCGATGCGCTCTTCGACGGCAAGCCGGCCGCACGGCAACCGGGCTTCGCCGAGCGCGACCAAACCGACGTCAGCCCACTGGTACTGGATGTGATGACCTATGCGACGAGCTAGCGCACTAGCCCTCCTCACCGACCTCATCTGCGTCGTCGTGTTCTGCACGATCGGACGGCGCAGCCACGCCGAGGGCCTCACGGTGGCCGGCGTGGCCGAGACAGCGTGGCCGTTTCTGACCGGGACCCTGGTGGGTTGGCTGCTTTCCCGCGGCTGGCAGCGTCCGACGTCGTTGGCGCCCACCGGCATCGTGGTGTGGATCAGCACGGTGGTGGTCGGCATGGTGCTGCGCAAACTGACCTCGGCCGGCGTGGCCGTCAGCTTCATCATCGTCGCCTCCCTGACAACCGCGCTGCTGCTGTTGGGCTGGCGCGCGGTGGCCATGGCCGGGGATCGAATCCGGAATCACTGACAGCTTCCGGCGACAGCTTCCCATCTCCGGATGAGGCGGCGGCAGGCCTGGACGAGCTCCCCGCCGACCGCCGGGATGGGGGCCGGCGCCGCCATTCGCGACGCGGCGAGCCTGGTTGCACACATGTGTGAGTTCGCCGCCGGTGATCTCACCCTCGCCGTCGCCATCAGCCGGTTCGAGGCAGACATGCGGATTCGCGGCAGCGAGGTGTTGACCATGGCCATGAAGACCGTCCGCCTCATCCGGGCCACGGATACCCGGCTCGGAGCACCCGTCGCGGCGGCGGCCGCCCCCGTACTTGCCGCCGTCAACCGGCTCACGCACAGACGCTGAAGCCGCTCGCCGGAGTCAGTCGATTTGATCGGGCTCTGCCGACGAGATCGCTACCGTCAAGGTGGCCCGCAGGCCGCCGAGCGGCCCGTCGGACAACGTGATCTCACCGCCGTGCAATTGAGCCTGCTGGGCGACCAGGGCCAGGCCGAGCCCGGATCCGCCCGCCATCGCGGTGCTGCCCCGGCGGAACCGGCCCAGTACCGTCTCGTGCTCCTCGACCGGTAGTCCACGCCCGTTGTCATCGACGATGATGATGAGGTGCCCGTCGCCGCGGTGGGCGGTCAGCGTGATCCGGGTCGCCTCGCCATGGACGATCGCGTTGCGCACCAGGTTGTCCACCGCGATACGCAGCCCACCGGGCCAGCCCATCACCAGGCCGATGTCGTCGGCCACGTGCACGTCGATCTGGATATGCTCGCTCCCCCGGGCGTTCTCCCTGACCACCCGGTCGAGCAGATCGGCGATGTCGATCAATTCGCGGTCCTCGGCCTGGGCCAGTTGCCCCGACGCGAGTTGACCCAGCGCGGTGATGATGGCCTCGACCCGGCGTTGCGCCCTGGACAGGTCGGCCACCACTTCGTCGCGCTCGGATTCCGGCAGGCTGTGAATGCGCAGCGTGTCCAGGTCGGCGCGCATCGCGGTGAGCGGCGTGCGCAGCTCATGCGCGGCGTTGGCGGCGAAATCCTGAGCAGCCTGAAGGGAATTGGTGGTGGCACGCTGCGCGGCGGCCAAGCGCGTGAGCATGCCTGACATGGCCTCCGACAGGTCCTCGGCCTCCCGCACGCCGCGCACCTTCGGCATCGTGTCGGTGCCGCTGTCCAGCTTCGAGGTGTGCTCGGTGAGCTTGCGCAGCGGCCGGATGGCCGGCCCGGCGAGTAGCCATCCCAGCCCGCCTGCCACCAGCACGGTGGCCACACCGAATCCGGTGTACAGCGGAATCCTGTTGGGGCTCAGCAAGATACTGTCCGCGCGGATGCCGATGGACATCAGCACCCCGCCGTGTTGGTCCACATGGACGGTGCGCACCCGGTAGTCGACTCCGTTGACCTGGACGGTCTCGGTGCCCGGCGGCAGCGCCGGCAACTGGAAACCCCGCTGGAACACCACCTGCCCCGTCGACCGCGACCGGCCGGTGGTCAGCACCCCGCGCGTGGGATCCTGCAGATGCTCGGGGTTGATGCTGGCGTCGACGATCGAATCGAGCCTGCGGTCCAACTGCGCGGAATCGTTGTTGGCCAGCACCACCGAGGTCAGGATGGTGAACAACGCCACCACGGCGGCGGCCGCCAGCGCCGCGGCCACCGCGACCCTGGTACGCAGTGACGCCGAGCGGATCAGGCTGAAAAGCCTCACCTGACTCCGGTTCTCATGGCGTCCTCACGCGTCTTCCCGCAGCACGTACCCGATCCCGCGAACGGTATGGATGACGCGCGGCACGTCAGGCCCTTCGAGCTTGCGCCGCAGGTACGAGATGAAGACGTCGGCCACGTTGGTGTCGACGTCGAAGTCGTATCCCCAGACCAGCTCGAGGAGCCGCTGCCGGGACAGCACCACACCGGTGTTCTCCGCCAGCACGGCCAGCAGGTCGAACTCGCGCTTGGTCAGGTCGACGCGTTCCCCGCCGACGAACACCAGTCGGCGGGCGGTGTCGATGGTCAACGGCCCGACGGTCATCGTGTCCGACGGCCGCTCGGCATGGCTGGCCCGGCGCAGCAGTGCGTTGAGCCGGGCCACGAGCTCGCCGAGGTCGAACGGCTTCGTCAGGTAATCGTCCGCGCCGGCTTCCAGTCCCGCGATGCGGTCGTTGACCGTGTCGCGGGCCGAGAGCACGCAGATCGGGATCTCATTGCCCAATGCCCGCAGCGCGGTGACCACGGCGACACCGTCGAGTTCCGGCATCTGGACGTCGAGAACGAGCGCGTCGTGCGACTCGTTCGACAACAGGCGCAGTGCCTCCTTGCCGGACGCCGCGACCCGGACGTCGAACCCCGAATGCCGCAGTCCGCGGGCAACCGAAGTACGCACATCCGGGTCGTCGTCGACCATCAGCACTGTGCGATTCGCACTCTCGGGCGTCACGTGTCCTTCACCGCTGGCGGGGGTTACTTCCACCCGCACTCGGTTACGGGATGGCCGGAGCCGGAGCTTCGCCGCAGCGGTTCTTCAGGTCTACCAGCGGCTGGCGGATACCGGTCAGCTCGGCCTTCGTCTGGGGGTTCGCTTCCAGGTAGTCGTGCACCTTGGTCTTGACCTCCTCGCGCGGCAGGCCTTCGAGGCTGGTGAAGAAATTGTTCACATCGGGATGGGTGAACAGGTACGCAGAGGTTGATGCCGATACACCCGAAGCCACGCCGGCCAGATCGGCGGCGGTGCAGTTGGGGGGATTGTTCGCCGGGTCGGCAAGCGCCGACGGGATGGCGCCGAACAGCATCGCACCGGCTACGGCGCCGGCGCCGGCCACGCCAGCTACCACGCGCCGCGCATTTCGGGCCGAGAGCAACATGGTCAAGCTCCTTCATCGGATGGGGAAGGCCGTAACCCCAAACGGTTATCGGCTCAGGAAAGCTAAGCAGAATCCGGGACGACTTTCCTGCCTTGCGCGCAAACCGACGTGCCGGCTGGTGAACCCGCAGTTCAGCGGTATCACCGTCGACGACGCGACGGCGGCTGATCTAGCGGGTCGAGGCCGTCGCGGGTCCGGGAAGCGGACCGGCGCCCGACGTCACCGCCGAGGCTGGCGACGACTGCGCAGGCACCGCGACGCTGGGCACCCCGACGTTCTGCGCCGAGGGCAGCCCGGCCGGCAAACCACCGGCAGCCGTCCCGCCGCCCTGTTCGGTGGCCTGCATGAGTCCCATCAGTTGCGGCAGGCTGACCGGCAACTTGCAGCGCGTTCCCAGGTTCGCCAGCGGCTGCTGCAACCGCTGGATGTCCTTGGCGGCCTGCGGGTTGGCGTCGAAGTAGGTCTTGAGGGCGGCGATCGACTGGGGTCCGCCCTGCTGCTGACTGATCGTGGTCAGGGCCTGGTTGGTCTGCGGATGCGTGTCCAGATAGTTGCCGATGTTGGTGGCCACACCACCCGCGGTGCGGGCGACCTCACTGGCCGCGCACGGATCGGTCGCAGCGGTGGCGGACGGGACCATGAGCGCGGCCACCATTGCGCCGCCGGCCCCCGTCACCGCGAGGGCGACAGCCAGACTGCGGCGCAATCCACCGTTGGTCGGTTGCATGGGGTACTCCTTCAGCGTGGGCCCCGGCGCACACGTCAGCCGGGGTCGTCCTTGGCTATGTCGCCGGGCTGAGAGATTTCGTTAGCACTGCCGCGCCGACGACACCGGCGCAACGCTACGGATATCAGCTGTGAGATGTCTCAGCGCGATCTCAGAACCACAAGAGAGCGGGCCACATTACACCGGTGGAGGTACGCTCTCGCTGGTACGAGCCAGGACACGCCCAGCCATGTTGGGGGGGAGAAAGCGGGGACCTCGCATCCAGCAGTTCATGATGCGCTTGAGCAGCTATCTGCGCAGATTCCGCTGGGCGGTTTTCGCGACATGGTTGTTGCTTCTGGTGCCCTCGATCTACCTCGCGATCAACCAGTCGTCCAATCTGACCGGCGGCGGGTTCGACGTCGAAGGTTCACAGTCGCTCCACGTCCAGCTGCAGCTCGAGGACCATTTCCCGGACCAGGGCGCGTCCCCGCTTGCCCTGATCGCAGCTCCCCGCGCCGACGCCTCGTTCCAAGACATGAACGCCGCGGTCGTGTGGCTGGAGAAGGTCGCGGGCCAGGTCCCCAGCGTCAAGATCGTGCCGAATCCGCAACAGCCTGCCCCGCAGCCGGACCGGCCCTACGTCATCACACTGCAGCTGGACTTCAACAACACCGGCGCGGTGGATGTGGCCAAGCAGCTCCGCCAGAAGGTCGGTGTGCACGGCGAAGAGCCGGGCGAGAGCGAGAACGGCAAGGTCAAGTTCTACGTCATCGGGCAGGGCGCACTCGGTGCGGCCGCGACCCAGGCCACCAAGCACGACATCGCCGCGGCCGAGAAGTGGAACCTGCCGATCGTGTTGATCGTGCTGCTGGCGGTGTTCGGCTCGCTGGCCGCCGCGGCGCTGCCGCTGGTGCTCGGCATCTGCACCGTGGTGGTGACCATGGGCCTGGTCTATCTGCTGTCGATGTACACGCAGATGAGCGTGTTCGTCACCTCGACGGTGTCGATGTTCGGCATCGCCCTGGCCATCGACTACTCCCTGTTCATCCTGATGCGGTACCGCGAGGAGCTGCGGGCGGGCCGTGATCCGGCCGACGCGGTCGACGCGGCGATGGCCACGTCCGGCCTGGCGGTGGCCCTGTCCGGCCTCACCGTCATCGCCTCCGTCACGGGCATCTACATCATCGACACCCCGGTGCTGGTGTCGATGGCCACCGGCGCGATCCTGGCCGTGGCGGTCGCGGTGCTGACCTCCACCACCCTGACCCCGGCGGTGCTGGCGACGTTCGGCCAGGCGGCGGCCAAGCGCTCGTCGTACCTGCACTGGTCCCGCCGCGCCGAGGCGACCCAGTCGCGGTTCTGGACCCGATGGACGGGCGCAGTGATGCGCCGGCCGTGGGCTTCGGCCGTTGCCGCGACGATCCTGTTGTTGATCCTGGCGGCACCGGCGTTCGGCATGGTGCTGGGCAACAGCATGCAGCGCCAGTTCGAGCCGACCCACGAGATCCGCGGCGGGGTCAACGCCGCGGCCGACGCGTTGGGTCCCGGAGCACTCGGGCCGGTGCGGGTGCTGGTGACCTTCCCGGAAGGCAACGCCGACAGCCCCAAGGCCACCGCCGCACTCGACGCGGTACGCCAGGAGATGACCCGGGCACCCCAGGTGCAGACCGTGCAGCCACCGGTGTTCGCCGACAACAACACCAGCGCGCTGCTCTCGGCGGTGTTGTCGGTGGACCCCGAGGATCTGGCCGCGCGCGAGTCCATCGACTGGATGCGGGACAAACTGCCGCAGGCCGCGGGCCCGAACGCCCGGGTCGACGTGGGTGGTCCGACCGCGCTGATCAAGGACTTCGATGATCGGGTTTCCAGCACCCAGCCGCTGGTGTTCCTGTTCGTCGCGTTGATCGCCTTCGTGATGCTGCTGGTGTCGATCCGGTCGGTGTTCTTGGCACTCAAGGGTGTGCTGATGACGGTGCTGTCGGTGGCCGCGGCCTACGGCAGCCTGGTTGTCGTCTTCCAGTGGGGCTGGTTCGAGGGGCTGGGCTTCGAGAAGATCAGCTCGCTCGACAGCACCGTTCCGCCGCTCGTCCTGGCGATGACCTTCGGTCTGTCGATGGACTACGAGATCTTTCTGCTCACCCGGATTCGGGAACGGTTCCTGCAGACCAACAGCACCCGTGACGCGGTTGCCTACGGCGTCAGCACGAGCGCGCGCACCATCACCAGCGCCGCGCTGATCATGATCGCGGTGTTCATCGGCTTCGCTTTTGCCGGCATGCCGTTGGTGGCGCAGCTCGGTGTGGCGTGTGCGGTGGCCATCGCGGTCGACGCGACCGTGGTCCGGCTGATCCTGGTGCCTGCCCTGATGGCCATGTTCGACGAGTGGAACTGGTGGCTGCCGCACTGGCTGGATCGGCTGCTGCCCGAGGTTGATTTCGAGAAGCCGTTGCCCAAGGTCGAGGTCACCGATCTGGTGATCATTCCCGACGACATCTCCGCGTTGGGGCCGAGCGGATCTGATCTACGCATGATGGTGCGGACCGCCGCGCGAATGAAAACCCTTGCTCCGCAAACGATCATCGTCACCGACCCGTTGGCCTTCAGCGGTTGCGGCAAACCGTCCTCCCGGCTGGCGGCCCGGCGGCCCGGCGGCCCGAAGCGGTGCCCCGGGGTGCATCCGGTGACGATGTGGCGCGGCAGGCTTTCGGTGGCCGTGGACGCCCTGGAGACCGAGGCCGACGCAGATCGCGCACCGATGGAGCGACTCGGCCCGGTGGAGACCACCAATGTGCAACTGCCGACCGGTGACCGGCTGCAGATCCCGACAGGCGCGGAAACGCTGCGGCTGAAAAGTTATCTGATCATGTGCCGTAACAGCGCCAAAGACTTTGAAGAGTTTGCTGATCTCGTCGAATCGGTGGAAACCGAGACCGCTGCTCTGGTGTTGTCGGGCATGGACCGGTATTACTGTGGGCAGAACCCGAAGAGCAGATGGGTGGCCACGCAGCTGGTGCGCCGGCTGGCCGACCCGCAGCCGTCCGATGAACACGACGTCGTGTTGTCGGACCCGGATGCAGCTGCCGAATGGGAGAAGGTCAGGCAGCGCTGCCTGTCAGTTGCGGTAGCGATGCTGGAGGAGGCGAAGTGACGTTGGCCCCCGACGTCCGGGAACCGAGGGATGCGCGGATCGCGCGCCGCGAAGAGATTCTGCCGGTTCAATCGTCTGCTCGACGTCCTGCGGGACAACGTGTCCAAGGGCCCCAGACGCAACGCACCGCGGCCCAGCGGACCACTGCGCAGCGCACTGCCGCGGCAGAACGGACGCCGACCAAGCCGCGCGCGACGGCGCCTCGCACTTCGGCACAAAACAGTTCCGCGCAGCGCAGTTCCGCACAACGCCCCCAAAAAGCGCCTGCCCAGGTACAACGGACACAGGAGCAACGCGCTCCCGGGCAGGACACAAAGGCACAGCGCACACAGGGGCAGGGCACGCAGACACCACGCACACCGGTACAGCGTTCGCAGCAGCCGGCACAGCCGCGACAACCACGTCCGGCCAAGGCCGCACCGCCGCAACGTCAACCCGCATTCGACGACCGGCCGGTCGAGTACTGGCCGACCGCGGCGATCCGTGCGGCGTTGGAGACCGACGACATGGCGGTTTGGCAGCGCATCGTCGCCGCGATCAAACGTGATCCGTACGGCCGGACCGCCCGACAGGTAGAGGAAGTGCTGCAGACCGCCCGCCCCTACGGGGTGTCCAAGGCACTGTCGGAAGTGCTGGTGCGCACCCGTGAGCACCTGGAGGCCACCGAGCGCGCCGAGGTGGCCCGTCAGATCCAGGCCATGCTGCGTCGTTCCGAACTGCAGGCACCTGAGTTCGCTTCGCGCGTCGGGGTGTCCAACGAGTCCTTCGCCGACTATCTGGAAGGCACCGTCAGCCCGCCGGCCTCGCTGCTGCTGCGCATGCAACGGCTCTCGGACCGGTTCGCGAAACTCTCCGCGCAGCGTTCCGCGAAGTAGTCGCCGCCGCAGATGACGTCCCAGTCAGTCGCGACGGTGCAACGTGTTCTACGGGAGACCCGGTCGGTGGCCATCGTCGGCGCCTCGGCCAACCCGGCGCGGGCCAGTCACGAGGTCTGGACGTACCTGAAGGCGGCCACCGACTACACGCTGTACCTGGTGAACCCGACGATAACCGAAGTCGACGGCACCCCCGTCTATCCCAGCCTGGCCGCCCTTCCGGAGGTACCCGACCTCGTCGACGTGTTCCGTCGACGCGACGAGCTTCCGCACGTGCTCGCCGACGCCATCGCGGTCGGAGCCAAGACGCTGTGGCTGCAGCTGGGCCTGAGCCATGAGCAGGTGGCGCACGATGGCGCCGCCGCCGGCCTCACCGTCATCCAGGACCTCTGCCTGAAGGTCGAGTACGCCCGCTTCGCTTAGCGCTGCCAGCCACGCAGCAGCAGTAGGGCAGCGATCCGCTGGGTCGGGGTGTCCAGCCGCCCCTGCAGAATCCGGTCGACTTTTTTCATCCGCAGCCGCACGGTGTTCGGATGTACGTTCAGCGCCGCTGCGGTGGCGTTGACGTCACCCCAGTTCTCCAGCCAGGTGCGCAGCGTGATGGTCAGTTCAGTCCCGTCCGTGCGGTCGAAGTCGCGCACCCGCTGCAGTTCGCTGTGTGCCACGGACTGCACGGCGGTGGTGGCACGGCTCAGAACAATGGTGTCCCAAACCTGCTCGTGCGTCGCAGATCTGAGGTCGAGGTGCAGCGCGGCGGCAAGAGTCTCGTCCGCTTCCACGCGGGCGGCCGGCAGCCCCGCGTGGCCCGGACTCAATCTGCTCGCGCCCACCGCCCCGGGCGATGCGGATCCGACGATCTCGCACAGCCAGGGCCAGCCGCCCGGCCCCGCGCGTTGCCCGACCACCGCGTAGACGGCATCGCCGATGTCGACGAGCACCGGATCCTCCCACGACTTCTTTCGCAGGAAGGTACGCCACAGAGCCAGGTCCTCTCGGGCATCTGCCGTCGAGAGTCTTTGCAACGCAACGACTCTGACAGGTTCAGACAGCAGCGGCACATCTTGACCGGCATCGCCGGCCGCTCCGGTCAGCGCCGCGCGTAGTTGACCCACCGAATACCTGCCGGTCAACTCGAGTTCGGCGCAGAACCGTACGAGGTGCAAAGCGACCGCGGTACTCGCCGCCGAGAGTCTCGCCTCGAGATCCGAGTCGAGGCGTCCATCGAAAATCGCCCAGATGGAACCGACGAGTTGTCCGCCGACGCGCAACGGGATGACGAGTCGCTGCGCAAAACCGGGCTCTTCGGCGGGCACCAGAAACGGACGGCTCTCCCGGGCCAGTCGTTTCAATGCCCCGCTGGCCCGCAGTCGCTTCAGGACATCGGTGGGCACGGCTCGGCCCATGATGGTGGAGGTGCGGGCGATGTCGGCGGTCTGCGTCGTTGCCGAGTAGGCGATCACGCGGCTTCGGGCATCTTCGATGGTGACCGAGGAATTCAAGATCGTCGCGACCACTTCGGCCAAGGCGAACAGCCCCTGCTGCGCCGACGCCGCCCCGGCCACCGCCGACTGCCCCTCAAGCAGCAGACCCCGCGCGAACCAGATGAAGTGCGACCACTCCATTTGCGGGTTCAGGCCCGCCAATGTGACACCTCGCGCGGCGCTGTGGGCGCAGACGTCGGGCGGAACCGGCTGCGGCAGCACCACGGCAGCAGCCCCGGTTGCCACCGCCACGTCGATGATCTCCATCTGCACCCGCTCGTCGGTGGCCCCGATGGCGGCGATGAGCGAACCAGCGCCAGGCGGCTGGCGATCGCCCCACAGATGCACGGCGGATACCGCCCGTGGAGCTCCCTCCACCAGCGTGGTTACCACCCCTGCGCCCAGCGCTTCGCAAAGGTCTACACCTTGGAGCATGAGCGGATTGTAGATACCGCACAGTCGAGCGAGGGCATGGTGTCAGTTCCGAACAGGGGTGGATCCTGTTGCAGGCCACAGTATTGAATCCGTGAACTCACGCAACAGTGTCCCGCGGAAGCAAGTGGCCGTGATCGGCGCCGGCATGGTGGGGTTGTGCACCGCCTGGTACCTCCAGGAGTACGACATCGAAGTCACGGTCTTCGACCGAGATGACGTCGCCGCAGGCTCGAGCTGGGGCAATGCCGGATGGCTGACACCGAGCATCGCCACTCCCCTGCCGGAACCGGCGGTACTGAAGTACGGCCTCGGCGCCCTGCTGAGCCACTCGTCGCCGGTGTATGTCCCGCCGACCGCCAACCCGAAGCTGTTGCGTTTCCTTGCACAGTTCGCCCGCAACAGCACCGCGAAGCGGTGGCAGAAGGCGATGCAGGCCCTGATCCCGCTCAACAACGAGGCGCTCGCCGCCTTCGCTGAGATGGAGCTGGATCTCGCTGAAAAATCCGCTCCTGCAGCACCTTTCATCGCCGCATACCGCACCTCCGCTGATCGGGAGGTGCTGCTCGACGAGATCAAGCACATCCGGGCGGCAGGCCAGTCCGTCAACTTCGAGCTGCTCGACGGAGCCGAGGCTCGCGCACAGGAACCCGCGCTCTCGTCGGAGATCAATGCCGCGATCAAGATTCTCGATGAGCGGTTCCTCAACCCCGCCGCCTTCGTTCACTCTGTCGCCGACGCCGTGGTGGCCCGCGGCGGAAAGATCGTGCGGGATACGGACGTAGACCGCATCGACGGCGGCGCCGGCCCGGTCCGCATCGCCGGCCGCTCCTTCGACGCCGCGGTGCTCGCGACCGGGGCCAGGCTCAACCGCCTCGCCCGGCCTTTCGGTGTCAAACGGCTGGTCCAGGCCGGACGCGGATACAGCTTCACCGTCAAGGTCGACCATTTGCCGATCGGACCGGTGTACTTCCCCGCCCAGCGCGTGGCATGCACACCCGTCGGCGATCGCCTTCGCATCGCCGGAATGATGGAATTCCGCGACGTAGAAGCCCCACTGGATCCCCGGCGAATCCGAGTACTGCGCGACGCGGCGTCGGGTTTGCTTGCCGGTGCCCACCTCGACCAGCGTGAGGATGAGTGGGTGGGAGCCCGCCCGTGTACCGCTGACGGACTGCCGCTGATCGGACAATCGAACGATCCGCGAGTGTTCATCGCCGGCGGCCACGGCATGTGGGGCATCACGCTGGGCCCCGTCACCGGAAAGCTCCTTGCTCGACAGATCGCCACCGGCCAGACCTCGGCAGCGTTGCGCGCTGTCGACCCCCTTCGATGAACGGACGTGGATTCCAATGACTGAACTGAAAACGATCGCCTCACCCGTGGCCCCGAAAGCAGTAGGCCCGTACGTTCAGGCCGTCGCGCACGCGGGCGTCCTCTACTGTTCCGGCTCACTGCCGCTGAACCCGGCCACCGGAACGATCGAGGCCGCCGACATCGCCGCCGAAGTGCGCCAGAGCCTGGCCAATCTCGCGGCGGTGTGCGCCGAAGCCGGCACCAACCTCGGCCGTACCCTGCGGACCACGATCTACACCACCCAGCTGAGTTCGTTCGCCGACATCAATGCCGCATACGCAGAGTTCTTCGATGCGCGGTTCCCGGCTCGGACCACCATCGAAGTGGCGGCGCTGCCTCTGGGCGCCACGGTCGAGATCGACGCGATCGTCGCACTGAGCTGACCCCCGGGAGCCGGCCTTGTGCCGGCTCCTAACGGGAGTTCCTACCGGGAGTGCAGCGGGGTCACATTGTCGACGAGCCAGCGCCCGTCGGTCTTGCTCAGGGCGACCCGCAGTGCCATCACCGCGTTGTCGGTCGGTTTGCCCGGCGCGCTCTGAGTTCCGCGCAGGACCACGGCCACACTGGCCACCTGCGGACCCAGCGCCTCCACGCCTGCCGAGATCGTGGCCGCGGTGGCCGAGACGTTCTTGCTCGTCAATTCCTTTGCCACATTGGCGAATTCGTTCTTGAACTGCTCGGCCTGCTGCGGCGACATCATCCCGGTGGCGCGGTCGATCGAGGCGGTCGGGCTCTGCGGGCTGAACGTGGCGGTGGCCTCCGAGACGCTGCTGGCGATACGCACCACCTCGTCGCGGTCGTTGTTGAAGGTGCGGTCGGGCACGGTCCAGCGCAGGTAGCCCACCGTCACCGCGGCCACCAGGGCGGCGGCGGCCACGCCTGCGACCGCGAGCCGCAACCCGGGCGCATCGTCGTCGGTGCCCAGCGTCACGCCGTCGCGGCGGGCCAGCACGATGTTGACGATGACGCCCTGCACGATCAGCAGGCACAGCACCGAGCACAGCGATACCCACCACAGCGGCCAGGACAGCGCGAGGCCGATGTACAGCAGCGCCGCGATCGCGCCCAGCGGGGCCGCGATGTCGAAAGCCAGGACGCGCAACCGGTTTCTCATCGGATCGGCTCCAACCGCGAGACCATCAGGGTGCCGTCGACGTCGGAGACGTCCAGCCGCAACGTCCAGCGCACGGTCTGGGGCTTGTCACTGCCCGCGTTCTCGCTGACCGAGGTGGCCACGACCAGCACCGTGTCGGTGCGGGAAACCATCCCGGCCAGGTCCGTCTTGGGTGCGGACACCGGGCGGCCGTCCGGGCCTGGCGGTGGGTGGTACAGCGATTCGATGGCCACCGAGTCGATCTGGCCGGTGGTGCGGGCCTGCAGCCGCTGCACCAGGTCGCGGTAAGGCTGCACGGCCGCATCGAAGTCGGAATTGAGCTGGCCCACGGTGCCCTCGCGCAGCTTCTGCATACCGGCCTCGACCGAGTCCTTGTTGATGTTGATCAGGACATTCGTCCAGTCGACGGCGGTCCGCAGCACCCGCGTCTGGTACGCGCGCTCGGCGGCCTCGTCGCGGTGCCCGGTCCACACCATGACGGCCAGGACCACCGCGACGACCGCGATCAGGCCCGCGACCGCCGAGGCGAAGCCGAAGCCGGTGAAAACGCCATTGGGGTGGTCGGCTGTGCTGTCCTTGCTCGGCGCCTCGGGCATGGCCGTGAGGGTACCGGCAGCGAAACCCACCCAGCGCACCCGCGGCCTTCTGGAAGAATGTCGGGGTGACGGTAGAAGCGATCAAATCGGGTATCGACCTGAGCCATGTCGACCCGCAGGCCCGCCCGCAAGACGACCTCTTCGGCCACGTCAATGGCCGTTGGTTGACCGACTACGAGATTCCCGCCGACCGCGCCACCGACGGCGCCTTCCGGCTGCTGCACGATCGTGCCGAGGAGCAGATCCGCGATCTGATCACCCAGGCGGCCGATACCGGCGCCGCCGCGGGCACCGAGGAGCAGCGCATCGGCGATCTGTACGCCAGCTTCATGGACGAGCAGACCATCGCCACGCGTGGCCTGGCGCCGCTGCTGGCGGAGCTCGCCCTGATCGACGGTGCGGCCGACAGCGATGCGCTGGCCGCCGTGCTGGGCGGGCTGGAGCGCACCGGGGTGTCCGGCGGCGCCGGTGTGTACGTGGACACCGATTCCAAGGATTCGACGCGCTACCTGCTGCACATGAGCCAGTCCGGAATCGGGCTGCCCGACGAGTCCTACTACCGCGATGAGCAGCACGCCGAGATCCTGGCGGCCTACCCGGGACACATCGCCCGGATGTTCGCGCTCGTCTACGGAGACACTGCCGGTGATCCCGTCGACACCGCGGCCCGGATCGTCGCACTGGAATCCAAGCTGGCCGCCGCGCACTGGGATGTGGTGAAGCGGCGCGACGCCGATCTGACGTACAACCTGCGCAAGTTCGCCGACCTGTCCGGCGATGCCCCCGGGTTCGACTGGACCGGCTGGTTGGGCGCGCTCGGCACCACCCCCGAGAAGGTCTCCGAGCTGGTGCTGCGTCAGCCCGACTTCGTGACGGCGTTCGCGGCGCTGTGGGCGAGCGAGGATCTGGAGGACTGGAAGGCCTGGACCCGCTGGCGCGTCATCCATTCGCGTGCCGGGCTGTTGACCGAGGAGCTGGTGGCCGAGAACTTCGACTTCTACGGCCGCACCCTGAGCGGCACCGAGCAGAACCGCGACCGCTGGAAGCGCGGCGTCTCCCTGGTCGAGGGCCTGATGGGTGATGCCCTGGGCAAGCTCTACGTCCAGCGGTACTTCCCGCCGGAGGCCAAGTCCCGGATGGACGAGCTGGTGGCCAACCTGCGCGAGGCCTACCGGGTCAGCATCAACGAGCTGGACTGGATGACGCCGGAGACCCGGGCCAAGGCGCTGGTGAAGCTCGACAAGTTCACCCCCAAGATCGGCTATCCGGCCCGCTGGCGGGACTACTCGGCGCTGGTGGTCGAGCGTGACGACCTGTACGGCAACTACCGCCGCGGCCATGTGGTGAACTCCGACCGCGAGCTGGCCAAGTTGGGCGGCCCGGTGGACCGCGACGAGTGGTTCATGACGCCGCAGACGGTTAATGCCTACTACAACCCGGGGATGAACGAAATCGTCTTTCCCGCAGCCATTCTGCAGCCGCCGTTCTTCGACGCCGCGGCCGACGACGCGGCCAACTACGGCGGTATCGGCGCGGTGATCGGGCACGAGATCGGCCACGGCTTCGACGACCAGGGCGCCAAGTACGACGGTGACGGCAACCTGGTGGACTGGTGGACCGATGCCGACCGCGCTGAATTCGGGGTCCGCACAAAGGCTTTGATCGATCAGTACGAAGAGTTCAGTCCGCGCTCACTGGATCCGTCCCACCACGTGAACGGCGCGTTCACCGTCGGGGAGAACATCGGCGATCTCGGCGGACTGTCCATCGCCCTACTGGCTTACGAGCTGTCGCTGAAGGGGCAGGAGGCTCCGGTGATCGACGGGCTGACCGGCGTGCAGCGCGTCTATTTCGGCTGGGCGCAGGTGTGGCGGACCAAATCCCGTGACGCTGAGGCGATCCGACGTCTGGCGGTGGACCCGCACTCGCCGCCGGAGTTCCGCTGCAACGGTGTCATCCGCAACATCGACTCGTTTTACGAGGCGTTCGAGGTGGCTGATTCCGACGAGCTGTATCTGGAGCCGGCCCAGCGGGTCCGAATCTGGAACTAGGGCCGGTAGGCGTGTTCGTCTGGAAGATTGGGAGCGGCTTTGGTTGACGATGTTCGTCACGACGAGGGTCCGGACGTCGACTGGTTCTGGGACGTCATAGCGGAGGCCTCGCAGAGCCGCGATCACCTTCGTGAAATTCTTGGACGACTACCGAAGGGCGCCGTCTACAAGTTCCAAGATCTATTCTTGGACTTCGCTGCCGAGCTCCAAGACGAGCCATATCGGTCCAATCTCGGGCCCGACGAGTCTGAAGATGGCCTGGAAGACGCAGCACACTGGGTAGTCAGCCAAGGGCGGGTGAGATATGAAGCGGTCCTCGCAGAGCCAAGCCGGATGCCGTCACACGTCGACGTCGGTGATCCAGCCAACCTTGGTGGGCTCGCATACGAGGTCTACTTTCAGCGGTTCGGGGAGCCGCTGGACCTGATCTAGCCGCGCATACAACAAAACCCCTGCCAACGCGGCAGGGGTTTTGTTGTATCGACGTTCGGCTAGAACATCTGCCAGTCGGACGCGCCGTCAGGCGTGTTGTACCAGCCGCCACCGGTGTTCTTGATCACCACCGGGTCGCCGCTGCCGAAGTTGTCGTAGAACCACTGGGCGTTCTCCGGGCTCAGGTTGATGCAACCGTGGCTGGTATTGCTCTTGCCCTGCTGGGCCACCGACCACGGGGCGCTGTGCACGAAGACGCCGCTGTTGTCGATGCGGACGGCGTCCTGCACCTTGAGCTTGTAGCCCTCCTTGGAGTCCACCGGCACACCGTAGGTGGACGAATCCATGATGATGTCGGGGAACTTCTCCAGCACGTAGTAGGTGCCGTTCTTGGTCTCATGCTTGCCGTCGGGCTTGCCCATCGACACCGGGAAGGTCTTCTCCAGCTTCCCGTTGCGCAGGATCTCCATCTGATGGGCCTTGTCGTCGACCGTCGCCACCAGGTAGTCGCCGACCCGGAAGCTCGACTTGGTGCCGGCCGCGTCGATGTTCACCACGGTGTTGGACGGCCAGAAGTCCTGCGGGCGCCAGCGCAGCTGCGTGTCGGTGACCCAGTAGAAGCGGCCCGCCACCGGCGGGTTCGAGGTGATCCGGATGGCATCCTGAGCCATCTGCCGGTTGGCGATCGGCCGCTGGAAGTTGATGTAGATGGGCTTGGCGACACCCACCATCGACCCGTTGACCGGGTTGAACGACGGCGGCAGGAACGGTGCCTCACCGGTGAACGGCTCGGAGCTCTGCCCGGGCGCGGTGCCCTCGAACGGGATGGTCGGGGAACCGTAGTTGATGATCGGCGCGGGCCCCGCCGGAGCGCCCGGGGCAGCGGCGGCCGGAGCCGCAGCGTCGACCGGCGGCGCGAACGGATCGGCCGCGGGTGCCGGGACCGCAGGATCGACGGGTGCCGGCGGCACCTCGGGGTCTGCGTAGGCGGATGGGCTGAGCACCATTCCACCGACCACTCCGGCGGCCATGAATGCGGTGATCAGTGCACGTTTTGCCGATTTCGGCATGAGTAACCTCCAGACAGCACAACTCGATCCAGTGTCTCACAACGCAATGACCAGCTACTGCTGCGAGAAGCCGTGATTCCCCCACAGCGGCCGATTCCACAGCGCTGAACTGCGGTGTTTATCGACTGTGAGCGTGATCGCGTTACATCTCGGTGGTAGCGCAGGAAACGGTGAATACGCCACGGGACAGCGCGACGCCGCACATCGCGACGATGATCAGCACCGCGGCGGCTCCGACGGTCGGCGCCGCACCGCCGTGGTCGTAGATGCCACCGCCGATGAGCGCACCGCCCATGATGCCGACCTGGAAGGCCGCGACGTACCGGCCCGACGCGCCGTCGGGGTCGTCCGGAGCAGTGCGCATCGCCGAGGCCTGCAGCATCGGCGGCAAAGCCGTGGATGCCGCGCCCCAGACGACCACCGCCACCGCGCCGAGCGCCACGGCAGCCCGTCCGGACCACGAGTCGAGGGCCAGCACCGACAAGGTCAGCAGCGCAGCGGCCAGCGCGGCCAGACAGCCCAGCACCGAGGCTTTGGGCCACAGGTCCAGGGGCCTGGCCATGGCAGCCATCCCGGCCAGACCGGCGATCCCGAACCCCGCCAGCAGCCAGGCCAGATGCGGGCCGTGTATCCCGACCACGTCCCGGATGATCACCACGATGAAGGTGTAGGCGATGAAGTGCCCGGTGACGCCGATGAGTGTGAGCACCGACAAGGCGAGCAGCCGGCGGTTGTGCCGGTGGCCGTGCGGTGACCCGGCGGCCGGCGTGGCGCCGGGGGCAGGCGGTAGCGGCGGCAGCATCGTCCACGCGGCCAGGGCCACCGCGGCCGCGGCCCCGGCGATGACCGCCACCGCCGGCCGCCACCCCCACACCGCGCTCAGCGCCGCGGCGAGCGGGTTGCCCACCACCAGGGCCAGGCCGGTGCCCACATAGACCGCCGCGGTGGCCCTGCCGGCGTGGCTGGCCGGGACCAGCCGGGCCCCGATCGGTGCGATCACCGACCACATCAGCCCGTGGGCCAGCGCGCACAGCACCCGGCCGCCGGCCAGCACCGCGAAGTTCGGCGCGAGCGCCGAGATCACCTGTGAGACCGTCAGGCACACGAGGGTCGCGACCAGGGTCCGGCGTCGCGGCCACCGTGCCGTCAGCCGCACCAGGGCGACGGTGGTGAGCGCGGCAACCAGGGCGTAGCTCGCCATGAGCGTGGCGACCAGCCCCTCGCTGACCTGAAGATCTGTGGCGATCGCCGGCAGGGCACCGATCGGGAGCATCTCGGCGGTGACGTAGATGAACGCCGCCGCCGCGAGTACGGCGAGTTGCGTGGCAACACGCGGTGTCCACGGGCTGGTGTGGGCGGGGAGCGATTCGCCGGTGACGCTGAAGGTCATGCTGGAATGCCACGGTAGTGCCATAACGTCGCCGTGCGCGGTTGCCGACCCGAGCGGATGCGCAATGGTCGCTGCACCGTGCACCAGCCGTCGCCCACCAGCCCCGGCCGCCGCGTTCGTAACGCCATGGCGGAATTTCGGCGGCAGATTCATACGGTCAATGCAATTTCCGTGACTAGGGAGGTTGCAGGTGCCGCCGGCTTATCCACGTGTGATGCGGCGA
>NZ_JBSGAQ010000024.1:0-39898 GCF_053600815.1 Mycobacterium sp. NPDC004974 | reverse complement strand
ACACACGATCGACCTGCGCCACATACGCACCAACCGACCCGCCACTCACCCACCAAAACTAACCACCACCCCAAACCCCCAACCACACCCAAAACAACCTGGTCCGAACTACTTGCCGATGGCTGTCGCATAACCCGTCGCGCTCTGAGTCAATGAGCGTGACCGTCATTTCATCGAGAATCCGGGGGGAATCATGAAAAACGTAGTCGTCGACCGCATCTGGCGTCGCTTCCGCCGCTCACCGCAGCCAGACCTGACCCTAGCCATCGCCACACCGACCGAGGCGCTCGACGCCGCGGCCCAGCTCCTCAACAGCGCCTGCTCGCGCAGCGTCGCCGTCGCACTGTGGTCCAACATGGCGTGCCGGCCACTGGCCGCCCTGCTCTACACCGCCTCGCCCGCCGGTAACGCCGGCGCCATGCCTTGGGTCCGCGCTACAGCAGCCTCCCTGCGCCACGCTGGCGGTTGGGACATGGCCACCGACGCATGCGCCGCGGTCAATCCTCTGCCCACTGACTGGCTCGTTCCCGCCGGCTTCGAGCAGCGGCAGCGGCTGAGCATCGCCGAGGCGCTGGCCGAAGCAACCGAGTAGCGGGCAAGGCCCGCACCGGCCCGCGCGAACGGCTCACTGAAGCATGCCTCAACGCCAAAGACGTCTGCGATATCTCATGAGATATCGCGCAAGATAAGTAGTCGTGAAGATGTCGCGGACCCTCAACCCAACTGCAACGCCAGCCGCCCTGTGCGAGTCCCTATCCCGAACCCGACAGGTCGCGTTCTGCGCCCGCAATCACGATGCTCTCGTAGGCCGCCCGAGCCGCATCGCCGAACTCGTGGCCATCGCCCATGCTCGCAACCACGGCCGAGAACATCGCGGTTACCTTGCCCAACGCATCATCACCCAACCCGGACACCGCCACAGGCCGGACAGCCATCAGCAACAGGTACTGACTCAACTCGCCGACCGTCGCACAGCCCGTCTGCTCAGCGACGTCCACCAAATCCGCGCGCTCACACAACTGTTCAGAGATCACCGTGTCCGGCGGATAGTCAGCAAGTTGCCCCAAATATGTGGTTGCCACCGCGTCGACCAGCACCCGCAACGCCTTATCCGCCTCGCCGCCAAGCCCCGGCCCGAACGACTCTGCACCAGAACCACTGCTGTCCACCATGGCCTCACCATCTCCCGACCGAGGTCGCTCCGGCTACATCCAAACTGCTTTGCCTTCACTGTTGTATAACGCCGAACCTGCACATAGTTTCAGAACGTGCAGCGGCTAGTCCCCTTTGCCGCAGCACCGAGGCCCCGGCGAAACCCCTCGTCGCCGGGGCCTCACTCATGCACCGCCGGAAAACAAGTGCTGGCCAGTGTTTCTCGCCATCTCTGGAACACGCCCACACCGCCACGAAATCCCTTGCTGGCGAACCCGTCCGTAAAATGTGTCTCGTGATGCTGACCAATCGCGGTGCCGTCACCGACACTTGGGCCTCCTGGCGCTTCTATAACCGCGTACGCCCCCAGTTCCTCGCGTGGAACCACGCCATCCTCACATACGAAAACGAATCCGGCGACGGCGAGAAAATGGTCAAGTTCGTCGACGACGCCGGCAACATCCTCGAACTCCACGGCATCAACTATGGCTACGAAGGCGGCACGCCAGGCGAACTGGCCGAAATGCTGATCAAAGAAGGATTCCGAAATCGGGATCGAATTCACCGTCTGGTGTACAACATCGACGGCGACCAGAAATACCCAATGACCATCTCCCGCGACTCGCGGATATAGAGGCCAACCCGACCAGCATCACGAAGCCCACTACCTCGCGCAGCCGTCCGCACCTCGCGCGGCTACGTCAACACACACGACTACACGTTGACCGGTGCGAACGACGGTGTGGGCACACCAGCGCACCACGCCGCGTACACCACATCCGCCGGAGTTCCACTCTCCCAACAGATCAGCACTTCCAGCCGCCGGCACTCGGCGAAATCACGCTGGTACGCCACAAGCTGCTGCGGATCCTCAATACCGATGACGCCCGGCCGCTGCGAACCCGCCATCAGCCGCACTGACGAGTACTCATCGCGCAACGCCGACCACTCCCCAGGCGCCGGCCACCGGCCCGCCACCACAGCCCTGGCCACCGCCTGAGCCGCCGGCGACAGCTCCGGCCCGCAATTGAATACCGCCTGCTGAGTCACATGCCGCACGTACGCATCCACCGCACCGGGATCGCCACTCGTCAAATCCAAATATAGGCCTGGCGCAACGGTTTCCAACCGATGCGACCGGCTCCGCAACAGCTGCGACGCCTCAGCCTCATCCGGACCACCAGCGGCCGGCACACCGACCGCCACATCCGCGACACTCTCATCAACCAGGTCCGACCGAGACATGAACGTGGTCGCCACCGCCGACACCGCATCGCCGCGCGCCTGGATCGCCCTCAACACCGTCTCGGCCGGATTGAACCAACCAAACCACCGAGCATCAAACGTCGAATCGAACCGCGCCGCCAACGGCATCGACCGCGGCACAAACACCCCGGCCGGCACATAACCTGCGCCCTCGTTCGTCGCAATCCACAACTCAGGCTGACCCGAAACACCGCGTGCCACACCCACGGCCCACTCCAGACCCGGATACACCGCGCTCGACGCCGCCGCGAGATCCGCGACCACCTTGCGCGCACTCTCCAGATCGGTCATCGAAATGTCACGACCCAACCGGCCGCCGCCACCACTGCCGCCACCCACAGGTAGAAGCCCAGTGGCGCCAGGAGCTCCCGCAGGAGGCGGAGGCACCGCACCCGGCGGCGGAGGCGGCGCCACCGCACCACCACCCATCGCCGGCGCACCAGCACCCGCAGCCGGCGGCAACACCGACCCATACGACGTCATCTGCGCGCCAGGCCCACCACCGGCAGCCGGAACACCCATCGGGCCACCAGCAGCCACCGGAGCCGACGACACAGCCGGCGCCGCCGGAGCACTCATCGTCGCAGGCGCAGCCGCCGGCGAAGCAGAACCCATCGGCGCGGCCAACGGAGACGCCGGAGTCTGAGGAACAGGCTGGGCCGGCGGCGCAACGGGCATCGCCCCCGCAGCATTCGACGCCGCAGCTAGACCTCGACCGAAATCACCACCGAACGCGGCCCGCATAGCTTGCGACGACTGACCCTGCACAGAAGACGCCGGACTACCCACATTGCTCGCCATCCCAGCCGGATTCGCCCCACCTAGCAACCCCGACATCGGACCCATGCCGCCACTCGCCGCACCACTCAACGGTGACGCGCCACCACCAGGCGCAGACGGTGCCGACGGCAACGACGGCATCTTCGGAGACGCCGGCGAAGCTGGTGTCCCGGTGGCTGGAGTCCAGCCACCCAGTTCTCGAGAACCAGTCGACGGACTCGTAGGTGCGTGGTCACCTGACGGGGAGGGTGTGAGCGGGCCGTGACCGCGACCCCCGCCACCGCTGGATCCGGGAGTTTCCGGCTTCGAGTGGTTCTTTGGATCCTCGGGGCCGCTCCAACCGTCCTGCCCCCTACCATCGCCATCTCCGCCCTTGGGAGGCGTTTCAGGCGCGCCGAACTTGTTTGTCAGGCTTTGTGTTTCGGTCGTCACGAAGCCTCGAAGTTCGGCTGCGTGCGCGTTGATCTGAGTGCGGTAGGTCGTGAGGATTGGTGCGACGGCCGCGATGCCTGCTACCACGTTGTTCGACTTCAGGACGGCCTCGATCTCGCGGTGTGCGTTGTCGTGCGCTTCCCTGATGAGCCGCTTGGTACGACCTACGTCTTCGCCGAGTCGACGCATGCCAGCCGAACCTGTGGTGAGAACGTCAATCAGGTGCTCGTGAGCTTGGTGCTCACTCCAGTAATGTGCCTGCGCAGCTTCCGCCCCGTCACCTGCAGTCCAACTGTTCGAAAAGACCTGATCTGATTGGGTTTTCGCCTCAGCCGATGCCGTCGTGTGCTCGCTGGCGAGCTGCGAGAGCTGATCGGCGGCCGCAGCGAGTTCAGTCTCCGATTCAGTCGGCCACACGTCGGGGCCTACCAGAGAGGCTGTGTACAAACCGGGTTGGAGCTGAACGTCGCCGCCCTCCGCCATCCCGCACCCTGGCACGAATGAGTCAGGCTTCGAAGGTTTCGCGGCAATGAACCGCTTGAGTAGCTGGCCCATCTGCTCCTGCGCCACTCCCGAATACTGCTTAGGAGCAACAGCATCCGGAGTAGGCGGCGTCGGCTTCGGCGTAACGGCTGCCATCAGTGAGGAAGCCCGCACGCATCGGCGAGCGCATACGTCGCCGCATTCGCCTTGTCATTCAGTCGATTGCCTTCGTCGATCGACACATTCCCCATTGCTGCGGACGTGAGGTCGATCGAATTATTGACGTATGTCCGTGCTGCTTCCGAGACATCGGTTGGCACCGCATCGGCAAGTGCTACCTGGACGCCGAGTGCGGCATTGACAGTCCGCAGTACCAACGGAATGTTCAGCTGGCCGTTCTGGACAAGTCCGCCTTCACCTTGCTGGCCGCGTGTTGCGCTATCGAACACATTGCACAGCCGCGTCTTGGCGGCGTCCTGCTCGGCTGCCGTGAACTGGGGCTCGCTGGGAGTCGCGGCGGGTGGAGCTGGCGGGGGTTCAGCGGCGGCGCTGTTTCGTGCGATCGCGTAGGTGATCGTCGCCGTGGCGGCCACGGCGACGATCATCAGGACCGCCATGGCCAGCACAATCACCCACAGTCCCGGACGCCGTCCTGGCCGGTCGACCGGTGGTGGCGGTGCTGGTGGTGGTTGCGGTGGAACACTCTGGTTAGGAGGCGGTGGCGGCAGCGGCCGCTGATCGGCCGTGCCTTGAACCGGAGCTGCGCCGGTCTGCGGTGCCCACGGCGATGTCGTGGTCATGTTCGCCCCCTCCAGAAGCCTCTCTCGCTATGTCGTCAGAACGCCTGTGCTGAGTTGCTCGGTCGTTTCCACCGAGGTCACGCTCGCGGCCGATGTAACCGATCCGAACGCCACCTTTGCTGCCAGATTCGCCGACGCCGATGCCAAGAGCAACGCCAACTCCGCGGTGTACGGAGCGATGTATGTGCCGACCGGGAGCGCCGGAAGCCCGGCACCCGCTGTGGCCCCTCGCGCGGCCGCCGCGGCAGCAAGGCCACCGAGGGTGTCCGGGGCTGACATATGCATGGATGACGCCATAGGCCGATGCTACCGCCGACTTCTGCCGCTCACAGCAGTCAAGCAGCGCGAATATCTCAGGCGAGGAGCTTTGCCAGACGGCTGTCTCTCGACCACCGATCACCCAGCACTGCCGTTGCCGTCCACAAACACAACGCCGGCACCGCCGGGCCCGCCAGGCGTAACGGCGCGACTTGGCCATCAAAGTTGAGTGTCAGCTGCCAAGCGTCGAGATCTGGGTAGAACTCGGTGATACCGCCGTAGTAGTAACTCTCAAAGCCGGCATCGAGCGTGTTGCACAGTAGCCGATGGTTTGTCATCGTCACTTGAATTTGCTGGTGGTCGCGCCACCGCTGTTCGGCGTCTCGACGAGCAGCGACTTTCCGACGGTGGTTGACCGCGGCGCTCACCGCCAACGCGCCAACCATCACCGCCGGCCGGCCCACCACCAACATGCCGGTCTTCTGGTAGCGGCCATCACCGGCCGCGTACAACCGGCTATACGACAAATCGGCCTGCAGCAGACCGTACTCATCCGCCGCGAGAACCGGCCCGAACACCTCAATCTCCGGTGGGCTAATGCCTTGCGCGAACCGACGCGCCGCACCCCGCGCGTACATCCACCATTGCTCCCACTCGTTGCGAGGCGAGGCCACGGCATGGTGCTGACGCTGCTCAGGCTCGGAACCTGCCCGGTCAGGAAGGTCCGGATCGTAGACAGCAGGCAGCGGCCGGGCATCAACGCCGGCAACCTGCTCCTGCCACCATCCGTCCAACATGCTTCGGATTATCAATCACAGCACCGACATACGCGACAGCAAAACTCTCAACCCAGATTTCCGCGTTGGCTATAGCGCAACTACACAGCCGGAGTTCTCCTTGTCGCATGCCCTATGACCAGAACTACTCGGATGCTGCCAACAAGGCTGATCAAGACCTCCTCGACCAACTCGACGAAGACCTCATGAGGCTCGCCGAACTAGCTGATGCGGAGGCGGACCGACTCGACGCGGTGTTAACCGCGGAACTCGACGCACACATCCAGCATCCGGCCACTACACGCCTGTCGACGAAACACTCCTTGAAGAGACTCACATCAAAGACTGCCAATAGGCCGCTGGCGCAGGTGATCAACCTCGCCGACCGCCGGAGCCGTCGGGACTAGTTCAGACCTCAGCCCTCAACTCTGCGAGCAATGAGATTGCCTCACCCCGTTCCGAGTCGTCGAGCCACGGCAACAACGCGATGATTGCCTGTTCCGCTTCTCGTGCCGATCGCGTGACCTCGTTAATGAGATCTGCGCGTGCCCCGGGCTCGATCTGATCGCGGTGTTTGGAGAACGTTGACTTCATCGACAGCACCTGGCGCGCGAGCGCAAAGCGGTCGCCAGATGCTGCCGGCGGCCCTTCCGCGATCGTGGATGTCGGCTCAGTTGGTCGCGCGTTGGTCGCCTCGGTGGGGCGCCCCCCGCGGAGGGTCTCGTCGATACTGCCCGGCTCCCATTGGAGAGCAATCTCGAGCGCGGCGCGCATGCGTTGGCTGAGTCGACCGTAGCGATTGTTCTCAAGCTTCCTGAGTGTCTCGACGGCGGGTCCGCCTCGTTCATGCACTTCGGCCTGGGTGAGGTTGAGCGCGCGACGGCGACTCCGCAGCTCTACGGCCAGCTTCTCCCAGGACATGATTCACACATCATGCCTGATAGACCGGTATCTACCGACGATTCTCCGGTAGAAGACCGGTATTCCATGCCGTCCAGTCGCAGAAACTGGGAAAAATACCGCTCAATGTGAAAGTCGTATCTGCGCTCCCGGCTGACTTAGTGAAGGCGATTAAGCTGGGGAAATCTGGGTTTCTACCGTTCGCGATGCAGAAATCTCGCGAACCTTCCGTCGAAGAAATACCGCTTAGTACCGGTATGGCTGGTATGTTCCCGGTATATACCGGTTGATACCGGGCAATGTTGAGACGTCAAGCGGAATCGAGGGAACCATGACGAACTCTGACACCGGCCACCTGCCCACGGCCCGACTCGCCGATGACTTCGGCCAGGTGCCGGCTACGAGGCTTTTCGAGACCACGGAGCCTCGGCCATGCACGGCCACCAAACCCGGGCCCGGGAACGATCCATGGTTTTCCAACGACCGCAGCCGTGAACGCGCCGCCCGAATCTGCAAGACCTGCCCGTTCATCGGCCGCTGCGGCTACAACGCAGTCGCCAGCCGTGCGACCCACGGTGTGTGGGGCGGAGTCGTTTTCCCGGGCGACAAGGCCGCAGCACTCGAAAAGATCTACGCGCAACTCCTCGACCAGTTCGAGCAGCGTCGACCGATCGAGCTGGGTCACGCGCCGGCTCCCGAACTGCCGGCCGCGACCGCACATCGCCGGCGCCGATCAGCCACCGCCACCGCCGCCTGAAGAGCAGACAGCAGCACCGTGGACACCAACCTCCACCACACCTGCACAGGCGGATGCGGAACCGCCGTATCCGATCCACGCCATCCATGCGATACCTGCTGGGATCGCCTGCCTTCCCCGCTCAAACGCGATCTGCTGTTGAGCCTTGCCGGCGTCGAAATCAACACCGCCGTCATCTCTGTCGCCGAATTCCTCGGCAAGCCACTCCCCCAGTTTCTGGCCGGTGACTCCGGCCTGCGTGTCAACCAACCGCGCCAAGGAGAAACCACGCCATGAGCACCACGTCCACTACCCGACCCGCGCCCTACATCGCCGCGCTCGCTGTCACCGAACTGTTCGTCGACCACAGCTACCAGCGGCCACTGGACCTGCCCCGGGCCCGGCGACTTGCCGAATCCTGGGAACCACCGCTGATCGGGGTCATCGAGGTCTCCGACCGCGGATCCGACCAACAACCGCGCTACGCGATCGTCGACGGCCAGCACCGCTACGCCGCCGCCAAGCTGCGCGACCCAAAAGCCGTACTGGTAGCCAACATTCACACCGGACTCACCGCGCGCGACGAGGCGCACCTGTTCTACGAGATCGACGCCAAACGAACCCGCCTCACCGGATGGGACCGCTGGAACGCTCGTCGCGGCGCCGGCGACCCGACCGTTCTCGCCGTCGAATCGGTCGTCGAGGACGCCGGCCTGCGCGTCGAGGATTCGCCGACCAACGGTTCCGTCCGATGCGTCTCGACCTGCGAGAAAGTTCTCAAGCTCGGTGGCCAGCCGCTGCTGCGTGAGACGCTCGGCTTGATCACTGAGGTCTGGGGTGTCGAGGTCGAGGCCTTTGACTCGCCCCTGGTACATGGAACAGCGCTGGTTCTGTGGCACTACGGCAAGACAATCAACGTCGAGCGCCTCGCGGACGCCATGGTCGACGTCTCACCAAGGCAGTTCAAAGCCAAAGCCGTCGCGCTCCGCGAATACGAACGCGGCAGCAACGCGAAGCTCGCGGCCCTGGTCATCGTCAACACCTACAACCGCACCAAAGGCCCGAAACTCGACAAGCCCAAAGACTTTACGAAACGCTCCCCGCAAGCACGCGGCCGCCGTCCCGCATCGTTGGCCGCAGCGTCCTGAGCCCGGTTGTGACAGATCATGGCCACCGCCGCAGTCGGCAGCACCAGTGACGTAGCCGCCATTCCGTCCGTCGTCGAACGGCAAGTGATCACCACGGACGGAACCGCACTCGCAGTGTTCGACTACCCTAGCTCTGCACCGACCCGGCACACCGTCGTGCTCCTGCACGGCTTCTGCCTATCTCAGATCAGCTGGAGCATCCAGATCCGGCTCCTGCGCAACGCGCGGCCAGACGTGCGGATCATCAGTTTCGACTACCGCGGTCACGGCCGATCCGCCACCGCACCACTGCACACCTACAGCATCGAGCAGCTCGCCGATGACCTCGCACAGGTACTCACTGCTCTCAGCGTCACCGGCCCCGTCACACTGGCCGGTCACAGCATGGGCGGCATGACCGCGCTCACCTACCTCACGAATGAGCACCTGCGGCGGCCCGTCGCACCGGTCGGTCTCGTCCTGGTGGCCACCGCCGCCGGTCGACTCGCGCAGCGCGGCGTCGGACGACTCCTCGGCCTCCCCGCTGTAGGGATGCTCGGCACGGTCGTCGACCACGCACCGCACCGCGGCGCCGACCACACCGTACGGACACTCATCCGGCCGGCCTGCCGAACATTCAGCCGCCTTGCAGGCCTCGGCAGCGCAGAACGGGCCGCGTTCGTCGAAGCCGCGGCCGACGCTGTGCAACGCACACCGCTGGCCACTGCCGTCGGCTTCCTACCCAGCCTGCAGACCTACGACCGCTACCACGAGCTCGCCACCATCGCTGCTAGCACCGTGGTGGTCAGCGGCGGCGCCGACACCGTCACCCCGGCCGCCCACGCCCACGATCTGGTCGCCGGCATCCCCGGCGCGGTTCACCTGCACGCGGCCGCCGGCGGACACATGCTCCTGCACGACGCGCCTCGCCTCGTCGTCGGCGCGATCGCGCGCACCCTCACTCCCCAGGCGCAATCCACCATCACTGATGCGTTTCGTGCGCCAAAAGTATTGGAGGCAATATGAATACAGCGCACGCAACCGGCACCAATGGTGTCGATGTGCGTCCCTTCAACAGCGGTGCGGTAACACGTGTGCGGTACCGCGGCTGGATCGTCGACGTCGACCGTGCCGGCACCGTCACCGTGCCCCGCCAAACCGTCACCGGTGCGGCCGAGGATCTCGCCGTCTGCCTCGACGCCGCCCGCACCATCTCGGCGAAAACCATGGCCGACGTTAAGGCCGCAGCGGCGGCCTCCCGCGCCGCTAAGGCCGCCGCCGCGCCCCAAGCAGCTCCGCACATCGTTGCAGCCGTACCTGACCGGCGACCCCAAGCGCGTCCGCTCGTGCAGGTGCTCCAGGCCGCCCGCGACATCGCCGACCAGCACTGGCACCCGCGCCGCAACGACATCTACACGTGCACCAAACAAGCCTGGCTAGACCACGAAATGAGCGTCCCGTTCGCCTGGCTCCAACGCGCACTCCGCGAAGCCCTGCCACCGAACACCACACTCACCGACTACAACGACAACTCAGACCACGCCCGCACTGTCGGCCTGTTCGACACCGCGATCCGCCAACTCACCGGGTCGCCCCGACGCCAGCCGATCACGGTTCAGGCCGCATCATGATCCCGAGCTTCGGACAGTGGATGGTGCAGCAGGCACAGAGAACCTGGAAACAGGCCTCCGTGGCCACCAAGTGGAAGATCAACCTGGTCCTGCTCGCTGCTGTCGCGGCCGAGTGGCTCCTACCGCCGTTGATCACCGTTCTCGCGGCCGGAACGTTTTTCGCCTACGCATACCGGCTCTACCGACGCTCCGTGAACCACACCGCGCGCGAGGACGATTCACAGATCCACGCCTACATCGGAGACTCGCTGTCCGACGACTCACTGCGCTGGGCGATCACGACATGGTCGCGGAGATACAGGCCTTGAGTCGTCGCGAGGCGACAGCCTACGTGCAATCGAAATGTATGTCATACCAACGCGATACGTACTTTTGGAAAGGTTGAGGAGCTGCACGATGACGACCAATGCGGGTGCGGTTGTGATTTCCACTCGTGACCAGCTGGCCGCCGAACTCAGGGAAGCGGGCGGGCCGTTGTCGACGATGCAGTTGGCTGCTCGGTGTGGCATCCCGTGGCACACGGTGCGGCTCATCGACGCCAGCTGTGCGTGGGCGCAGGCATTCGCCGCGCATCGCTACGGTGCGGTCCTCGACTGCCGCGACGGAGTCCATACCGTGGCGGTTCCGCCGCTGCCCGGTCTGATCCATCCGCTCCTGGTCGAGTTGGAGGCCGCCGGCATCATCAGCCGGGTCACCGGGCCGGGTGTCGGCAAGCATGCCGCAGATGGCTTCGTGCGCCAGGCAAATCATGCGTGGCTGAGCTGGCGGTACTGCGGCCGGCGGTCGGATCCGGAGTTCGAGGCGATCGTCGCTGGCTTCTGATCAGCGATGACTTTCGGTCCCGTTTGTTACCGATTCGCCGTGACTCGTCGGGAATTTGATACTGATTCCGGAGCATCACCGGCGTGTCTCGAATCGGTAACCGCTTCGCAATGGCAAGGTCAGCACCATGCCACAGCCACATAAGGGAGAACGCCGGCCCGTCTTAGTGCGCCCGGTGGATGCCGTTTACAGCGAGCTGGAGAAGTTGCGCCAGGAAGCGGGCGTCAGGTCGATGTCTCAGTACATCGCTGACTTACTCGCCATGCACGTCGGCCGGCCGGAGTTGGCCCGCGAGCTGAACCAGGAGGTGTTGCAGATCAGCGCATAGCTGTGCGGGTGAATTCCCCGCTCTCCCAGCACATCTGAATAGCGCGCGATAACTGCTCCACAACGACGAACGCCCCCGGCTGGCGGGCCGAGGGCTTTGCGTTCGTTGCGAGTGTGAAGTGCCGAGTTACCAGCTCGGTCCTTCTCGTAGATGACTCGCGCACCTACCCCGTGAAAGGGACTGTCTTGTTCAGGGACACGTCTCACGGTAGCGCACACCTCCGACAAGGTCCAGAGGACGCGCAACCGTGCTCTCAGCAACCTTCGCGGCCACCCGGTGTAGCCGAACGTTTGCGCCGCCCCTACCAGGGGTCAAGCCGCACGAAACGTCGCCGCGGTGTGATCCGTACCCGGCCGCGTACCACCACGCAGCGTCGACGTCGCGCTGCCCGTAAACCGGTCCCTCGCGGTCATGTGTGGCTTGACGGCGAGCTCGTCTACCTGGAACTGCCCGAGGACGCCCACAAGGGCGTTCCGTGCTGGACCGGCAAGGCTGCCCGCTGGGTGCACTTCACCGTGGCGATCGCCTACGACCTGCACTACGACGAGATCCGGCCCCAGATGACCAACGGCGGCATCAGCAAGCCCGCACTGTTGGCGATCGCGGCGGCCCGCGCCCGCTACGCCGACCACGACACCGGCCGGAACTGCCGGCCCACCAACGACCAGCTCGCCGAAGCCACAGGGTTCTCCGTCCGCCAGGTGCAACGGGCCAGCGAGGCACTGCGGTTGCTGTCGGTGGCCACCGAGATCCTGCGCGGCCGGCAACGGACCCTCACGGAACGCTTGGCGTCATGGCGCGTCGGGGACCGCGGCCGAGGCTGGGCCTCGGTCTGGGTGCTGCACGATAGTGCCTGGTTAGCGCCAGTTATTAACAGGATGTCACCCCACCTCGTAGGGTCTCTTTTTGCTTGTAAAAGCTCGCTTTTACGAGAACTCACTACCACGAAGCGGACGCCTAACGGCGCCCGTGGTCGCGGCGCGGGGCGCCGCAAAAGCCCAGACAAAGGCGGTTCGGCCCTGGCCCGGTCCTGGAGGGCCCATCCCGGCGCCCCACCGTGGTCCAGACGCTACTCGGCAGACGCTTGGGCTGCGATGCTGGCCGCACCAGCTCGGCACGGCTGGACGGCACGTGACCTCAACCAGCTGATCACTGACTGGCTCGGCATCACCGGCCGGCGCATCCCCGACGCGCCGCACAAGCCGATCGGCCTGCTTGGCGCGATTCTGGCCTGGCACGGTGCCGAGAACCTCGACGATCGGCCGGCCGCCGCCGACGAAGCGCGCGAGGCCGAGGAACTCGCTGCGGCCGCGGCCCGCCTCGATCGCCAGGCCCGCGAGCTCACGCCGCCGAACGGTCCCGATGGCGGTGGCGCTGGTCGCGCCGCCGCGCGCGAGGCCGCCATGCACGCCGCGCGCAATGCTGCCCGCAAGCGGACCGAGGAGGCGGCGCGTCAGGCCGCCCAGTTGCAGGAGGCGGTGCGCCGGGCCCGCGGTCGCGACGAGCGGTCGGAGTGAAAGGTGTTGTCAGTCAGGCAGTTCGACGTACGGCACGCCGAGCACGTCGGGTTTGAACCGTGGGTCGCCCGGTGAGAGGTATTCGGCGTAGAGGTTGCGTACCTGTTCGGCGAACTGTGCGCGGGTCTGGCGTAGGGCGTCGGTCATGATCTGTTCGAGCTCGGTGTTGGTGTACTTGTGCAGGGCGTCGTCGTCGACCTCGAACACCGTCAGGTCACCGTTCTCGTCGAACCGGACTGTCACGTCGGGGTGGACCTGGTCGAGGGCGATCTTTTCGCACGCATCCATCCAGGCGCGGTTGCGGGCGCGCCAGTGCGCGATCCCGTCTTCGACGCGCGCTACGTACTCGTCGTCGGACAGCTGCGTCACTTCTTGTCCCCCTCAGACTGTTTGACACTGCGCGCCTCGCGGCGGCCTTTGACCGGTTCGGTGTTCGGCTGCTCCTCGATGTGTAGCCGGCGCTCCGGATAGAGCCGGCGGTCGTCTTCTGAGCCGCCGCCGCGGCCGCCCATCGGTGCACCCATCATCGGAGGCATCATGCCGCCACCCATCGGCGCCCCGCTCATCGGTGGGCCGGCCGGTGCCGCTGGGCTGACCGTGGCCGGTGCCGCGGCGATCGGTGCAGACGTGCTTGCCGTGGTGGCCGGCGCTGTGAGCGGGCCCGCTGGTGAGGATGCCGGTTCGGTGTCGCCGGGCATTCCCCCGCCGCCGCCCCCACCATCGAATCCGCCGAAATCAGGTGCGCCGCTGGATAGTTCGTCGCCGCCGCCCAGCTCGGGTGCCGCGGCGGACATGGCCGACGTCAACGCGCTGGCGCCTTGCGTGACACCTTGGACCGCTTGGTTGCCGACCTCCTGCAGTTTCTGACCCGCACCGCTCACGGCGCCGAGTACTCCCCCGAGAGCGCCGGATACGCCGCCGAGGACGGCCGGCAGGACGGTTTGCATCATTTCGGATGCGGTGTCGGTCGCGCCGTCGAGCGCGGGGTCAAACAGCGGATCTGCGGCCGATAGTGGATCAGCGGTGTCTGTGTCGGTTCCGGGCTCGTCGGCGGGGTCTGTGCCGCCGGTTGCCGTGTTTGGTGCGCCAGGAGGCCGGCCAGGCTGGTTTCCGGGTGGTTGCAGCGTGCCCATCGGGCCCGTGTTGGCGGCCGCGGTGTACTCGGCGAATCCGCGGGTCGCTTTCTCGTTCGCTTCGGCGAGCTTGAATTGCAGTTCGGTGATGGTGGCCGAATAGCGGCCCATGCTGCCGGGCTGTGAGTTGGCCACGTTGGCCGCGTGCAGGCGGCGCTCCAGGTCGCTGAACACTTCCGGTGCGGGGATGGTGGCTTTGGCCTGGCGGAAGTTCGCGGCGTGGGTGCGTGCGTGCGAGGCCAGTGTGCGCGCTCGTTCGGCGTGTTCGGTGTAGCGGGTTTGCAGGCCCGAGATGTGGGTGTCGGCCTGGTCTGCGGCGGTCGACGACCAGCTGTTGGTGGTGTCGTTGCGTGCCGACCGGACGGCGGTGGCCGCGTTGTCGAGCGCGGTGGCCCGGTTCTCGAGGGTGGTTGCGGCCTGGTCGAGGCTGTCGGCGCCCGGGCCGCCGTGGATCAGTTGGGCGATCTCGTGGCCGGTGGTGGGGATGACGCCGGCCGGAGCCGGTACCGCCGGCGGGGCCGGAATGTCAGGGGCGGTGAACGTTGGCATGTTGACCGAGACAGGGGATGCCGAGGCGGCCGTGTCGCTGTAGGACAGGCTGCGCGAGGACTCGGTCTCTTGCTCTTCGTAGGTGGCCGCGGTGGTGTTCAGCCGCGTCGACGCATCGGCGGTCCGAACGTTCGACGATGTGGTGTCGATGTCCAAGCTGCCCATCAGCGTGGCCAACTGGGTGGTGACCTGCACCGAGGTCGCGTCCGCGGCCGGCGGCGTGACCGTCGCGCCGGACGGGGCGGTGGGTGCGGCGTTCAGAACCGCGCTGGCACCGCGCACCCCGTCCGGATCGATATCGACGTTTTTCCCCATACGTTGCGCCGATCTAGGTCGACAACGCCCTGCGATTGGCGTCCTCGGTGTCGCCGTAGCTTTGCAGGTCACGGCGAATGTGCGAAGCGACACCGGCCGCGAAGGCGCCGAACCGTTCGCCGGCTTCACTGCGGGCCTTGAGTGCCGCGGCGTACTCCTGTCCGATCGAGGACGAGCCCAGCTTGCCGAACGCGCCCTTGGCTTCGGTGAGCGTGGCGTCGTCGACGTGCAATCGCTGACGCGCGGCGTCTGCTTCGGAATCCCACCACGCGGCGTGGTTGTTCCACTCGTCTGGATCGAGGTTGAGCGACCTGCTCATCGGTTTCCTCCTGCCGTGCTTGTTAGCTGCATTTCCCCACCGTAACCACGGTTTTCTGGTTATGCCGTATCAGAAATTGATGTAGCGGCGTCGGTATTCGTCGATCTCTGAGGCCATCGGGTAGGCGGCTGTGCCCGGGGCGATGTTGGCGCCGCGCTCGTTCATCGCCGCCAGAGAGTCGCACCGCACCCGCATCAACGCCACCTTGTACAAGTGCAGGACGCGTTCGGACAGCTCTTCGGCCGTCCAGGTGGCGTTGACTTCGGGTTCGATCTGCACACGAGGCACCTCGTTGGCGTCGAGCTCGACCATCAGCGCTCCGTCGCGCGAGGACTCCACGTAGGTTTGCTCGGTGGTCGTTGCTTCAGGGTGCATCGGCGTTCTCCTACACGGCTCCGACACCGGTGGGTCGCGCGGATGCGCCCGGCGCCTGTGTCCAGCCTAGAAAGTCTGTGCGGCTGCCGAGTGCACTAAGTGGCTGCACCTGTCCGTCCAGCCAGATTTTTCGGTTCCCGAGCGCCAGGATCGGCTCCTGGGCGTCGAAGTAGCCCAGCTCGCCACCCTTCATCATGTTCGGGTCAATCGGTGCGGTCACCGCGGTTCCCGGTGGTGGCAATTGGATGTTGTGGGCGGCGTAGGCCGCGGTCACGCCCATGCCCTTGTTGATCACGTCATCCATGACCGCTTTGGTGGTCGGGTCGGGGGCGGTGAAGACCTCGTCACCGGCCTTGACCGTCAGGTCGGGCTCCCCCGGCGCAGGCTTGCCGGCTTCCGGTGCCGCGGCTTCCGGCGCGGTTTCGTTCTTGGCCTTCGGGTCGCCGGCGAGCGGGTCAGCCGGATCGGTCGGAGGGGCCGGCTGTGGTTTGTCGTCCTTGAACTCCTCTTTGGGTTCCTCCGGCTTCTTGCCTTCCTCGTCTTTGAACCCGTCCTCAGGTGACTTCGGAGCGTCATCGGCCGGCTTGTCGTTGAAACCGTCCTTGGCCATGCCGGCCAACCCACCACCCAGTGATCCGAGCATCGAGCCGAGGTCGCCGATCGGCAGGCCTCCCCCGCCCATGCCTGACATCATCTGCGGCAACGAGCTCAGACCCGCGAGTGCCGGACTCAATGCCGACAACGGATCCATCATGCCGCCGCCCAGCGGGCCGAGGCCCGCCAGCGGATCCTCCAAGGGGGCGCCACCGCCCGCCGGGGGTGCGCCGCCTACCGCCGCAGGGTCGCCACCGCCACCGCCGGTTCCGCCGCCGTCACCGCCGTTGCCGCCAGAGCCGCCACCCTCCCCGCCGCTGCCGCCGGCCTCGTCGTGCTCGTCGCCCTTTGGCCCGGTCGTGCGGTACTCGTCGCCCAGTTCCTTGAGGATCTGCGCCTGGGTGGCCGTATCGACGTGTGCATCCGCGAGGATCTTCTGAACCTCGGCGAGCTTCTCGTCGAGGAACTTCTGAAACGTCAACAGCCCGGCCGGGTTGTTCAACGCCTCCGGACCCATCTGCGTCTGCTTGTCCTCGATCTCCTTGAGGATGGCCATCACCCGGTCATAGGACGCCTTGTTGGCCGCGAAGATCTCCTTGAGCTTGGCCGCCAGCTTCTCGTCGATCGCGGACACACCCGCAGTACCCGTGCCGTAGTCGCTTCCAGCTTGGTTCGCCCCACCTGGGAGGCCACCGTTCTGCGGGCCGGGCGCCGGCGGTGCCGGCGGAGGTGGCGCGGCCGGTGGCGGAGGGGTTGCGACCGGGTCATGGCCCGGGGGCAACGGATAGGTCGGATAAGTCGATGTCCCTCCACCACCACCGCTGCCGCTGCCGTCGATCGTCGGCGAGACAGCTGGCGACTGTGGCGGTGGTCCGAACAAGTTCCCCGCCGCGCCGACCAGCTTGGTCACATTCGAAACGGAGTCCATCACGACGTGGTCGAACGTCACCGCAGACCCATCCTTTCGGCTAGACAGACCAGCAACCGACGAGCACCGGTGCTGCTGTCCTGAACGCTAAGGACACATCACGGGTTATGCGACAGCCGTCGACCACGAACTTTCCGAACACCCCGCGGCCCACTCAACACCCGAAAGAGTATCGCGCGCAATATCTCATGAAATATTGCGCGCGATAGCATTGGTGATGCGGTGGCGGGCATTCCGCCAGCTTCCGCCAGGGCTCCGCCAGGGCACTTTCTCAGCTGGCGGCCTCTGCGGCCATACCCACCCCGAGCAGGGCGGACACCTCGTCGCGCACCCTGCCCACCACGTCATGGTGCCGATCGACCATCCTGCCGATCTCGCGCAGCTTCAACGGCGGTTCGGTCTGGAAGAGCAGCCGAACTATTTCGGCGACCTCGTCCTCCGGATAGCTGGTCAGCTTGCCGCCAGCCTGAATCCGCGCCGCCACCGCGCGCGAGAGCTCCGCCACTCCCCCGGCTGAATCCACCACCGTGTCAGCAACGGCCGCCACCGCCATCGCGAAGTCCTCGTCCTCCGGGCTGAACGCCCACAACCGCGCCAGCAAATGAGTGCAGGCCAGAAGTGCGATCGGAGGGATGCAGGACATGCCGGCCCCCAGCCACATACCCGCCGTCACGGGCCCCTGCGCCTGGCCCATCAGGTGCGGCAACAAGGGATGAATGAAGTTGGCGCCCATACTGACCACCGCCCCGAACCCCAGGACGAACCACGAATAGATGACGTTGGTCTTCTGCCCGGTGTATCCACCGAAGGCGACCAGCGACATCGTGGCGACGATGATCATCCCGTCGACGATCAGCGGCCACAGCCATGCGATGTACCCGGGCCACGCGAGTTGAGAGGCCATGTCCCACAGCGAGTAGAAGGACAGTCCGAACGACCCGCACGCGATGAACACGGTCACCGCGACCGCGCTCTTGCGGGCACGTTGCAGCATCCTCAGCTTTTCGGCCGCGCGGTCGACCTCTCCCCCTCCCTCGGTCGGCGCTGCCGGGGCCTGTGGCGGCGCCGGCGCCGCGGGCGTCGCGCGTGGAGACGGGGCCGGTTCGGCCGCAACGTCCGGAGCAACTGCAGGTCGCTCGTCCACAAGAGTCATCAGGGCTTCCTTTTCGTAGCTCGGATTGTGGTTCGAAGTGTCAGGTGACGATCACCGGTTATGCGACAGCCATCGCCACGGAGATCGGTGACGGGTGCAGACAGCTGACGCGGACGATTCCCCGTCAGCTATTGCGTGACGTGATGCGACAGGCATCGGGGCGAACCTCCCGTCAGTGTTGACGTGGCATCACGCACACGCACACGCGAGTGTTAGTGCGTGGCGTAGTGCGCGAGTAGTCAGGTGGTTTAGCGAGTGCGGTAACGCATACGGCAACGGGTGTGTTACCACGTGAGATAGCCGATCAGATGATGCGTGTTGCAGTGCGTACGCTAACACGTGCGATAGCGGGGGCGAGGTCGGTACCGTTATCGTGTCGCGTATCGCATGGCGTATCTCATGTGTTATCGCGTGAAGTGGTCGACACGCGGTCGTTTGAGATAGCTAATGAGATATTGCGGCCGTTAGCATGTGAACCATGACGCGGCACACCGCGAGGCATACCCGAGAAACTACCGCGTGAGCGGGGGAGTGGGCTAGGACAGCATGACGACTACCAGCGTGATCGATGCCGAGATCTCTCCGATAGACCTCGCCCTGGAGCGATTGAAGTACCCCTTCGGCCGGGACGACGACGAGGACTCCGACTGGGAGGACTCCCTGCTATCGACGACGCCAGAGCCGGTGCTGCGGCAGGTATTGAGCAATCTGATTGTCTCCGTCGCAGCGTGGAAAGGCGGTGTCGGCAAGACCGAGATCGCCAAAGAGATCGCCTGGATTCTCGCCGCGGTCCTTGTCGACTTCGACTGGGACCGGGGCAACGCCAGCCGTGCATGGGGCTATCGCCACGAGACCCGCACCAACGCGCCCCTGCTCGATGCATTCGAGACCGGACGGACCCCGCGGCCGCTCAAGGGCGGTGAGTTCCGTGCCGATCTTGTGCCCTCACATCCCGACTGGATGGCCAACCAACCCGAGGACGAAGTCATCACGCGCCACATCGAGCAGTGGTCGGCGGAGTGGCAACGTCCCGTCGTCATCGACACCCACCCCGGCGGAGGTGACAGCACCTACGGCGCCGTCGCTGCCGCGCATGTCATCGTCGCGCCCGTCGTCCTGGAAGTCCGAGCGCTCGAAGCTCTGGAAGGGATGGCCGACGAGCTCCGGTCCTACCCGCTGCTGATCGTGCCGAACGTGGTGGCCGCCGCACCCAAGAAGCGAGTCGATCACCTGGCATCGATCAGCAAGACCTACGGCATTCCAGTGTTGCCCCCGATCAGCAAGTACACCTGGCTCGCCCAGCGCCAGTACCGCATGGCCGTCTCGGCGCGTAAACCGGTGCCGGCCCGCAGCAAGCCATTCGTACAAGAGGTGACGGCAGTAGCCAGAGCAGTCGTTGAACTGGCCATCACCAGAGCAGGGGAGAGTGAGTAAGACCATGGCACAGAGCGGAATCGACGCACTGAACAACCGGCGGACTCGGCGCACACGTCAGGCACCGCCACCGCGCCACCCTGCGACACCAACGCCGCTGGCTGTCGTACCCGACAAGGTCGACGATCCCGCGCCTGCGCCGGTCGAGGAGACCCCGGCGCGGCCTGAACCGGTCGTCGACGCGGCGACCAAGCAGTCACCACCGCCGGCCGAGCACGAGACCAAGCCACACGAGCCCACGGCCTCCGCCGCGCCCACCAGCGCCGATACCCCAGAGCCCGTGGCCGCTGCCTCGGCGCCTGCTCCCGTTGAGCCCGCCGCGGACGAGGAGGTCGGGGGAGAGCTGGCCAGCCCTGACGACGAGTCGGGTAAGGAATCGTCGACGACGGCCGCCAAGCTCCCGGTGCTCGACATTGATCTGCGAGATCCCGAAGCGCAGATCGTGTCGCCGACCGTCATGAGTATCCCGGAATCGATCGTTGCGCGATTCGATAAAGCCCGGTCGAAAGCTCCCAGCCACACTGCCGTCGTATTGAACGCTCTGCGGAAGCATGCACACGAGCTGCCGGCACTCATCCTTGCTCGCCGGCCAGGCCCCAACCCTGGCGACCTCTTTCCGTGGCGTGATGCGCCGGGCGACTCGGGGACCGAAACGCCTCTGCCGCTGCGGATTCGGCCGACGAAGGCAGAGCTCAAAGTGATGAAGACATTGCAAGACTGGTCGACCAAGCAGATTCGAGCGCAGCGCCCGGGCGCGCGGGAAACCAACCGCAGTGAGATGGTCGCGGCCGCGCTCGACGCCTACCTGCCCGCCGGTCCGGGACCAGGCAAGAAGCAGAAGTAAGCCGGCCGCCGGTGGGGGAGTCGCTCCGGCTCTCCCTCGGTTTCCTTCGCGCGCGATCGCGCTCAGGGCCTACATGGGCCGGGCCCCAGGCGCGACACCGCTGTTCGTGCGGGAGAGTGACCTACGTGATGTAGCGCCAGATTCCGCGTTCTTCGAGCCGGGGCTGCACCAACGCGACGACGTCGGCGGCCGCCATCTCGGCGGAGATCATCGTGCGATGGCGGTTGGCCGGTAGCTCCTCCGCGTACGGACCGGGTCGGGGTTCTGCGCTGTCAAGTCCGTCGCGCAGAGTGCTCGCCAACTCCTGGATAACCGGCCAGGCGCGTTCCAACTCACGCGACCAATACGGTTCCCTCTCAGGGATGCTGGAGTCAATCGTAGTCATTTCGGTGTACAAGGCGAGATCGCTTGTCCCACCGAAATGCGGGGCATCCCTGAATGCCGCCGCCACCGTCTCGCGGAACGATCGTCCGTTGGCGTCTGTGGCGTCCAAACCCTCAAGGGCAGGTTGCTGCCATTGCGCGCGAGCCTCCGCCCACGGTCCCGCAAAGAAGACGAACGCGGCCTGCACTGGCTCACGGGTGAGCCAGTGCACGATCTCGGCATACCCTGTGCCGCGGCCGGCGACGATCGTTGCCGACACCCGGCCGTTCAGATCGCCTACGACCGTCATCAGCGCAGCGATGGCATGGCCTGCCTCATGGTGGGTGATCACCGCTTTCTCATCGCGCATACAGCCGCCTCCCGAAGCTTCCCTCAGTCGTCGGTCCTGGGAATCCATGTCTTGGTTTCCCAGTCCCACACAGGATCCGGAATCGACCTCGGCAGCGGTACGACCACGGCGCCGGCAGCGGCGTGCTCATCGGCGTACCGCTGCGCCTCATCGGCCTCGTCTGCGGTGAAAGTCGCTGTCGCAAGGGGATTTCCGGGGACGCGAACAAGGATCGTCAAGTCGTCTAGTTTGACGTCGCGGCGCTTGGGCGCGACCCGGACCCGCGGGTCGGCTGCGGTCGGTTCACTCATCGCGTACCGCCTACCTGTCCTGGGACGACTGAGCCGCCCAGGCGGGCGGGAAGCTCTGATAGCCAGGCGATGTCGCCGGGGCCTGTGGGTGGGGATATCTCGATGATGACCTCGTCGCCGACCGCCAGGGGGTACTCACCACCGGGGTAGACGTCAGGGTCTGGGATTTTCACAGTGGTAGTGGCGCTGCAGGGCAACCTGATTTCGAACAGCTTGTCGTGGTCTGTCGGAATCCGGACTACCTGGACCTGGAGCCGCACGTCAACTGGGTCGACGCATTTACAGGACACGCAGCGATGATGTGCCCGCGCCCGATGGAGGTTCTCGGCCTGATACTTCGCGATGCTGAAGGGGATGCCGGCGAAGTACTCCCGGCCGCGGAGCGTGCGGGTGCCGATGAGGTCGAGGACCGCACGCAGCGTGCGTTCCCAGCCGTGGACATCCGACATGTAGTCAGAATTCCAGCGGTTCACGACGTGGTGCCCGAACCGGCCGGCGTCGCTCGTGTGTCTCGATGTCCTCGTCGCAAGATCCTTGGTCGATCCGGCCTTCACGATGCCGTTGTCGAACCCAAGCAGGTACAGATAACCGTGCTCACTGCTCGACACCGCGTTCGATGGTCTGCCCATGGGGTACATCTTCGCTCCCCGGTCTGACATTCCACGACATCGAAGCAGCGAAACGCATCGTGACCTGTGGTCAAGCGGCGATTGCGGTGCTTATCTCGGGGATTGCTCCAGCGCAGTCCGCAGTGTATGCAGTGTGGCGCCGGCCGGTGTCCCAGCCGCTTGATATGCCGTCTTCAGGCGCGACGACTCGTCGGGGCTGAGGCAGCGGCCGACAACTTGTTGGATGACGTGGGAGAGGTCGACCAGGTCATCGAGGTCCAACGCTGCGCTCATCAGTTTGACCTGGCACGGGCTCGCATCGCGTCGCGTCGTAGCGCGGCGGCGAGGTCTTCGTTGTCGGTGAGGTCGGCGACGGTGGTCAATGTGCGCGCTATCCGTGCGAGCATCGCTGGGGGAGCGGCTACCGGGCCAACGGTGTGATCGGACTGAATCAGGCCGGCCAGTGACACGAGTTGGGCGGTCTCGTGGATTCTGGCGCGTCGATCGGCATCGTCGATCTCTTGGAAGGTTCCGTAGAACTGGATGGTCTCGCCGAGGCCGGCGATGAGCCGGCCGAGGTTGGCCACGCTGATGTGGGCGGTCCGTGGAAGGTCGAACAGGTTAGTGCCCGGCGCTTCGTCAGCGAAGGTGGACACGAGCTCATCGGCGAGCTCGTCGAGAGTGTCGTCGTCGAGGTACTGCCGGGCGTTTCGCTCGTCGACGCCCAGTTGTCTGGCGGCGGAGTAATTCTGTTCTCTCAGAAACGCTTCCGCGACCTCAACCGTCAAAGTCATCCCTCGCTTACTCACCCGATCCACCAACCCGGCCGCTACTTCCCGAAACCAGCTTGGTGTTCGGCGGCCGGCGGCAGGTTGTTCCGGATCAGTGCGGGGACGGTCGGTCATCGGTAGAGTCGCCTCTCTTTCTGGGTTCGCGTGTGGTCTAGAGCTGGTCGCGACGCATCGCTCCGTGCCGGCGCGGGACGACCGTGGTGAAGATGTTGGGTTTCTCCAGCTCGGCCGCGTGCTCCCATGCCTTGTCTTTGTCGTCGATCCGGGCTGATGTGGTCGCTTCGCCCGTGTCCCGGTCGACGCTGACAACCCAGTAGCCGTCACTCATCGGAGAGCGCATCTAAGCCGCGTGCCTTCGCCCAGCCGAGGCGATCGAGCGGTGTGCCGGGCAGGGTTGCTGGTGTCGGTGTGTCGGCGATTGCCTTTTCGATTGCCGCCTCGATTGGAGTGCGGGCATAGGGCGGCGGCGCGTGCTCGTCGAACGCCCCTGACTCGTAGGTCTCAGGGGCGCGGGTGATGGTGATGGTGATGGGTACCTTGAGTTCCAGGGCTGCCAACTGGGCTTCGATGGCCTCGGTGAGCTGCGCGGCATAGTCATCGTATTCGCGGTGCCACTGCTCCTCGAGTGCATCGATTTCAGCCGAGATCGCTTGCAACGCTTGCTCATAGGCAACTTCACCGGGGGTGGGGTCTCGGTAGGCCTCGGCCTCTGCGGAGAGCTCGGTTAGCAGGTCCACGTCGGCGGCGTCGCCTGTCCAGTCGGTGTAGCTGATGACCAGATAGCCGTTGTCGTCTACGTTGACCCAGTTCACGGCCGCGATGCGGGGGTCGTCGGGGGAGAAGGGGCCCGGCGGGAGGTCGGTGGGCAGGGGGACGGCGTTGGTGCGGGCGTCCACTTCCATTGTGGCGTCGTTGTAGTCGTCGTCGCTGCTATCGCCGAGGTAGCTCAGAATGCTTTCCACCCACAAGTCGATGACGATAGGTTCGGTGCGGTGCCGCAGCAAGTCTTTGTCGTCGAATACTGTGGATTGCAGTGTCTGGCGGATTAGTTCGGCTTCCCACGAACCCGGTCGGCCGGCGAGGACGGCTTCGATGCTTCCGGCGTTGGCGGCGGCGCCGGCCAACGCCAGGGTGACGAAGGCGGCCCAGTCAATCGGGACTGCGGCCCGGGGGTCCGGATCGGCCTCCCAGTGCCCTGTGTCGGTACGTCGTGAGAGTTGGTTGGTCAGTCTGGTGGCCTCGGTCAGCACGGCGATGGCGTCGGCCAGAACCTCATCGTGGGGCCGGGTCTCGTTGGACACCACGTCGAGATAGCCCGTGTCGAATAGTGCCGCGGAGAGGACTTCGCGATATGGGCGTCCGATAACTCGGGCTGTGGCAACAAGATTGGTGCGCTCCGGCAGCCGGCGGACACCATTGGTTCGCCATTTGCGCAGGTTCTCCCGCGTGACGCCGATCCTCCTGGCCAGTTCGGACTCACTGACTCCGTGTGCGCTCCTGTATCGGTCGATCAGCTCGACGAGACGAGAGGTTGCCATGCGGCCAAGTATTCTGCGAAAATCGAATAGCGTCAAGCCTCAGTTCGCATAACTGCCAACTGTCAGTTGACATAAGGTACGTTATCGGCTAAATATCGGGCTAATTACGTGCCTGCTAGCGGGCTAGTCGGAGGCCAATAATCGGGCTATTATCGTCATATGAAGACGGTACCGCTCAGTGAGGCCAAGGACAAGCTTTCAGCGTTGGTCGACGAGGCCGACAGCACGCACGAAATCATCCGGATCACCCGGCACGGGCGTGCCGCCGCGGTCTTGATGTCTGCCGACGACCTCGACTCACTCAACGAAACCCTGCATGCTCTACGGACGCCAGGGCTCGTCGACGAACTCAGCCAGGCAGACGCCGACTACGCCGCCGGCAACACCATCACCGGTGAGGATCTGCGTAAACGCTACGGTCTGTCGTGAGCAACGAGCCATGGACTGTCCGGCTGGCACCCAGTGCAGTCCGGGCACTGGATCGGCTTCCTCATAAAGTCGCGGCGGCGATCGCCGAGTTCATCACCGGAACGCTGCCCACAGACCCATACCGGATGTCGAAGCCGCTCCGTCACGAGCTGGAGGGCTGGCGAGTCGCACGACGTGGTGACTATCGCGTCACCTTCCGTATCCTCGACGACGACCACGCCCTCCTGATCGGTCGTGTTGAGCACCGGGCGCATATCTACCGCCCCAGCTGACGCTTGCGAGTGCATCACTGCAAATCGTCACCGTGACGAATAATGTTGCGTGACAGCGGAACCGCTACCGAGTCGTTCGCACGATCTCCGCTCGGTGCGGCTCGTCCATCGCAGGCCTGATGTCCCGATCATGCTGGAACCCAGTCCAACTGATCGCAACTACAACGACAATCCCGAGGACGGTGAAGTAGTAATTCGAGTTGGCCAGCCATGCGTATCCGATCACCAGAAAGCTGGCGATCAGAGCAACGAAGAAAGCCAACCCCAGTGCGCCCCATCCGGATTCGGTGTGCCCAAGAACCCACGTCAGCGCGTAATAGAACCCGCACGCTAGGACTATCCCTATGGCGATCAACCCAACGATTTCCAAGAGGCTCTTGCCCTTGTTAACAAGATCGCTGAAAGCTGCAACCACAATGGTGAAGGTGTAGATCACCAGGCCGGCGAGGAATACCGTAGCCGGAAAGACCAGGAACCACACAAATCCGGGCCAGGTGATCGCCGGGGCATATTCGATGTCAGCAAGGATTGTGACCGAGGCTCGATGAGTGAGCTCGATTCCGTAAGTTTCAATCATGGATCGAACGGTAGAAACCAGTGCCGCCCGATCGGTCTCATGACACGTTTGAGATGCCACCAATTCGTCGCGACGCCAACACATGGCGTGATGCCATGCCGCTCGATCAGCCCAGCGGCGCGATGGCGTCGGGTTCGAGCCACAGTTGCATCGTCGCTTGGGACTGTCCGTTGCCGCTTCGCACTTGAAGCAAGCACACCGCAGTCCAGTCGCCATCGTTGGCCCGGCGGATCCACGCGATTTGGCGACCCGGCATCCACGGTCCCGTAATCAAGTAACCGCCGGCCTTCACCCACATCGGAAGCTCATCCCGGCGCGGAGCCATACCCAGGCCGGGGAAGGCCTTCGTCGTGTCGATGCGCACCGGCCGGTCCACCAGGTGCAGGGTCCGGTACCCGCAAATCTCGCCCGGCCAGTCATCGAACACATTTTCGAACATATGTTTCGAAGTATTCCAGCTTTCGCGCAACCCGTCGACACCCGGGATCGGGAGCGGCAGAGCGAAGGGGCACAGCGCTAACACAAATGCGCGCACATTTGTGTTAGCAGCAGTAAGCTGCCCTCATGGAGACCTACATGAGCAGTGCCCAGGTCGCCGAGTACCTGGGAATCACCCGTGATGCGCTGCATGCCCGTATCCGAGCCCGGGACTTCATAGCCCCCGACGCGCTGATCGGAGAGAGGTTTCAGGGTTGGCGCGCCACAAGCGTCGAGAAGTACCGTCAGCAACAGGAGGGAATCGGCTTCCACTGTGACACACAGGGACTCATAGCGGTCATTGAGGAGATTCGCACCATCGCCGAGCGGATTCGTACATACGGAAGGCAACTCGATGCGGCTGCCGATGAAGCCTTCCTCGCCGTTCCGACCAACTTATACGTCGTCTCGGCGCGATTGGAGTCATCGCTTCGAGATTGGCTCGTGGTCGAAGCGGACAATGTCGCGATCCTCCAGGGCATCAATCTGGACGGGCGCAGCGCCCGAGCCGCAGACAACCATGCTGCGACGCGGATACAACTCAGCATTGAGCCGGTCGAGTCCTACTCGGCCGTTAACACAACCCAGCAGGAGCGAGCTACCGAGCTTCTTGCGGCGTCGAACGAGCTCTCAGCCGTCATCGCTCGGCTACCGACGTTGTCCGACTGGGCGACGGCACGGCTAGCTGCAAGAGTGCTGACGGTGGAGAAGTCGGTGATAGATGACAAACTCCGGGATTTGGAAGATGCGGCAGCAGCAACGCTGGGTTCAGAACGTGTATGAGTACCAGCGAACGACATCGACCAAGCATCGGTGGATACTATTGCGTGTCGAACAACCCGTAGGTACACAGAAGATCGTCACGCACAACGTAAAAGGGGTTATCGAATTATGAACATGCCGAAAAGCAAGCGGGAGCTGGACGCCATCGAGCACCATATCAGCGAAGCTCAGAAAGCAGCAGGCATAGCTTCGAGCTACCTTTCTGACGCTATGGGTCCGCAACCAGAAGGCGTCACACCAGAGCAGTGGCGGGAAAATACCTACTTGTGCGCTGCACTCGCAACAACTGCTACACGGGTCGCTGACTCTCATACTCGACTGCTGGAATTAAAGCTCGCTATTGGTGATTCGGCGCTTTAGCCGGCCGGACTATTGCGTATCGCGTCGACACCCCGCGATCGTTGCGGTTTGGATGTGGAATAACCCCAGGTTCAGGGCAAACAATGAGCCTATGTTCCTGATTCGCCGCACTGCCGTCCTCGTGTTCGCTCTGGGATGCTGTCTTCTGGTGCCCTCGTGCGCGCCCATTGTCGGCAACGCCGACCCCACCGGTGGTAGTAACGCCGCGGTGGTCCGCGTGGTCGACGGCGATACCGTCGACATCCGTCACGATGACCGTGGACGACTCCGGATCCGGATCCTCGGTGTCAACGCTCCCGAGACCCACAAGCGAGGCTGGACGGTCGGCTGCTACGGCCCAGAAGCAGCCGCGTGGGCAAGCGCGTTTCTCCCAGTGGGACAGCGTGTTTCGATGACAACCGACCCGACCCAGGGACTCGCCGACCGACACGGTCGCACGCTTGCCTATCTCGGCCTGCCCGATGGGCGCGATTTTTCCGTCGAGTCGGTCCGGGCCGGCATGTCCCAGGTCGCCACCTACGGCAACCGCCCGGTCCAGCGGTTCGCGGAGCTCACCGCGGCGGAGAACGAGGCCAAGACCCTGGACGCCGGCCTCTGGGGGCCGCCCTGCTTTGGCGCGACCGAATCGGTTCCCGAGTAGGCAGGGCGCCAGCCACCGGTGATCAGGCGGGCATAGTGCAGGTTCCGTCTGGTCGCGTCGAGCGGGTGATGTGACTTTTCTTGTGCCTTTTGCACTTTCCGATTGTGGCGGGTGGCTCGCCTACGCGCCAAGACACCGGCCTCCGCTGCTGCGCGACGCTCCGGGCCCTGCGGGCTCGCAAACTCTTTCCCTACGCTCGCCGCGCTCGCTGCGCTCCCGATGGCTTCGCGGGGAAAGACTTTGCGCCCGGGTCTTGCACTCCGGCTCCCCCACACCCGCCCAAATCTCCAGTGCCAAAAGGCAAAAGAACGGGCGGCCTCCGGGTCGCTCCCCACCTGAAAGGTACTGAGATGACCGACACCACCCAGCAGGACGTTGTTGAGACCGCACAGTTCGGAACGCTCGAACACCTCGATCCCGCAACGCTGGAAATCGGTGAGAACGTGCGTGACGAAGCGATCCTTGACAAGTCGTTCCTGGCCAGCATCGCCGAGAACGGCGTCCTGACGCCGATCACCGCCGTCCGCAGCGCCGACAACCCCGACGTGATCCGCGTCCGCAACGGCCAGATGCGTACCCTTGCGGCCCGCGAACTCGGCCTCGCCACCGTGCCGGTGTACGTGCTGCCCTCCAGCGCAGCCGACGCCAGCGAAGAAACCATCGAGCGCATCGTGCACCAGATCGTCACCAACGATCACGTCAAGGCCATCACCGAGGCCCAGCGCGCACGCGGCATCCAGCAGATGCTCAGCGCCGGAGTCTCACAGACCAAGGTGGCCAAGAAGCTATCGGTGAAGCGCGACACGGTCAAAGCCGCTGCCGCAGCGGCCAAGTCGAACGCTGCCATGAACGCACTCGACACCGGCCAGCTGAGCCTGGAAGAAGCCGCCGCACTCAGCGAGTTCGACGGCGACGACGACGCAATCGAAAAGCTGATCGCCGTCGCCGGGACCACCCGGTTCGCCTTCCGCGTCGAAGAGCTGCGCCAGGCCCGCGAGCGCGACCGCGCCTATGCCGCCGCCGTGCAGGACTTCACCGAACGCGGTTACCGCGTGATCGAGCACGACGAGGCACCCGTCTGGGACGACACCACCTGCTTGGCAATCGAATACCTGCGCACCGCAGACGGGGAACGCGCCACCGAGGACGCCGTCACCGATCCCGCGCACTGGGCGGTCATGCTCTACGAAGAGGACGGCTACGCCGATGCCGAAACCGGCGAGATCGTGGACGAGGACGCGATCGACTGGGCCACCCGGGACGACGACGAGGCCACCCCAGAAGAGGGCCTACGGCACTTCAACAGCGTGGTCCAGACAACGATCTACTCGCCCGACTGGTACTGCCTGGACTACCAAGCCGCTGGCCTGCAGCTCGGCCACCAGGTCTCGGGACGTGCGGCTCAGGACAACACTGTCCGGGACGAGGCTGACGTGACCGACGCCGACGCGCAGCAGGCCCGCGAGGAAGCGGCTGCCGCAGAGGCCCAGCGGGCGGCCGAATTGCGGCGTGAGCGCCGCAAGGTCATCGCCCTCAACCGGATGGCCGAGGCCGCCGCTCGCGTGCGCCAGGAGTTCGTGACCAAGCTGCTCGTCCGCAAGACCCCGCCCAAGGGTGCGGCGATCTTCGTCGCAGATTGCCTGGTCCGCGACCCCGGCCTCATCAAGGAGTTCCACGGGGCGACACAAACGGCCAAGCTTCTCGGCGCGGATTCGACCGGCGCGGTGAAGAAGCTGGTCAGCGACCTTGCACCGACCGCTGATGGCCGCGCACAGGTCGTCACCCTCGGGCTGGTACTGGGTGCGCTGGAAGCCCGCACACCCAAGGACTCCTGGCGCTACCGCGGCTACGACGTGGTCAAGCCCGTCGACTACCTGCGCTTCCTGGTCGCCAATTCCTACGAGCTGACCCCGGTCGAACAGGTCATCGTCGGTGAGCGGACCGCAGACGAGGTATACGACGAGAGCCTGCAGGCCGACGAAGCCGAGGACCAGGACGGCGAACCCAGCGAGGACGCCGACTAGTTGACCGGGCGGGCTGTGGAGGACACCAACCTCTGCAGCCCGCCCGGCTCCGCGAAGCGGAAGCGCCTGCGGCGCTGCGGGATACGTCTACGCCTTCCGGCGTAGGCCCACGATGTGGTTTGCCTTCCGGCCTCCGATCGTAACCGGCGGTCCGGCCGCACAAGGGCACCGCTTCGGCCTACGGCTCGGCACCGGTTTCGCGGCTCGCTGCGCTCGCCGGTGAAACCGGCCCCGCCGGGCCCTTGCTGCTTACCCGGCCCTGACGCCGGTTCTCGATCTCCTTGCCGGACAGGCAAACAGAACGGGCGGCCCCGAGTCGCCCCCTCACGAAAGGTTCTCACCATGGCTCACCAACTCGATTCCACCCGTGGCCGCGTCAGCTTCGCCGACTCGCAGACCGACGCCTGGCACCAACTCGGCCAGCAGGTCGGCCACCTCATGACCTCGCAGGAAGTTTTGGAGGCCGCCCACCTTGCCCGATGGAACGTGCGCAAGGTGCCGTTGCAGGTCGCCCAGGATCCCATCGTGACCGCAGACGGTACTGTGATCACCCCGGACCCGCTCGTTGTGCCCGATCACTACGCCACCGTGCGCGATAACCCCATCGTCCCCGGGCAGATCGACGTGCTTGGTGTCGTCGGCAGCAAGTATCAGCCCCTACAGAACGAGGCCTCGTGCGACTTCTTGACCGCTCTCATTGACGAGAGCGGCGCGGTGTTCGAAACCGCTGGTGCCCTCAATGGCGGCCGCCAAACGTTCGTCACCCTGAAGTTGCCCGAAACCATGGTGTTCGACGGCAAGGACGGCTCGAAAGACCGCACCGACCTGTATATCGCCGCACTGAATTCACATGACGGCACCGCAGCGTTCCGCGGCATCGTGACCCCGGTCCGCGTGGTATGCGCCAACACCCAGACCGCAGCGATTCGAGAAGCCAAGGCCAGTTTCGCGATCCGCCACACCGGCAGCGCCCGCATCGCCATCCAACAAGCCCGCGAGGCCCTGCGGCTGGCGTGGCGCTACCTGGACGTGTTCCAGGCCGAGGCCGCCCACCTCTACGCGACCCCGATGGACACCGACGAGGTCCGCGCCTTCGCCAACCGCCTGGTCGACGTCGACGGCGCAACCAGCCTGGCAGCCAAGAACGCTCGCCGCGAACAAGCCAACGGCATCGTCAAACTGTGGGTGTCCTCCCCCACTGTCGCGCCGGTCGCCGGAACCCGCTGGGGCGCCTACAACGCGGTCACCGAGTACGTCGACCACCACGCCAAGGTTCGCGGCCGCGGCAACCCCGAAGCCGTCCGTGCGCTACGCGCGGTGACCACCGGGAGCAGCGCCCAGACGCTCAAGTCCACCGCGTTCACGATGCTGCAAACCCTCTGACCCGAACAGAGCCGGGCCCGCCGAGCAGCCAGGCGGCGGGCCCGCAACTCCTCGACCGAACGCCGTGCGGAAACGCCTTCGGCGCTACCGACCCATCACGCCACTTATTCATCACCAATTCGCGCGAACCAACAGTAATTCTCGGGGCGGCATCACAAACAACAGCTCCCCGTTTCTGCAGTTGGAATTATGCGCTTGTTTCGGCGACTCCATGCAAGGCCATCGGCTCCGCATCCGCTGCGGCCTCCGGCGCGAAAACTTTTCCGAGACGCTCGCTACGCTCACTGAAAACTTTCCGCCCGAAACCTTGCATTACACGCCGCAACCAGCGGTAACCATCCTGCCAGAAACGGAAAAAGAATGGCAGCGGACACCCGATGAAGCGGTGTTAGCCGTATCGGTGCGTACGTCAGAATGGAGGTTGATAAACGATAGGAAAATGCAATAAAGATCTTTTGGATAGGTGTGGCATAACCCAATAAATGCCAGTAGAATCAGTGAATATAAACCCCGCCAACTCAATTCAATGGAGGCCAGAAATGTCTCAAATTACTGTCTACACCAAGCCCGCATGCGTCCAATGCAATGCGACCTATAAGGCCCTCGACAAGCAGGGCATCGAGTACGAAAAAGTTGACATCACCCTCGACAGCGAAGCCCGCGACTACGTCATGGCCCTGGGTTACCTCCAGGCCCCAGTGGTCGTCGCCGGCGACCAGCACTGGTCGGGATTCCGGCCCGACCGCATCAAGACCCTGGCTCAGATGGCAGTGGCCTGACGGCCCGCCGCCGCATGGCCAATCCCGCGAAAGGACCGTAACGACATGACAATTCACCACCTACCCACCGCCACCGACTACGACGAGCACAACGAACTGGTCGGCCGCACCCGCGACAAGCTCCTCACCGAGATCGCCGCCGGCATCTCCTCGTTTCAGCGCGCCTGCGAACAACTTTCCCAGCTGCGTGGCCCAATCGAAGACCCCGACTTCGTCGAAGGCCGTGACGGCCGCGACGTCGCCCAGTTCCTCGACGACGGCATCCGGATCGGCCGCGCCGCCTACGCCGTGGTGCACACCATCATCGACAAAGAGATCCCGCGATGAGTCCGAGCGCCGTGCAAACCCTTGAACCGGGGACCGCGGTGGCTGGCGATGACTCCTGGCTGAGACTCAGCGACGACGACCTCGAGGAGCGCCCCGCCGACGACTGGCGCGCCGAGGCCTTCGTCGAGCAGACCGAACCCCAACACCAGCTGATCGGCGCACTGCTGTGGCTGCCCGCAACCCGTGTCCGAGCCATCCTCGAGTTGGTTCCCGACACTGCGATCTGGAGGCCTCGCGCCCGCTGGGCATACCAACTCATCCGCACACTCGTCGACGCCGGCCACGATCCCGACCCGGTCGCCGTGCTCGACTTGGCGCGAACCCAGCCCAGCACATTCGCACTGTGCCCCGATCGGCCGCCGAGCGCGCATCAACTCAAGGGCCTGGCCATCTACCTGTTCGACGCCTACCAGGACGCCATCGCGCCACGGGAGAACGCCGGTCAATACGCTCGCGACGTTCTGGACACCGCCTATCGAAACGCCTTCCGCGACCATGCGATCCGGATGCAAGAGCTTGCCGAATGCGACGTCGAACGCGAGCTGCTCACCCAGCTGTTCATCGACACCCGCGACGACCTGGCCGACCTGCGGCGCCGCGCTGAAGCCGCCGCCAAACCCGGATGGGACACCCCATGACCACACCGCTCACCGACGCTGCCATCGTGCGCCGCACCGCGGCCGCCGTGGCAGTCCCTCATAGCCACCGAGGCGCGGCCACCACAGCCGGTACGTGGATCGAAACCCTCGGCGTCCGCGCCCAACGGCACGCTGAACGGCACCTTCGCCGACGTCGGAGGACCGCGTGAAACCGTCCCGCCTCCTCGCCGCGATCGCCACCGCGGCCGCGGCCCTGGCCACCGTTCCCGCAGCTCCCGCCGCAGCCGCGCTGCAGCTGGTCGAGCCCGGCGACCGCCTCGAAACCGCCAGCAACGCATGCACACTCGGCTGGGTCTACATCGGCGCCGACAAGCACACCTACGCCATTACCGCCGGGCACTGCGCCAACCGGCAAGGCGAAACCGTTCGCAATCAATACAGCGGCGCCACAGGCACATTCATCCGCACCCTGGTCGACCCGCCAGGTATCGGCGGAGCCGACTACGGACTCATCGACTTCGGGCTACGCACCCTGCCCGTGCCGTTCGTCGACGACCAACCCGTCGCCGCCAACAGCCACCCCGAGCCTCGGCCCGGGCAGAAAGTGTGCCGCGCCGGCATCACCACCGGCACCGTATGCGGAGAAGTCACCCGCAGCTTCGGCGAGCACCAGTACCTCACAGTCGGCATGACCCCCACCATCGGAGGCGACTCCGGTGGCCCCGTATGGACCACCGACACCGGCGACGGCACAGTCCACATCATCGGCATCTGGCTCGGCGGGCGCACCACCATCGCCGGCGGAAACTTCGGCCGATTCGCCGCGCTCGACGACGCCCTCACCGCGCTCGGAACACCACCGATCAACGCCGCCTAGCCGATCCGCCGCACACCTACACCCCACACGGAGAGACGCTATGACCACATCAGAAGCGACCTACGAACACCACTTCGTCACGCTCGACCAGGACGCCGATGGCAACGACCTTCGATTCGGCATGATCGAGGGCGAAAGCGGCGGAACATTCTGGGGCTATGGGCATGTCAACGCCCGTGAGTTCGTCGCGGAGGTCAACCGTTGGATGCGTCACGTTGGCATCGATGACGAGGAACTGCCAGACGAGGAAACGACGCCGGTAGACCACCTCTGGGCGTGCGTCGAGGACGACAACTTTCGGCTGATCGACCACGCTGAAGACGCCTCCGATCCGTTTCCCTTGACCCGCCTGTGGCTCTGACAACGACGGACGTATGAATGGGCGCCAGCGCAATGCTCAGTGACGACCAACGCTGGCTGCTGTGGACTGTGGGACTCGGCACCAGCCGCGCACTGCTCTCCGATGAGGGGCTGGACAGCTACATGGCCAGCATGAACAGCTACTACGGCACAGCGCGCGCGGGCGCACCGCAGTGGATGGACAGTTACGAGACCCGGGCCGGAAGAATCACGAGCCCGGCGCGTGGCGATGAGATTCGGGTGACCGTCACGGCTAGGCAGATCCGCGCATTTCGGAAAACAATCCCCGCCGAGCTGCTCACTGAACTGGCGGCCATCGACAAGGCCGAGATGGACGAGCACTGGCGTACCGAACTGTGGTGCCGCTGCCACTTTGCAAAAGGTGGCGAAGTTAAACCCCACAAGGACTTTCGGCAGCGCGAGCAATACCACCCGAGCGACGCCGAAGACGGCGAACACATGGAAATCGTTGTAGGACTCCGACGCCGTGAAAGCGATTGCCTGAAAGCGATTCTCGCGATCGGACAGGAGCCAGTCGGCCAGCTCGCACTGTTCGGATCAGAGGCCCTGGCCTAGCTGCCGTTGGCCGGCGCCTGACCGTAGTGGTGGCGGCGCACTCGGTGCGTCCGCCAGATAGCCCGCCTACGGCGGGCTTTTGGGTTGGGTGCCTGCTCACCTTCTTTTGCCTGTCAGCGTGGCTCAGTCTGACCGGCTGGGGCCCGTCACGGTCAACCCACGCGCGAGCTGGTGTCCGCCGGCCGAGTGACCGTTTCGGCCCTATCAAGCTCGCTGCCGCTCGCGGGCCGAAACCCCGGCTCCCACCACCGCGCGCTCTTCGGGGATTGACCGCGCCACCCTGCCGGTCCCCCTGACACACACGCCAACCGGCGCAACCATTCCCGACCAGAACGGAGAACAACCATGTCGAAAACCGAGATCACCGCGGCCGAGATGGGCCAGCCCACCGCCATCATCGCCAACGCCTTCATTCGCCTGCGCAGCACCCAGCGCGCCGACCTCACCGTCCACCACGCCCGCACCGGCAACGTCCGCGTCACGCTCGCCTGGGGTGGTGTGCTGATGACCTTCCTGAATGCTCAAGCAGCACAGGGTGTCCGCGAAGCGCTGTCGGCCGCCCGCCCGACCATGGTGAACCTGCCCGTCGACCTCGGTGCGCCCCAGTCGACGGACGAAGACCCCTACGACCGGCCCACCATCGCGATCGACTGGACTCAGCGCCCCACCTACGCCGTGATGCCTCGCGAGAGCCAGCCGCGACCCCACCACCGCATCGCACGGTGGACCGACGTCTACCTCGGGTCGCTCACCTTCCAGATCCTCGATCGCGCCGCGTTCGACTCCACCATGGACATCCTCGAACTCGCACACCACACCGCGATCGCCGTCTGCCTCGACGGCGAACAGCACCGGGCCGACCCCACCACCGCCGGGTACCGAGCACTCAAGGCGGACAACCCGCAGTAGTTATCCACAGGGAAGCCGCGAGGGTCGCAGTTGTCCACAACCGGACCTGCGGCCCTCGACGGGCCCGCCCTGACGCGCGACGATAGCCCCATGACGACCTGGACCCTGACCACCAGCGACAGCACCAGCGAACGCGTAACCATCGGAGCTGACGCCGATCCGCTTCGCGCGCGCCGCCAGCTCGTGGCCGCGGCCCGGCGCCAAATCCACCAGGCCGCAGCGGGTACGCCCCGCTACGTCCTGCAACAGGATGACGAGCTCGTCGCCATCATCCAAACCGGCTACACCGAGACCGGGTCACCCGATCACGCCGGCGCCGCCGAAATGCTGAACCATCTTGATCACCCGCGAAATCCGTTCGAGTACTGAGTAATCCAGTCTTCACAGCCCAGCCGCAGCCCGTTTCAATAGCGGGTCGCTGGGCTTTTCTTTTGATCCGGCGGTTGGGCTGGTGCCGGCGCACTAGGTGCGGCCGGCAGATGGCCACCTGCGGCGGCCCATGTCCGTAGCCACTCACCTCTATGCCTGTCAGCAGGTGCGCCCAGCGTAATCGTCGGGGCCCACCGCGGCTCAACCCACGCCCGGGCCGGACTACGCAGGCCGAGTGACCCTTTCGGCCCAACGGTTATGAATCCCCAAGGCGCTGCGCGCCGGCGATTCACCCGGGCCGAAAGCCCTGCTTCGCCGCGGCCCGGCCTCTTCGGAGTTGACCCACGGCACCCACCGATTCCGCCTGCACCTGTGCCAACCGGCGCACCCCGATTACTGGAGCAGAACGGAACACATCATGACCACCAGCATCACGGCCGCGGCGATCAGCGTGCAGCGTCCCACCATCCGGATGCGTCACATGAGCATGGCCTGCGGCGGCGGCTTCGCCGACCGCGCCACCGAGACCACGTTCGGCGACGTAGACGACGCGAACAAGGCCATCATCGCCCTCGCCAAAGACAACGACCACGCCGTTGGCGGAGTGATTCTCGAGCCCGACCCGCTCAGCCCTGTCGCCGGCGCTTTCCACGTCGTCATCCACTGGGGCGCCACCTCCGACCGCTACCACCTCGACACCATCGACTGACACCGCCCGACCCGTGCCCGGCCAGCCATCAGCAGCTGGCCGGGCACCACCGTCTCTCGACCACTCTCCCGAAGGGAACAACGTCCGATGACCATCTACGTGCATCCCCACCCAGACGACTTCTGGGAACCACGCACCAAACACCCTCAGCCAGTCGACTGCATCAAACGCAAAGCCAAGGTCGACACCCGCGACGGCGTCAAATGGATCACCTACCACGACGACCTGGGCCGCGGCCGCCGCAAGAAACCAGTGATCGTCGAAATGCCCCAAGACGCGCCCACCAAGTCATGCCACGAAGGCCGCCACCACCAATGCAACCACCGCCGCGGAGCTCGCCACGAAGGCGGCGTGTTCCTGTCCAACCGGCCGATGTTCCTGTGGCGATGCGGCTGCCTGTGTCACAACCACCCCGAACGAATCGGCCTGCTGTTCTGACCATCGTCGACCCCGAGCCCGGCCAGGCCCTCCCCGCGAGGTGCCTGGTCGGGCTCTTCTTTTGATCCGGCGGTTGGGGTGGTGCCGGCGCACGAGGTGCGACCGGCAGATGGCCACCTGCGGTGGCCCGAAAGTCCGTAGCTGCTCACCTTTTTAGCCGTCAGCAGGGGCGCTCAGCGTAATCGAGCCGGGGCCCGTCGATGTCAACCCACGCCCGGGCTGGTGTCCGCCGGCCGAGTGACCGTTTCGGCCCTGTCGAGCTCGCTGCCGCTCGCGGGCCGAAACCCCGGCTACCACCATCCCGCGCTCTTCGGGGTTGACATCGCCACCCAGCCGATTGACCGCACCCCCAGCGCTGACCGGCGCAACCAGTCACCACACCGAACGGAAGGACCAACCATGACCACCACCCAGATCACCGACCCCTGGGCCACCACCGACCACGACCCCATCAGCATCGCCACCGCCGCCACCCTCGAAGAGGCCCGCTCCGACATCCACGCCGCCAACGCGGCGATCGACGATCCCCACCGGCGCAACCAGTACGCCCTCTCCGCCCGCGACAACGCCGTCACCGTGCTCCTGGCCGGCGACGCCAACCCCGACGAGCTCCGCCACGCCGAGCACTACCTAGCCGATGCCGAAGCGATCATCGCCAACCCCTGAACCCACGGTGCCCCGGGGCCGTGCCGAGCAATCCGCGGCCCCGGGCGCACCACCAAACCCACACCAGCACAGCCAAACAACCATCAAGGAGACCATCGTGTGCTACTACACCACCACCATTTGCAAAGACGGCGATCGCCACCAGGTCGTCACCCACTGGGACGACCACGACCCCAACCGATTCATCTACGCACCGGTCACCGTCACTGGCGAGATGACCGAACAGAAACTCGCAGATGCCGTCGCATCCCAGGGTTTTCGGATCGTCTCCAACGGATCCGACAACATCGGCCGCGGATGGGCCATCGTCAAGCGGCCTGATCACCGCTTCTACGACCCGATCAGCGGCGACTGGTACTCCTTCCTGAGCAACGAACAGAAAGACGCCATCACCGCCAAGTACCCCGGCGCCGACGTGCCCGGTACCCACTACCGCCACCCGACTCTGTAGCCACCCAGCAATCCCGCGAGCCCGGCCAGGCCCTCCCCGCGAGGTGCCTGGTCGGGCTTTTCTTTTGATCCGGCGGTTGTGGTGGCGGCCGGCGCACGAGGTGCGACCGCCGAATAGCCCGCCTGCGGCGGGCTTTCGAGTTGGCAGCCCACTCACCTTCTTGCCGTCAGCAGGGGCGCGCAGCCTAATCGGCCGGGGGCCCGACCTGTCAACCCACGCCCGAGACCACTGCCGGCGGCGGAGGACATTTGCGGCCCTATCAAGCTCGCTGCCGCTCGCGGGCCGCAAATCCGCCGGCAGCGCCCCCGGGCTCTTCGGGGTTGACAGCCCACCCTCAGCCGATTGACCGCACCCCAGCGCTGACCGGCGCAGCCAATCACCACACAGAACGGAGCACAACATGGACCACGAATTCGACCTCGCATTCGCACTTCTCGACGAAGCCGCCGAACGAATCGGCCACCAGCAGTACGGAATCACCCGCATCCTCTTCCACGACTACGGGCCGATCCTGCTCACCACCGTCCACAACTACACCCGCGAAACCGGACACCACCTCGTCCTACTCGCCGCCGACGACTACGGACAGATGGTCGCCATCGAGGCCACCGCCCCCGACCTCGACACCGACCCGGTGACCCGGATCGTCCACGTCCGGGCCGGCGAACACACCTTCCACGCCGTGGACACCTGGAGCTTCCGCACCACCGTCGAAGGCCACACCTACACCCTCACCGCCCAGCCCGGAACCGACACCTGGACCCTCACCGTCGACATCGCCCAGCCCACCAGCCACACCGACATCGACGACGCCCTCACCGAGCTCCTCCACGCCGCATAACACCAGCACACCGACTCAGGGCCCGCGCCGACACAGCCCGCGGCGCGGGCCCACCACCACTCGAAACGGAGAACCTCACCATGAAGCGCCGCGACATCGTCCAGTACCACATCCCCAACGCCAGCGGCCGTTTCGGCCCCAGCAACCCGCCGACCGCCACCATCACCGAAATCGGCCACGACGACGTACTCCTCGACTTCGGCCACAAACCAGACATCTGGGTACCGCGATCGCAAGTCACCGTGCTCATTCCCTACAGCCCCGAACCTGCGTGCGGATGCCGAGACTGCAACCGCCCCTGACCATCCCGACCAGATCAGTCCCGGTCAGTCCCGCCTGCGGTGCGGGGTTGGCCGGGCTCTTTTTGTCTTCCGGTGTGCTCGTGGCGGCGCACTAGGTGCGTCCGCCAGATAGCCCGCCTCCGGCGGGCTTTTGGGTTG
>NZ_JBSGAQ010000023.1:0-57573 GCF_053600815.1 Mycobacterium sp. NPDC004974 | reverse complement strand
ACCACCGCGCGCTCTTCGGGGATTGACCGCGCCACCCTGCCGGTCCCCCTGACACACACGCCAACCGGCGCAACCACTCACGACCAGAACGGAGACAAACCATGTCGAAAACCATCGTCGAAACCGACACCCAGACCTGGCACGTCACCGGCGCCCACACCTGCGGCGTCCTGCACTGCCACCACGACGCCGACATCATCGCCGACACCGTCGAGCACGAACGGTTCTGCGTCGACCACACCGACCTCGCCGCACTCATTCCCCAGCACCACCCGCACTTCGGCGGCTGGTACCGCATCACCGCCAGCACCGCCCCCATCCCCGGGCACGGCGTCATCTTCACCGTCCACCCGCTCTGACCCACCCCGTCACCGATCACACCAAACCTCAAGAAAGGCACCACCAATGGACATCGACTTCGCCCTCGCATGGAACTTCGTCGACCCCACGGACTACGACCGGCCCCGCCAGCTGCGATTCCGCCACGAGAACCAGGCGGCCTCCGGTGCCATCACCGGTCAACTCATCGCCGTCATCGCCGCCGCCTCCCGCGCTGACCACGGCGACACCCTGCCCATCAGCCGCCCCGACGTCTCCTACGACGACATCGCCGCCGCCCTCGATGGCTGGCAGCACTGGGCACGCCGCAGCGACAACACCATCGACCTCGACCTCATCCGCCAGCGCATCCACAACGCCGGCCTCGACTAACCAACCATCCCCGGCCCGCGCCGACCCCAACCCGGCGCGGGCCCACCACACCGAAACGGAGAAACACCATGTCCCCCACCGAACGCCAGCTCGCCATCACGACCCACCAGATGGCTCTCGACGAAGCCCTCGACACTGCGCTCACCGCGCTCTACCGAGCCGCTCGATCCATCACAGTGCTCACCCACAAGACCATCAACGACAGCGCCTACGTCGAAGGGCCCCAAGGCGCCGACGTCGCCAGCTTCATCAACGACAGCCTGCGCAACGTCCGCGCCGCCTACGCGATCGCACACACCATCCGCGAAAACAACATCTAGCCATCGAGCCCGGCCGGGCCCTCCCCGCGAGGTGCCTGGTCGGGCTCTTCTTTTGATCCGGCGGTTGTGGTGGCGGCCGGCGCACTAGGTGCGACCGCCGAATAGCCCGCCTGCGGCGGGCTTTCGAGTTGGCAGCCCACTCACCTTTTTGCCGTCAGCAGGGGCGCGCAGCCTAATCGGCCGGGGGCCCGACCTGTCAACCCACGCCCGGGCTGGTGTCCGCCGGCCGAGTGACCGTTTCGGCCCTATCAGCTCGCTGCCGCTCGCGGGCCGAAACCCCGGCTACCACCATCCCGCGCTCTTCGGGGTTGACAGCCCACCCTCAGCCGATCGACCGCACCCCAGCGCTGACCGGCGCAACCAGTCACCACACCGAACGGAGCACAACCATGACCACACAGATCCCCACCACCGTGTACCTCAACACCGCGCTCCTGAGCACCCTCGGCTTCAACCGCCACGCCCCTGCCCAGCTGCACCCCGTCATCCACTTCCACATGCCGGTACCCGAGAACACCCGACCGGGACGCACCGCCGTCATGGCCGCCCTCGAAACCATCTTCGAAGAACTCAACATCGATGAGCCCACCACGATGTGGGCCCAGCAATATCACCTCACCGGACACCGCAGTCTCTCCGTCGGCGACGTCGTCCAGATCGGTCAGACCGCATGGGCGTGCGCCAGCAGCGGATGGAACCCCATCCCCGCCGACCAACTCGCCGCCGCGATCGCGAATTAACGCCCACCGAGCCCGGCCGGCCCCGCATGGGGTTGGCCGGGCTCTTTTTGTCTTCCGGTGTGCTCGTGGCGGCGCACTAGGTGCGTCCGCCAGATAGCCCGCCTCCGGCGGGCTTTTGGGTTGGGTGCCTGCTCACCTTCTTTTGCCTGTCAGCGTGGCTCAGTCTGACCGGCCGGGGCCCGTCACGGTCAACCCACGCGCGAGCTGGTGTCCGCCGGCCGAGTGACCGTTTCGGCCCTATCAAGCTCGCTGCCGCTCGCGGGCCGAAACCCCGGCTCCCACCACCGCGCGCTCTTCGGGGATTGACCGCGCCACCCTGCCGGTCCCCCTGACACACACGCCAACCGGCGCAACCACTCACGACCAGAACGGAGAACAACCATGTCGCACACCTACCGGCTCGCCGCCCAACTCCAAGCACTCGCAATCGACAACGTCGAACTCCGGGCCTTCGGCACCCACCGCATCGCCAGCCCCCAGGCCGGCCTCATCACCACCGCCCGCCATCGCCTGCGCGACGGCCAGCACGACGTGCTCATCGTCGCCCGCGACGACGCCACCCACGTGCTCGCATCCGCGGTCGCCTCCACCCCACTCGACGGCGGCATCATCGACTCTCACATCGCGCAGTTCCGCAGCGGTGGACTGCTCTGGAAGCGGGCCATCACGCCGCCCGCGCACTGGTGGCAGCGCAGCACCGCCGACGCCGGCCAGCCCGCCGCGGCGCCGCGCAACCGCATCGGGTTCACCGCCGCCGGGTCCGCCGAGTACTTCCTCAACCACGACTGGGTCGCCGGTCGCGACCCGCACAACACGCACTGGTCGCTGAGCTCCTGGACGCCCGCACGCGGGCTGCACGTGTTGCTCGCCAACGTCGACATCGACGCCGCCACACGGCACGCCGTCACCGTCGAGACCCAGGCGGCAAGTGTTGCTTGACGATTCGTCTCAACGTTCCGGGCCCGGCTCGCCACTCGGGTCGGGCCCGGAACCATCACATGCCGCGGCCCCGCGGCCGTCGCGCGCAGATGTCGACCGTTGTCGATGTTCGACTTCCGGGCCGGTGGCGGGCTGCGCGCCGCGGCTCCGCCAGGCCTTCGGCCGGCGTCTCGCCTGCGCCGCGCGCCCGGGGTCTCACCACAGCGTCGGTTCGGGTGATCCCAGTAGCGCGGCCGCGACCGCTTCCGCGTCCCAGCCGTGCCGCACCGCTTCGCGCAGCGCTACCGCGCGCGCTCGCCGGTCGGCCACGCCATGCTCGCCGCGGCGAACTATCGTTCTGCCGCCGCCTCGCCGGGACCGGCCCATCATCTGCATGTTGTCTCGCTGCGAACCGGTCACCAGATGCAACAGGCCGACCTCACCAGGCGTGCTCACCCGCACGCACACCGGGTTGTCACAGCCGTGCAGTGCCCGTTCCCATGGTTCGAGTGGCACTCCTGGCCGCGCTGCGGCCAAAGCGTAGCGGTTGCCTCGCAGCATGATCCGGTCGCCGCCGTCACGGCGCACCCAAAATCTCGGGTAGCCATCGCCGCCGATCGCGCCGGTCCAGATGGCGCAATCTTCGGGGCCCGGGCCGCGCACGATCTCCGATTCGAACCGCTCCAATTCGTCGGCGTGAATCGTCGGATTCACCACCAGGCGTAGTGGTTGCGAAACCCCCACGGCGGTCACGGTCTCCTGTCACCATAACGCGCCGGCCGAAACCCGGTTCGTCCCGAACCGCGTCCAGCCGCGCGAAACCGACTTGTGCGCCCACCATTGTGAGGGTCACCACCGACATGTGCGGTCAACCGGCAGCGCGGACCGCGAAGCCGCTCGTCTCGTCCGCGTCGGCCTGCGGCCTCGCGTCCTCGACCGGCGCCGCATCGGTCTTGTCGTCCTGCTGCGCCGGCGGGGCCGGCTCCGCGGCCGGCTCGACCGCCAACTTGATCAGCTCGCGCACCATCTTTTCGCCGACGCCGGCCATGCGCGCGATCTCGCGGACACTTTCGCCGCGGTCCTGCATCGCCTTCAGTGCCACACCGCACGCGGTGCGCTCTTCGTCGCGGCGCCGCGCTGCGCGCACCTTCAGCTCCTCGACCCTTTCGGCCAGCCAGTCGTCGACGTCGTCGACGCGTTGCTTGGCCGTAAAGAACCTCGCCAGATCCTCGACGTTCGCCTTCTGTCGCCGCGCCTGCTCTTCTTGCGCCGCAGCTGCCGCCTCGCGAGCCGCCTTACGTGCCGCTTTCGAAACTCGACTGTTCGCCATGCCGCCCACCATGCCCCCCGCTTACCCCTTATGCCGCACCCAAACTCAACTTCCTTCCCTCGCCGCCCATCGCTTCCATCGCCTCCCTGCCGCCCCTGGCCACACCAGCCCTGCCGCCTTTCCCAACAACCTCCACCCCACTACCGCACATCACACCTCTTGCATTCAGGTCACAAATTGATAACGGCTGTCGTATAACTCCCCGGCCGGCCTTTGGCTCGGACCCGGGTGATGACGCGGTGATGGGCTTGCACAAACTCAGCGCGGGCGACGGGTATATGTACCTGATTCGCCAGGTCGCCGCGTCCGACGACACCCACCGCGGCAAATCCAGCCTGGCCGACTACTACAGCGAAAAAGGCGAAACCCCCGGTCGCTGGATGGGCAGCGGCCTGCCCGGCCTCGGTGAACCCGCAGGCCGCGACGCCACCGATCCGATGGTCGCCGAACTGTGGTCAGTGCCCGAAGGCTCCGAGGTCACCGAAGACCAGATGAAGGCCCTCTTCGGGGAAGGCCTGCACCCCAACGCCGACCGAATTACCGAGCGGCTCACCGGATTCGGACTCGGCCACAACGGCGCCATCGCCGCCGCGCGTTTGGGCCGGCCGTTCCGCGTCAACAAGACCGACAACGAATGGATGCGCCGCCTGCGCGAGGGCTACGCGGACTTCAACACCACCCTCGGCCGCGACCGCCTGGCCTCCCTCGAACCCGAGGAACGCGCCCGCATCAAAACAGCGATCGCCCGTGAAATGTTCGCCGAGCAGTACGGCCGCCCACCGGCCGACGAGCGAGAACTGACCGGCTTCATCGCCCGCAAATCCCGCGCCCAAACCCAAGCCGTCGCCGGATACGACCTGACATTCACCCCGGTCAAATCGGTGTCGGTGCTGTGGGCCGTTGCGCCCCGGGAAATCTCGGAAACCATCCTCGCCGCCCACCACCAAGCCGTCGCCGACGCCCTCGCATTCCTGGAGGAACACGCAGCGTTTTCCCGTATGGGAGCCAACGGAATCGCCCAGGTCGACACCACCGGATTCATCGCCGCCGCGTTCGATCACCGAGACTCCCGCGCCGGAGATCCCAACCTGCACACCCACGTCGCGATCAGCAACAAGGTGCGGGTCATCGGGCCTGACGGAATCCCGCGCTGGCTGGCACTGGACGGCGACCCTCTGCACAAAGCCGCCGTCGCCGCCTCCGAGCTCTACAACACCCGACTCGAGGCTCATCTCATGGCCGCACTCGGTGTGCAGTTCGCCGAAACCCGCGCCAAGAACGACAAGCGGCCGGTGCGTGAAATCGACGGAATCCCGGTCGAACTCATCGAACGCTGGTCAGCCCGGCGCGCCGCGATCGAGAACCGTGTCGCGGACCTGGCGAAGGCCTTCCAGGCCGAGCATGGCCGTGAACCCAGCGCCGTCGAAATGCTCGCGCTGTCTCAGCAGGCCACCCTCGACACCCGGCAGGCCAAACACGAGCCGCGCAGCCTTGGCGAGCAGCGCCAGACGTGGCGAACCGAGGCCATCGAAGTCATCGGCAGCCACCGCAAACTGGCCCGGCTGATCACCGATGTCACCCACCGTGCGCGGCCCCGCCGCCAGCCCGCCATCACTGCGGAATGGGTTGCCGATCAAGCCGAAGCCGTCATCAACCGGGTCTCGCACGACCGGGCCGAATGGGGCATCAACCACGTCCGGGCCGAGGCTCAACGGGTACTGCGGGGCACCGACCGCCACGGCGATCCCGAGATCCTCAACCGGATCGTCAAACACGCTCTCGACGCCTGCAGCATCACCATCACCAGCCACGCCGACACCGAGATGAACGAACCCGCGGTCCTGCGCCGCCGCGATGGCGTCTCGGTCTATACCCGACACGATTCGACCCGCTACACCAGCGAAGCCATCCGGGCCGCCGAACGCCGCATCCTGGCCGCCGCCGAACAACGTGGCGGCCGTGTCGCAGACGACAACAGCATCGGTTTGGCGATGCTCGAACAGCACGCCCAAAGCGGCTTGCAACTCAACGAAGCCCAGCAGGCACTGGTGCGCGGCATGGCCACCTCCGGGGCCCGGCTGCAACTGGCGCTTGCCCCCGCGGGCACCGGAAAGACCACCGCCATGTCCGTTCTCGCGTCCGCGTGGACCAACAGCGGCGGCAACGTCATCGGCCTGGCTCCAACCGCGGCGGCCGCCGAAGTCCTGGCCGAAGACGCCCACATCACCACCGACACCATGGCCAAATTCGTTCAGCTCGCCGCCCCCACCGATCACCCCGTGGCGGCCAACGACCCAGCACTCAAGTGGTTCAACACCATCGGTCCCGACACCCTGTTGATCGTCGACGAAGCGGGCATGGCCTCCACCTTCGACCTCGACGAAATGATCACCCACGCCCTTGCCCGCGGCGCCAGCGTGCGCCTCGTCGGCGACGATCAACAGCTGGCGTCGATCTCGGCCGGCGGCGTCATCACCGACCTCGCTTCGCGGCCGGAAACCCTCACTCTGTCTACGGTGGTGCGCTTCCGCGACCCCGCCCAAAGCGCAGCGAGCTTGGCCATCCGCGACGGCGATCCCGCCGGCATCGCCTACTACATCGACCACGGCCGCGTGCATGTCGGAGCCGACCAAACCGCCGCCGACATGGCCTACCAAGCGTGGGCTGACGACATCAAGGCAGGCCACCGCAGTGTCCTGTTGGCGCCCACCAACGATCTGGTCGCCGAACTCAACGAACGCGCCCGACTCGACCGGTTGCGCACTGCCAACGCCAAGCCGTCACGGACCGTCATCCTCGCCGACGGGCTGACCGCATCGGCCGGGGACTGGATCATCACTCGCAAGAATGCCCGGTGGCTGCGACTGCCCAACGGTGCCTGGATCAAGAACGGTCACCGCTACGAAATCCGCTCCGTGCACCGCGACGGATCGATCACCGTCGCGCGTTTGGGCGCCGACCGGCGGGCCAAGACGATCCGGCTGCCCGCCGACTACGTCACGGCCAACACCACCCTCGGCTACGCGTCCACGATCAACGCCGCCCAGGGCCTCACCGCCGGCACCCAGAAGATCAAAGGCACCTGCCATATCGTCGCCACCGATCACCTGACCCGCCAACAGCTCTACGTCGCCGGCACCCGGGCCCGCGACGAAAACCACTTCTACTTCTCGACATCCGAAGCCGACCCGCACCGCATCCTCGCGCCCAAGGCCACCCACCCACCGACCGCCGTCGACATCCTCTCGACGATCCTTCGCCGCGACGGCCGGCAAGTCTCGGCCAGCACCGCCGCGCAAGCCGAACTCGACCCGTTCACCCGACTGCACGGCGTGGCAAGCATGTACGCCGACGCCCTCACCGCGGCTGCCGAAGTGCTCGCCGGGCCCGCCACCATGGCCCGCATCGACCAGGCCGCCACCGCCATCGTCGGGGACATCACCGACGCCGAAGCCTGGCCCGTCCTGCGGCGCAACCTGGCCCTGCTCGCCCTCGACGGACACGACCCCGTCGCGGCCCTGCAGCACGCCGCGGCCAAGCCGCTGGGTGACACCGTCGACGTCGCCGCGGTGCTCGACTGGCGCCTGCCTACGCCCGAAGGTTCCGCGGCCGCCAACGTCGGGCCGCTGCGCTGGCTTCCGGCCATCCCGACCGCGGTCCAGCACAACCCGCAATGGGCCGAATACCTCGCGGGCCGAGCGCGACTCGTGACCGAGCTGGCCGATCAGATCCGAGATACCGCACGCGAGTGGACTGGAGCCACCGCGCCGGCCTGGGCGCGGCCACTGCTCAACGGCCAACCCCAGTTGATGGCCGAAATCGCGGTGTTCCGCGCCGCGCACGATGTCGATGCCGCCGACACCCGGATCACCGGCCGCGAGCAACACGCCAACCGCTCCGCGGCCTTCCAGAAGCTTCTGCACAGCCGCGTCGACGCCGCGGTCCTGCACAGCCAGGACAGCGTCTCGCGCTGGCGCACCATGGCCGCGATGGTCAACCCGCACATTCCCAACGACCCCTACTGGCCGCGGCTGGCCGCCCACATCGACGACGCGGCCCGCGCCGGCGCCGACGTCGCCGGAATGCTCGCCTCCGCGGCCGCTCAGGGTCCGCTGCCCGACGAGCTGCCCGCAGCGGCCCTGTGGTGGCGGCTGTCGGGCACTCTGGCCCCGCCGACGCTGGAACGCTCCAACCCTCGTCTGCGTCCGGACTGGACCCCCGTACTGCACCATCTGTTCGGCTCCGAGCTCGCCGAAACCGTCATCTCGGACCCGGCATGGCCCGGGCTCATCGCCGCCGTCACCGCATCCGACTGGCCACCGGCCGACCTCCTGGCGGCGGCCAGTGAACACCTGCGCGAGATCGCCGAAACCGAAGGCGGCCTTCGCCCCGATGAATACGCCCGGCTGCTCACCACCCGCATCGAACTGCTCACCCACGCCGCGACGATCGACGCCGACATTCCGCACCCCGCCGATTGGGTGGCCTCTGCCGGTAGCCAACTCGATCTGCTCGCCGAGCCTTCACCCGAAGAGGCCGGCTACGCCGAGGACGCGCCCCCGGATCCCGCCGACTACGCCTACGGCTACGCCGAAGACGACCTTGGCGACTGGGCGTTCGAGGATCTGCTGCCCTACCGGCCGGCACCCACACGGCCGGCCGACATCCTCGCGCTGCGCATCGCGCGCGATCGCGCGCGCGACCGGGTCCGCGAGCTGCAGCACGCCATCCTGCACACCGGTGGCGGGCCCGCCGAACAAGCCCTCGCCGTCGAGCTCGCCGAACTTGTCCGGCGCCGCGACGAGCAGCGGCCCTATGCCCACGCCTACAGCCATGCGCACGCCGACTGGGTTCGTGCCGAGCACACCAGCGAAACCCACCACCGCCTGCTCGCCACCATCGACGAGCAGATCACCGCTGCCCGACGCGGAGGCAAGGCCGATCTCGTCGCGGTCCTCACCGAACACCGCGCCGAACTCGACCGGCACACACCGGCGGTCGCGGCCGCGCTCGCCGATGCCGCCCACCAGCGCGACACCACTCAGGAGGCCTTGATGAACATCGCCGGCGGACCCTCAGGCGTAGTCACCGAGCACGACATTCAGCAGCGCCGCAGCGTCGCTATGCGGGCTGACGCCGAACAGCTGCGCCAAGCTCGCATCGAGGCCACCGACCTCGACAACCAACTCATGCGCGCCGAGCTCGCCGCTGCCCGCGTGTTCGGCACCCGGCCCGGCGTGGACTACGACCTGGCCGCTGACCTTCCCGCGCTGCGCCGCGAAGTCGACATGCTCGACGAGGCCGGTGTCCGCAGCCCCGCCGCCATGTACGCCACCCGCGACGCCGACCTCGATCTGCTCGACAAGCCCGCAGCCGCGGCGGTCACCGAGATCGCCGGCAGCGCTCAAACCGTCCAACCTCTCCACCTGGGCGCCAACGCCGACAAGTCCGCGGTCCTCGGCGCCCTGGCCACGACCGCACTACGCAATCAGCACCGCATCCTGGCCATCCCCGCCAGCGGGAATGCCGAAACCTATGCGGCACAACATCGCTACGCCGACACCACCGCCAACCCCGACCAAGCGATCGAGCGTCTCGACAACGGGCAATGGAAACTGCCCACCGGCACCCTGCTCGTCGTCGACGACGCCGACCAACTCGACCCCCGCCAGCTGCGCGCCCTCACCAAGGCTGCCGGCGACGCCAACGCCAAACTGCTCCTGGTCACCAACAGCACCGACAACCAGCGCGAAGCCAGTCTCACCGACATGCTCAACAACCAACTGCCCTGGTCACACCGGATCGCAGACCCGGCCGAGCGTCCCGCACGGACCGCGCTCGACCGGGTCGAACACCACCTCGCCAGCACCACCGCCGCCGGCGAGGCGGCGCAAGAGGCCAACGACCTACTGACTCGCCGCGACGAACTGGGCCGCGCCTACCACGACATCACCCACTACCGGGCCCGCGCCATCGACACCGACCGCGATCGCAGCCGCGGCACTGACGTCGGCCTTGACCTCTAATCGGTGCCCAGCAGCTGCAACTCCCAACGGACCATGTCGAGCGCCGTTGTCACCGCCGGGTCATCGGGATCCAAACCCTCATCGATCAACGCCAGCCGTTCCGCGAAGTCCATGACCGTTTAGACGTCGGACCAGCCAACATGGTTTCCCCCGGCGTGGTGACGGCGTCGTGCATCGCAGCTCGCCGAAGTGTGATGAGTTCCCGACGTGCCGCCACCCACCGGCCGTAAGGTTCGTCGAGTGATCTCGACGTTTCAAGCCTTGGCTATCGCGTTGATCGCTGTCTTGCCTGGAGCCGTCTACACCATCGCGAGAGAAAGCGGCGGCGCTAGCTGGGCATGGCGGCGGACCGATACCGGGGCGCTGGTGTTGCGCTTTTTGTGCGCGTCGGCGGTCTTCCACGCATTGCTGGCGCCGATCACCTATGGCGCCTATCAGCGATTAGTCAAGCCGGACGGTGCCGCCGACGCTGTTGAGGAGGGTCGCACTCTCAGCTGGTGGTGGTGGGTGGTCGTCCTCGTCTATCTGCTCGTGCCGTTCGCTGCCGGGGCGCTCACCGAGAGAGGCCGCAAATGGCGCGACTCGCCCAAACGGTGGAAAAAGGCTGTCAATTGGTTCGTGTCGCTATATGCCGGCAGTTCGCCCGAACCGAGGGCCTGGGACTGGTTCTTTGACAAGCACCAGTCCGGGATCATGCGGCTGAAGCTGGCAAACGATGAGTGGAAAGCTGGTTTGTGGGCTGACTCGTTCGCCAGCGGATACGGCGAAGATGGCGACCTCTACCTGGCCTATGAGTACCTGGTCGACGAGGACGGCATCTTGCTCACCGACGGAGACGGCAACTACCAGTCGGCCGGCGTCGGCCTCCTCGTGCGCTGGTCCGAAGTTCGCTATCTTGAGTTCAGCGAGTGGGACGGATCCAGCGCCGGATCGGCCGAGTCCTGAAAGGTGGCGCAGAAATGCCCGAACGCAGTCAACCAAGCGGCGGCTGGGAGAAGCGCGGCGGCTACGCGTCGGGGCCGAAGCCTCAAGGCAAGGCGCCGACACCCGCTGCCTTCACCAAGAAGCCTGCGAAAAGCACTCAAACAAACGCTAATTCGCGGCGTACGACGAGCTGACCCGGCGCTCAGAGCCACACTGGCACTAAGCCCCTAGCGCTGTAGGACAGCGATCAGGATCATCGCGTTGATGATGGCGATGATCAGGGCCGTCGCGGCCGCCGCGTCGTACTGCGTCATGACCGCTCGACGGTGGCTGTGGCAGCGCTTGAAGATGCCGTCGCGCCGACGTTGGCAGCGGGCAGTGCCGTCGTTGATCCAGGCCGAACATTGATAGGTCCACTCGAACGCTAGCGCGATCGGCAATGCGACGGCGATCACACCGAGGGCGACAAGCCAGGGCTTGTCGCTGACGATTATGGCCAAGAGGATCCATACAGCGAGGTCCGCGCCGGCAACCGACCATGTCTGGCGAGCGCTTCGTTCGGCCGCCGTCACGAGGCCGTTGGCGCCACCGGTTACTCGTCCGGTGACGCGTGTCCGAGAGGTGAGCGCCGGCGGTGTCGGCGCGTTCACCCGCCACGCCTGTGTGCCGTGTACAGGGCAAGCTGCTTTCGCCGCGGCACTCGTGTGACCCTTGACCGGTGCTGTGCACTTCCGCATAACTAATGCCTAGCAGCTCGCGGTGCGGTATCTGGCCCTCGAACTATGTGGATTTGGGTAGATCCGGTTGCGCATAGCTACCGTCCGGCGACAACAGCGGCCTGAAATTCTCATCGAGAAACGACCGCTTCAACGCCGCCAAACTCCAGCCGAGGAAATGCGACAGCGGCACTAACGCCAGCAGGCCGACCTCCGAGCGGGGAACCGCCGCAACCGGACCCCGACCGCTAGCCGTCAGAATCTGGTAGGCCGGGTTCGTATCGTCGGGCTCATACCCAGTGGCTAGTGATTCTCTGTCCCAAGGGAGTTCGACAAACGGCAGGTCGACCTCAGCGCGGATATCGTCACCAAACACTCCGAACAAGAAGCGCTCGAGAACCTTCATCTCCGCTACGAACAGCACCAACCGCTCATCACCCAGTTCATCGACTTCGACGAGCTCCACACGACCCACCGCCGGCCGCCGGATCACGTATCGAATCGGCGCGCCGACCTCCGACCTGAGCTCGACAATGCCGGCCTCGTCGTCGCGGCGATGAACGAAGCCGGCCGTCCGGGCCCACCCCAAGCAATCAGGGCTGAGAGCTGGCGCACCGGTCACGGTGGCCCACGGTAGCGGTCGGACCGCCGTTCTTCGTCGCCCTGGACAGCTGCCGTCCGCGACGGCCGCGGTTTCGTCAGGACATCGGCGACGGCAAATCCGGCATATCCTCGTCCGTACGCCAGTTCCATACCGGCAGTCCGGCGATCAGCGAGGTATCGTCGCCGTCCACATCACCAGCAGGACGGTCGATGAACGCGGCGATCGCCGGAGCGGTGTCGGTGAAAATCAAGGACGCCATCGGGGCCGCGCTGCCGTTATACGACAACATTTTGCGGAACGAGCGCTCCTCGTTGAGCGCGGTGTTGAGCAGAGTGTTATCTGGGGTCAGATTCTGATGTTCACTGTTGTTCCCGCTGAGGCGAGTTGGCCTGGCTTGGCGTGATGGGTAACAGGCTGGGCTGCCGGTGTTTCCGGTTAGGGGTTGGTTGGTGCGGTCTGGCTGGCGCGATGGTTCGGGAGCCCGTCGCTTCGTCGCCGCCATCATGGCGGGCTGCCGTCGGTGACGGGTGCGGTGACTTGTTGGGGGTGGGTGCGGGTGTTGGTTCTTAATGGCGGGTGGCTAGTTGTGGTGGTGTGGAGTGGCTGGTGGTTGTTGGGCGGTGGGTGGCTCGTTGGGGCCACCAGCTGGCTTCGCGTAGGAGTGTGGCGATGGCGGGGACAGTGAGGGTGCGCACGAGGAAGGTGTCGAGTAGGAGTCCGCAGCCGATGATGAGGCCGGCTTGGATCATGATGGCCACTGAGCCGACCATGAGGCCGAACATGCTGGCGGCGAAGATGAGGCCGGCTGAGGTGATGACGGAGCCGGTGTTGGCGACGGTGCGCAGTACGCCGACGCGGATGTTGTGTCCTGATTCTTCGCGTAGTCGTGAGACGAGCAGCATGTTGTAGTCGGCGCCGACTGCGACCAGGATGATGAACGCGAGTAGTGGTACTGGCCAGGCGATTTCGTGTCCGAGTCCCCATTGGAAGATGAGGACGCCGATGCCCAGTGAGGCCAGGTAGTTGAGCACGACGGTGCCGAGCAGGTAGAGCGGGGCGAGCAGGGCGCGCAGTAGTAGGACGAGGATGAGTCCGACGATGAGCAGTGTGGCGAGGGCGAGTTGGGTGAAGTCGGCTCGCAGCAGTCGTTGGATGTCGGAGTTGACGGCGGGGAACCCGGCAACGGAGACGGTGGCTTGGTGCAGTGAGGTGTTGGGGCGTGCGGCGTTGGCGACGTCGGTGATTTCGTGTGCGAGGCGGGTTGCTTCGGCGCTGTAGGGGTCGTGGCTGGTTTCGATGGCAAAGCGTGCGGTTTTTCCGTCTGGGGAGAGGAATTGTTTTGCCATATCGGTGAATTGGCGGTTTTGGAAGGTGTTGGCGGGCAGGTAGAAGCCGCTGGAGGAGTCCGAGTTGGCGGTGGCGCGGGCGGCGTTTTGGAGTTGGGTGGCGATCTGGCTCATCCCGGACAGCATTTCGATGTTGCTGTCGGCCAGTGCGTGGACGCCGGTGGCCAGTGCTTGGGCGCCTGAGGCGAGTTGGCTGATGCCGTCTTGGAGGCGTCGGATGTTGCCGGCCAGGTCGGCGGGGTCTCCGAGGGTTGCGAAGGCTTTGTTGAGGGAGGTGACCGCGGTGTGGACGGTGGCCAGGGTGCCGGCGACGGTGGCGTTGGTGTCGGGGTTGTAGCGATCGCCGAGTTCGGCGATCTGGGTGAACAATCCGCTGTCGCGCAAGCTCACCAGTGTCTGGACTTGGTCGCGGATCTGGGCGCATTGGGGTGTGGTGGCACACCACGGGGAGGTGTTGAGGGCGCCGGTGAGGGGGTCGAGGACGGCGATGGCGTGTTGGGCTTGTTCGGCCAGGGGGCGCAGCCCGGGACCGGATTGGATGGCGCGGTCGACGCCGGGGGCGGTGGCCGAAAGTTGTTGCAGCAGGGGCCGGAACTGTTGAATCTGGGTGCCGGCGGACTGGGCTTGGGTGAGTGTCGCGGTGAGGGGGGTCAGGGCGGTGCGCAGGGTGGTGTCGAGTTGGGCCAGGCCGCCGGCGAGTTGGTCGGCGCCAGCGGTGAGCTTGGCGAGGTCGTCTTTTCTGGCGTTGCCGTCGGCGACGGCGCCGGCCATCTTGTCGCCGATCTGGCCGTTCTGCCAGGAGAGTTGGGCTTGTTCGAGGCGGGCTCCGGTGGGGCGGGTGACGCCGGACACTGTGGTGACGCCGGGGATCTGGGAGACGCGGGAGGCCATTTCGTCGAGGTCGGCGAGCCCTTTTGCGGTGCGCATGTCGGTGGGGTTTTCCACGACGAGGAATTCGGTGATGACGATGTCTTTGGGGAAGTGGCGGTCGAGTAGTTGGTAGCCCTGGTTGCTGGCGGTGGTGGCGGGCTGGCCTTTGCGGTCGTCGTAGCTGATCTTCATCGTTGTTGTGGCCGCGGCCAGGGTCAGCAGGATGACCAGGCTGGCGATCAGCAGGGGCACGGGTCGGCGGACCACCGCGACCGCGACGCGGTTCCAGTAGCGGCGGGTGCGGTCGGGTTTGGGGTCGCCGATGCCGCGTCGGGCGGCCAGCGCCAGCACCGGTGGCAGCAGCGTCACGGTGGCCAGGAATCCGAACATGACGGCCACCGCGCAGGCCGGGCCGAGGGCGGCGAACACGCTCAGTTGAGCGAACACCATGGCCAGGAATGCGAAGGCGACGGTGGCCGCCGAGGCCAGGATGACCCGGCCGATGCTGGCGGTGGCGTGCACGATGGCCTGTTCGGGCGGCACCTGTGCGCGGCGCTGTTCGTGGTAGCGGCTGATCAGAAACACCGTGTAGTCGGTGCCGGCTCCCAGCAGGATCGCGGTCATGAACGCCACGGTGAATTGCGAGACCGGCATTCCCAGCTGGCCCAGGGCCGAGAGCACACCGCGCCCGACGACCAGGCTCACCGCGATCACCAGCAGTGGCAGCAGCGCGGTGAACACCGAGCGGTACACGATGAGCAGGATCACCGCGATCAGGCCGGCGGTGGCGATCGAAATCAGCACCAGGTCGTGTTCGGCGGCCGCGATCTGGTCGCTGAACGTGGCGGGCGGGCCGGTGACGTACGCGGTGGTCGACGTGCCGGCGAACACGTCGGCGGCGATGTCGCGCACCGCTTGCACGGATTCGGCGGCGGCGGGATCGCCCAGGGTGCCGGCCACCCCGACCGGCAGAAACCAGGCCTTGCGGTCGGCGCTGACCGCCTGCGTCGCGGTGATCGGGTCGGCCAGCAGGTCCTGAACCAGCAAGACGTGGGCGGTGTCGCCGCGTAGCCGCGCCACCAGGTCCTCGTAGCGCTCCCGCGTCGCGGGGGTCAGCCCGGCGGGGTCTTCCATCGCGACGAACACCATGGTCTTGGAACCTTGTTCGCCGAACGCCGCGCTCATCCGGTCCACTGTCTGAAACGACGGCACATCATGGGGGAGCAGCTCCGCCGATTGCTGGCGCACCACGGTTTCCAATTGGGGAAACAGCAGTGCCAGCACCACCGCGACGCCGAGCCAGGCGCCGATCACCAGCGTCTTGTGCCTCACCGTGAACCTCGCCAGCGCCGCCAACCGCGCGCTGTACTCGCTGGAATCCGCCGGTTCGGCCGAACGGCGGTATCGCCGCCGAGCATTCATCGCGGTGCCCGAACCATCCGGATCGCTGTCGGTCACTACCCCTCCACCCGAGAAAAGGAACTATCGGTATCGCTACGCTACTAGCAGTACCACAGTGGTTCGCGCTGCGCGTCCGCCGGGGCCGCGCGGCGCGCCTGTGGGCCGCTAGTGACCTGCGCCGACGCCGGCGTCGGTGTCGTCGGCGTCGGGGATGTCGTGGCGGACCACCCGGACCCGGCCACGCGGCAGGCAGGCCATGTATCCGTGGCGTTTGCCGTAGAGCTCCCAGGCCGTGGCGTGCGCGTCGGCCTCCACATCGATGCGGTGCCCTCGGGAAAAACCCAGGTGCAACGCGCCGTCATCGCCGTACCGGGCGTGCGTACACACCGCGCCGGCCAGGTCGAGCAGCGGGCGTTCGTGCACCGCGACCCGGTTGGGGTCGATGAGCACTTGTTCGGCCGGAAAGTCCCCGACGGGCGGCAGCGTCAGCCGCAGGGGACGCGAAATCACCAGCTCGCTGTAGCCATCGAGGTCCAACACCAACCCGTCGCGCAGCGACACGCGTTGCACGACGCAGTCTTCGATCCATTGGGTGAACATGGCGCCTCCTTCGACACGTCTTTGGGTCGCATCTGAAGGGTACGGTAAGTATCGCTGCGATACTATTAGTATCGTTAACTGTTGGGGGTGAGGGAGGCCAGGCGATCCACGATGCGCCGGCTGGCCCGATCGATGCGGTCACGGGTCTGGGCCGCCGAGGCCCGCCGGCCGATGAACGCGGTCAGGTTCGCCAGCCAGATGTCGGCGAGGAGCTCGGCGACCGGCTGATCGAGCGGCCCGGGCGTGTCGCCGCCCAGGGTGTGGGCGAGCAGGCGCTCGATGACCGCGGCGGCCTCGTCGAGGGCGGCGGCCGCGGTGCTGTCGGCGGCGACGAATGCCCGTGTCATGGCCTCGGTGAGATGAAGGTCGCGCTGCCAGCGGTCGTGCAGATACCCGGTCAGCCGATCCAGGCGCTGCTGAGGTGTCGTGCCGGTGGCGGCCCAGTCCTGGGCGGCTTGCAGCCGCCCGAATTCTCGGGCCAGCGCCGAGACCAGCAGGTGGGTCTTGGACGGGAAGTAGCGGTAGAGCGTGCCGACCGCGATACCGGCCCGCTCGGCTACCGTGCGCATCCGCACCGCCTCATACCCGCCCGCGGCGGCCACCACCAGCGCCGCATCCAGAATCGCCTCTCGGTGACGCGTCGGCGTCCGCGGACGCGGCGGCGCGGTCGGGTGTGGTGCCACCGGCCGCGGATCCGCCTGGGATTGTTGGCTTTTGGGTTGGGCGCCGGTGTCGGTCGCGGTCACGATGTCGGGTCGTGCGGATCGGCGTGGGCCCGGCTGCTGCGGGTGAACCGTTCCAGCAGGCCATCGAAGGCCGCCAGATCACCGTGGGCGGCGAAGTGCTCGGTGCTCACCACGACGAACACCGCGCTCGCGGTGAACCGGGTGACGCCGTCGGTGCCGGTGCCTGTCGCGCGGACATGCAGGGCGCGGCCGTTGCGCTCGGTGATGTGCGCGGTGATCCGGTGCGGTTGGTGCAGTGGCACCGGCAGCAGATACTCGACGGTCAGACTGCGTGTCACCGCCGGGGTGCCGGCGATCCACAACGTGAAGCCCAGCACGTCATCGCAGGCGGCCGCCACCGCGCCGCCGTGCGCCAATCCCGGCGCCCCGATGTGGCGTTCGTCGAAGGTCGCATCGGCATACACCTGCTCGCCGCAGCGATACACCACCAGCTGCAGGCCGTGGGGGTTGTCCGGGCCGCAGCCCATACAGTGCGGGGTGTGGGCGGGCAACCGTTCCGCGGGTGACCCAACCCCACGGTCACCGTGGGGTACCTCATCCCGACACGGCACATGCTCGGACACCCGATACCTCCAGTACGACCAGTTTCGCAACGCTACTGTTGGTACCATAAGTGTCGGGCGGGCGGCACCCGTTGGCCATAAAGGGGGAAGCGGCAAGGAGAGTGAGTGTGAGCAGCAGCCAGCCGGATCGAGTCCACGACGAAGACGACGACGAAATCGACCCCCGCCGCACCCGGTCCCGCAATCGCTTACTGGACGCGGCGGCCGCGCTGCTCAGCACCGGTGGTGTCGAGGCCGTCACCGTCGAGGCGGTCACCAAAGCCTCCAAGGTGGCCCGAACCACCCTCTACCGCCACTTCGGCAGTTCATCGCACTTGTTGGCGGCCACCTTCGAACGGCTGCTACCCCAAGTCACCCCGCCGGCACCGGCCGGCGGGACGGTGCGCGAACGCCTCATCGAACTGCTCACCCGTCAGGCGGCGCTGTTCGCCGACGCCCCGCTACACGTCACCATGCTGGCCTGGCTGTCCCTCGGGCCGACCGCAACCACCGACCACGCCGGCGGTGAACACGCGGCCGGCACGCTGCGCGCACGCGTCGTCGACCAATACCGACAACCCTTCGACGCCATCCTGCAAAGCGCAGAAGCCCGCGCCGAACTCGACGACTTCGACGTGAACCTCGCGTTGTGCCAACTCATCGGGCCGCTCGCCTTCGCCCGCATGACCGGACTGCACACCATGACCCCCCACGACACCACCCGCATCGTCGACGACTTCCTCACCACGCATCAACGCAAAACCACCCCCACCGCACCCACACCGCCCGGCGACAACGGTGTGCCGGTCACCGCCGACTAACGCCGGTCCGCCGCCGGTTCAGCGACCAACCGATCGGCAGACACCGACACGCCCTGGAAAGATCTCCCCACCACAGCCCGCCGGGCCAGGTCTTGTCGATGACCTGGCAATCGGGCCGACGGGCACGGGCGGGCACTCACGAGTTGGCCAGGAGGCCGGGAAGGCCTCCGTCACGGCGGGCCAGGCCGTGACCGCAGCACACCTCGGGGGGCGTACTGGGCTCAGGGGGTCTGTTCGTGCAGGGTGTCGAGTTGGCCGTAGAGCAGCTCGATGGTTGATTGTTGTTCTGCGACGGTGGCTTTGAGTGCGGCGATCTCTTTGTCTTTGGCGGCGAGTTTGTGGCGCAGCGCGGCGTGGATGCTGGTTTCGCGGCCAGTCGATGCCGGTTGTCGGTCGGTATGCCGGCCGCGGTATTGCTCGATGACGGTCACCAGGTCGTCGTGTTTGTAGATGGTTTTGCGGGACACCTTGGCGCGGCGGGACACGGTGGAGAAGTTGATGGTGGCGTTGGTCTTGCGCAGGTGGGCGATCGCCTTCTCGATGTCGCGGCGCTTCTCATCGCTGCGGGCCCGGCGGTATTCGGCCAGCGCATCGAGTGCCTTCTGGGTGGGCGGTGGCGGCTTGGGGCGGCTCATCGCGGCGGGTCCGGGTCGGCCTTGCGCAGCACGGATTCGTGGCTTCCCCGGGTCGCGGTGCGCATGGTGGGTGCCCGGTTGGCGGTACCGGCTCCCGCGACACTGCTCACGCTGCCATCGGTCACGTCGTCGCGGCGGAGCCGGTCGAGGATGGCATCCAGCGAGGCGATTTCGCGGCGACGTTCGTGGATCCACACGTTGTCGTCGGTGAGTTCGCGCCCGGTGCGGGCACGGTACTGCTCGCGGCGGATGTCGATCAGCTTCAGGGTCTTGGCGCGTTGGTCGACCAGTTCGTCGAGGTGGGTGGCGTCGGTGGCGAAATGCCCGCATGACAAGCAGGCGTTGCCCTTGTCGCAGGTGGCCACCGGCGGCAGCAGACATACCCCGTTGGGCAGCACCCGGTCGGTACGGGCCGAGAGTTGGGTCATGTCGTAGATGTCAGACGGGCTGATGGCGATGTCGGTGCCATGAGCGCCGATCTTTTTGTGTCGCAGGAACTCCGCTTCGGCCGTCGCTTGCAGGGTCGCCGCGTAACGCAGGGTCATCGCCGGCGAGGCGTGCCCGAGGTAGCGCTGCACCACATGGATGGGCACCCCGTCGTTGAGCAGTTCGGTGGCGCGGGTGTGGCGCAGCCGGTGGGTCTGGGAGAACCGCAGCGGGTGGCCGGCGGTGTCGGTGAGGCCGTGGATGGTGTCGAGCCGATTGAGGATCCGGCTGTAGGAGTCATAGCTGCGTGGTCGTTGGCCCTGGTGCTGGTAGCGCACCCCGAGGAACAGGTATTTCGGCTCGAAATACGGGTAGCGCGCCCGGATCCAGTCTTGCTGTTCGCTGATCACGTTGACCACGGCCTGCTCGACGAGGATGGTGGGCACCACCCCGTCGACTTTGGTCTGTTGGTAGCGCAGTTTGGCCACGAATCCGTCGGGATCGTCGGTGGCTCCGGCGGGGCGGTCGTGGCCCGGGATCGGTTGCAGTGGACTGTAATCGAGCATCAGAATCTCTGAGGCCCGACGCCCGGTCAACGCTTGCAGCAGCCAGATCCGGGCCGCTTGCGGATCGCCGAGACCGGACACGACCGAGATCGTGGAATCGGGGTGGGTGATGACTACCGGTTTACCCGCGTCGGCGGCCAGCACGTCGAGATAGCACAGCATCCGCTGGAGCTCGGCGGTCGAAAACCAGGTCAGCTCCCGGCCGCCGGTAGGGCGTCGGCTGCGAAACGCCGCACCCCACAACCGGGTATGAGTGTCGGTCAACCGGCTCCAGCGAGGATCTCCGGTCGCTGCCGCGGCTTCCTCGGCATGGTCCACCATGAACGTGTAGAACATCTGAACCTTGGACTGGACGACCGCGATCGTCGCCGCCGACAGCGGACGCTCCGGTTTGGCCCGCGCGGCAGGTGATTTGAGGTAGTCGGTGAACTCGGTGAACAACAGCCGCAGCGCCGCCCGGTCGGTGCTGATCACCGGGTCATCGATCCCGCGTTCGGCTAGGAACGGGCCCAAGTGGCGGGTGATGCCGCGGGTGCGGCCGATCACCGACGACCAGCGCAGCAGTTCAGCCGTCAAGCAGGTGCGAAGCCAGAACCGTACCCCGTCGCGCAGCCAGGCCGGTTCGATCCCTCCGAGGCGTGCGACCTGGTCGTGGCAGGGTTCGTGCTCACGTTGCGGGATTCGGGGATCAGCGTCAAGATCCCAGATGTCATGGGCCCACCATGGCCAGTCGGTGCAGCGGACCGACACATACAGGTGCAGGTGCTCGATGAAACTGGTCACGTTGCGCCGAAATCCGGCCGACGGCAGCCGGCCGGTGCGGCGCTCGAACTCGCGCACCCCGTGGCGCACGATGGCCTCGGCGCTCAGATCAGCGATACTGACCGGGTGACGCCGGTGCCGTTGGTGGTAGTCGGTGGCGGCGATGCTCAGTGCGCCGCTGGTCCATTTCAGCAGTGACGGTTCGATCTTGCGGCGTTGTTCGTGTCCGCACAGCCACACCCACCACGCGAGCTCGTCGCAGAACCGTTGCGGCACACCCTGTGGGGTGAAGTCGTGGCCGTCCGGGGTGGGCCGGTAGCGCGGGTTGTGCTGAAAGACCGTATTGGCCGGGGCGGTATCCAGGTGATAGACCAGGGTGCGCCACTGCGCGGGTACCTGTTGCCACTGCTGCGTCCACCGATCCTCGCCGCCACGATGGGTGGGCGCTGTGTGTGCCGGTGCAGGACTGTCATTGGCCGTCACGGTTCACCTTCCACCCGGCGACATAGTTCTTCCATTCGGCCAGCGTGCGCATCTGCGCGTCGGCGGTCACCCAGCCGTAGGTCGACAACGTGGTCTGCACGTCGGCGTGCCCGAGACGGCGCATCACCACGTGCACGTCCACCCCGGCCAGCAACAGCGCGGTGGCGTGGGTGTGGCGCAGCCAGTGCGGCGTCCACTGCTCAGGCAGCACATCGGCGCGGCGGGCGGTGATCAGATCGACCTTGTCGTAGAGGGTTTCCGGGCGCAGCGGGGCGTAGCGCACGCCGCGCACCAGGTTGACGAACACGAAACACGACGCCAGGTCGCCGACCGCGATATCCGCGCCGGCGGCCACCAGCTGCCACACATACTCGGTGTAGAGGGCGACCAGATCGTCGCCGATGTAGATCCGGCGCGGGCCCGATTTCGCGCGCACCCCGTGCGGATGATCATCACGGCCCGCCACCAGTATCGACGGGGTACCACCACCGGCGATATCAAAGTCATGGTGGCGCAACGACAACGCTTCACCGATGCGCATGCCGGTTTCGGCCAGCACCGCGAAAAACAACCGATCACGCAGCCCCGCCCCGCCGCCCGACCATTCACCCGAGACTGTCTGGACACTGCACGCATCCAAGATCGCGTTGACCTGCACGGGCAGCAGCACCGGTGTTTCAGCGCGCTGCAGCCCGCGCAGCCGGTGAATCGGCCCATCGTGTTCGCGTCTCGGGCCGACTCCGGCCAGAAACGGTGCATAGCGGCCCCGCCGGGACGTCCGAGCATGACTGGCGTACAACCGCCGGTAGGGGCGCACCAGGTCATGGGCATCGGCGAAATACCGGTACATCGACAACACCGCCGCGCTGCGCGGCAGCAGCGACGACTCGGCCAATCTCTGCTTTGGTTCACCGATACGGGCCACCCCGGGCAGATCCCCGGTACGCAGATAGGCCAGGAACTGGCCGAACAGACTGGTGGGGAAATCATCCCACGCCGTACCGGTACCTTCCAGCACCGTCCACCACGCCGCCAGCCCATAGGCATAGGCGCGCAACGTGTTCGGCGAGCTCCCTTGGTTACGCAGAAACGTCAGGTACTCGCGCGCCGGGGCCACGGGCAATTTGTCGGCGCCGACCACCGTGTAGGTGGGTGGTCGGTCCACAAAACGCACCCGCTGCACCTGTGCCACCGTCAGTAGCACCCCACCATATTCACGATGGCCTGCCGTTGCGGAAATCGTCCAACCGGATCACCTGGGAGCCACCGGCAGCGGGTGGGGCCGGGGTGCGGCCATGGCCGACACTGGCCGCGACCGGCCTATGCTCGGCCGCCGGCGCCGGTCGCTGCGTGGCCAAAAACCAATCCAGCACATCAGCGGGATAGATCATCGATTCCCGGGCGCTCAGCATCCGCACCGACGCGCCGCCGTAACAGCGCTCCACCCACTTGCGCAGCAGCCGCGGCCGCTCCGGGACGCGGTCAGCCCACCCCGGTTCCGTCATACCCCACGTATGCCCGGTGGCCGGGTTGATCCGTGAATGCAGCTGGGTGGTCAACATTTTCGCCCGGTCCGGCGCGATCAGCCCCGAATCCCGCAGATGCATGATCAACGACCCCAACGACAGGCCCCACTTGTCTTTGAGCGGACGCAGATTCAACAGCGACAACACCCGCGGCAACTCACCGGCGATAACCCCTGCCGGGGCCAACAACTCGGTCGCGAACCGGTTGGCCTCCAACTCATCGGCGGCACTGACCGAGCAATAGGCGTGACTGTGCAACACCAAATGACCGAGCTCATGGGCGACCGTGAACCGGGTCCGCTCCCACGAGTCGCTATCCCGTAGCACCAACAATGGGCGGTCCCGCAACCGGCCCACCCAACTGGAATACCCCAAATGCCGCTCATCACGAGAGCGCCCACCGGTCGCGGCGAACTCGCTTTCCCAATCACCGGCGACCCGGCGCCGGACAATCACCGGAGCGCCCAGCCGCTCGGCCTCATACATCAAATCATCAAGCGGCTCATCGGGTTCCAGGCCCATCGCCTCACGCAGACGCGCTGCGGCCACCGGAATCGAACTGTGCGCCAACTCATCCGGACTGACCGTCGGAACCTTCACCGGAGGCAGCTTCGATCGGCCGTCGAGCTCACCGAGGAAATCGCCAGCCAACGACGCGAACGTCGCCAAAAACTCCTGCTCACCCACCGTCATCGACTTCGGCGCCCGAAACAACAACTCGTTCGCGCTGATCCGTGTCTGCGGCTCCGAGCTGAAAAACGCTGCAGGAAACCGGAACAACCCCGCCATCCGCGCAACATCGCCGTCGTTGAGCCGCACCGTCGGCGACTTCTCAATCTGGGACTGTCGCGACGTACTCCAGCCTGTGGCCGCCACCACCGACCGCGCCGTCATCCGCCTCAACAACCGGGCCTGCCGGACCCGTGCACCAAAAACCTCAATCATCGTGCGCTCAATTCAACGTCACCGGGTTGGGAAACCCACATGCACCCAACACTGTGCACGACGGCTACGACGATTTCGGCGGACCGCCCTCCTCGTCCTGCTCGCGGGCGGCGTCCTCGTCGACGTCGACGAAGTCGTCGTCGCGGCGCCGAGTCCCCAACGACCCATCCCGACCGACCTCGCCGAGACCAACGTTGAACGAGCGGTCCTCCATGATCGGCGGGGGCAACGGCGTCCGGCCGTACAAAACCTCCACATTGTCGAGCAGCAGCCCCGCCGCCAGCACCGCACCACCGAAAAACCCGCGACCGTCCGGCCACCACAACAGATATTCCCGATACGCCTGGGGTTCGGCGATACCCTCCTGCCCGCCGATCGGGTGACCCAACACCTCCTCGAGGCTGTACTGCTCCCCACCCGGCACAAACGGCACAGTGTCGATCAGCTGACCAGTCCGCCGGTTTCGCGGATGCTTGCGCACATAAATCCGTGAGCCCTTCTCGTCGACAAGAAGAACCCCCATCCCGTTGCCCGCCTTGACTTTTAGAGTCGAGTTGGGAGTCTGCCGCCGCAACCGCGACATCAGAAACGTTTCCAAAACCGAGCACGACACCGTGATCGGTCGGACATGGCTGCCCTGATCGATAAAACGATCCGGGACTTCCGGATGTCGCGCAGCCAGATCGCCGTGCGCCTCGCCCAAAACCTGCGCGTGCTGGCGAACGAGTTCCTCCACGAGCCGCTGAGGATCGTCGTGTAGCTCCATGGGGTAAACATTTACCCCGGTTTCCCACACTCCACGTCGCGCCACGCCGCCGGCAGTCGGCGAAATTTTGGCTGCCCATGACCTAATAGGTTACATGTGTGCGCAGGTTAAATAGCAGTTCAACACACCTTTATGACCACATTTGAGAATTTAACCCCTGATAAGAGCAGCGATCAGCGTCGCCTGTGAACGGTAGCCAATTGCGATCAGTTGTCATCAGCGACAGTTGGTCGACGTTCGCATATCCCGCCCGGGAAACCGAGAAGGTGCAGATGGCCACCAGTCGAACCTCGCCGGCCTCGGCCATCTGCCAAAGTTCCAGTTCGGTGGCGAACCGTTTCGCGAGCTTGCGATAGAGGTCTTCATTGAGAAACCATGGGTGTCCGGGTTGGTGCCGTACTTGCAGTTTGAACCCATGGCCGGCCGGCTCGATTGCCTTGATCTCGCCCACCCCGATCAGCAGTTTCGTTGGCTTTCCTGGCTGACGGCGGGCTGGAGCCCAGGCCTTGATCCGGCGCTGCTCGATGTCGGTCTTGTGGTCGGCCGAGAACGGTTCGGGCACAAATAAAGACGCGGCCAGTGGATCCTTGCGGACCAGCTTGCCGTCCACGGCCGCCCGCAGACGTCGGTAGACGACCGCCCAGGAGCGGTGCCCGGCGAAACGAGGATGCCAGCTCGTCAGTTCAGCCTCGTCCCACAAGTAGTGCAGCACAGCGCGCAGCGAGAGCTTGTTCCCGTGGGTCTGCACCGTGTCTGACGGGGAACCGGAAGGTTCAGGCGCAGCGCGATTTGCGGACTTCGACAGTGAAAATCCCAACCTCAAAGCGGTTGTGCCATCGGCAGGGTTGTCGATGATTGACTGCTCGGCGACTGCTCCGTAGCCCGAAAGCTCGCCCGGGGGCAGCCAGGATCGACACCGGTGGTCATGTGCGACTGCCGTTCCGGGCATCCGCTTGACGATGAGGTCGGGTCCGGCGGCGGCGATGTACATCTCCACACCCGGTGACTGGCACAAGCACAGCGGCCGCAGCCGCGCAGCTTTCGCTCGACCAAGAGCCTCCTGGGCCGCCGGTGTGTGCACATCGTCAATCCGGCTGCCGGCAACCTGAAACACCGATTGCATTGTCATGGCCAGCGCTCCTGTTCGCGTTGAGGTAGTCAGATGACCGGTGCCGATAAAAGGTTCGCGATCAGTCCGACGATTCCGGCGGCGACCTGACCGATCATCCACACCGCGCCGAGCAGCGCAATCAATAAACCACTGAGCCACGGCCCTTTTCGGGCTTTCTTTCGCGCCATCATGCAGTCTCCTTTGGCTTGCTGCTGGGTTCTCGGATCCTGAGGTCGACGTGCCGTCCGGCCCGCCCCCAATGCGCTTTGACTGATCCCTCAACCCGAATCCGCTCGACCAGGCCGCGCCGCTCCAGGGTCAGCAGGGCGCGGTAGACCTGCTCGGCCACCAGGACTACGCCGGCCATCGAGTTCACCTGCTCGCGGATCTCGGTCGTGCTCAGAAACCCTCTGGTGGATCGCAGGACGTCGAGAATCGCCGCCTGACGCGCATTCAGCGCGGTGGTGTCCTGGCCACTCATCGTGCCCCGGTTCCGGCCGCCGCCAGTCCGCGTTGATGACGGTCGGCCAGTCGAGTCCAGAAACTGTCACGCGATCGCGACGACGGCTCGTTCAGGACGTTCTTGATCGCCCGGTCATAGATCGCGAGAAACTTCGACCAATCCGGGATCTCGGTCAGCACGCCCGCCGTCCCCAGGCGGACCAGCCGGGCATGATCACGGTTCGGCGGGAGCAGCCGGCGGTATTCCAGCGTGCTGCCCAGGTGCGACGACAGCGTCTTGTGAGTGGTGACCTGGTCGAATGTCTCTTGGCGCCGGGTGGTCTGGCCTTCCCATTCCTCGGCGCGCTGCAAGATCTCCATCTCCGGTGCGCCGAACATGATCAATGCCGACGGGAAGGTGTCGCGCAGCTCCTTCATGTAGGCGGTGCCGTACACGGTTTCCAGCTGGGAGCTGGCCTGCACAGCAAGCACGAGATTCGCGCCGAGCCCTCGGCCCTCACTGATGTAGCGGCGAAGTGCCGGCATCGGAGCGGTGTTGGCGGCCTCGTCGATCACGATGAGCAGGCGGTGTCGCATCTCCTTGCGTGCTGTTTTCGCTCGACACAGTCGCACGAGGTGGTCGATGAGTGTCACCGCGGCGCCGGCGATCGAGCCTTCAGCTGGCGTGAGGACATACAGCGTTGACGTGGGATCCTCCAGGATCGATTCATCAAACGCCGGTGGGAGATTCCCGCGCAGTTGCAGACGCATCCACGGCGTCACCGACTTTCGCATCGTCAATGCGATGCTGTCGCGTTGCTTGGGATCCATCACCAGTGTCGCCATCAGCGCATCTCTGAAGAGCGGAATGTCGGCCACGATGTCAGCGGCGTGTTCCCAGCCGGGGTCGGTCGACTTCTGCTGGCCCTGCTTGGTCATGCGAGTGTTGTTGACAGCCAGCAGAACCCACCCGATCCCGGCCTTGTTTCCACGCGGTGAGGCTGCGTACAGCATCGCCGCCAGCGGTGTCTCAGTGTTCGACTCCCAGATCCCGGCGTCGCTAACCTGGTCTGCGCCCGAACCCATGCCCACCGCCGACATCTGCATCATTGTGTTCGCGATCGTCACGGCCTGATCAGGTGTGCTGATGAGCTTGGTCGGATCGAACGACAGCAGGTTGACGTCGGGATAGTCGGCGTCGTAGTCGGGACGGAAGTCGATCAGCGCGCTCGGACCGTAGCGCCGCTGCATCACCAGCTGCATCAGGTCGTCTTTCGGACTCACTACAACCGCGGGCCCTGTCCATAACACGGCGGCCGGAGCCAGGATGCGCCGCGTTTTCCCGGTTTCGGTCGGCGCTGAGACCAGCACGTGGGCAGCCGATTCCGCGACCGTGCGACGGTTGGTCTCCTCGTCGAGCACGAACCCGCAGTACGGAGTCGGGGGCGGTTTATAGGCCATCGCGATCTCGCTTGATCGGAGTGCGCTCCCCTACCGGTTGGCGCGAACGGGTGTGAAACACGCTCGGCAACATCTCGATCTCCGTGTGGAAGCCGAAGTCGACCTCGTCGTGGTCCTGGGGCGGCCGCATCGGCCACCAGTCGCGCGAACCGTCAACAGCCAGCCAACCCTCCAGGATTCCGTACACCCCGGCCGCCAGCAGTGCGGCCGGAACTTGGGCGACAATCCATGGCACAACGACCGTCGAGGCGAACGTGCCGCTGCCGGAATAGACCAGCCAGTAGATGACCGGCAGTGGCACGCCCACCGCCACCGCACTCCACATGAACGCCGTGATGGGATACGACCGCAGGTTCTCTGGTATTAGCTGGACCGTGAAGGCGTAGATACCGCGGCCGACAGCCCAGCCGATCGGCGCGAAAACCGCGGCGGTCAGAACAATGACCCAGTCCACCGCCGCATAAATAGTTTCCGGGGACCGTGCCCACATCGGATGAATGATGTCGTCGTCGGCAGGGTCAACTCGCGCACCGGTATTTTCTTGTGCGCGGTCGCGAATTTGACGAGCAAGAATTTCTGCTCGCCTTTTCTGAAATATGAACGTGTGTTGATGCCGAGCGATCCACTTTCGGCGGACCTCGTCGAACCGATCAGTGGGCGCCGGCATCAGCGACCTCCTGACGGGGTGCTTGATCATCAGGATAGAACTCGCGCAGCTGTTCAGCGACACCCATCAGAAAGTCGCGTAACTCTGCTGCAGTACGTCCGACGGCAACCCTCTCAGATTCCGCCACCGCGGCATCCACACGGGTTTTCACCGTCTCTACCTGGTCTGACAGGCGAATAGTTGGCTCACCCCCGTCAAGGGTGATCCTGCAGGACTCCTCCTCCCACCCCGCAGCCTGCTCCAGCTTGTGCATGGTGCGTTCGTCCATTTCCCGGTTGAGCCGGTACGCCTTGTACAGGGTCGACGGCGACGGGCCACCATGGGCGAAGAGGTCATCACGAGACCAGCCCAATTGCACCAGTCTGCGCTGGACAAAAAACATCAGCCGGGCCGGTCCGTCCTGCGGTATTGGTCTCACAACGCAGAACGTAGCAATTGCTCATCACGTTTAGCGACAGCTATCGCAAAACCGTATTACCACCCCTTAGCCTCAGCGTGAACTCACTAGGAGAACCCATGCGAACGATTATCGGCGTCGCGATCGGCACCATCGTGTTCTGGTTGGCAATGCTCGCCACCGCCGTCACCTACATCCTCGAACACATCTTTGCTATCGGCTTGGCAACCGTACTGGTGATGGCCGCGGTCCTTGCCAGCCGTCGGCGCTGCGGTGCCCGACCGCCGCTGCACACATCGTCGCCGTCACCGCGCCGTCACCGTCCGGTGACCCTCAAGGCCGGCCGCCTCGCCGGCGCCCACCCCGCTCCAACCGCTCACATGCGAAAGGTCGTCTGATGACCCACCCCGACAAAGCCACGCACGACGGACCGGCATGGTCGGCCACCCAGGAGTGGCTTGCCGATCTCGACCGAGATCCCGATGACACCGGATACGGCAACGAATCGGACTACACCCCAGAGGATTACGACCCAAGCGACGAGCCGGACTATGACGATCCCGACGACGACGGCGGCTCCGCGCCGACACCTGACCCCGAGGGGATCGAGGACTACGAGCTCGCCCCGCCGCCCGGCGCCGAGAGTGACAGCGATGACGAGGTCGTGCCGATCGTCGACGATGCCGACATCTACGACACCGGGAACGGCCAGGACGCGGCCGGTTCTGCCAAAACCGAAGACGCCCCAGCGCCTCGATTCAACAAACCCCTGGCGATCGGCTTCGTCGCGTTCGTAGCCGTCACGACGATCGCGGTGACCAGCGTTCTGCTCGGCATGAAGAACGGCCCAGAGGTAGACAGTGAGCAGTCCGAGGCGGTCACGAAAATCACGGCCGCACCGGCAGAACCTGCGCCTCCCCCGCCGGGTGCTGGCGCAGGCCCCACAGGTATCCCGTTCACCGCGAGCGCACCAGGATGCCTGCCCGGTTCCACTGCCGCTCAAGCCGTGGCCAGCGGCGACCCCACCCAGGCCTGGGTCTGTGTACGCGGCGGCGTCGACGGCCAGGTTCTCACCATCGAGCTCGGCCGGACCATGGTGGTCACCGCCATCCGCATCACCCCGGGCTGGGTAGGTACGGACGCTTCCGGAGCCGACCAATGGCTCCAGCACCGCGTGGTGTCCCGCGTGTCATGGATCCTGACCGACCACGGCAACAAGCCGACCGTCGTTCCGCAGCGCACCGGAAACGTCCACGGCGAAGCGCCCCAGCCGATGCCCGGGCAAGGTGTCCTGGCCTCCACGATCACCATGATCGTCCAAGAGACCTCACGTCCCCCCGCCGACGCCCCACCAGCCGACCAGGGCCCCGCAGCACCTGGCCCAGGCGGACTGCTCGACGACGTCCTTGGAGCTCCACTGGGCACACCCCCGGAGTCATCCGTCGCCCCGCTTCCTGGCTTGCCCGGAATGCCGGGAGGCCAAGCCGAAACCGACCCCGTCGACAACACATTCGCTGTCTCCTCGATCACCGTCGAAGGCCACCAACCCATCCCCTCCTGACCATCACGAAAGGCGGCACAACCCAATGCCCACAAAGACCTGGCAACGTCGAATCGACACCACCGGCGGCTGGATAGGCCTCGCGTTTCTCGTGGTGGCGGTCGCGTCCTGCGCAATCGTCGCGATCTCCACGATCTGGGGATGGATCTTCAACAAACCGGTCGACGTGGATAGCCCGGCGCGCAAGCAAATCAACCGCACCGAGCTGGTCGGCAATTTCGCACGGCAATGCGTCGAGAAGGCGCTGACCGTCACCGACACCCAGCGCGCATCCCTGCAATCCTGCTGGGCCAACCAGGACCAGCAGCAGCCGCTGCCGACCAACCCCGGCGCCGTCATCAGCTCGCCCGGTGTCGCCGCAGTGACACTCGAGGACGACCTCGGCTACGCCCAACAGTGGAGCGTCATCGTCTCGGTGTCTGAGCGTCCCTACGTGGCCGCGCCGGCGGCCGAGAAGTGCTACCGCATCCCCGTCCTCTACAGCAGCTACGGCCTGCAGGCGATGAGCCGGCCAGGTAAAGCTGATTGTGCCGGGGACGGTGCAACTCTGCCCCTGGGCTACTCCACTACGTTGTCGCCCCGGTCACCGGTATTCCAGACGCTGACAGGGTTTTTCGAGAGCTATCTCACCAATGCCGGTGGCCTGGATCGCTACATCACCGAGAAATCTGGGCTCGTCGCGGTTCCCGACTATCGCTCCACTCGCGACGGCGGACCCGCACCGCGGATCGTGAAACTTCAGTCCACCCGCGCTGTTCCCGATGACGCCATGCCAGCCGACGGCACAACCATCCACGTGTTCGCCACCGTCGACTCCGTTACCCGCCAGTTCTCACCGCGCCGTGAGGACTACGCCCTCAGCCTCACCGTCATCAGCGGCCGCTGGATGGTTGCCGGCATCGATTACGCCCCACAACTGGCCACCGGCGCAGAACTCACACCCGTCGTTCCCTCGCCGACAACTGGAAAGCCGTGATGCCCAGCGCATCCGATCAATCAACGCGCACCAACTAACCCTCGAAAGGAAAACCAATGCTCCCCACAACAGGCCACCTCACGGCCCTAGCCGCAAACGTCGTGTCCGAACCGAGCACCACCACAACCATTCTCGCAGCGACCGACCTGACATCCGGGTCACGAACGCTCTACACCATCCTCATCGGAGTCTTCGTCATCCTCATCTTGATCGGCGGCGGCGCCCGTGCCACCGCGGCATTCTTCGGCGGCCGCAAAGGCGAAACCATCTTGTGGGCACTGCTGTCGGTCATCGTCGCAGTGATCGTGGGATCGGGCTACGCGATCTACCTTTCCACGAAGAAGACCGTCGACCAAAGCGGCATCACCACAGGGCAGTTCGGCTAAATGGCCGTCGAATCCGCACAGGTATTCAAAGGGGTGCACGACACCCCCACCTACACCGACCTGCTGTTCAACAAGTCGTTGCGCATCGGGGTGGCGGTACCGCTCGCACTCGGCGGTACCGCCACCATCGCACTGCCGTTGCTGTTCCTCGACTCCGGACACGCACAGACCCTGTTCTTCGTTCCCCTGTTTCTCACTCTCATCTCCGCAGGCATCGGCGCGATGATCCCGTACGGGAAACCCAGTCTCGGATTCAGGGTCCGCAGCATCTGGCGGTCGGTCCGGCCGAAGAACGAATCCAGCCGTGACAGCATGATTCTGGCCCCGCCTGACGACGTCATCGGCCACCTGGAATTCACCAAGCACGGCGTCTACGCCAACTATCTCGTGTCCGGGCTGCGCTACTACCTGCAGCCGACCAAACACCGCCTCGGTGCCGCCGAACGGCACCGCAACATGGCCCGCGAAGTCCCAGCAGGTGCGTGGATCTACAGCATGTCGGTACCGCAAAGCCAGCGCCAACTGCTGCGGGCCATGCTCCACGGTCACCGCGACAAGCCTGAATGGATCGCCACCTGTCAAGGACTGCGTGGCCAGCTCGCGCAGAAGAACCCCCGAACCCGCCTGTATTGGCTGCGTTTTCCCGTCGACGCCGGCCGAGAGGGCCACACCCCCTTGGGGCAGGCCACCAAACTCAAAGACTGGCTGGCTGGACGTGACAAGGACTCCGACGAGTCCCTTGCCGCCTACCGAAGCCTCGCCCACGACATCGTCACCTCGCTGCCCGAGGACTTCTCGCCGGTGCCGGTGACCGAGGACATGGTCGACTGGTTTTGGCGGCGCACAGCCTGGCGCGGCACTTTCACCAACCCGCTCCCCCGACGCCGCCAAGGGACCGCCCGACAAGCACCCCGCAACTTCCCCGTGGCCGAGTTCGACGACGGCGACCAGCTGCACAACTCCGGCCGCAAACTGCCCATGCTCCCGGCAGCCGGCGTGATGGCCGCCCTGACCGTCCTCACCGCGGTGTTTGTCATCGTCGCCCCCGCAATACTGTTCGGCCTCACCACCGCCGGCCTCATCGCCCTGTGGTGCGCCGGTGTACGGCGGGTGCCGTCCTGGAAAAAAGTGCTGCGCGTCAGCAGCCCCGACGGCCTCTACCCCGACAGCTATCAAGCCATCCTCCCGGTCACCGATATGCCCAAGGCCGGTATCCGATTTCCCGGGTCGGAGTTTCTCGATGCCCTCGACGATCTCAACACCGGCGCCGAGTTTGATTTCGCTATCAGCCTTGTCGGTCACCACCGCGAAGTGGAGTTCGTCCGCAACGATCGCGCCAAGGAGAACCTCGACGACCAATTCAAGCAGCGACGTGATGCCCGCGATGGTGACCGCGAGCTGCGCGACACCGGCCTCCAACTCGCCGAGTACAACCGCCAACTCCACTCGAACAGTGACGAACGCCCGATGGAGACCGCTTTCGTCATCGCCGTTGGCGCCAAAGATCCCGCAACCCTCGACCGTAGCGTGAAGCGACTGAAAGAACAGCTTGCATCCTCCGGGCAGGTCTCGGTACGCCACCACCGCGGCGCCCAGGCCAAACTCTGGGCCGCGTTCAACTCCGGAGTTCCCACCCACAAGAGTTCGGTCGACCAGTTCAGCTACCGAACCACGGCAACAAAATGGTCCCGGTTCGTTCCGATCACCTCATCGCAGGTCGGCAACACCAACGGAACTCTATTGGGTTTCAACACGTCCAACGCTCTCAACAGCGCCGTCCTGATCGACCTTCCCGGCACCGCGCGGCGCAACCACAACCCCTGCCTGGTCTGCAGCGGCGCACCCGGCTACGGCAAGTCCTATGCCTCCAAACGCATTGCCCGCGGCGAGTATCAGCGCGGCGCCCAATTGTTCATCGTCGACCCCGGCATCGAATGGGCCAAGGCATTTGCCGACGTCCCCACCGACCGCAAAGCCGTGATCGATATGGCCGGCAACAACTTCGGTTGCGACCCGCTGCGGATCTTCCCTGAACCCGTCGCGGGCGGCTACTGGCTCGACTACATGATCCCGATGATGGGCCTGGACTCACGCAGCGTCGCCGTGCAACGACTGCGCACCATCCTCACAGCGCGCGCCCGCCGACAACTCCAGATACCCAGCACCGCGGCGCTCATGGCCTACATCGCCAGCATCCAAGCCCCGATCGATCGACCCGACACACGGCCTGGCCAGGTCATCAGGCTTGCTGAGGATCTCTACCCGATCCTGGTCGCGCTGCAATCGTGGTCGACCTACGACTTCACCCGCGCCATCTTCGACGACACCCTGCCCATCCCGGACCTGGCCAACCTCGACATGACGATCTGGCTCACTGAAAGCCTCGACCTGCCCGACGCCGAGGAGATGAGCACACCCCACCTGTACAACGACCTCAGCGACCGGAAGAAGGCCTCCGTCGCCATCTACGGCATGCTCGTCCGGCTGGCCCGAACCACCTTCTTCGCCAACAAGTCCCGCTTCGGCCTCATCGTCCTCGAAGAAGCCGGAGGCCTGCTTAACTCCCGCGCCGGCGCCGCCGACGCGCATCTCATCAGCCGTCGCGCTCGCAAGCACTACACCGGGTTGTTGATCATCACCCAGGATCCGGTGGCCGACCTCACCCTGATGGGCGACAGGTTCATCACCCAACAACTCATCGTCCCGTTCGAAAATGAGGAATTGGCAAAAGAAGTCGCGCGGAAAGCCGGCCTACGAGCGGCCGACTACGACGACCTTGAAGAGTACTTCTTAGCCGACCCGGATCCCGAAGACATGCGTGAACCGACCGACTTCGACGACGACGTAGACGAGGTCACCGAACGTCCCAATCGGGGCTCCCGGATCGGCAAGGCCTTCTTCATCGACGAATTCCGCCGGCCCTCACCGATCGTCGTGGCTCACGAACCCGACGCACGCGTCCACGCCGCCTACGACACCACACCAGGCCAGGAGGCAGCGTAACCATGGCCACCGCAGCTGCACGGCAGCATCCCGCCGAACGATTCGGCTACTTCATGGCGACCCACCCTAAGATGCGTCGCGTCACCATCTTCTGGTCGGTCGGCCACCTCCTCACCCTCTGGTCGGTCGTCGCCGCACCCCCGGCATTCGCCTCGACGATGGCCGGCGTTCTGAACTGGACGGGCATCAAGGACACCTACGGTGTTCCCCTCGGCAGCTACTACCTGTCGGTGGTCTCGGCCGGCGAAGCCATCACGCAAGCCGGACCCGACTTGTCCATCAACCCAGTGAGTTGGGCGCGGTGGCTCGGCAACGCCGTTGTCACCGGCGTCAGCCACGACACCGTCGTCAGCTGGCTGCAGGCCCAGGTGTCGTTCTACGTCTTCATGATCACCGTCGCCTTGTGGTTGCTGCGGTTCGCCATGTCCTCGACTTGGCTGTACTGGCTGGCCACCTGGTTTCGCCCACTGTTCGATGTCCTGCGCACCCTGCTGATCGACCTGTGGGTGTTCCCGATCTGCCTCGTCCTGGCCCTCGGCTACGGCGCCTACCAGATGTTGTGGCATGGCCGGCGCGGTCTCGGCTGGAGCATCATGCTCAGTAGCGTGGCGATCGGCGTGATCGGCATGATCCTGGTGTTCCAAGGCGATCCGCTCGGGGAACTCTCCGGGGACCACGGGCTACTGTTTCAAGCCCGCACACTGGCCTTCACGGCCGCCCAAGGCGCTGTGAACAACGGCTCGCTCGTCCCCGGGGCCGACAATGCAGCCAATCTCGATCACCTGACCGCAGTTACCGCCGACGCTGTCCTACGGCACCCGTTGCAGCTCATGAATTTCGGCATGGTCGTCGACAACATCGGCACCTGCGGTACGGCCTACTCGAAAGCGCTGATGGCTGGAGACGGACAGATGCTGCCGTCTCTGCCCCCGAGCGTGCCCGCCGGTGCGCCGGGGTCCATGTCGGCCATCGATGCGTTGCCGTTCATCGGCGGCGGCGACCACTCCCGTCCCGCCCACGCGATGGCTCAATGCGGTGCGCCCCAGGCGTTGGCCCACGCTCAACAACTCGACTTCGGCAGCTTCGCCGTCGGTTTCGGGTTCTGCATCCTGGGGCTCTTCTTCACGTTCTTCATCTGCTATGTCGCCTACTCGTACGTCATGGTCTGCGGTGCAGCGTTCCTCAACGCATTTATGGCTCTGTTCGCTGCTGGGCCCGCGATGATCGACGGCAAGCCCCGCCAGCGGGCCAAGCGGCGGATCAAGGAGTTCTTCAAGCACGCGTTCCTCGTTTTCGTCTACGTGCTCTACGTCTCCTTCGCCGCAGTAATCATCCTGAAAACCGTTGCGCCCAACGGATATGCGGCACAGGTCGGCATGAGTCACCCCGTCGCGCAGCTCATGATGATCGCGATCATGTCGGCGGTGGCCATCGGCCTGTTCTGGTGGTTGAAAAAGGAGCTCAACGACCACACCCGCCAAGACCTCGTGCATGCGGTGCACCAAGTCATCAACAGCGCTCGTGCGGGCTACGACAAGGGCCAGGAGGCCATCGACAAAGGCATGGCCGCCAGCCAACGCGGTAGAGACTGGCTGATGGAAAAGGGAGCCGCCGGCGGAGGTGGATCTGGAGGTGAACAAGGAGACGATCAACCACTCACCGGCCAGCCCGTCCAAGGACGCTCCGGCGTCAACAAGCCCTCGTCGAGCACCGGTGGCGGCGGTGGCGGATTGACTGAATCGCTGCCTGTACCGAGCGGCGGAGGTGGCACTCTCCCAGCCAGCGGAGGCTCCGCAGGCGGTGCAGCGGCCGCGGGCGGCGGTTCGGCGGCAGGCGGTGCAGCCGCAGTGGTCGCTCCAGAAGTCGTAGCTGGTCTGGCGGTAGCCGAAAAGGTACAAGGTGGCCGTCAACAACACTCGGTGCCACGAAGCAACGGCAACGGGAGGCCTTCGTCCGACGCTCCCCCGGTCATCGACGCCAACGGTCCCCAACATTCTTGGGCACCAGGAGATTACGGCTCCCAAGCTCCGGCCGATGGTCGCACAAACCAGCCGGCTTACGGACAACAACGGACCCTGCCACCTCCCCCACCGCCACCGCAGCAACCGGTGTTCGAGACCGACACCGACGACTACTGGAATGAGCCACCGGCACCCGGCAGAGACCAGCGGCACTGAACCCTACGGTTGCGGTGTGGGGTTCGGCTCCTCGGTATCGGGCTCGGCAGGCGTGCCACCTCGACTGTGTTGGGCCCGCTTACCGCCCCTGTTCGCAGCCCGCCGATAGGATTTCCCAGAGCGGCTCGCGGAGCCCGGTCAACCTGTGACCGGGCTCCGCGTCCCCCACTACCGCGCCAAGGGCAATAGGTAGCGCACACCACCAGGGACCAGGAGGCAACGATGCCGAAGGGTGACAGCCTGCCGACCGTGTGGAGACGCCCTCCGCACACCAAGGCCAAGCACGACATCCTGACGCGATACCTCGGCGCGTGGTTCGGAATCTTCGGGACGAGCAGGTACCACCAGAGGGTCAACGTGCTGGACGGCTTCGCAGGACCGGGCCGCTACGACGACGACGAGCCCGGCTCGCCGGTCCTGACCCTCAACAAGCTGCTGGACCATCGGTCGTTCGCAGCCTTCGGTGACACCTTGTTCAACTTCATCTTCAACGAGTGGGACGACGAGCGGTTCGCGTCGCTGCAGGAGGTTCTCGCTGGCGTCCAGGCGAGCCGCACCCCGTGGCCGCAGACCGTGCGGATCCACGAGCGCCACCTGAATTTCCAGGAGTTGGCGCGTGAGTTGCTGGACTCCATCCCCGCGGGGAAGCAGCTGGCACCGACGTTCGCGTTCGTCGACCCGTTCGGCTACAAGGACGTTCCGATGTCCCTCATCCGCGACCTGGTCAGCCACCCGTCGTGCGAGCTGTTCATCTACTTCGACTTCAACAGCGTCAACCGGTTCGCGAATGCCGGCAACGTCGACCCGCACTTCACGGCGCTCTTCGGGTGCGACGAGTACAAGAACGCCCCGCCAGCTGATCAGGGTCGCGCCCAGTTCATCCACGACCTCTACGAGAGGCAGCTTCGCAACGAATGCGACTTCGCCCACGTGTGCAGCTTCGAGATGGTCAACCAGAGTGGTCACACCGGCAGCTACCTCTTCTTCTGCACGCGCGACGACCAGGCCTACGACCGGATGAAGGAGGCGATGTGGAAGCTCGCCCCCGGTGGGGGCTACAGGTTCGATGACCGTCTCGCCGGCCAACAGGTTCTCTTCGAGGACGAGGCGAACACCGGACCGCTTCAGGACGAGCTGGCACAGCACTTCGCCGGCCGCACCGTACCCGTACACGAGGTCATCCAGTACGTCGTCACGAAGACGCCGTTCCACAGCGGTCAGGTGAAGGTCAAGACCCTCAAGCCGATGCAGGCCGCCGGGCGCATCTCGTCGCCCAACCAGAAGAGGAAGGGAACCTTCCCGGACGGAACCTTCGTCGAGTTCCCCGCTCTGGAAGGCTGACGGCCGGCCAGGTCAGTGCGCTGCTGCCAGCACCGGCATGTCGTCCCAGGTGCGGCCGTCGAGCTCACGACCGTTGGCCTTCGGTGTCCGGCCGCCCCACTGCTTGAAGAAGAACGCCACTCCGGCGTGGACGCACTGGTCGCGGATGTCTTCGACCCAGGCCGGATCCATCGGCCGCGCCCGCGGACCCGACTCGCCGCCGGCGATTACCCAGTCGATGTTGTTGAGGGCCAAGTCGGGAAGGGCTGTGAGGAGCGGCTCGCAGGACAGGAACCGCGTGGCCGCAGGCGAGGCCCGCAGGTGATCAATTCGGTCGACGACCTCGTGCGACTCCACCGATACGCCCATCCATAGGTTCTCGGGCCAGTCCAGCCTGTCGGCGATCCTCGCCATGCGGTGGGCGCGCTTGGTCAGCGCCTGGTAGGTGTGCTGCGGGGTCTCGCGGATCACGTCGAAGACGTCGCGGATGAAGCTGACGGGAACCTTGGCGTGGAACAGGTCGCTCATCGAGTTCACGAAGACGACCTTCGGCGCGCGCCACCGGTACGGCTGGTCCAGTGCGCGCGGGTGGATCGTGACCCCGAAGCCAGGCCCGGACGTCCTCGGATCCCCGTCGTTCTGGTACTTCTCGGCGCCCATGGCCTTGAGACGCTTCGCGAGTGCGAGCGCGTAGCAATTGTCGCAGCCGGCCGCAACGCGATCGCAGCCGGTGACGGGGTTCCAGGTGACTTCAGTCCACTCGATCCCGCTGTTCGCGGCCACAACACCACCTCTCTTCTGCCTGAGGGTATCGGCCATCACGAGGGCAACGAGCGCGAAACGCCGCAGGCACACCCGTCGCTTCTGGAGTAGCTGTTAGGGGACAGGCTTTCCGGGCACACCGAGAGTAGTGGCAGGTACCGACAGACAACAGGGAGCTGAGCGTCGCGGCGCCGTCTAACCCGAGCCTGTGCTTGGCGGGAGGGAGATTTGGTTCAGTCATCAGGTTTACCCACTCGCCGCCATCGCGTGGCCACCGCGTGGGCGGTCATGAGGGAGGTCAAGCTGTGGTCGGAATGATCCAGTCGAGGTCGACGGCACCTGGTACGGCGGTGGCCAGGACAGTTCGCAGCGCGGCGGCGATGTCGCGTTCGGTGATGGTGGTCATGGTCGTGTCGTCGACGTCGCCAGTGTCGAGTTCTTCGGCGATACGCAGCATCTGCTCGTCGAAGCTCTCCTCGATCACGTTGCGGATGAAGCGGCCATTGCCGGCGACGTCGAGGACAGGCCGAGGTTTGCCGGGTTGGCCGTTGGAGTCGGTGGTCTCCACCTGGTGCTCAGCCAGCTTGGCGCACACCTGCTCCAGCAGCTCGCTCGCCGCCGGGTCGATGGTCGACTCTTTCTGGGCCGCTATGGAAGCCGCGATCGCGGACAGCTCAGTGGGGTTGTAGGACGCGAACCGGATCCGCCGCGGAACCCGGCTGCCCAGGCCCTCGTTGGACGCCAGGAATCGGTCGATCTCGTCGTCGTAGCCCGCGATGATCACCATGAGCCGGTGCCGATCGTTCTCCATGCGCGCAAGCAGCGTGTCGACGGCCTCCTTACCGAAGGCGTCCCCTCCCGACAGGCCCTCCTGGATCAGGGTGTAGGCCTCGTCGATGAACAACACCCCACCAAGAGCCTCGTCGATCTTCTTGTCCGTTTTCTCGGCAGTCTGCCCGAGATAGCCGGCGACGAAGTCAGCGCGTTTGGCCTCAATCACTTTCGGTGTGGGCAGAATTCCTAGGCCGCAATAGATGTTGGCCACCACGCGGGCGATGGTGGTCTTGCCGGTCCCCGGCGGACCCGTGAACGCCATGTGGTGACTGCGGACGATCAGCGGCAGCCCACGTTCCTCACGAACCTTGTTGACCTTCGCGGACGCCCGCAGCTTGTGCACCTGCCGTTTGACCTCGACAAGGCCGATCTGCCTGTCCAGTTCGGCCTCCGCCTCGGCGAGCAGCTCGGCTTGATGATCGGCCTGCTCGGTCTCCGGGGTGGGCTCGGTGTTCGGATCCCACGGATCGGTACGCGCTTCGATCGCTTCAGGGTTGGTCACCGTCAGCCGGCGGTCCTTGTCGTCGAGCGCCTCACGTGCCGGGGCGAACTTCGCGTCGCGCGCGTACACGCGCCGCAACAGCTGCGCAGAATCGTCATGCTTACCCAGGTGGCGCAGGCACATGGCTTGGGTGTAGAGCGCGATCGTGGCCGCGTGCGGCACCAGTTCGCTGTCGATCGCGGTTTGTGCTCGGCGGAAGGCGTCCTCGAACACGCCCAATGAGGCCAGCGCCGTGCTGGCCATCGCGGCCGCCGCGGCACCGTAGACGGGTTTGCGCCAAACCTTGTCGACGGTGAAGAAGCGCAGGACGTCGGGCCAGCGTTTGGCCCGGAAGTACAGCACTCCTTGTGCGTAGGTGTGCAGGTCGGCGTCGAACGGGTCGGTCGGTGTCTGCCCCGAGAGCACCTCGTCGGCGTCGGCATATCGGCCTTCGCGGGCCAGCGCCGTCGCATAGGCGGTCAGCAGGGAATCGCGGGAGGTGATCTCCAGGCTCACGAACAGCCCGTCGAAAACCATTGGGCAGAACGAGGACTGCAAAACGCCGAGACGCTGAAATTCCCAGCCGAACGTTGCCCGTGCCTCGCACGCGCCGGCCAGTGTCTTGGCCGAGTCGTCGCCGGCCCGCACGCGGGCCAGCCAGGCGTCACACATCGACGGGTCGGTGTCGGTGGCGATCCGGAAGGACTTGGCCGCCACCTCGGGGTTGTTGCTGGGCATCATGTTGTTGACGCTCACCCCGGAGGCCAACAGTCCTCGAGTCAGCGCCTGGCGGGCCGCCTCCGCGTTCGCCATGTTCGTCACGGTCATCAGGCCACCCGCCCCCGCTTCTGTGTCCGGATCAGATTGCGCTCGGTGCTCAAGTCGGAGTTCAACCGGTGTGTGAACTCAGCGGTGCGGATGACGCACGTGTTCTCCGAGTCCTGCTCCAGGTGAACGTCAGCGACGCTGGCGGTGCGCGCCGGCACCAACCGTACCGTGATGGCCGCGCGGGGGCCGGCGGCCGCCCGGGCCGCACTGGACCCTGCCGAGGAGCGTGGATCGTCGTAGACCACCATCACGCCATCGCCGTTGTTCGGCAGTTTCGGTGGCAGGCCGGGAACGATGTGCAGACCCGCCCCGGTGGCATCGCGCCACACCTCCGGCCGCGACGACCGCACCAGTACTTGGTAGCCGATCGCGGCGTGACTCATCGCCAGTTGCAGCAGCTGGGCGACTTCACCGGCCACAGTGACGCTGGCCGTCGACGCGGGTATCGCATTGGCCAGGCTGACCAGCAGCAGATGCCCGCTCATCGTGGAACCGATGATGACGCCAGTCGAGCCGATCGGCGCCCTCAGATCCTCGCCGTCCCCCAGGCGCCGATGAGGAATCCTCAGCTGCGGTGTGGGCGCGTCGGCGACGCTGGCCCGCACGCCCAGGTCGTGTCGGCCCGACAGAGGGTTGAGGCCCAGGATGGGGGCTTCGCGGAGCGGACCACCGGTGGCGTAGCGCACCAACAGCCCGACCTCGGTGGACCGTTCGGGCCCGGGCCGCAACTGCAGCGCCGTGGCGGTGTAGTCGCAGTCGGGAACCCACACCCGGTCGAGCGTCTCGCTCGAAATATCCTGCGGCGACACCCAATACGCGGTGACCGAACCGCCATCATGATGCAGCCCCGTCCAGCCTGGACGAGCCGGCTCACCAACGCCGGCACCCAACATGGCGTCGATGTCGGCGAGCTCGTCGGCGTCGACCACCCGGGCCGGGCAGTGCTGAGCGGTGAGCTCGGCGGCCAACCGCTGCGCACATGCGGTCAACGTGGCGGCCACCGATTCTCGGTACCGGACCGCGTCGACGTTGTCGTGGCTGTTCATCCGCAGCACGCAGACGGTGCGGCGACTGCCCATCGCCCCGTGATCGCCAACCTTGCGCGAGTACGTTGCCGCGTACGGGTGGTGCTGGTTGGGCGCTCGGCGCCGACCGACGCTGAGCACGTCAATCCCCGACAGCGTCACATCGAACTGCCGTAGCGCGTCGGCGACAACCGAGATCGGCAGACTCGCCGGTGATTGCACGCGGTTGTGGTCAAGCACCGAGGGAGTGTGCGAGCGGCCATCGACCGCAACCACCGCGATCAGCTCTTCGTCATGGGCCCGCACCGCAGCGGCCGTCGGTGGCCACTGCGTCGTGTGATCGGCAGCCTCAGCAACCTCCAGCAGCCCCGTCGCCGGCCGCCGCCGCGCCACCCGCCCGACAAGGGTCAGCACATGCTCGTGACGCCACGTCACCAGGAGAGCAGCGACCACCGCCACGGCGACCCCGATCGACACCCACAGTGCGGCCGGGCCCGCCAGCGTCGACGAGACCACGATCAGAACCACTACAGCGGCGAGGAACGCCACAGCCAGCCGCGCCCAACTCGCTCGCACGCCAAGCGCGAACATCGGCTTCATCGGACCCTCCTCGATCGCATCGCGGTCAACCCCACAGTGATCACGCACAGAGCGAGCACGCCGCCGATCCCGCCGAGAGCGACCCACACCGGCGTCATGTTCCGTGGAGGCGGCGGTGGCGGGATGAACAGCGGCGACGAAAGACGTTCCGGCCCAACACGAGCGCCCGGATCCTTCAAATCCCAGGTCAGTGCGGCGACCGGATCGACGATGCCGTGACCGACCTGGTTATCGACGCCACGTGCCGGCGGACGAGCCGTACTGATGAGCCGATTGATCACCTGATGAGCTGTGAGCTCCGGGTACTTGGCGCGCACCAGAGCCGCGACCCCGGACACGATCGCCGCGGAGAACGACGTCCCGGCCGGCGCGACCATGGCGTTGTCGCGGCCTTCGGTGGCGTTGATCAGCCCATCGTCACGGGGTGAGAGGCTGACCACGTCGGTGCCCGGCGCAGCGATTCCCACCCACGGGCCGGCGACGCTCAGATCGGTCAACGGATTGCCTGCGGAGTCCACCGCCCCGACCGTGAGGACGTACTGGTCGAACCACGCCGGCGTCACCACCGTCTTCACCTGCGCCCAGTTGCGCGGATCATTCGGTGTCATCGGGTTGTACGGCGGGTTCTGTTCGCAATCAGTGTTGCCGCCCGTCCCGGTATTGCCGGCGGCGGCCACGATCACCGCGTTCTTCTCCACCGCGGCGTAGCGCAGGGCGGCACCCAGCGCAGCCTGGTCGATCACGTTCAACGCGTTCATGCACGACACCGCACTGATGTTGATCACCTGGGCACCCATGTCCGCGGCGTGACGGACCGCCCGGGCCATCGTCTGGATGTCGCCGGCCTTCTTCCGGGTGGCCGGATCCTGATCACCGCCGAACGCATCCTTGGGGCTGAACGCTTTTGAGGACTGCCGGATCGAGATGAGCTCCACATCCGGTGCCACACCGGAGAATCCGTCGGCCGGCGGCAGAGGCGGCGGCGGTGGCGGGGCAGGTTCGGCCGGCACCTCGACGTCATCGACGGGCTCTTGCGGGATGTTGAACCGGTTGCTCACCGCTTGCACCCGCACGGTCGTGCCCGTCGGCTGCCACGCCGACGGCGCGACACCCGGTTCCCCTGGCGGTGGCGGCGGTCCAGCCGGGGCCGGCGGAGGCGGTGGCGGCGGTGACGGGACTTGCACGATCACCGTTTGGGGCGGCGGAGGCGGAGGCGGCGCCTCGCTGGTCGGGACCGTGTCCGGCCGGCGGGTCTCGCGCGGAGGCGGCAACGGAGTCTTGCCGTCCATCGGCGCTGCGGCGATCAGTGATGCCACCCACGTGCCGTGCGCATCGCAGTCCGACAGACCGTCACCGCCCTCCATGACGTAGTCGCCGCCACCAATAAGGTTGGGCAGGCGCGGATGTGGGCTCACTCCGGTGTCGATCACGGCGACCTTCACTCCGGCGCCGCGTCCCCACCGCCACGCCTCGGGCAGGTTGAGCATGTCCATGTAGCGCGGCTGCACCCGGTAGTCGGTGTCGGGAAGCGTGGCCACGCGCGTGCAGTAGGCGCCCTGGCGCATCGGTTCTGGTGGCCCGGGTGGACCGTCCGGCGGCAGTGCGCCCGGGTCGACGCTGGGTGGTTCGATCGCCCAGGCGGTCGGCGCACCCCACAGCGTGGAGGTGGCCACCAAACTCACCGCGGCGGCGGCCGAAACTATCGGTGCCAGAAGGCGACTGGGCCGGTTCATGAGCGGTACCTGATCGCGGCGAACACGTCCATCACCCAGAACGACAGCGGCCATACCGCTGCCAGCAGCAGGTACTCGATCCATTCAACGAACTGCTCGAACACCGGTGTGTAGGTGCTGCGTGGGACAATCACGGCGGCGATCAAGCCGATGGTCGGAAGCGCCACGATGAGCCCGCATCCGACGAGCAGTGCGGGAATCGACCAGAGCTGCAAGATGTATCGCAGCGCCACCACCACGGCGATCGTCACCGCGGTCACGGCGAGGATCGACGATTGCCATCGATCGGTGTAGGACCGGGCGTGCAGCAGTACCGCGGCGGCCACCACGCCGGCCAACGCGACCATCAGCCACCGGCGCGCAGCATGCGGATCGCAGAGCCCCAGGCACGCGATCACCAGCAAGATGCTGAATGCCAGCAGCATGCCCGTGATGTGGACCCGGGCCCGTTCGGTGTTGAGCGCCACCTGCTGTACCGACTCCGGGCCTTCCAGCACCGGCCGGCCACCCACGACCACCACAACCTCACTGGGCAGATACGGCCGAGTCTCAAACACCCACGGCCGGCCTGGAGGCGGCATGACCGGCAACCGGATCTTGCCGGCAATGCGGGCCAGGCCCGGGGTGACCTTCATCCCGACCATGGCCACCAGGAGCACACTGGCCAGTAGCACCGGAGCCGACGTCACCAACAGCATCCGCAGCGCCCCGGTCACCAACGCGGTCAACCCAAGAACGATCACCGTCGTGCACAACGAGATGTGACGGCCCGTGTACCGCAACGTCAGTCCGGCGGCGGCCAGCGCCACCGTGGCCCCCAACGCACCGTGTGGAGCCCCGAGCGGACCGGGGACGACAAGAGCAGCGGCGACAGCTGCAGCAGCACATCCAGTGAGCCGCAACGTGTCGGCAACGGTGACCTCGGTCTGCCATTCAGCCCACGCGTGCCGGTCAGAAGAGTCCTCGTCGACGAGCGCACGCCGTGTCTGCCCGGACCGCATCGCGAGCACGGTCGCGGCCACCAGCAGCGCCAGCGCGATCACGGCCGCGGCCGCCGCAGGCAGGAACCCGTCGTGCCCGTAGCGCCACCGCGCCAGCACGGCCAGCACCACGAACACGCTTGTCGACAACATCCCGACACCGATGCGGGCAGCCAGGCCCGGGGTGATCTTCTGGCGGTTGCGGCGCAACTCCGTCGCGACGGCTGTGGTCACGTTCTCGATAACCGGGGTGCGTGATTCGGTGTCGTCGACGAACTGCAACCACAGTTTGGTGCCGTCGACCACGCCCTGCTCGGCCAGTGACCGCGACGGGCGCAGCATGGTGCCGTCAACCCAGCACAGCGCCCACCGGCCCCGCACGACCTTTCCTTTGCCGTCGGTCGCGCCGGCCGGTTGCAGCTTCGGCCGTCCGATCTGGTCAAGCCGCTGGTTGGACAGATCGACCAGGGCCGACATGTGTCGCGATACCGGGGCTACCGCATCGAGCACGACCCCGAACTGCACGTCGGCCACCATCAACGCCACCTGAACACGGCTGGCCGCTGGCGACGGGGACGCCGATACCCCGCTCAGCTGCGGTTGCACGGCCGTCATCGGGGGCTCACCCCGCCGGGTGTGGGAAAGCCTTCCGCCACCCATGCGGCGATTTCGGTGTAGGCCAGCCGAGTTGGCTTACGCAGAGCGTCGAAGTCCAGGACCGCGCCGTCACGAAGATGCTCGTCGAACGGAACAAACTTCACCGCGCCGACCCGCTGTTCCAACGAGTGTGTGACCGCGGTGACGAATTTCTTTTCGGCGCAGTCGTATACGTCGTTGAGCACCACCACTGACCGGCGAAGAAGATCATGCTTTCCCCGGGCAGCGAGCCAGTCGATGGTCTGTTCGGCGGCCGCGGCGCCGTCAAAGTTCGCCGTGCCCACGATCACCAATGCGTTCGCAGCACGCAACACCGCCGGCATCACCTCGTGCTCGACATTGGCGCCGCAGTCGATCAACGCCAGCTGATAGAACCGGCGCGTGCGTGCAAGCGTCGTGTTGAACATGTCCGATGTCAGACCCAGTGGGTTGGCCACATTCTGGTTTCCGGCAAGGACTTCCAGGCCCTGCGGGTTCTGGCCGGTCCGGGCGCGCGACTGCGGATAGGTGTCGGTGTGCTTGCGCTTCGCGATCTCCTCGCCATCGGCGTGGTATTCGCGGATGGTGGACGTGGCGCGGGGATCGACAACGCGGCCGAGCGCCCCGTAGGTCGGATTGGCGTCAATCGCGATGACTGGCTCATTGCGGTACATCGCAAACACCGTGCCGATGCCGGCTGTCGTGCGTGTCTTGCCGACACCACCTTTGATCGACACCACCGCAACCTGGTAGTTGCCCGGAATGTTCCCCGCGATCTGGGCTTGCCGCTCCAGCTGCAGGCGCTCGGCCGGTCCCGCACCGAGATTCACCAGGTGCCCGCTGCCCACGTAAACCGCGTGGCGCCAGCCCTCTTCGGGTGGTATCCGCCGTGTCTTGACCAGATCGTCGTGACGAAGATGACGGGTCGCCTCGCTGGCCCATGCCGGCGTGAGTGACCCGTTACTGGCCGCCGCCCAACTCGCAATCTGCAGTGGCGCTGCGGTTTCACTGTCTGATCCGGGCCGTGAGACTGCAACACCATGGGCGTCGGGGTACGGCTGCCGCGCGTGCCACTGCCCGGTCTGGCTGCCCTGATGTGCTTGCTGCTGGCCGTTGACGGGCTGGTGCTGGCCCGGCTGCTGGTACTGCCCAGGGTATTGCTGCGGCCACGGGGCGCCCTCTGCAGTGGCAGGCGGTGCTGGTAGGCGCCGGCTCGCGGGAGCCTCGGCCTGCCGCTGGTCGGGTCGTCGGGCCGTGTCTGGTTGAGCGGCGTGCCGCGCGATGACCTCGGCGACCTCGGCCGGCATCGGGCCGACGATCGTCGGGTCATCGACGGGCCGGCTGGGCTCGCTGACCTCTGGCTCGGGAGGCAGGGCTGGTTCGGTCAACGGATCCTTCTTCCCCTCGGCCGCCTCGTCCGCGTTGTCGCCGCTACTGGCTTGATCGCTGAAATAGCGCGTTGCGAAATCCTGGTTGTCCATTTCTTAATCCACCCCAATTGCTCACTCTGTCGGGCTCTGCACCAATCCTATGGCCCGCAATTACCGCTTAGCGACGGTCAACCGTGACTTTCCGTGATCCATTTGCCGGTTCGCGTTTTGTCACTATGACCAGCCGTTATCGGTTGCATGTCATGAACGGCGATGTGTCTCCCACGACCGCACTCCCACCCCTGCCAGTACCGTCTTGACCCCCTGCTCGACCTGGGCGGCGCTGCCCGGTGCGATCGTCATCCATTCCTGCGCAGCCCCGCGCACCGAGGGCAGCTGATAGAGCACGACCCTGCCAGCATCGCTGTCTCGGACGTCGAGCGTGGAAGAACTGGTATGTACCGCCGCTTCGTCGTGAGCGCGCGCATACAGCACCGCCTCGGCCACCGGCGCATCCATGAGCTCACCGAGCTCGGCGAGGTCGGCCGCCCGCACACCGATGGTGCGCAACGCAGCGTCACGCTGCGGCGAATCCGCCTCAAGGCCGGCCCGTTCGGCGGCCGCGGTCAGGATCTCCTCCAGGGGCACATTGATCGCGGTCATCCGCGAAGGCCCACATGGATGCAGCGTGTCGAGCAATCCCACGACAAGGTCGGCCAGCCAACGCGCGTCGCCGCCGTCGACGTCGTCGATCGTCACGTCATCGCCCGCGCGTACGGCCGATACCCAATGTCCGTCCTGACGCGCCAGCACCACCCTCAACTCGCCCTCCGGAATCGACCGCCATGTGCTCGGATCGTTGAGATCGGGAACGGACTGTTGCCGCGCGCCCGGGCCAACCTGCACGGCCACCTCGACGTCGGGAACCGCAAGCACCCGAAGCCTCCGCGTCAGTGCCTCGATAACGCGTCCGTCTGGGCCGACCAGGCCTTGCTCGCGCAGGGCTTCGACCGCAGGGTTGTCGTGGAGCCAGTCATCGGTGCGGGCAGCGCCGTAGGGCCACGCCGCCAGTTCCGGTGCCAGGCGGGGGATTCCGAGCATGGCTTGCAGCACCCAGAGGGCTTTCATGCTGACGGTCACGTCGGCCGTAGTCTCGCGTGTCGCGCTCATAGTCGCTCTCGTTTCTGAGTGTCGTTAATACGGCAAAGCGGCGGCACCCGTGTCGCAGGGTGCCGCCGCTTCTCGCCGCGATGAGTCGTTGGGCGTGGGCCTAGATCCACGAACCGCCGACGGCGCTGTCGGTGTGCGCCATGTTGTTGCCGGCTGTGCGCACCTTGCTGCCGTGCTCGCTCAGCGCCTGGTAGATGGTTTGGAAGTTGCGGCCGAGCTCGGTGACGAACTGGGTGTAGGCGTTGCTGCCGGCGCCGCCCCAGAACTCCGCCGTCGCTTCGACGTCGCGCAGGATGGCCTGATGCACCGCCTCCAGCTGCCCGGCCTGTGCGGTCAGGGTCAGGCCGTGATGGTCGACGTCCTCGAATCCGTACTTCATCGGCATTGACATGGTTGATTTTCTCCTCAGTAGATGTCGGGGGTTGTCGTTAGCTCGACAGAATCTGGGTCGACTCGTGCTCGCGCGTCTCGTACTCATCGGCGCTGCGATTGAGCTTGTCGCTCACGTCCTGGGTCATGGACACGATGTTGCGGAATGCGCGCATCATCTCTTCGAGCGTCCCTGACGACGTCGTGTTGGCGGCGCCCGACCAGCCTGCGCCGGAGATCGAATTCGCCGACGCCCAGGCCTTGTTGGCCTCAGAGTCGATCGTCTGGGAGTGTGCGTGGAACTTGCCGGCGTAGTCGCGCATCGCCGCCGGATCGCTGAGGAAGTTCGCCACAGGCATGTGTTTCTCCTTGTTATGGAAAATGGCAGTTCAATTTTGTGTTTGCTGGCCGCAATTTGAAGTCTAGTGGCGGGGTATGCCACTGCAACGGTCAAAAGAAACTAGTTGGAAAAATCTTTGACCCCCTCTTTGTGTCACTCGCACAGGATCGTGTGTGCCTGGTCATCGCGGATCCGGAAGTACCCGTACCACCGTTCCGTAGCGGGGCTGCCCGCCGTCCCCCTGGCCGTCACGGCCTCCCATCGCGCCCACCGGTGCGCCGGCCATGCCGGTACCGGATGCTGGCACCGCACCGGTCGGTGTGGTCGCCGACGCTGGTACCACCGTGGTGCTGGTTGTCGCGTTGTTCTGGGTGCCGGCCGCCCAGGTTGCCGGCACCGACAGTCCACTGATGCTGCCGCCGCGGCCCAGGGCCGCTGACACCGGACCCGCGCCTCCGCTGGCCAGACCACCGCCACCGCTGCTGAGTGCTGAAAGGGCGCCCGTCGGTGCGGCGGTGACGCCCGAGGCGTTGACGGCGCTGGTCAACCCGGGGTTGTTCAGTGCTCCCATGAGCGGGCTCAACAGCGATTGAAACTGGCCCATGCTCTGCAGCGGTGCCGTCGCTGGCTGGGAAAACCCTTGCAGCGCTTGCGGAATCATGCTCATGAACTGTGGGCCCATGGACAGCATGGACTGTGCGTCCATGTTGCCGGGCATCGAGGTGGTTTGCAGGCTTGCGTTGGCGACTTTCTGGCTGGCATTGCCTGCCGCCTTGCCGCCGGCCTCGGTGACCGCCAAGCCTTGGGCGGCTAGTCCCGCCGGGTTGGTGTTCGGCGGCGGTGGGATGAACGGGGTGGCCGCAAGTCCACTGGACAGTCCCGCTGCGTCGGCGGAATAGCCGTAGAGCACTGTGGCGTCCTGTACCCACATCTCTTCGTAGGCCGCGATGGTGGCCGCGATCGCGCCACTGTTCACGCCAAGAAAGTTCGTGGCGATGAGGGCCTGTAGGAGATTGCGGTTGGCTTCGATGGCCGCCGGTGGAACCACTCCGGCTCGGGCGGTCTCGAACACCGCGGCCGCCTGAGTGGCGGCCACACCTGCTGCCTCTGACTGTGCTGCGGTGGCCAGGATCCACACCACGTACGGTGCGGCCGCTGTCGCCATCGACAGTGACGACGGTCCCTGCCAGGAGGTGGCTATCAGACTGTCGACGACAGCCTGATAGGCCGCACCGACGCTGCCGAGCTCGGCGGCCAGTGCGTGCCACGCTGCCGCGGCAGCGACCATGGGGCCCGAACCCGGTCCGGCGTACATCCGGCCAGAATTGATCTCCGGGGGAAGAGCACCGTAATCAGTCATCTGTCAGTCAGATCGAAGGTTCGCCGTTGCTACATCGAGGCCAGAATGTTGAGGGCTTCGGTGGCTTCGTAGCTGCCGGCCCCCACGCCCATCGTGGTCACGAACATCTCGTTGACCGCCGTGGCCACCCCGCCCGCCGCCTGGTACACCCCGCCATGGGTGGCGAAAGACAGAGCCAGCAGCGCCGAGGTTGGATCGGCTGCCGGCGGAAGAACGCCGGTGGTCGGAGCTGCGACGGCACCGTTGGCTGCCATCATGGTCGAGCCGAGTGCTTGCAGTTCACCGGCAGTTGCCAGCATTGCTGCAGGGCTGGTGTTGACAAACATGAGTTTCCTCCCGACGTCACGATTTCAGACTCAGCATAACGGCGGTCTAGGGGTTGCGCCGTAGCCAAAATCAAGCATTCTCAATACCCACCGGAACCCATCCCACCTGCACGTATGATCCCGATCCACCGGTACCCATCAAGAATCCGCGCCCTTGCGGCATGGGATGGCCTTTCCATCTTGCGCGGACAAAGCCTTCGTCCGGATCGGAGTCCATCACCAGCAAATCTGCATTTGCTTGCATCATTGTTGCTAGCAGGGGATCGCGTCCTGCCACGCTCATCCAGCCACCGAATTGACGGCTGTAGATGATGTGAAGGCCGACATCTTCAGCCGCATTTGCTGCCTCGATCAACGGTGTGAACACGTGGTTGTAATTGCCGCTCGGCAGCCGTTCGGCATCATCGATCACCAGGAAGATCTCCGGACCTGTCCAGGACTTCTCGAACGTGGCATCGATCGTGAGGTCCGCCTGCGGGAGCCGGTCGGCGAGAACCTTGCTGAGGCGTTCGGCCAGCTGCGCGGTGGTGTCGGTGCGGTAGGAGAAGGCCTCCACGTAGCTGTCGTCGAGCACCCGCAGCAGCCCGCGGCTCGGACTGATCAGCCAGACCTGCGCCGTGGGACGGGTGTCGTCGGCAGCGCGCACCGCTTTCGACGACCCGGGCGCATAGACCCGGCCGATCTCGCTCATGATCGCTGCACATGTCGTGGTACGCCCACATTGCCGGTTACCGGTGATCACCAAGAACGGCGAGCGGGCGTTGTCCAGGCCCACTGGCAACGAGAACTCGTTGACCGCCCACACCGCACCAGCGTGCTGATGAGCCGCAGCGGACTGGCGCAGCTGTGCGAGCTCGACGCGAGTGGGAAGTTGGCGCACGCGCGGAGCGGGCCGGTAACCCTTGGCCAGCTGAGTCACCCTGGCCACCACGCTTTGTGCTTCGAATACCCGCTCTCCGGTCCCTCGCAGAGCTGGGCGCGCCATCATGGTGTGCAGGCCGACTACATCCCACCCTTCCCGCAGATAGTTCTGCTTGACCATGCCGCGGCCCGGGCGGTTACTGGGTACCTTCTTGGCTTCTGTGGATTTCACCAGCCGCACGTTTGTCTCGTCGGCCTTCAACTCGATGCGGCCTTCGTTGAAGAGGTCACGCATCTGGGGAGACAACTCCTGGGGCTTGCTCACCGCGACCACCACGTGGATGCCGAAGCTGCCGCCTTCGCGGATCAACTTGTTGATCTCGTCGACGAGAACCTCTTTGCCGCGGAATGTCGACGCGGGGTCTGAGAGAGCCGCGAAGTTGTCGACGACCAGATAGACATCGCCGAACCGGTCCTGGGCCACCGGATCATCGGAGGCCTGCTCCCCCACTTGCCGGCGCAGAGCTGCTTTGCGCTTGCGGAACTCCTCCATAGAGGTCACACCCCACTCGAGGAATCCGCGACGGCGCAGGGTCAGCAGTTCCAATAGCTCTGACACCGTTCGCCGAATGGCATCTTCTTCCAGAATGGTCGCGACCCGGCCGACGTGCGGGAAATCGCTCACGCTCGCCAGCGAGGTGCCTGACAAAGCGAGCACGTAGAACTGCACCTGTTCTGGGGTATGGGTCATAGCTGCGGCGCAGATCAGGTCCACCAGCGTGGTGGTCTTACCCGAGCCCTGACCACCGAGGACCATCAAATTACCTGTGCCGTCGGCCAATAGCGGTTGCTGGTCCTGCTTGAACGGTCGGTCGATGACGCCGATCGGGAACATCAGGTTGGGCTGGGCAGCGTAGCGCTCATCCCACGGCCGGCCCAGATACATCTCCACGACGTCGTCGATAGTGCTCGGCGTGTCCAACGGCGGACCGAACAGCCGATGCGGTTCGAACGGGATCGCGCGGAGCTGGTCGATGATGACTTCACCGACCTTGGGCTTACGAATAGCACCGTCATCGTCCGACGAGGACGGTGCGCTGTCTGTCTCAACAGGCCGCGCCGGTTGCTCGTCCACTGCTGTGTCGCTGGGCTCGTCGACGATGATCGGTGCCACCGTGAACAGCTGCGGCTCAAAGTATCCCAACGAACCTGTCGACAGGTCGGCGTCGCTGTCGTCGTCTTTGACTGTGCCGGGTTTGCGATAGTCCCGCCACATGTACTCGAACTGAATCTTGGTCAGATCGTCTGTCAGGCCGATCCGCAGATACCCGAGTCCCTTCTTGTTCGGCAGGTTCGCAGACTGCGGAACTCCGGACGCCGCTGCACTGGCCGTTGAGTCGGTTCGCAGGGCCAGCCGATAACGAATGTTCGTCGTCAGCTTGTCCGCTCGTGAGTCCACCTCCTGGCTGGCCAGCAGAAGATGAACCCATAGGGAACGGCCCTGTCGGACGATCTGGTCGAAGATGACCGGTAGGTTCGGGTCCATTTTGAAGCCCTCGGTGAACTCGTCGACCACAACGAACAACCGAGGCATCGGAGCCAGCTGAGGACCGTTAGGGTCGCGGGCGGCGTCGGCTCGACGGCGGTTGTAGTCCTCCGCGTCGCCGGCATCGATCGCATCGCACATCGCCTTGCGTCGGGCGATCTCGCCGAACAGCGCGTCGACGAACCGGCCCAGCTGCGTCTGGTCATCTTCAAGGTCGGTCATGACGCACGACACGTGAGGTGCTCCGGTGAACGGCTTCACACCGGCTCCGCCCTTGAAGTCAGCGAGAACCAGTTGCAAAATCTCCGGCGAGTGACCCAAAAGCAGGCTGAGCACGAAGGTCTTCAGGCCCTCGGTCTTGCCGGATCCAGTTGTGCCGACCATGATTCCGTGCGGGCCGGCAGCAGTCTCCTTGATGTCGAGTATCAGCAACTCCCCGGTGTCTGCTCGCGTGCCGTACGGAGCTTTCATCCGGTCGTCGGACAAGATGTCCCTGCGGGGCCCCCACAACGCGTTGAAGTCGATGTTCGCCGGGTCGTCAATGGCGTAGTAGCTGAGTATGTCGCGGGCAGGCCCGGTGCCCAGATCCTCAGCGACATCGATCATTTCGTACGCTTCGGACAGCCGCAGCCGCGCCATACCCAGCGCGAAATTCTCCGCGTCCTCCCGGTCCATCTGGTCGGCGCGGGCGAAGAACGTCGGCTCGTTGTCGAGTTCGGGGGCGAAGGTGTTGAGATCACGCGGGACCGCGTCGATGTCGCCGGTTGGACTCACCCGCAGCAGGCGCTGTGGATTTGCGCTCGTGGGCACCTGGCCGCGTAAGTCGAAGACCGTGACACCCGCGACGCCCTCAGAGTTGATCAACGAGCTCCACGCGGACCCCTCGGTCACGTCGCTGATGATCACCGTGTGCGGAAGCGGCTGGATCTGATCCTTGGCCGCGCCGTGGCGCGGATTGAACCGGTCCCGGCCCTGCAGAACTGCGCTGTATTGCGCGTCGTAGAAGTCGCGCACTGACGGGTAGACCATCCGCAAACCGCCCGCGGCGTCCTGGACGCGGTTGTCGGCGACATGGGGAAGCCACTTGAGCCAATCCCATTCCTCCATGTCGTCGGTGATCGCGATCAGCTGCAGATGATCGGGCCCATGAGAGAACACCATCTGGCACACAATCGCGCGCATCAACGCCAGAACACGTTCGCGATCGCCATCCAGCCGCCAGCCCGGTTCGACGAGCAGCGAAATCAATGCCGGCGTTCCATAGGTGACCTGCTGGGCACGCACGAACTCCTGCAATGCAACCCCGGTCGCCGGCTCCATCTCGATATCGGTGGGCATGTCGGCCGGCTCGTTGAAGGACACCGCTTGTGCCTGCTTCAACGACGTCATTCCCACGCCCACACGGATCACGCCGAACCAGGTATCGCGCCCGGCCGGGCTGCGCTCCCACATCCTGCGCCCACCGAGTCCGGCTTCCAACGTCGACGTCGGCGGGTGATACCAGCGGAAGTTCTCATCCAGATCATCGGCGGCTCGGTCCGAGTCCCGCCGCAGCTCATCAAGTTTCACCATGAACTGGGCGCGCAGCGCGTCCATCTTGCCTCGCGACATCTGGTTGCCGCCGCCGAACCGGCTACCGAACAGCATCGCGATGATGCCGCCGACCATCAGGATCGGAAACAGCGCACCGACCCCGTTGAAGGTTCGTGCACCGCTGGCGAACGAGACCACCACGATGCCGCCGACAAGACCGATGACGCCGATGGCCACCACGACCAGCCACCACGGCTTGCCCTCGGGCACAGGAACTTTCAAGGGAGCCAGCAGATTGATCTGCCTGGGCGTGATTTTGCGCGGGGCTTCAAGAACCGTTTCGCGACCAAAACTCTTTTTCACTTCGGCTGCCTCAACTCCCCTGGCTGTTGATCTGTCGGCAAAATGTCATGGGTCACCGCCGCATCCGCTTTCGACAACACTGGGCCCAGCGTTAGCAGCTTGAGAACCACCCACGGTGCCGGGATGGTCGCTGTGCCAAACCCCAGCGCGCGCTCTGTGTCCTGGTCGCGAGGCACCCCGAACCGAGCGCCCCACTCAGAGATGAACCATTGGGTTTCCACGGTGGCCGCGGCCGGATCGTTGCCCGTGGATGCCACGTAGTTCGCCGCATCCGGCCCGAAATACACCTTGTCGGCCAACGCGCCGGAGGGGTCGGGCTTGGCCCTGGAGACGACCCTGTCGACCTTGTCAGCCGCGATCGGCACCGTCGGACCCGACACCAGCGAGGTCTGCGCACGGCCCTCTCCGATCGTCTTCTGCCACCACCAACACGTGGCCGGATTGGCCTCGGTATCCACCAGCCGCAACCGTTGATCCGGATAGGCCGAGACGTCCAAACTGTCGGTCACCGGCAGGTCTGCAAGCGCCGGGCCGGCCAGGACTGGCATCGCTGCACCTGATCCGTTGGCATTCTGCAAGATCTGCGCCACCACCGGTGAGACCGTCTGCATCCCAGTGGCCAACACCACCGAGTACGTGAGATCTCCACCGACTTGCGGTGTCGACACCACCGTGCCCACCGGACCCGGGGCCTTCGGAAAGCTCGCTGGCTCACCGAGTTTGGGAATCACCGGCACCGACAACGCCGAGCCGACCGGTATCGCGTCGAACAACGCCTTGCTCATCGGCCGAGCCGAGGAGATGTCGTCAGCACTCACCCCCAACGCCAGCAGCACCGGACGCTGGGCCGGGTCAACCTTGGAGCGGCGGCCGTCGCGGATCAGCCATACCCCGTCGTTGTAGCGCAGCAGCACGGCATCCTGCGGGTCGAGAACCCGCCGGCGGTCGGACAGGTCAGGTTGGCCGTCAATCACGGTCACCGTCACCGGTTCGGGGGCGCCGGCGCCGAATGCCTTCGTGACCGCATCGCACACCAGCCACGACGATGTGGGCGGGGACGTCACCGCCAACTGGTCCGGGGCGCCGGGGATGCCCACCAGCGTTCCTCGCGGTCGTGATTCGATCTCGCTGTTGCGGACCCGCACAGGGTTGTCCGGAGATCCCGCGATCAATCGCGCCGAGGCAAGATTCAGAACGGGCCGCAGTGTTTCGCCGACCCGCACATACAGGGCGTTCGTGTTCTGGTCAGCGATGATCTTGGCCTGGCCCGCCGACCCTGCCGGGCGCAGAAACGACCAGAACAGGGCGCCGAGGCAGATCACCACCACGACGGTCGCACCGGCCAGATGAGCCATCGACTGCCTGCGGTGCTGATCGGACTCCATGCCGACATACCAGCGGGTCAATGCCGTGACGGCACGCCGCGCATTGAACTGGTGTGCGGTCACCTGCACTCGAGTTGCATAGCCCAGCCCGCGGCCCCGCCACCGCGACCCGCTTGAAGTCGCGTTCTGATCCGGTTCTTGCTGCTCAGCCACCCCGTCTACCTCCCCGTCCGCCTGGGCGAACGCATTCGCGTATCCCCAAACTAACGGTGGCCAGCACCCTCAACCACACCAAAATCCATCGATTCTCGCGCGATCACTGCGCCCCGGGATTGAGGCGGATGACCGGGTGGTCAGGCGACCCGCTTGACCACGATGGGCCCGGAGGGAATCGGCGAGTACTTCACAACCTCGCGCGAATTCGGCGCTTCGATCTGCATCGTCGGTGACACCGCCAGCGCCACATGCTCAGGAACCCCGGGAGCCGAGAAGTTCTGCAGGATGATGTCGCCGGCCTGGATGTCGCTGCGCGACACCGGCATACCCACACGTATCTGCTCATATGTTGTGCGCGGCAACGAGATACCCGCACTCGCATAGGCCTTTTGGACCAGTGACGAGCAGTCCCAGACATTAGGGCCATTCGCTCCGAGACGGTACGGCTTACCCAGCTGAGCTTTGGCGAACGCGATAGCTTGCTCGATGGTCCCGTTAGGGGCGCGGCCCTGTCCGAACAGCGCATTGACCTGCTGCTCCGCGCCGGATGCGCCGCGGTGACCATTCTGGCCGCGGCCGAGTGAGGTGAGGCCGGCCAAGGCGTTGAGTCCGGGGATACCACCACCACCGCCACCTCCGGTGGGCATGCCGCCACCACCGAAGCTGGGCATCCCCATCCCGCCCATCATCC
>NZ_JBSGAQ010000022.1:0-71532 GCF_053600815.1 Mycobacterium sp. NPDC004974 | reverse complement strand
CCGACATTGCGCAATTGATCGGCCGCGGTGTTGGCCACCGCGATCGATGTCGGATCGTTCGATGCCACCCGCGGTCAGCGCGGCTGAAACTCCACAAATCACTAGAAGTAGCGGGGGAAACCGCTCCAGTCCGGATCGCGCTTCTCCAGGAACGCGTCGCGGCCCTCGACGGCCTCGTCGGTCATGTAGGCCAAGCGGGTGGCCTCCCCGGCGAACACCTGCTGGCCCACCAGGCCGTCGTCGATCAGGTTGAACGAGAACTTGAGCATCCGGATGGCCTGGGGCGATTTGCCGTTGATCTCCGCGGCCCACTGCAGGCCGACGGACTCGAGCTCGGCATGGTCGACAACCTCGTTCACCGCGCCCATCTGGTACATGGTCTCGGCGTCGTAGGCGCGGCCCAGGAAGAAGATCTCGCGGGCGAACTTCTGCCCGGTCTGGCGGGCCAGGTAGGCGCTGCCGAACCCACCGTCGAAGCTGCCGACGTCGGCGTCGGTCTGCTTGAACCGGGCGTGCTGGCGGCTGGCCAGGGTCAGGTCGCAGGTGACGTGCAGGCTGTGCCCGCCGCCGGCCGCCCAACCGTTGACCAGGCAGATCACCACCTTCGGCATGAACCGGATGAGTCGCTGCACCTCGAGGATGTGCAGCCGCCCGGCCCGCGCCGGATCGACCGTCTCGGCGGTGTCTCCTGCCGCGTACTGGTAACCGGACCGGCCCCGGATGCGCTGGTCCCCGCCGGAGCAGAAGGCCCAGCCGCCGTCTTTTTGCGAGGGGCCGTTGCCGGTCAGCAGCACCACCCCGACGTCGGGGGACATCCGGGCGTGGTCGAGGACGCGGTACAGCTCGTCGACGGTGTGCGGTCGGAAGGCGTTGCGCACCTCGGGCCGGTCGAACGCGATCCGGACCGTGGGCTGCCGGGCGCCGTCGGCGACGTGGCGGTGGTACGTGATGTCGGTCAGATCGTCGAAGCCGGGCACCGGCTCCCAGACCGTCGGGTCGAACGGGTTGTCTGCACTCACGTGGTCGACTGTAGAGCGAGGGCGGCGGGAGGTTTCACAGGTACCGTCGCGGGGTACGAAACCCGGCGCGATGATGTGTACCGCGCACCACCAGATCAGAGGGGACCACGATGAAGCGCTCAGTGAGTGTGTTGTTGGCGGGATTGGCTACGGGCATGGTGCTCGTCGGATGCTCGCCCGCGATCACCGGTGGTGACACCAAGTGCAAGGACTTCATCGGGCAGGACGAGAAGACGCAGAACGACGCGGTGGCCAAGATGCTCAAGGACGAAAAGGGCACCGATGCAGCGCAGCTGGAGATCACCGGAACCCGGTTGGCGGTGCAGACCTACTGCCAGACGGTCGGCAAGCAGGACTCCAAGATCAAGGAGGCCCCGCACCTGAGCTGAGCGCGGGCTAGATCGGGTCCAGCCGGAACACCGGGCAGCGTCCGGCCAGGGCCTCGAACTCGTCGGGATTGGGCCCGGTCACCAGCCCGGCGTTGCGCATGAAACCCACACCGGTCGGCACCAGGATCGGGAACTGACGTAGCAGCGGCCGGGCCTGTTCGGCCGGGATCTCCACCAGCCGCACCCGCTGGTCACGGCGGCCGTGGTGCACCGTTGCCTCACCGGCGGCGCGGGCGTTGGCCGCCCAGTCGCCTTTCGGCAGCCCGCCGACGATGTAGCGGTGGCCGTCGATGGTCATCGGGGTGACCGGCGTCGACCGGGGTTTACCGGACTTGCGGCCCGGCACCGTCAGCACCACAGGCCCCGTGCCGACGCCGAGCTTGTTCAGCCCGATCATCATCTTGTTGACGTACTTCAGCCACCACGGTGGCCGGATGCGATCGTCAGCCATGGCTCCACACTAGGCGCGGATGTCGACGCCCTGCAGGGCCGCGATCAGCCCGTCGGGCCGCTCTGTGGTGGGCAGTGGGTCGACCAGCGCGAACTGACAACCCACCGCGCGGGCACCGCCGTCGGCCTCCTCGCTGTCACCGACCATCAGCGCGTCCTGAGCAGCCACACCCAGGCGGTCCAGCGCCGCGGTGAAGATTGCCGGGTCGGGCTTGACCGCACCGACTTCGAAGGACAGCACGAACTCGTCGACGTGCTCGGCCGTGCCGATCGCCGTGAACGCCGGACGTACGTCGAACGCGATGTTGGAGACGACGGCCGTCCGGATTCCCTGTGCATTCAGGTTTTGAACACCCGCGCGGTGTCGGGGTAGGCGGTCCAGCTGGCCGGATCGATCACCCGGTTGTACAGCGATTCGGCGTGGTGGTCCGCCAATCCGGATTCCCGCAGCACATGCAGGTACGCCTCCCGGTGCAGGTGGGGCGCCAGGTCGCGGTTGGCCCAGGCCCGGTATTGCTCGTCGGTCATCGCCACGGACCGCCCGGTCGGGGCGGTGAGCCGGCGCATCAATTCGGTTTGGACGTGGCCGTCGACCTCTTGTTCGTCGACGGCCATCCCGGCGAACCAGCTGTCCTGTTCCTCGAGGCGGAACAGGGTCCCGGAGAAGTCGAACAACACGGCCGACACCATGTCCGCCATCGTGCCATGAGGCGGGCAGGTATCAGCCGCGTTCGCGGATTGCCTTGTCCACCAGTACCTGTCGTTCGCGTTCGTTGTCAGTCAATTCGGCGGCCCGGTCGAACTGTTCGGCGGCGTCGAGGTTCCGGCCCAGTCGGGACAGCAGTTCGCCGCGGACGCTGGGCAGTAGATAGGAGCCGTCCAGACCCTCGATACCGTCGACGATCTCCCACGCCTCCTGCGGGCCCGAGCGCATCGCGACGGCCACTGCGCGGTTGAGCTGCACGACGGGGGAGGGCGTGATCTGCAGCAGGGCGTCGTAGAGCGCGACGATGCGGTTCCAGTCGGTGTCGGCTGCGGTCGGGGCCACCGCGTGGCATTCGGCGAGCGCGGCCTGCAGCGCATACGGGCCCCAACCCCGTTGCTGCCGTGCGGCACCGGAGCGCTGAAGGGCGGCGACGCCGCGTTGGATCTGCGCACGGTCCCAGCGGGCCCGGTTCTGGTCTTCCAGCAGGATGGGCCGGCCCTCGGCGTCGGTGCGGGCGGCAAAGCGGGACGACTGGAACTCCATGAGCGCCACGAGGCCGTGGACTTCGGGTTGGTCGGACGCCAGTGCCGCCAGCACACGCCCCAATCTCAGTGCTTCGGTGCACAATTCGTCGCGGATCCACCGCTGTCCGGCGGACGCCGAGTAGCCCTCGTTGTAGATCAGATAGATGACCGAGAGCACCGCCGACAGTCGCTGCGGGTATTCGTCGCGGGGCGGTACCTCGAAGGGTGGGTTGGCCTGGGCCAGAGCCTTTTTGGCCCGGGTGATGCGGGCGGCCGCGGTGGCGGTCGAGGTCAGGAAGGCCCGGGCGATCTCGTCGGTGCTCAGCCCGCCGACCATGCGTAGCGTCAGCGCGATCTGGGCCTCGCGGGACAACACCGGGTGGGCGGTGATGAAGATCAGCCGCAGCACGTCGTCGTCGATGCGGTCGGGGTCCCAGGCTTCCTCGACGTGTTCGGCCAGATCGCGGGCCAGCACGGCGTACTTGGCGTCGAGGTTCTCCGCGCGCCGCCAGTGATCGATGGCCTTGCGTTTGGCCACCGTGGTCAGCCAGGCGCCGGGATTGCGTGGCACACCGGTCTGGGGCCATTGCGTGAGCGCGTCGAGCAAGGCTTCGGATGCCAGATCCTCGGCCAGGGCGACATCACCGACCGCGCGGGTCAGGGTGGCCAGGATCTTGGCAGCTTCCATCCGCCACACCGCGTCGAGGGTGGCGTGCATGTCAGCAGCGGTTGCCGGGTCGTCGGGCACCTCACCCATTCTGCCGAGCAGACGCGCAGGTACCCCAAATCGCGTGAATCCGGGGTACCTACGCTGGGGGCCCCTCCCGCTTGCGGGGGACTGCTCGCGCAGGGAGACTCAGCCGATCGCGCGGGCGGCGCCCTCCCAGAACTGGGCCCGGACGGCCTTCTTGTCGGGCTTGCCGAGTGCGGTCACCGGCACGGAGTCGACGACGATCACCTGCTTGGGCGATTGCACCGAGCCCTTGCGGTCCTTGACCGACGACTGGATCTCCGCGGTCACCTTGGCCACCGCCTCGTCGTCGGAGGCGGCGTCGGGCCGCAGCACGATCACCGCGGTCACGGCCTCGCCCCACTTCTCGTCGGGGGTGCCGATCACGCACACCTGTGCCACCGAGGGATGTTCGGCCACAACGTCTTCCACTTCACGCGGGAACACGTTGAATCCGCCGGTGACGATCATGTCCTTGACCCGGTCGACGATGAACCAGTAGCCGTCCTCGTCCTCGCGGGCCATGTCGCCGGTGTGCAGCCAGCCGTCCTTGAAGGTGTCGGCGGTGGCCTCGGGCAGCTTCCAGTAGCCCCCGGCCAGCAGTGGCCCGGACACACAGATCTCGCCGACCTCGCCCTGCGGCACGGGCTGGCCGGAAGCGTCCAGTAGCGCGGTCCGGGCGAACAGCGTGGGCCTGCCACAGGAGGTCAGCCGCTTCTCGTCGTGATCCTTCTTGCCCAGGTACGAGATCACCATCGGGGCCTCGGACTGGCCGTAGTACTGCGCGAAGATCGGCCCGAAGCGCTTGAGCGCCTCGGCCAGCCGCACCGGGTTCATCGCCGAGGCGCCGTAGTACACGGTCTCCAGCGAGGACAGGTCACGGGTGTGCGAGTCCGGGTGGTCCATCAGCGCGTAGATCATCGACGGCACCAGCATGGTCGCGGTGATGCGCTGTTCCTCGATCACCCGCAGCACCTCGGCCGGGTCGAACTTGGTCAGCACCACCAGTTCGCCGCCCTTGACGATGGTCGGTGTGAAGAAGGCCGCGCCGGCATGCGACAGCGGGGTGCACATCAGGAAGCGCGGGTTCTCGGGCCACTCCCACTCAGCGAGCTGAATGGTCGTCATAGTGGAGATCGAGCGCACCGTGCCCATCACGCCCTTGGGCTTACCGGTGGTGCCGCCGGTGTAGGTCAGGCCGCCGACGTGCTCGGGAGCGAGTTCGGCGGCCACCAGGGGCGCCGGGGAGTACTTGGCGGCCTCGGCCGTGAGGTCGGAGACCGATGCGCTGGAGGCGGCCAGGGCCTCGGGCACCGGTCCGATCGTCAGCACCTGCCGCAGCGACGGCACCTTCTCCAGCAACCCCAGGGCCCGCTCCACGAACGCCGGCGTGGGGTCGATGATGAGCGTCGTCACCTCGGCGTCGGACAGCACGTAGGCGTGATCGTCCAGCGAACCGAGAGGGTGTAGTGCGGTGCGACGGTACCCCTGGGTCTGGCCGGCGCCGATGATCATCAGCACCTCGGGGCGGTTCAGCGACAGCAGGCCGACGCCTTCACCGGTGCCCGCGCCGAGCGCTTCGAAGGCCTGAATGTACTGGCTGATGCGTTCCGCGAGCTCGCCACCGGTCAGGGTGGTGTCGCCGAGGAACAGCACAGGCTTGTCCTTGTTGCGCTTGAGCGCGCCGACCGTGAGGTGGCCGGAATGGATGGGATGGTGCAGCAGCGCATCACTCATGGGGTCCAGATTAGAACGTGTTCCAGAAACCGTGGAGCCGATCCCCCGATGTCGGTGTAACACGAGGTCGCCGCGGAGCGATATACGGGTCGAAATACAGGTAGCGCGCTACTCGTGTCGACCCTGTTGACGCTGCCTAATGTGACTGATTGTGGGGGTGGGAGCCAGGCCCCGGCGGGTTAGGGACCGCCGGGGCCTGTGCCCAGGTCAGCGGTTGGCGGCCTCACGGGCCTGCTGGGCGAGCTTCTCTGCCAGTTCGGCCTTCCACTGGATCTCTTTCTGAACCCACTCGTTGTCCTGCGGAAACTCATCGGTTTCGCTGACCCGGCGGACCTCCAGCTTCACGCCGCAGCCCAGCGGGCACTTCCGCGCCCACTGCTTGGCCTCCTCTTTGGAGGACACATCGAGCATCCAGAACCCGTTGAACAGCTCCTTGGCCTCGGTGTACGGCCCGTCGGTGACCACCGGGGGATCGGCATTGAAATCGACGACGAAGCCTTCGTCGGGGTCGGTCAATCCCTCGCCGGCCAGCAGTACGCCGGCCTTGATGAGCTCCTCGTTGTAGCGGCCCATCGACGCGATGATCTCGTTGAAGTCGATGTTCTGCTCGGCCATCGCCGTCTCGGCTTCGGGGGTGGACCGCATGATCAGCATGTAGCGCGACATTGTCTGTCTCCTTCTGGTGTCGGGAAGGGGCCCGTCCATTGTTCTTGAGTGGCCCTCGTTAGTACGTCGAACGGCACCCCGCGGAAATCGACACGGCAGCCGGAATTTCTTTCGAGCAAACCTCGCCGCCCTTAGCATCGCGGGCATGACCACTCCCGCGTCTGCCGATCTCGTCCTCTACGGAACCATCCTCACAGTCGACTCCGCGCGACCCACTGCCGAGGCGATCGCGGTGTCCGGCGGCCGTATCGTCGCGGTCGGGTCCCGGTCGGAGTTGGCTGCCTGGGTCGGCCCCGCGACCGACGTCCGCGAGGCCGACGGCTGCGTCATGCCGGGTTTCGTTGAGGCGCACGGTCATCCGTTGATGGAGGCGGTGGCGTTGTCAGGCCGCATCGTCGACATCCGTCCGGTCACGTTGGAGAACGCCGAGGCGGTGCTCGACGCGATCGGCGCGGAGGTGGCCAGACGCGGGGCCGACGGTGCCTTCTTGAACGGCTGGGATCCGTTGCTGCAGCACGGATTGCCGGAGCCCACCCTGGCCTGGCTGGACGCCACCGCCCCGGATACCCCGCTGGTGATCGTGCACAACTCGGGCCACAAGGCGTACTTCAACTCGGCGGCGGCGCGCCGCGCCGGACTGACGAAGGACACCCCGGACCCCAAGGGCGCCAAGTACGGGCGCGATGCCGACGGCAACCTCGACGGTACGGCCGAGGAGACCGGAGCGGTGTTCCCGCTGCTGGGCGACGCCATCTCGGTGAGCGACTACCCGGCGATGCTGGCCGCCGAATGCGCCCGTCTGAACCGCGCCGGGCTGACGACCTGCTCGGAGATGGCGTTCGACCCGATGTTCCGGCCGCTGCTCGCGCAGCTGCACGACCAGTTGACGGTGCGGTTGCGTACCTACGAGATGTCCACCGCGGCCCTGCACACCGATGCCACCCCGTCCGAGGGGGACGACATCGTGCGTCAGGTCGGCATCAAGATCTGGGTCGACGGGTCGCCATGGGTCGGCAACATCGACCTGACGTTCCCGTACCTGGATACCGAGGCCACCCGGACCATCGGGGTGGTGCCCGGCTCCTGCGGGCACGCCAACTACACGAAAGAGCAACTCGCCGAGATCGTCGGCACGTTCTTTCCGCAGGGCTGGCAGTTGGCCTGCCACGTGCACGGCGACGCCGGGGTGGACACCATCCTCGACGTCTACGAAGAGGTTCTGCGGGCGCATCCCCGTGACGATCACCGGCTGCGGCTGGAACACGTCGGTGCCATCACGCCCGAGCAGTTGCAGCGTGCCCACGCCCTCGGCGTCACCTGCAGCCTGTTCGTCGACCACCTGCACTACTGGGGCGACGTGCTCGTCGACGGGTTGTTCGGGCCCGAGCACGGCGGACGGTGGATGCCCGCAGGCTCCGCGGTGGCCACGGGCATGCGGATCTCCCTGCACAACGATCCGCCGGTCACCCCGGAGGAGCCGCTGCGCAACATCAGCGTGGCCGTCACGCGGACCGCTCCGAGCGGCCGCGTCCTGGCGCCCGAAGAGCGGCTGACCGTTGAGCAGGGGATCCGGGCGCAGACGATCGATGCGGCGTGGCAGTTGTTCGCCGACAACGTGATCGGTTCGCTCGAGGTGGGTAAGTACGCCGACCTGGTGATCGTGTCCGCGGACCCCCGTGAAACCGCTCCGGAGAGCATCGCGGACCTGGAGGTACAGGCCACGTTCCTGGCCGGGCGGCAGGTTTATCCGAAAGCTGGCTGACGGCTGGCGTGCCGTGGCACGCTCGGGGCATGTCAGATTTGCCGGCTCCGAAGTTTCTCGACGAACGTGTCGCCCACTGGGCAGTGACCAAACCTGACGAGGAGGCGGTCACGTATCTGGGCCGCACGTGGACCTGGTCGCAGTGGTACGACCGGGTCCAGCGGTTGGCCGGTGCGTTGAGTGCGTGGGGCGTCGGTCGTGGCGACGTGGTCGCGTTCCTCGACAAGAACCACCCGGCATGTGTCGAGATGACGCTGGCGGCCGCGTCACTCGGTGCGGCCAACGCCATCATCAACTTTCGGCTCGCCGCCGACGAGTTGGATTATGTGCTCAACGACTGCCGGGCGAAGGTATTGGTGGTCGGTGAGGAGCTCCGGGCGGGCATCGACGCGATCGCCGACCGCCTCACGTCCGTCGAGCACATCGTGACGGTGACCCCCGAGGGCGGTGACGGGGACGAGTATGAGGCGCTGCTCGCCGGCGCGTCGCCGGTCGGTCGTGCACCGGACGTGCAGTCCGACGACGTGGCGATCGTCATGTATTCCTCGGGTACCACCGGCCGGCCCAAGGGCATTGCGCTCACCCACACCAATGTCATCGCCCACACTCTCAATGCGTTCGAGGGCTGGACGCTCGGCGACGGGGACAAGAGCCTGGTGGCCATGCCGCTGTTCCATGTCGGCGGGTCGTCGTACATGCAGTGGGGGCTGCACCACGGGGCGCCGAGTTACATGACGCGTGATGTTGACGGCATGGCGTTGGCCGGCGGAATTCTGGCCGGGGCGAACCGGACGTTCCTCGTGCCTGCGGTGCTGTCCAAGGTGTTCGATACCGGTGAGGACGCCGTGAAGCTGTTCGGTGCGCTGAAGACCTTTGCCTACGGTGCGTCGCCAATGCCGTTGCCGCTGTTGCGTTCTGCGTTGCAGGCGTGGCCCGAGACGGAGTTCATCCAGGTCTACGGGTTGACCGAGGTGTCCGGTGCGATCAGCCGATTGGGTCCGGACGATCATCGCGGGGCGACCGAAGCGCGGCTCATGAGTGCGGGCACCGTCGTCCCCGGCAGCGAGGTCAGGGTGGTGGACCCCGACACCGGTGTCGATGTGCCCGTCGGCGAACAGGGTGAATTGTGGTTCCGTTCACCGCAATTGATGAAGGGTTATCTCAACCGGCCGGACGCCACGGCGGAGTCGATCACGCCCGAGGGCTGGTTCCGCACGGGCGATATCGGCCGCGTGGACGACGGTGGGTACATCTTCGTCGAGGACCGGCTCAAGGACATGATCATCTCCGGTGGGGAGAACATCTACTCGATCGAGGTCGAGCGGGTGCTGGCCGAACATCCCGCGGTCACCGAGGTCGCGGTGATCGGCGTGCCTGACGAAAAATGGGGCGAGTCGGTGAAAGCCGTTGTGACACTGGACGGGGACGTCACCGAACGGGATCTGATCGCGTTCGCCCGGGAACATCTTGCAGCCTACAAGTGCCCCAAATCGGTGGATATCGTGGACGAATTGCCCCGAAATCCCACCGGCAAGATCCTCAAGAAAGACCTGCGCAAGCCGTACTGGGAGGGCCGCGATCGCGCCACCGTTTAGGAATTGGCGCCCGATTTCTCTGTATTTCCCGTTCCGGGCGGAGTAGCTTCGGCTCCATACGTGTGCGTGGAGATGTGGGGTGCGGACATGGCACATGCGCATAGATTGAAGCGATTCGCTCGCGGGTTCGGGTTTCTGACTGCCCTGGCCATGGTGGTGACCGGCGGACTACTCGGGCCGCCACCGACGGCAAATGCCTGGTCAAGAGCGGGTTTACCGGTCGAGATGCTGACAGTGCCGTCAGGGGCGATGGGCCGCGATGTCAAGGTCCAGTTCCAGGGCGGCGGGTCTCACGCGGTCTATCTGTTGGACGGCTTGCGGGCCCGCGACGACTTCAGCGGGTGGGACATCGAGACTCCGGCATTCGAGTGGTTCTACCAATCCGGGCTGTCGGTGGTCATGCCGGTCGGCGGTATGTCGAGCTTCTACACCGACTGGTACCAGCCCGCCGCGGGCAACGGCGGGGTATGGACGTACAAGTGGGAGACGTTCCTGACCAGTGAGTTGCCGCAGTGGCTGGCGGCGAACAAGCATGTGTCCTCGTCGGGCAACGCTGTGGTCGGGCTGTCGATGTCGGGCAGCTCGGCGCTGATTCTCGCCGCGTACTACCCACAGCAGTTCCGCTATGCGGGGTCGTTGTCGGCGTTCCTGAATCCGTCGGCCGGCCCGTGGCCCGGGTTGATCGGGCTGGCGATGGGCGATTCCGGTGGTTTCTCGCCCACGGCCATGTGGGGCCCGCCCGGTGATCCGGCGTGGGCGCGCAACGATCCGACGCTGCAGGTGGGGCGACTGGTGGCGAACAACACTCGCATCTGGGTCTACTGCGGCTCGGGGACGCCGGGAGAGTTGGGCGGTAACGACGTCGCCTCGACCTTCCTGGAAAACACTGCGCTGCAGAGCAACTTCAACTTCCGCGATCAGTACGTCGCGGCGGGCGGGCACAACGCGGTGTTCAACTTCCCGCCCACCGGCACCCACACGTGGGGCTACTGGGGTGCGCAATTGAACCAGATGAAGCCCGACATCCAGCGGACATTGGGCGCCGGCTGACCGGTTTGGGCATCATTGACGGCGTGATTGACGCGACGCCGGCACTGGACGAGCTCCTGGAGCGTCTTCACGTCGTTGCCCTGCCGATGCGGGTTCGCTTCCGCGGCATCACGGTTCGTGAGGTGGCGCTGATCGACGGCCCGGCCGGCTGGGGTGAGTTCGGCGCGTTCCCCGAATACGAGGCGCCGGAGGCGGCGGCCTGGCTGGCGGCCGGGATCGAGGGCGCGTACGGCCCGGCGCCGGCGGTGTACCGCGACCGTGTCCCGATCAATGCCACCGTGCCTGCGGTGCCGGCCGGTCAGGTGCCCGAGGTTCTGGCGCGGTTTCCCGGAGCGCGCACGGCCAAGGTCAAGGTGGCCGAGCCGGGTCAGACGCTGGCCGACGACGTCGCGCGGGTCAACGCCGTGCGCGCACACGTTCCGGTGGTGCGGGTGGATGCGAATGCAGGCTGGACGCTGCGGGAGGCGGTGGCTGCCGCGGCGGCGCTGACCGCCGACGGACCGCTGGAGTATCTGGAACAGCCGTGCGCGACGGTCGACGAGTTGGCCGCTCTGCGCCGGCAGGTGGCGGTGCCGATCGCCGCTGACGAGTCGATCCGCAAGGCGTCTGACCCGCTGCGGGTGGTGCGGGCCCGCGCCGCTGACGTCGCGGTGCTCAAGGTGGCGCCGCTGGGTGGGGTGGCGCGGATGCTCGACATCGCCGCGCAGATCGATATCCCGATCGTGGTGTCCAGTGCACTGGATTCCGCGGTGGGCATTGCCCGGGGACTGTTGGCCGCCGCGGCGCTGCCCGAGTTGCGGCATGCCTGCGGGCTGGGCACGGGCGGACTTTTCGTGGAGGACGTCGCGGAGGCGCCCGCGCCGGTGGGCGGCTACCTGCCCGTCGGGGCGGTGGTGCCGGATCCTGCGCGGTTGTCTGCGCTGGCTGCGACGCCGGAGCGACGGCAGTGGTGGATCGATCGGGTACGGGAGTGCTACCCGCTGATATTGGAGTAGGCCCTTACTCTAGGGACCTGCTTGCCGCGGGCTGATCCTGATGCGATGAAGCTCGGCATCATGGATCCGATCACCGCGGCACGGCCTGCTGTGGATACGTTCACGCGAGCCAACTACCTGAGTGCCGTCGCCAGCGGCGTCGACTCTTTCTGGGTACCCGACCATCTCAACGCCATGGTTCCGAGGGCGCTGTGGCAGCCGAAGTACATGGGTGGCGCAAAGATTCTGCCGACGGGCGACGCCTTCCTCGAGCCGTGGACCATGTTGGGCCACATCGCCGCACGTAACCGGATCGGGCGGCTCCGCCTGGGGGTGGGAGTGACCGACACCGGACGGCGTAACCCGGCCGTCACCGCGCAGGCGGCTGCCACTCTGCAGTTGCTGACAAAGGGTCGCGCCATCCTCGGCATTGGCACCGGGGAGCGCGAGGGCAACGAGCCGTACGGGGTGGACTGGTCGAAGCCGGTGGCCCGGTTCGAGGAGGCGATGGCCACGATCCGCGCCCTGTGGGACTCCAAAGGCGAACTCGTCAACCGTGATTCGTCGTACTTCCCGCTACGCAACGCCATTTTCGATCTTCCTCCCTACCGCGGAAAATGGCCGGAGATCTGGATCGGCGCACATGGTCCCCGCATGTTGCGTGCCACGGGCCGCTACGCCGATGCGTACTTCCCGATGTTTCCCCATCGGCCCGTCGACTACAAAGAGCGTCTCGATCGGGTCCGCGAAGCGGCGTCCGACGCCGGCCGTGATCCGATGGCGATCGTTCCGGCGGTGGGGCTTTTCGTTGTCCCCGGCCGCAGCCGGGACGCCGTTGAGGAGGCGCTCGAGTGCGAGCTGATCCGGTCGACCGGTCTGAGCGCCGCTGATGAGCATTTCGTCCGGCACGGAGCGCAGCATCCGCTGGGTGCCGGGTTCTCGGGTGCCCAGGACCTCCTCCCGCAGGCCATGGATGAGCAGACGGCGCTGTCGCATACGGCTGCGGTGCCGATTCCGTTGCTGCGCGAGGTGTTGCTGACGGGTACTCCCGCCGAGATTGCCGATCGGGCCGCGGAGTGGCGCGATTGCGGTGTGCGGTACATGGTGCTGATGAATATCGGTGTGGCCCAACGTAGCTTGCGCAAGGGAATGGCGACGCAACTGCCTTTCAGCCAGGCGTTGCGCAAGCTCAAGAAGCTGTAGGGGCTGCGGGGCGGTAGGGCCCTGGCACCACATTCGTCACACCATCGCGACGCGGTCCGACAAGCCCATGTCCTGATTTGTGGGGTACAGGGCATAGACGCCATCGCCGAGGTCACGAACACTGGAGATGTGACGCGATCGGTGGTGATCCTGGGCTACCCCGGGGTGCAGGCCCTGGACCTGGCCGGGCCGTTCGACGTGTTCGCCACCGCCACGCTGGCCCTGGTCGGCCAGGGCCGATCCGACGACGGCTACGCCGTCACCCTGACCGCCGTGGACGGCCGGCCCGTCACCACGCTCACCGGGTTGGAGTTCGTCGCCGCGCCATTGCCTGACCCGCACGCTCCGATCGACACCATCGTCATCCCCGGCGGTATCGGAACCGACGCCGCCCGAGCCGACCCGGCAGTGGTCGACTGGATCAGCACCGCATCGCGCCACGCCCGCCGCGTCGTCAGTGTGTGCACCGGAGCGTTCCTGGCCGCTGAGGCCGGGTTGCTCGACGGCTGCACCGCTACCACTCACTGGTCCTCGGCCCGTCGATTGGCCGATGAATTCCCTTCGGTGGCGGTAAATCCCGATCCGATCTTCGTGCGGAGCTCCGAGCGCGTGTGGACGGCGGCCGGCGTGACCGCAGGCATCGACCTGGCGTTGTCACTGGTCGAGGACGACTACGGCACCGACATCGCCCAGACTGTCGCCCGGTACCTGGTGCTCTACCTTCGTCGGCCCGGCGGGCAGACTCAGTTCGCTGCGCCGGTGTGGATGCCACGGGCCAAGCGTGCTCCGATCCGCGAGGTGCAGGAATCCATCGAGGTCGAACCCGGTGGTGCGCACAGCATTTCCGATCTGGCCCGGCGCGCGGCGATGAGCCCCCGGCATTTCACCCGGGTGTTCACCGACGAGGTCGGTGAGGCGCCCGGTGCCTACGTGGAACGTATCCGCACCGATGCCGCGCGGCGTCAGCTCGAGGAATCCGATGACACCGTCACCGTCATCGCCGCCCGCTGCGGGTTCGGCACCGCCGAGACCATGCGGCGCAATTTCGTTCGGCGCCTTGGTATTTCACCTGACCAGTACCGCAAGACTTCCGCGCACGCGAGGAGCGGAGATTTAACCGCCTGAAAGGAACAAACCATGCAGATCGCAATCGTGTTGTACCCCAGCTTCACCGCGCTCGATTTCATCGGGCCCTATGAGGTGCTGCGCAACCTGCCCGACACGGAAGTGCGGTTCGTCTGGCACGAGCCGGGCCCCGTCACCGCCGACTCCGGGGTGCTGATGGTGGGCGCCACCCACAGTTTCGACGAAACCCCTTCGCCCGATGTGGTGCTGGTGCCCGGCGGGCCGGGCACCACCATGGTGGCCCGCGACGAAAGGGTGCTCGACTGGGTGCGGCAGGTGTATCCGGGGACCACCTGGATGGCCTCGGTGTGCTCGGGTTCGGTGGTGCTGGCCGCGGCGGGCCTGCTGGATGGGAAGCGTGCCACCTCGCACTGGTCGGTGTTGAGCGCGCTGAAGCTGATGGGCGCCACCCCGGTGGGGGATCAGCGCATCGTGCGTGCCGACCCCGACGGGAAGGTGATCACGGCGGCGGGTGTCTCGGCGGGGATCGACCTGGCCATGTGGTTGGCCGGTCAGATCGGCGGCGAGGCGAAGGCCAAGGCCATTCAGCTGATGATCGAGTACGACCCGCAGCCGCCGTTCGACTCCGGGCACATGTCGAAGGCGAGCGCGGCCACCAAGGCCGGCGCCACCGCATTGCTGGGCAAGGACATGATCAAGCCCGAACCGCTCAAGGCCGGGGTGTTGCTGGCCTGGGATCAGGCGATCCGCAGGGTGCGGGGGCGCCGCAGCGCGTGAGCGCTGAGACGGCTGCAGCGCGTGAGCTGTTGCACTGACTGTCATCAAGTAGCGTCGGCCGGATGAACTTGGCTTATGACGAGCGAGGCAAGGGCGACCCGGTGCTGTTCATCGCCGGACGCGGGGGAGCCGGCCGCACCTGGCATCTGCATCAGGTCCCCGCGCTGCAGCGGGCCGGCTACCGCGTCATCACCTTCGACAACCGCGGGGTCGGCGCGACGGAGAACGCCCAGGGGTTCGGCACCGAGCAGATGGTGGCCGACACCGCCGAGCTGATCGAGAAGCTGGGTGCTGCTCCGGCGCACATCGTGGGTGTGTCGATGGGCTCGTTCATCGCTCAGGAACTGATGTTGGCCCGTCCCGAGCTGGTGCGATCGGCGGTGTTGATGGCCACCCGCGGCCGGCACGACCGGGCCCGCGAGTTCTTCCGTACCGCCGAACGCGACCTGGCGGCCTCGGGCGTTCAGCTGCCGCCGACGTTCGACGCCAAGCTCCGGATGATGGAGAGTTTCTCGCCCAAGACGCTCAACGACGACGTGCTGGTGCGCGACTGGAGTGAGATGTTCACCATGTGGCCCACCAAGCAGACACCGGGGCTGGTGGCCCAGTCCGACGCCGCTCCGGTGGGTAACCGGCTGCCGGCGTACCAGGCCATCACTGCGCCAGTGCTGGTCATCGGGTTCGCCGACGACGTGGTGCTGCCGCCGCACCTGAGCCGTGAGGTGGCCGACGCGATTCCCACAGCCCGTTACCTGGAGATCCCCGACACCGGCCATCTCGGCTTCATCGAGAGGCCCGACGCCGTCAACGCCGCGCTGCTCGAGTTCCTGGCCGGGCAGACCGGGCAGACCGGCCGGTACTGACGAATAAGGTGGAGTGGTGAACCCCTCGACGGCACAGGCGCGCGTAGTCGTCGACGAACTGATCCGCGGCGGTGTCCGCGATGTGGTGCTGTGCCCGGGCTCGCGGAATGCGCCGCTGGCGTTCGCGCTGTCCGACGCCGACCGTGCCGGCCGCATACGCCTTCACGTCCGCATCGACGAGCGCACGGCCGGGTACCTGGCCGTCGGTCTTGCAGTCGCCGAGCGGTCCCCGGTCTGCATCGCGATGACCTCGGGCACCGCGGTGGCGAACCTCGGCCCCGCGGTCGTCGAGGCCAACTACGCCCGGGTGCCGCTGATCGTGCTGAGCGCCAACCGGCCCTATGAGATGTTGGGCACCGGCGCCAATCAGACCTTTGAGCAGTTGGGTTATTTCGGTACCCAGGTGCGGGCGAACATCAGTGTGGGTCTGGCGCCCGAACTCACCGGGGCGAAGCCGGGCGAACTCATTTCGCTCAACGCCCAGTGGCGCTCGGCGACCTGCCGGGTGCTTGCGGCGGCCACCGGATCGCGTACCGCCAACGCCGGGCCCGTGCAGTTCGACATCCCGCTGCGCGAGCCGCTGGTTCCCGACAGCGCGCACGGGGATGCGTCCTTCCCGCCGGGCCGCCCGGACGGCAAGCCCTGGACCTACACCCCGCCGGTGAGTTTCGACCAGCCGCTGGAGATCGACCTCACCCCGGACACCGTGGTGATCGCCGGCCATGGTGCCGGCGTCCACCCCAATCTGGCGGGGTTGCCGACGGTGGCCGAGCCCACCGCGCCGCTTCCGGAGAACCCGCTGCACCCGCTGGCGCTGCGCCTCGTGCACCCCAAACAGGTCATCATGCTGGGGCGTCCCACCCTGCACCGGCCGGTCTCGGCACTGCTGGCCGATCCGGCGGTGCCGGTCTACGCACTGACCACGGGCCCGCGCTGGCCCGACGTCTCGGGCAACTCGATGGCCACCGGCACCCGCGCGGTGACGACCGGCACCCCGGACCCGGCCTGGCTGAGCCGCTGCACCGAGCTCAACCAGCACGCCGTGGCGGCGGTGCGGCAGCAACTCGCGTCGCACCCGCTGACCACCGGTCTGCACGTGGCCGCGGTGGTCGCCGATGCGCTGCGCCCGGGGGATCAGCTGGTGCTCGGGGCGTCCAATCCGGTGCGCGACGCCGCCCTGGTCGGGCTGCGCACTGCGGGCGTCAAGGTGCGGTCCAACCGCGGTGTCGCCGGTATCGACGGCACCGTGTCGACGGCGATCGGTGCGGCGCTGGCGCACGATGGCCGGACCATTGCGCTGATCGGGGATCTGACCTTTGTGCACGACAGCTCGGGGCTGTTGGTCGGGCCCACCGAGCCGACGCCGCGCAACCTGACCATCGTGGTGTCCAACGACAACGGTGGCGGCATCTTCGAGCTGCTCGAACAGGGTGATCCACGGTTCGCCGACGTCTCGTCGCGAATCTTCGGAACCCCGCACGATGTGGATGTCGCGGCGTTGTGCCGCGCCTATCACGTGGACAGTCAGCAGGTGGAGGCTGACGCACTCGGCGCTGCGCTGGCCGAACCCTTCGACGGGATGCGGGTGCTGGAGGTGAAGGCCGACCGGTCGTCGCTGCGCGCCCTGCACGCGTCGATCAAGGCCGCCTTGTGAGGCCCGCGCAGATCGCGGCGCGTTTGCGGGCGATGGTGCAGCCGCTGATTCCGCACCTGTACGGCGAACCGGGCGAGACGCGGTCCCAGCGGATCATCCGCCGGGTGCGGATCGGCGTGGTGATCGCCGCGTGCCTGGTCACGTTGCAGTCGGTGCTGCTCGTGCTCGGCGCGTGGCGCAATGACCAGCAGATCGAGAGCAACATGGGCGTGGCCGCCGCCGAGGTGCTCAGTGCCGGACCGCGGCGCTCGACGATCGAGTTCGTCACGCCCGACCGCGTGACCTACCGTCCCGAGCTGGGCGTGCTGTATCCGTCCGAACTCGACACCGGGATGCGGATCTACGTCGAATACGACAAGAACAATCCCGATCTGGTGCGGGTCCGCGACCGCGATGCCTCACTGTCGATCATCCCGGCCGGGTCGATCGCGGTGGTGGGCTGGTTGGTTGCGGCCGCGGCGCTGACGCTGCTGGCGTTCCTGCAGCGACGGCTGAGCCGGGTCAGCTCCGCGGCGTAGCCAGCAGTTTGGCCAGCCAGTCAGGGTCGCTGGTGTCGACAACCTGCTCGCCGACGAGGTCGTAGATCGCCGGGGTGGACACCTCATATTGGGTTTCGGTGAGCAGTTCGGCGTTGGCGTCGTTGAGCTGGTCGGCGTCGACGGCGTGCTCACCCGCGGCGATCTTTTCGGTCTGCTCGGCGCCGACCCCGCTGTCGGAGGCCATGGCGGCGATCTGGTCGTCGGTCGGGCCGGGCGAGCCCTCGGGTTCCTGGTGGCCCCACAGATCCTGCACGAACGCCTGGAATGCCGCCCCGGTGGTAGTCGGTCCCGCGGCCAGGAACAGAGCATTGGCCACGTGGGCCGAATACTCGGTGACCGAGCGGTCCAGGAAGGTCAGCGGCCGGTACGTCACCGCCAACTTGCCCTGGCCGACGGCGTTGGCGATAGCGTCGCCGAACTCATGCTGCAGGTGTGCACATGCCGGGCACTGTGGTTCGGTGAAGAACTCGATCCGCGCGGGCGCATCCGGATAGCCGATCTGGACCCCCCAGCCGTCCTGGGTGATCGCGCTGCCGGGTTTGTCTCCGTTGGCCTGCGCGGTGCCGTCGACGAGCCGGGTGCAGCCCGTGGTGGACCCCGCAACGGACAAGGCCAGCACGGCCAGCATCGCTGCAGCAACGCGGGACAAACGCATGCCGCAACACTAGCCCCGCGCATCAGCTTTTAGCGTGTCGTATCCCCGGACGCTACCTAGGCGACAGGTGCCGCTGAGACCATTCCGGTGTGCGCGTTGCGATCGTTGCAGAGTCCTTCCTCCCGAATGTCAACGGCGTCACCAACTCGGTGCTTCGGGTGATCGAGCATCTCCGCCGCACCGGCCACGAGGTACTCGTCATCGCCCCGGACACTCCGCGGGGTCAGCCGCCCGCCGACCGCGTCCATGACGGTGTACGTGTGCACCGGGTGCCCTCACGGATGTTTCCCAAGGTGACCTCGCTGCCGCTGGGTGTGCCGCGGCCCCGGATAGTGAACGTGCTGCGCGGCTTCGACCCCGACGTCGTTCACCTCGCATCGCCGGCCCTGCTCGGCTGGGGCGGCGTACATGCCTCCCGCTACCTGGGGGTGCCGACGGTGGCGGTGTTCCAGACCGATGTCGCCGGTTTCGCCGAGAGCTACGGCGTCGGCGTCCTCTCGCGGGCCTCGTGGGCGTGGACGCGGAGGCTGCACAGCAAGGCCGACCGCACGCTTGCCCCGTCCACCTCAGCGATGGAAAACCTTGAAGCCCACCGGATTCCCCGGGTTTTCAAGTGGGGGCGCGGGGTCGACATCACGGGTTTCGCGCCGTCGGCCCGCGATGAGCAACTGCGGGCGACGTGGTCTCCCGAGGGCAGGCCGATCGTCGGGTTCGTCGGGCGGCTGGCGCCGGAGAAGCACGTGGAGCGGCTGGCCGCGCTGGCCGGGCGGGACGACCTTCAGCTGGTGGTGGTGGGCGACGGGGTGGACCGCGCCAAACTCCGAACAGTCTTGCCCACCGCCGTTTTCACCGGTGAACTGCACGGTGAGGCGCTGGCTGCGGCCTACGCCAGCATGGACGTCTTCGTCCACCCCGGTGAGCACGAGACGTTCTGCCAGGCCGTGCAGGAGGCGATGGCCTCCGGCCTGCCGGTGATCGCTCCCGATGCCGGCGGACCCAGGGACCTGGTGGCGCCGTACCGCACCGGGTTGTTGCTGCCCGTCGAGGAATTCGAGTCCGCCCTGCCCGCATCCGTGGAGCATCTGATCGCCGAGCGGTCGCGCTACTCGGTGGCCGCGCGTCGCAGCGTGCTGAGCCGTACCTGGCCCGCGATCTGCGATGAGCTGATCGGGCACTACGAGGCCGTGCAGGGCCTGCGTCAGTTGCGCGCTGCGTGACCTCTACCCGGCGAGCGAACTCAGCCCTGTGCCAGGACCGACACCGGCTGCCACTGCTCCCAGGTCGCCAGCCGGCTCTCGTAATCGGCCTTCGCCAACTGCAGCGGTAGTTCGCCGAAAAACACTCGCAGCGGCGGGTTTTCGGCGTCGACGATCTTCAGCACCGCCTCGGCCGAGGCCTTGGGATCCCCGGGCTTGGCGCCGCGCTGTGCCCGGGCGCGTTGTGCGGCCGCGCGGGCCTCGTCGTAATCGGCAAGCGGGGCAGCTTGTCTGGCCGAGGATCCGGCCCAGTCGGTGGAGAACCCGCCCGGCTCGATCAGCGTCACATGGATACCGAACGGTGCGACTTCGGCGGCCAGCGACTGCGAGAACCCTTCCAGCGCCCACTTGGACGCGTGGTACATGCCGACCAACGGGAACGCGGTGATTCCGCCGATCGAGGACACCTGGATGATGTGCCCGCTGCCTTGCGCCCGCAGGTACGGCAGCGCGGCCTGGGTGACCCACAGCGCGCCGAAGACGTTCGTCTCGATCTGATCGCGGGCGTCGGCCTCCGACAGCTCCTCGATGAACCCGAACTGGCCGTAGCCCGCGTTGTTGACGACGATGTCGAGGCGGCCGAAGCGATCGTGGGCCGCTTTCACGGCGGCGAAGTCCGCCTCGCGGTCGGTGACGTCCAGCTTGATCGGCAGCAGCGCGTCGCCGTACTTGTCGGCCAGATCGGCCAGTGTCGCGGTGTCACGCGCGGTGGCGGCCACCTTGTCCCCCCGATCCAGGGCAGCGATCGCCCACTCCCGTCCGAAGCCCCGCGATGCACCGGTGATGAACCACACTTTTTCGCTCATGATCAGGTTCAAGTCGTGCCGGTGGGCGCCAATTCCCGGTCGCAGGAAGTTCACAGCGAGGACTACGGGTACCGTCGGCGGCGTGAGTCGCGCGAGCCTGGAGAAGAACCCCCACGAAGTGGCATCGATGTTCGATGCCGTGGCACGGCGCTACGACCTGACCAACACGGTGCTGTCACTCGGGCAGGACCGGTTCTGGCGTCGGCAGACGCATGCGGCGCTGGGCATCGGCCCCGGCGACAAGGTGTTGGACCTGGCCGCGGGGACCGCGGTGTCGACGGTCGAGTTGGCGACATCGGGTGCCTGGTGTGTGGCCGCGGACTTCTCGGTGGGCATGCTCGCCGCCGGGGCGTCACGCCCGGTGCCCAAGGTGGGCGCCGACGCCACCCGGTTGCCGTTCGCCGACGGGGTGTTCGACGCGGTCACCATCAGCTTCGGGTTGCGCAACGTGGTCGACCACGTGGCGGGCCTGCGTGAGATGGCCCGGGTGACGCGGCCCGGTGGCCGGCTGGTGGTGTGTGAGTTCTCCACGCCGACCAACCGTGCGTTCGCAACGCTGTACAAGGAGTACCTGATGCAGGCGCTGCCGCGGATGGCCACCGCGGTGTCGAGCAACCCGGACGCATATGTGTATCTGGCCGAGTCGATTCGGGCCTGGCCGGATCAGGATGAGCTGGCGCGCCGCATCGGCGAGGCCGGCTGGTCACAGGTCAAGTGGCGCAACCTGACCGGTGGCATCGTGGCGCTGCATGCGGCGACGAAACCGGTGTCAGGTCAATAATCGCCAGACGATCATGCCCAGAGGACCAAGTACAAGCGCGGACATCAGGGCCATCTGGAGGTAATCGCGCACCTTGAGCCGGGTCAGATCCTGCGCACCGCGCCGCAGCGGCACCCACCGCTTGCCGGTCGGGGTCTGCATCTGTGCCTGATATGCGGCAGCCCATTGCGACGTGGCCTGGAGCGCCTGGTTGCGTTCTGCGCCAGAATCGAGTTGCGCCTGGGCTTCCCACAGCCGAGCATTGCGCAGCGCCACCAGAGCGTCGGGTGTGGGGCGCGGTTGCTTGGTCATGTGGCCCCTCCGAACAGCCCGGTGACCGGGCCCTGTTGGAGCCGTTCCTCGAGGTATTGGAGGAACAGCACTGCCAACATCAACTCGGGCAGTGGGTAAGGCTTTGGTTGTGGGCTGTCGAGCAGATAGTCGGAGAACGACCGGTGGGTGCTCTTATAACCGGTGGAGTACATCACTTGGCCGTGGATACGGCCGATCCGGGTCCCGGTGCAGTCGAAGATCGGTATGGGTTTGTCCGTTCTGCTTTGGTGTATCTCGGTGGCGCCCAACCACTGCCGGTTCGCCTCCAATCCCAATGTGCCACCGTGGCAACGGGAGAACTGCGCAACCGGAGCGGTGCGGCGGAGGCGTCCCACGAGATGACCGCTCGCGTCAGTGACCTGCATCGCCAGGTCCGGCCCAGCGTGGGACCGCTCATCGAACCAGCTGAGGTACAGCAGAACTGCCCCATCGGGACGGAAGATGGCGAAGTGCCGTTCGCCCTGCATCACAGCGAGGGGTTGGATCAGGGCCAACTGTTGGTCGAAGACGTTCTCGAGCGAACAACAGATGTTGCGATCTTTGGGATCGGTAACGGCGCGCAGGTAGAGCAGAGGTTCGCCGAACGGGAATCCAGCAACGGGCCGGGCGTGCGGAGGCAATTGTGCCTGCGCGGCCGGCGATGGTGCGCTTTCGATGACGGTCCCCCCCTGGTGTACGTCTACCTGGCGACGATGCTAGACCAGAGTTGCGAGTGTGAATCCGCTGCGAGTAGTGGGTACGACCCTAGGATCGCGATGGATCGCTGTGGTGACGAGAGGACCTTGCGTGTACCCACCTGCCGGCGGCCCTCACCAGGGGCCGCAGCCTAACCCGCCGCACCACCACGGCTACCCGCAGCATCTGCCGCCCCGCTACCCGATCGAGCCGATGCCGCCACCGCCGTGGCAGGACCCGTCCATCGCGCCACCGCAGAAACCGAAGGGGCGTGCCAGGTACCTGCCGATCGTCGTATCCGGGCTTTTCGGTGCGCTCTTGGTCACGGTCGCCATGGTGATGCTCCGCGGGGACACTGGTGGCTATTTCGACAGCGGCGATCGGGTGACACCGACGGCTGACGGGCACATGGTGTTCGCCAAAGAGAAGCACCTCGACGGAAAGCCGCCGAGTTCGGTGCGCTGTACCGCGATCACCGATGCCGGCGAGGAGTTGACGCTGCCCGCGCCGGATGAGGTCAAAACCACGTCCCGCGGTGCCCGGCCCACAATCAGGTATGTGTCGGTGGCCGAATTACCCACCGACCGAGGCCCTTTGGCGGTGACCTGCATCAGAGTCGGGTCGGATTTCAGCCCCGAACTGGTGCTGGGCAAGCCGGAATCGTCCACCAGCGTGCTGGTCTTCTTCGCCGGGTATGGGGCGCTGATGGTAGTTCTAATCGGCGTGGTGATCGTCGCGAACCGCAGGTACATGAACCGCTACCCGGCGCCGCAGGGCGATGGACAGAAATGGCAGGTTTGAGCCCCGGCTGAGATTCTTACGACAGCATCCGGCTGGTCAGCACGAACCGCCGCAGGGACCGGCGATCGCGGGGGCTCACCGAAGTGCCGGTCAACTCCGCCGCCCGCGGATGTTGCATGGCCCGGATCGCCCGGCGCGGCACCGCCCGCGGCCACCAGTCCGTCGGCGCGAACATCTGCCGGCGGAACGGCTCGAAATGCTCGCCCGCGGACAACCGGGTACTGCACTCGTCCTCGAAGTACTCACAGAACTCGGGCCAGCTTCCCGGCACCGGTCGGGTGGATATGCCGTAGCGGCGGTACCACGCGCAGCACTCCTGGTAGAGCTGCTCGTGTTCGTGCTCATCGAGCTTCCGGATGAAGGTATTGACCATCATCACAAGGCTTTCCACGTAGGTGGCGTGCTGGAAGTGGAAGACGTCGGGGTTCAGCGCGTGGTACTTCTGCCCGGCCGGGTCGCGGCCCTTGACCTCTTCGTGTGCGAACCGGATGTACGGCCGCATGTCGACTCCGGTGAAGGCGATCCTGATCGCCTGGGTCACCGTGCGTTTGTGGTGCAACCAGACTCGCCGGTGCAGCAGTGCGTGCTGCGAGATCCCGGTGGCGATCGTCGGATGCAGGGACTGCAGGCAGACCGCCCTCGGCAGGACGAACAGGAACCGCCGGTCCCGGAGATACTGCGACAGCAGCGTGTCCGGGACCGGTTGGATGGCCGCCCTGCTCAGATCAGGGCCTTCCTACGGCGGATCCGGCGGCGCAGATCCTTCAACAGCACCGCGTAGTTGCCGGTGCGCAAGGACTTCGGCAGGAAGCGGTTGACGAACGCCACGAACAAGAAGAGATGCTCGAAGCGGCGCCGGTCGGTTTCGGTCCACTCCAGTTCCATGGCGTCGCGGAACACCGGCGCCAGGAAGCCGATGGTCAAGAACCGCAACAGCGGTGCCAGCATCATCCGCATCGGCCAGTTGATCATCCGCAACTCCACCAGAACCATGAGGTAATCCCGCACGAACGGGGTCATCTCGACGCGTTCGCACGCGGTGTTCCAGTACGCGTCGAAGTCGGTCCTGGTGGCCGGCCACATCTCCTCGAGCACCTGCAGAGTGGTGCCGATCGTCATGGCGCTCTGGTAGAAACCTTCGGCCTGCTCCTCGGTCATCTTGCCGTAGAGCAGCTGATGGGTGTCCTCGTAGAAGATGAAAAGGCATGCCGCCACCCACAACTGCAGTTCGCGGTTGAACGCGTTGTACTTGACCGGACTGTCCTCGGTGGAGCGAACCTGCCGGTGCGCGACGTTGACCGCCTCGCGATAGGCGTTCTTCTCCTCGTCGCTGCCGAGGATCGCGACGGTCAGGTACTGCGCGGTGGTGCGCAGCCGCTTCCACGGGTGATGCACCAAACTGCCTGATTCCACCCGGCTTTCGGAGACGCCGTAACCGACCTCTGGCCAGCTCATCTGCATGATGACGTTGGCCGCCGCCCCGGCCGCGGACCAGAAGTCCAGCGCGTCGGACAGGTCGACGTCCTTCTTCCTGATCCACCGCGGCACCCGCTGAGTGACGGTGATGCGGGTCTCGGCAGTGGTCAGCCGCGGCTCGGCGGCCAGATCCACGTATGTCGCTGGCATGGAACTCCTCTCAGGGACGAACTATGGCTAACAGTGGGTCATACGGTCTGCACGTCGTCGACGATCCAGCGGTCGCCGCTGCGTACGAGCTTGACCACCATCCGGTACTTCTGATTACTTCCCTGTGGCGCAGTCACATTGGTGACGTGTTGGTCGACGAACGCGACGACCGTCGCGGTGCCGCCGTCGAGCGAGTCGACGACGACGTGATCGGCCGTTGCGGTCGCGACGCCTTTGCTGGTCACCACGATGTCGCGAAGCGCCTTGACCATCTCGTCGTACTTGGCCGCGAACCCGGGGGTGGAGTTGGCCACGATGTGCTCACGGTTGGCGTCCATCTTCTGGTAGTCGAATGCGGCCATCGCCACCAGATAGTCACGCGACATCTGCACGGCCTCGGTGCGCAGCGATTCGTCCTGGCGGTGGTGGTACTCACTGATCGACAACACCACCAGCGCGGCCGTGGCGGCCGCGGCCAGCAGCGCAACCAGGCCCGCCACGAGCCGGTGCTTGCGCCGGCCGGGCGCGGAGGTTTCGTCTACCTCCGCCTCTACGGCAGTCTCGGGTGCGTCGGCTTCGTCTGCTGTGTCTTCAGCGGGATCCTCCAACGTCAGCACCGATTCAATGCGCTGGTCGCCATCATCGGAATTGCTCACTGCGGGCCACCTTTCAGGATGCTGCGCCACTTGTAGGCCAGCTGGGCCAGGGTCGGGATCTGCACTGGGTCGTTGACCACTTCGGGTCCGATCGGATACCCCGGGGTCTGTGAGTTCTGCAGGCCGAGATCGTTGGGTCGGGGTGCGTTGACCGCACCCCGCATCAGCATGTCGGGCGCGGGTGGGCAGTACATCACCAGGTTGGGCTCTTTCGCGCTGACATCGCCGATGGCCCGGCGGTCGACGTCGTAATTGCACACCGGCCCCTGGGTGGCGATCAACGAGAAATCGGCCCGGGTCTGGCCGGTGGCGTCGACCTTCACGATGGAGGTCAGATCCTGCAGGCCTTTGGGGATCGTCGACAGGCCGGTCTGCAGTGAGTCGGTGCGGTCCCCGATGATCGGGGTGACGGTGGCCAGGTTGGCCAGGGTGGCGCCGAACGTGCCCTGATAGGTGTCCAGAACCCGCTGCAGGGACTTCAGCGCAGCCGGTGAGCGGTCGGTCAGGTACAGGAAGGCCGGGCCGCTGCCGTCGAGCTGATTGGCCAGACGGGCGCTGGCGCCCATGCCGCGGACGAAGGGATCGCCCTGGCCGGCCATGGTGGTGACCAGCTCGGCGGTGCCGTCGATCAGAGGCTGCAGCTGGCCGGTCTGGTTGCGGATGCGGGTGGACATGTCCGACGCGTTGTCGATCAGCATGGCGAGATCGGGGCCCAGCCCGTCGAAAGCATTCGACAGTTCGGTGCCGACCGATTGAACCGCCTGGGTGTCAATGCCTTTCACCAGTTGCGCGGTGTCGCCCATGATGCGGTCCATCTGGATGGGTTGCCGGTCGGCCGGTGCGGCGATGGTGTCGCCCGAGGCCAGGTACGGCCCGGCGTCGGACTGCGGCATGATGTCGACGCTCTGAATACCCGCGGCCGTGCCCATCCCGACGGTCAGGATCGCGTCGCGCGGGATCCGGGTGGCCGGGTCGATCGCCAGCCGCACCATCGCGGTCCCGTCGGGGGCCAGCCACACATCGTCGACGGTACCGACCTGCACGCCGCGTACGGTGACGCTGGTTCCCGCGGTCAGGCCGAACGCGTCGGTCATCGTCGCGGTCAGGGTCATCGGTGTCCGGAAGCCCTGGGGCCCGGCCACATAGCGGATTCCGAACGGGATGACGATCACGGCGATCACCGCGAAGATCGCCAGCTGAACCACTACCAGGCGTCTCAATTCAGACCTCCCGACAAGAACCCCTCCAGGGCCACGTCCCCGGTGATCGGGGTGCCGTTGACGATCAACCCTCCGGTGAGCAGTTTGTCGATGGTGCCCGGAATGTCCAGGGCGCCATCGAACATCAGGTAGTCGCCGTGGACGGAGTTGCCGAACTTCTCCAGGAAGGTGTTCATCGCGGTGAGCATCCCGCCGAGCCGGTCGTTGAAGGTGCCCATCATGCCGATGACGGTGCCCGCGTCGGTCACCATCGCGTTCAGGTCGGTCGACGACAGCACACTGTTGGCCGTGGCGGCCAGCGCGGTGGTCGAGGAGAACAGGGTCTGCAGCTTGGCGCGCTGCACGTCGAGCATCGCCACGACTTTGGGTACGGCGTCGAGGTATCCCGCCACGGTTTTCTGCTCGCGGCCGAACTGCCCGGTGATGTTGGCGGCCAGGCTCATCGCCTGATCGAACTCGCCCTGGTGCTCAGAAGCCTTGTCGGCCAGCAGCGACATCGAGTCGATCAGCCCGCGCACCTTGTCGCCCCGGCCTCCGAATGCCTTGTCCAGTTCGGTGACGATGGTGGCGAGCTGGTCGACACCGCTGCGGGACAACAGCGCCCCGAAGGTGGCCAGCGCACTTTCGATCTGCGGCCCGAGCTCGGTGTGGCTGGGCGGGATCACGTCGCCGTCGCGCAGCGCACGCTGGGGTGCCAGCTGTGCGCTGCTGAGCCGGACGAACGGATTGCCCAGGGCCGATGGGAGTTCCACGCTGGCGACGGTTCCGGAGTCGAGGCCGTCGGCGTCGGCCAGGCTCAGCTGCACCGAGGCTCCCGAGGCGGCCAGGCTCATTCCGCTGACCCGGCCCACCACCTTCTGCCCGTTGCGGACGTCGGCGCCGATGGTGATGCCGTCGGCGGTCGGCAGCACCACCGTGACGGCCATGGTGTCGGTGGGGGAGGTGCGGCCCAGGGGAAGGTCCTGAATTCCGATATCGCTCAACGCCCATACGCCTGCGGCGGCCACGACCACCGCGCAGCCGGTCGAGAGGCGAACCAGGGATCTAGACATGACCGTTCACCTCGGGTACTTCGGGTTCGGCGGCGGGGTGTTGCCGGTGACCGCGGTGACGATGCCCAGCGGGTCCGACCGACTGATCGGGTAGGAGATCGGGTTGGTGATCCCGGCCCCCACGCACATCGGCAACATGTTGCGGTCGCAGAAGTTCTGCGCCGCGGCGAACTGGGTCAGCACCGTGGATACGTTGAGCCGGATCCGGCCGCGCCGGTCGGGGCCGACGGTGTTGGACAGGTTCTGCATCATCAGCGGTACCAGGTCCATGAATTCGGCCAGCTGGGGTTGATTGGCGGTCAGTACGTCGCCGACGGCGTTGAGGTTGGCCGCGATGGTGCCGAGGTCGTCGCCGTGCTGGGTGACGAAGGTGTCGACCTGATCGAGCACGACCTTGAGATCGGCCATGGGCTGGGCGATGTCGACGTTGGCGTCGGCCCAGCTTCCGCCGACCTGGCCGAGTTCGTCGACCATCTGGTTCAGCGACACCTGCCGCTGGTTGAACGCGGCCATCAGCGTGCTGAGGTTGTCCACCACCGCGCCGATGTCCTCGGCCCGGGCGCCGAGTACGCCGCTGGCGGCGCTGAGGTTGCGCATCGCGGAGTTGAACAGCTTGCCCTGGTCGTGCCACTGTTCGGCGCCTCGGGTCAGCACTGCACCGATGTCGCCCTGTTGCGGGCCGATCGCCGAGGTCAGCGTGCTCAGGCTGCCGAGCATGCTGTCGAAGGTGATCGGGGAGTGGCTGTGGTCGGCTCCGATCACATGCCCGTCGGTCAGGGTGGGCCCGGTTCCGCTGTAGGCCGGGCCGAGTTCGACACTGCGGTCACTGATCAGCGCCGGGCTCACCACATAGGCGTCCGGTTCGGCGGGCAGCATGACGTCGTCGGGAAGGGTCATGGTGACCCGCACCGTGGTGCCCTGCGGCGTCACCGCGGTGACCCGTCCCACCGGCACCCCGAGCACGGTGACCTTGCTGCCCGGGTAGATGCCGTTGATGTAGCCGAAGTCGGCGTGCACGGTCCGGGCCCGGTCGGTGCGGCCGAACACGTACCAGCCGCCGGCGGCCAGACACAGGACCACGACGAGTACGGAAGCGATGCTCCGGTTTTCACGAGTCATCGGCACTCCCGCTGAACGTTGAGGAAGCACAACAGGTTGTCGGGCATCACCACGGACGGTGAGTTGACGTCGGCCCAGTTGCCGTTGCCGGTGGCGTTGGTGACCGCCCGGATCGCCGGGGGCATCTTCTGCAGGGTCTGGTCGATCTTGTCCACGTTGGCCTTCAAGGTTCCGGTGACCGCGGTGAGGCCGGTGATCAGACTGCTGAAATCGGCCTGCTTCTCGGTGTAGATCGCGGCCAGGTGCCGCATGATCGCGGTCAGGTTGTGAACGATGTCGGTCAGTGCCTGGCGCCGCGCGGCCAGTGAGGACACGATGTACTGCGCGTTGGCCGCGGTGTCGGCCAGTGAATCCGTCTGGTGGGACAGCATTTCGGTCATCGACCGGCTGATCCGCAGGATCTCGTCGATCTTGTCGCCGTTGTCGGCGAACGCCGAACTGGCCGCGCTGATCCCGGCCAGGGCCTTGCCGAGCTCGGTGCTGTTGCCCGGCATCGTCTCGGCCAGGGTGCTCATCATCGCCGTCAACGGCTGCTGGTCGACGTGCTCGGCGGTGTCGGCGGCCTTACGACCCACCTCGTCGAGGCTGTAGGGGACGGTGGTGCGCGACAACGGGATGACGTTGGAGTCCAACCCGTTGATGGTCCCGGCGGGCATCACGTCGAGGAACCGCTTGCCCAGCACCGTCCGCAGTCGCACCGTGACGGTGGTGCGGTTGCCCAGCGCTTGAGCCTTGTCCAGCCGGAAACCGACGCGGACCCGGTCGCCGGCCAAGGCCACGTCCTCCACCCGCCCGGCCGGGACCCCGGCGACATACACCGGATCGCCACCGGACAGTCCGCTCGCATTGGCCAGCTCGGCGACATACGCGTTGGTCCGTATGTGGTAGACGGCGCGGGGGATCCCGATCGAGACGACCATGATGGCGACCAGGGTGATCGTGCCGATCATGCCCAGCGCCAAGGGGATTGACGGGTTGTGTTTGCGCTGATCTTTGACGAAGAGGAAGATCACCGCGCCGACGAAGAGGTCGATCAGTTTGACGAGGAACATCTACAAACACACCTCGGAATGTCTGCTGCCGAAGATGTTGGCTTCGTGGCTGCGAATCTTGAGGGTGAAGTTGCACAGGTACAGGCTGACGAACCCGCCGTAGCTGGAAGTCCGGTTGATCGCATCGCCGAACTCCGGGAGCCGGGCCAGCAGCGTGGTGAACTGCTCGGTGTTGGGCTGCCAGGTCTGCAGCATGGAATTGAGATTGGTGATGGTGTCTCCATAGGCGGCGCTGGAGTTGTTCACCGTGTTGGCCAGAGTGGCCAGCACGGCGTTGCCCTGGTCGATGAGCATCTCGAACTGCCGGTCGCCGGAGGTCACCGCGGCGCTGAGCCGGTTGAGCCCGGTGAGCATCTGTTCCAACTGCGGCTGACGGGTGTTCATGGTCCGCATGAGTGCCGACATGTTGTCGATCAGCTGGGTGAAAATCCCAGCGTTGTTGGTCAAACTCGATGTCATGGCTGCGATCTGGGTGAGCAGCGTCGTCAAGGTCTGGGCCTGGCCGCTGAAGGTCTCGACGAATCCGCGGGTAAGGGTGTTGACCTGCTCGGGGGCCAGCGCGTCGAACAGCGGCTTGAACCCGTTGAGCAATGCGGTCAGATCCACCGCCGGCGAGGTCTGGGCCAGGGGGATGACGCCGCCGGCGGCCAGCCTGGCCGGCGGTTCGTCGGTGGAGACGTCCATGATGGCGCCGCCCGGGTCGGACAGGGCCACGTAACGGGCACCGAGCATGTCGCCGTAGCGCACCGCCGCGGTGACGTTGCCGGTCAGGGTGAAGTCGGAGTTGACCTCGATGTCGACGTCAGCCCGGCTGGTGCCGTCGGCGTTGGAGGCGAACCGGATCGAATCCACCCGGCCGATCCGAATACCGTTCATGGTCACCGGGTTTCCGACGTTGAGGCCCTCGACGCTGGTGAACTGCGCCTGGTAGGTGACGGTGCTACCGCGCACCGGCACCGACAGGGTGTTGATCACCAGCACCGCGCTGAGCATCCCGGCCGTGCCGAAGGCGCCCAGCTTGGCCCACGACTGCCAACCACCGTTGCGGTTCATGAGACCTGTACTTCCGTGCCGCGCACGAGCGGGCCCAGCATGAGCACCGTGGCGATGTTGGGTTGGGTCGAGGGGGCACCGGTCGGGGGGATCAGTTGGTCCTGCAGGACCGCCAGGGCATGGGCCTGGCGGTCGGCGTCGACGACGGCTGACGCGGGTGCGGCCCCTGGAACCGCCTCGGCGGGAAGCGGTTCCGTGGGGATCGGCGCCGACTGCGGCAACCCGGGCCCCGGCGGCAGGAACGAATTCGTGGGCAGGTGCGGGGCCGGCGGGGTAAGAGGATTGACGGGTAGGTCGGCGGCCGGGCGGGCCAGGACGTCGGCCGGCTGATCCGGCACCTCGCCCGACGGTGCGGATTCGGCGCAGCGCGCGCCCTGGGTGTTGCCGTAGACCGGACAGTCCTGCAGCGAGTACGGCATCGGTCCGGCGAAGGTCGCCACGGCGGTGATGTTGAACTTGCCCGTCGCGAACACCTTGGCGCCGGCCTCGCCGAACGACTGTGCGCCGGCGAGGGTGTCGACCAGACCCAGGGGCTGGGCGGCGGTGGTCGCCATGATCTTCCCGGCCGAGTCGACCACGGTGATCAACTGCTCGCGGTGATCGGACATGAACGAGGTGAGCACTGAAGAGAACCGGGCGAAACCGTCGATGGCCGAGGCGAACTTCTTCTGGTCGTCGACCATCCGATTGGACACCGACGTCGCCGCCGACAGCGTCGAGATGATGTCGGGGGTCGCGGTGTTCAGCGAGGCCATCACATCCCGGAACTGCGGTGTGGTGTCGAGGAATCGCACCAGCGACGGCGTGAGGACCTGCGCGCTGGCGCTCAGGTTGTCGATCGTGGTGCCCAGCTCGGTGCCGCGGTTACGCAGCGACTGGCTGATCGCGGTGAGGGCGGTCTGCATGCGTTCGGGTTTGATCTGCGAGAACAGTTCGACGATCTTGGTGAACACGTCGTAGAGCGCCATCGCGTCGGGGCTGTCATCGATCGCCACGGTGTCTCCCGGCTTCAGCCCGGTGGCCGACCGGTTGCCTTGCGGGTCAACGAGTTGCAGATAGATGTCGCCGAAAAAGGTGCGGGGCACGATCCGCGCGACCGCCGAGGACGGGATGATGCCCAGGCTGTCGGGTTCGATCGCCAGCCGGACCCGTGACGTGCGGGTGCCCGACTCGATGTCGGCGATGCGCCCGACGTTGACACCGTGGTAGCGGACCGGGGATCCGCCGGTGATCAACCCGGCCGACACCGGCACCCCAACGAACACATCGGCGCTGCGTTCCAGATGTCCCGAGGCTCGGGCCACCAGCACGGATGCCACGGCCATCGCCACGGCGGCCGCGGCCAGCCCGCGCAGCGCCAGTTTCGCCCGGCTGGGGTCGGTGCGCCTGCTTCGCTTCCTGGATCTGCCTGGCCCGTTCACATTCCCATCCCGGGGATCTCGGGGACCAGGCCCCACAGCGCGAAGGTCAGCAGCACGTCGAGGATGCCGACCGCGAGGATCGCGGTGCGCAGTGCCCGTCCCGCGGCCTGCCCCACCCCGGCGGGCCCGCCCGAGGCGAAGTAGCCGTAGGTGCAGTGCACCAGCGCCACCACGATCGCGAAGACGATGGCCTTGATCCCGGAGTAGAGCAGGTCTCGCGGACCGAGGGCCAGGTGGAAGAAGTAGTCGTAGGTGCCGGGGGAGGCGCCGTTGAAGATCACCACCACGGTGCGGGTGGACAGGTAGCTCGCCAGCAGTCCGATCATGTAGATCGGGATGACGCAGACCACCGAGGCCAGCACGCGGGTGCCGACCAGGTAGGGGATGGAGCGCAGCGCCATGGCGTCGAGTGCGTCGATCTCGTCAGAGATCCGCATGGCCCCGATCTGGGCGGTGAATCCCGTTCCGACCTTGGCGGCCAACGCGATTGCCACCACCACGGGCGCCAGTTCGCGGGTGTTGGCGATCGCGGCGAGCATGCCCGAGAGCGTGTTCATCCCGACCAGATCCAGGCCGCGCTGGGTCTCGACGCCCAGCATCATGGCCGCGGCCAGCGACATGGCGAACACGATGCCGATGGTTCCGCCGCCGGACAGCAGCGAGCTGGTGCCGAAGGTGACCTCGCCGATCTGTCCCAGGGTGTGCTTGCGGTAGCGGACGAGGGCGTACGGCAGGGACCCCAGGACTTTGGCGTAGAACGTGACGTGCTGGCCGGCGACGGCGAGTGCGTCGTACCCGGCGCGCGCGGGCCGCGAAATCCGGTGCAGGGCAGCGCTGCTGGTGATCGCGGTCACCGGTAACTGCCCACGGCCGGAACCACCACGGTGTACAGCGCCGACATCGTGGTGTTGAGGATGAAGACCAGGGCGAAGGCCAGCACGACGGCCTCGTTCACCGCGTTGGCCACGCCGCCGGCCCCGCCCTTGGCGTGCAGGCCCTTGAAGGTGGCGACCAGGGTCGCGGTCAGCCCGAACACCGCCGACTTGATCAGTGCCATAACGAAATCCGACACCTGACCGTATTGGCTGAAGGTGGCCAGGAACGTTCCGGCGGGCAGGTGCTGCACGCTGATGTGATACAGGTAGCAGGCCATCACGCCGCCGAAGGTCACGATCGAGCACAGGGCCAGCGCCACGATGACGGAGGCGACCAGACGCGGCGCGACGAGACGCTCGATCACATCCAGCCCCATGACCTCCATCGCGTCGATCTCCTCGCGGATGGTGCGCGATCCCAGGTCGGTGCAGATCGCCGAACCGGCCACACCGGCCATCATCAACGCGCACACCAGGGCCGCGGCCTGGCCGACGATGATGAACGCCACCACTGCGCCCGAGTAACCCCCGGCGCCGATGCGCCCGGCCAGCTCACCGACCGACACCGCGATGAACACGCCGATGGGCATCATCAGTAGCAGGGCGGGACCGGTGCATACCCGGCCGATGAACAGGGTCTGGGTGACGACCTCGTCGAGCACCAGGCGCCGGCGGACCACCGCGGTGACAACGCTGACGAGCGCCTGCACCGAGAAGCCGAGCACGTAGCCGCCCTGGACCAGGACATCCCGTACGGGACCCTTGGACGCCGGTAGCTCGTAGGTCATCGAGTTCCTTCCGCGCTCGTCGTGGCATGCGCGGGGCCGGCCGGTGGCACCGGCTGTGCTGAGCACCGTTTCGACCCCCCGGTCGTCTGTGGAGCATGTCACATTTCATGACGTCGCCGCAACAATTAAGTGAATGAGCATTCTCGAGTCGCAGTACCCGTGTTGTGGCCTCTGTAGTGGTTCAATCCCGAGTGATGTGATCAATCGATCGGATCAATTCGGACGGCATTCAGGTCGGCGTGTCGGGCCTGTTCGTTGGAGAATCGCCGTTAACTTAGCGCGCACAGGGGTTGCCGAACTGAGGTGGTGTCGGTATGTCGGGTGGGGTTGGGGAGCGTCATGTTTCGCGGCGGTCGTTTCTGGCCGGCACGGCCACGGCTGGGGTGGCCGCGGCCGCGCTGAGCAGGCCGGGAGCCGCGCGCGCAGCGCCGGGGTCCACGGTCGCGGTATTCGGTGCCGGGGTGGCCGGCCTGACCGCCGCGCACGAACTGGCCGAGCGCGGGTACCGCGTCACGGTGTTCGAACGGAAAGCGCTGGGCGGCAAGGCAAGGTCGATCCCGGCGCCGAGCGCGACGGGCAGTCCGCTGCCGGCCGAACACGGCTTCCGGTTCTTCCCGGGCTTCTACCGCAACGTGACCGACACCATGCGGCGCATCCCGTTCGCCGGCAACACCTTCGGAGTTTGGCAGAACCTGACCCGGGCCACGTCGTACCTGCACTCGGGGCTGGGGCGGGCGGATCTGACCATCCCGCTGCCGTTTCCGATCCCGACGCTGCCCAACCCGATCACCCCGAAGGCGTTCACCGAGTCGGTGGCCGCGGTGTTCCAGACGTTGTTCCGGCTGCCGCCCCTGGAGGCGGTGTACGCCGCTCAGAAGCTCGCGGTCTACGTCACCAGTTGCGACGAGCGCAAGCTCGGCCAGTGGGACAACATGACGTGGGAGAGATACATCGGAGCGGACCGGAAGAGCAAGGAGTACAACCGGTATCTGGCCGACGGCATCATCCGGAATCTTGCCGCCTCCAAATCCAAAGACGCCAGCGCACATTCGATCGGGTTGGTCGGTGAGGCCTCGGTGTGGTCGATCCTGTTGTTGGGCAACGATATCGACAACAAGGGATTCGACCGGGTGCTCAACGGGCCCACCAGCCTGCAGTGGATCGACCCCTGGGTGGCGCACCTGCAGTCGCTGGGAGTGACGTTCCGGCTCGGGCAGGCGCTGGCCCGGCTGACTCCCAACGGCCGCCACATCGCCTCGGCGACGGTGGTCGACGGCAACGGGGTGGCTCAACCGGTGGTAGCCGACTGGTACATCTCCGCCGTGCCGTGCGAGAAGCTGGCGGCGGTGTTGACCCCCGACGTGATCGCCGCCGATCCCAAGCTGGCCTCGGTGGCCGCGCTGCGCACCGAGTGGATGAACGGCCTGATGTTCTTCCTGCGGGAACGCGTCGACGTCACCAAGGGCCACGTCAACTACGTCGACTCCGGCTGGGGGCTCACGTCGATCAGCGAGGCACAGTTCTGGAAACGGCCGCTGACGTCGTACGGCGACGGGACCGTCAAAGACTGTCTGTCGGCGATCCTCTCGGACTGGAGCACCCCGGGCAATTTCAACGGGCTCAGCGCCCGGCAATGCACGCCACCGCAGATCGCGGCCGAGGCCTGGGCGCAGATCAAGGCCCACCTCAACGACACCGGCATAGTGCTCACCGACGCGATGCTGCACTCGTGGTTCCTCGACCCGGCGATCATCGACTCGGGCACGCCGAATGTGCGCAACGACGAACCGCTGTTCATTCAGGACCCTGGGTCGTGGGCGCGCCGGCCGGAAGCCACGACCGGGATCGACAACCTGTTCCTGGCCGGCGAGTGGATCAAGACCGACCAGAACGTCACGACGATGGAGGGCGCCAACGAGGGCGGTCGCTACGCCGCCAACGGGGTGCTGCTGGCGTCGGGCTATGCGGGCCCGAAGGTGAAGATCGTCGAGCTGTTCCAGGCGCCGTGGTGGGCCCCGTTCAAGGCCGCCGACAAGGCGCGGTACCGGGCCAAGCTGCCTAACGTGCTGGACATCGTCGATGCCCGCTGGCCGACCTGACCTGCTCAGATGAAAACCATTCCCAATAACCCTACGATGGCCCGGTGACGTCGACCGGATCCGTACCCGTGCTGGCGGTCGCCGGGCATCTCGGCGCCGGCAAGACCACCCTGCTCAACCACCTGCTGCGCAACAGCCGCGGCGTCCGCATCGGTGCACTGGTCAACGACTTCGGCGCGGTCAACATCGACGCCATGCTGGTGGCGGGTCAGGTCGACGCGATGGCGTCGCTGTCCAACGGGTGCATCTGCTGTGTGGTCGACGGCGAGGAAGTCGGCGAGATGCTGGGCAAGCTCGCCGCCGTCAAACCCCGGCTGGATCTGATCGTGGTGGAGGCCAGCGGTGTGGCCGAACCGGCCTCCCTGGCCCGCACCATCATCACGGTCGACGATCCCCGCTTCCACTACGCCGGGTTGGCCCTGGTCCTCGACGGACTGCAACCCGACCTGAGTCACGGGCTGCCGGTCGCCGATCTGGTGGTGCTCAACAAGGCGTCCTCGTGCACCGACGTCGAGGGATTACTCGCGCGGATCCGCGAGCTCAGTCCTCGGGTTCCGGTGCTGCCCACCGACTTTGCCCGCATCGACCCCGAGATGCTGATCGAACCGCCGAAGCGGGCGCCGCAGGCCCAGCTGTCCTTCGACGAGCTGCTGCACGACCAGCATGACCACGACCATCCCGAGTATCAGAGCGTCGAGTTCCGCACCGATGCCGCGGTCAACCCACGCTTGTTCATGGAGTTTCTGCGGGATCGCCCCGTTGGGCTCTACCGTGCCAAAGGTTTCGTCGACTTCGGCGCCCAGAGCTTCCTGCTGCAGCTGGTCGGCAGCTCGCTGCGCTTCGAGAAGCGGCGCGCGGGTGCCACCGAGTTGGTGCTGATCGGCACCGGGATGGACACGTCGGCAGTGCTGGCCGCACTCGAGCGGTGCGCCGGTGAGCCGGCCGACGAGAACGCGATGCTCGGGGTGCTCAAGTACGTGGTGTAGCTGGTGGCGGGTGCTTTTCGCCCGGGTATTCTGACCGCTCACCCGACTTCAAGGAGCCGCATTGTTCAAGGTCAACGAGTACTTCGGTGGCGACGTCGCATCGATCGGCTTCACGACGCCGGAGGGGCCCGCGACCGTGGGCGTCATGGCCGTCGGCGAGTACGAGTTCGGCACCACCCAGCTCGAGATCATGCGGGTGGTTTCCGGTGCGCTCACCGTCAAGCTGCCCGGCAGCGAGGATTGGGAGACCTTCGCGGCCGGCACTCAGTTCACCGTGCCCGCCGACAGCAAGTTCCAGCTGCGCGTCGAGACCGAGACCGCCTACCTGTGCGAGTACCGCTGACGCTAGGTCGTTCTGCTCAATCGTCACCGTTTTCTACGCCAGGGTTGTTCAAGGCGCGAATCACGACCCGGGTGTAGAAATCGGCGAGCAGCACGTGGGTGTGCGCGCCACCCGATCGGGGTAACCACACCGGCATGCGACCGATCACCCTGGCCAAGACGGCCACTGCGGCATTGACCACCGCGCTCGTCGGCGGGCTGGCCAGCAGGCCCGCGCAGTCGAACTGGTACGAGTCCTTGCGCAAGCCGTCGTTTCAGCCTCCGCGACAAGCGTTTCCGATCGTCTGGCCGATCCTGTACGTCGGTATCGCGGTGGTGTCGGCCCGCACGATCGACCGGCTGCGCACCGACGGGCATCAGGATGAGGCCCGCGCCTACACGGTGGCATTGGCCGGCAACCTCGCCGTCAACGCCGCATGGTCATGGGTGTTCTTCTCCCGCCGCCAACTCGGCGCCGCGGCCGTCACCGCCGCCGTGCTGACCGGCAGCAGCGCCGACCTGACCCGCCGGGCGGTGCAGGCGCAGGGCGCGTCGGGCGCGGCGCTGGCGCCCTATCCGCTGTGGTGTGCATTCGCGACGGCGCTGTCCGCCCGGATCTGGATGCTCAACCGCAACTGATCGCGATCAGCTGAACGGTTTGCGCTGATCGAGTCGACGCGAGGCCAGCCCGGCCGTGCGCCACACCCGTGCGACCCAGTCGTCGTCCTCCTCGGTCACGAGGTTGCCCATCACCCGCACGGCGATGTTCATCAGGAACGACGAGCGGATCGCCAGCGGGCCGGAGGCCGGTAGGAACCGGGGCAGCGTGAGCAGCAGGGCCAGCCTTCGGGCGATCGAGAACCCCTGGGCGTAGTGGTCCTGCAGTAGTGCGGGCCAGGCGTGTGAATAGTCGCCGGACCCCAGCAGTTCGGCCGCCAGCCGGCCGGTTTCCAGCCCGTAGTCGATACCTTCGCCGTTGAGCGGGTTGACGCACGCCGCTGCATCGCCGACCAGCATCCAGTTGGGCCCGGCCACCCCGGATACCGCGCCGCCCATCGGCAACAGCGCCGACAATGCGGCCCGCGGCTCCCCGGTAAATCCCCATTCCTCGCGGCGCAGCTCGGTGTAGTACGACAGCAGCGACCGCAGCGCGGCGTGGGCGGGACGTTTGGCCGTCGCCAGGGCGCCCACGCCGATGTTCACCTCACCGTTGCCCAGCGGGAAGATCCAGCCGTAGCCGGGCAGCACCTGGCCCTCGGGGGAGCGCAGCTCCAGATGCGAGGTGATCCACGGCTCGTTGGCGCGCGGTGAGGCGATGTAGCCGCGGATCGCGGTGCCGTAGACGGTTTCCTTGTGCCAGGTGCGGCCCAGCACGCGGCCCAGGGTGGAGCGGGCCCCGTCGGCCACGATCAGGTGCGTGCAACCGATCGTGGCGCCATCGTCGAGCTGTACGGATTCGACCCGCCCGCGCGAGTCGTAATTCACTCCAACGACTTTGGCGCCCAGGCGCATCTTCGCGCCGTCGTCGGCGGCGACCGAGCGGATCCGGTCGTCGAGTTCGGTGCGCGGGACCGCACTTCCGGTGGACGGGAACGACGGCCCGGGCCACGGGACTTCGACGTCGGCGCCGAATCCCGACAGCCGCAGGCCGTGGTGCCGGATCCGGGTGTCGAGCCACGGGCCCATGCCGAGCCGCTCCAGCTCGGCAACGGCCCGCGGCGTCAGCCCGTCGCCGCAGGACTTGTCCCGGGGGAACTGCGCCGCGTCGACCACCTGCACGTCGCGACCGGCTCGAGCCGCCCATGCGGCGGCCGCCGACCCGGCCGGTCCCGCGCCGACGACGACCACGTCTGCCTTGATATCCATTGCTCCCAGTATGTTGGACGAATGAGGACACCAGCGACTGTGGTGGCAGGCGTTGATTTCGGGGACGCGGCGTTCGCCGCCGACGTCCGGGACAGCGTCGCCAGGATCGAACAACTGATGTCTGATGAGCTCGGCAAAGCCGATGAGCTCATGGCCGAGGCAGTCCAGCACCTGTTCCAGGCCGGCGGAAAACGGTTCCGCCCGCTGTTCACCGTGCTCTCGGCGTCCCTGGGCCCCCGGCCCGACGATCCCGAGGTCGCGATCGCGGCTGCGGTGATCGAGCTGGTGCACCTGGCCACGCTGTATCACGACGACGTGATGGACGAGGCCCAGATGCGACGCGGGGCGCCCAGCGCAAACGCCCGCTGGGGTAACAACATCGCCATCCTGGCCGGCGACTACCTGTTCGCCACGGCCTCGCGGCTGGTTTCACTGCTCGGGCCCGACGCGGTGCGTGTGATTGCTGACACATTCGCGCAACTGGTGACCGGTCAGATGCGCGAGACCCGCGGCGCGGCCGAGCATGTCGACTCCGTGGACCATTACCTCAAGGTGGTCTACGAGAAGACCGCGTGCCTGATCGCCGCCTCGGGGCGGTTCGGCGCGACGTTCTCGGGGGCCGACGCCGACCAGATCGACCGGCTCCACCGGTTGGGCGGCATCGTGGGCACCGCCTTCCAGATCTCCGACGACATCATCGACATCGACAGCGATCCCGACGAATCGGGCAAGGTCCCGGGCACTGACCTGCGTGAGGGCGTGCACACCCTGCCGGTGCTCTACGCGCTGCGCGACTCGGGCCCGGACTCGGACCGGTTGCGTGAGTTGCTGGCCGGCCCGGTCGAGCGCGATGAGGACGTCGCCGAGGCGCTGACGCTGCTGCGGCGGTCGACCGGTATGGCACGCGCCAAAGAGACCGTGGCCGAGTACGCGGCGCAGGCTCGCGACGTGTTGGCAGACCTCCCGGCCGGGCCGGGGCGGGACGCGCTGGCCACTCTCGTGGACTACACGGTCAATCGTCACGGCTGATTCCGGAACCACGGGCGGTAACTGAGCGTTTAATCAGCGATGGTTGCCGAGTAGTTGCCTAGGAGGAAACTGCGATGACGTGGAACCCGCACGCGAACCGGATCAAGACATTCTTCCTGCTGGTCGGAATGTCGGCATTTATCGTGTTCGTCGGTTCGTTGTTCGGCCGCAACGTGATGTACCTGGCCGTGCTGTTCGCCGTCGGCATGAACGCCTACGTGTACTTCAACAGCGACAAGATGGCGCTGCGCGCCATGCACGCCCAGCCGATCACCGAGGTACAGGCGCCCGAGATCTACCGGATTGTGCGGGAGTTGGCCACCACGGCGCATCAGCCGATGCCGCGCCTGTACATCTCCGACACCGCGAACCCGAATGCGTTCGCCACCGGACGGAATCCGCGCAATGCCGCGGTGTGCTGTACCACCGGCATTCTGCAGCTCCTCAACGAGCGTGAACTACGTGCGGTTCTCGGCCATGAGCTTTCGCACGTCTACAACCGCGACATCCTGATCTCGTGTGTGGCGGGCGCGATGGCGTCGGTGATCACCGCCCTGGCCAACATGGCCATGTTCGCGGGAATGTTCGGCGGCAACCGTGAGGGCACCAATCCGCTTGCCATGCTTCTGGTTTCGCTGCTGGGTCCCATCGCGGCCACCGTGGTGAGGCTGGCGGTGTCGCGTTCGCGTGAGTATCAGGCCGATCAGTCCGGTGCCGAATTGACCGGTGACCCACTGGCATTGGCCTCGGCGCTGCGCAAGATCTCCGGTGGGGTCGAGGCGGCGCCGCTGCCCCCGCAGCCCCAGTTGGCCGATCAGGCGCATCTGATGATCGCCAGCCCGTTCCGGGCCGGCGAGCGCATCGGCAAGCTGTTCTCGACGCATCCGCCGATCGACGACCGGATCCGCCGCCTGGAGGACATGGCCGGCCGCGGCCCGGGCCACTACTGATTCGCGCTACGTACCGTCGTCGCCGTCGCGCAGGCACCGGATCATGCTCTGCAGGGCCCGGAACGCGTCTGACTGCTCGGTCTCGGTCATGCCGGCCAGCATTCTGACCTCGACGGACCGAACCGCCACGGTCGCCTTGTCGAGGCTGCGCCGTCCGCGCGCGGTGAGCCGGGTGGGGAGAACCTTCCCGACGGGCGCTTCCGCGGGCCTGGTCACGTAGCCCTCTCTTTCGAGGGCCTGGAGCAGCACGTTCATCGACTGCCGAGTCACGAAGGCGCCCCGGGCGAGCTCGGAGTTCGACAAGCCCGGTCGTTGAGCCAGCAGCTCGAGGCAGGCGTAGCGCGTCACGTTCATCCCGAGCGGCCGCAGCGCCTCCTCCATGGCTGCGCGCAGGACACTGGACGCCTCTTTCAGCAGATAACCCAGTGACGTCTGGAGGTCGACGCCGTCTTGACTCATGTCAGCATTCTGACATAGCTTCGTTCGTGTCAGAAAACTGACACGAACGAAGGAGCATCGTCATGCCCGCCACCGGCCCCGACTTCATCTCTCTCCAAGCGCGCGACCTCGAAGCTTCGCAGGCGTTCTACGAGCGGTACCTCGGCCTCGTCCGCTCGCAGGCGGGACCTCCGCACGCTGTTGTCTTCGAGACCGAGCCGATCGCGTTCGCACTCCGGGAGGTCCTTCCCGGAACCGGCCTTGCCTCTGTTGCTCAGCCCGGCATCGGGGCCGCGATCTGGCTGCACGCCACGGACGTTCAGGCCATTCACGATGCTCTCGTCACCGACGGGCACACCATCGTCTCCGCGCCGATCGACGGACCCTTCGGTCGGACGTTCACCTTCGCCGACCCTGACGGCTATCAGGTCACTCTCCACGACCGCGCCTGATCAACTGGAGGACTGACAAGACACCGCGAGCGTGCGTGAACTGCTGCCGAGACACAGTGTGTCGGGCACCAGACACGCACACTCGCGGTGCAAGCCGTGCGGGGAGAGAACCTACGCGGCGTCGGCGAGGGTCTCGACGTGCGTCGGCGTCACCCGCAGCACGCCGGCGCTGGCGATGTCGTAGAACAGGCCGATCACGTTGACCCGTCGCGCCAATGGGTGTGCCTGCAGGGTCTGCACCTGGACTGCGATGTTGACCATCGACAGCTGATCCACCGTGCCGAAGCCTGCCTCAGCCGCCGACAGCGCCACCGGGTGACGACCCTCATCGAATGCGTCGACGGATGGATTGCCATGGGCCAGCCAGGATTCCAGGTGTTTATCACCCGCGTCGGTCTTGCCCATCATCGCGGTCATCGCGCCGCAGCTGGAATGTCCGCACACCACGATCGAGGAGACGTTGAGCTTGTCCACCGCGAACGCGATGGCCGCTTCGATCGAGGCGTCCGCCTGGCCGGCCGGCACCATGTTGCCGACGTTGCGCACCGTGAACAGGTCTCCCGGACCGCTGCTGGTGATGACGTTGGGCACCACCCGCGAATCGGCGCACGTGAGGAACAGCGTCTCGGGCCGCTGCGCATGCGCCAGTTCCTGCATGTGCGGGCGCAGCATCGGGGCGGTGCGACGGTGATAGGCGGCCAGGCCGTGGAGTACCGAAGCCGACTCCTCGCGCTGCCAGGAACTCCACGGCACCACGCCGGAGCGTTTGTCGAACGGTGTGAAGCCCCGCATCGGCGGACCGGTGACGGCGCTACCCATCTCGACCACACCGACGTCGTGGATGTCGACCGTGCCACCGGTGGCCACGTGCTGGCGCTGCCATTCTTCGATGGTCTCGTGGGCGGCGTGGTCGATGAAGTCGACCGACAGCTCGACGGTCACCGCCGTACCCGACGGCACCTGCGCCAGCGCACTGGTCAGCGTCGGCAGGGACAGGAACGTGCAGGAGCCCTCGATCGCGACCCGCCAGGTGTCCTTACCGGTGGGCTCGGCGACGATGTTGGTACGCACCACCCGCCACACGGTCAGCGCGACCGCCAGTGCCAGTCCGATCAGCACGCCTTCGAGCAGGTTGAGGAACACCACGCCGACCACGGTCACCGCGTACACCGCGAGATCACCTGTGCGCCGGGCTGTTTCGATGTGCGCACGCTTGACCAACTGGCAGCCGATGACGATCAGCAGGCCGGCCAGGGCGGCGGTCGGGATCATCTGGGCCAGGCCGGCGAACGGCACTGCGAACGCCAGGATCCACACGCCGTGCAGGATTGCCGCGGCCCGGGTGCGGGCTCCGGCCGCGACGTTGGTGGAGCTGCGCACGATCACACCGGTGACGGGCAGCCCGCCGATGGCGCCGGAGGCGATGTTGGCGGCGCCCTGGCCGATCATCTCGCGGTCGAAGTTGGTGCGCGGGCCGGTGTGCATACGGTCCACCGAAACCGCCGACAGCAGGCTCTCGACACTGGCGATCAGTGCGACGGTGAGCACACCGGCGGCGAACGCGCTCCAGTTGCCGTCGGGCAGGCTGGGCAGGGCCAGCGCGTCCAGCAGCGAGCCGTTGATCTGGATGCGGGTGACGTCACTGAACGGGGCCAGCAGCGACAGCGCGGTGACGCCGACGATGGCCACCAGCGGGCCGGGCACCTTCTTCACCGCTGCCGGTGCCCAGCGCCACGCCACCAGGATCGCGATCACCAGTGCGCCCAGGATGACGCCGTGACCGTGGGCGTTGACCAGCTGACCTGGCAGTTCTGCGACGTTGGCCCAGGCCGAGCTGTTGGAGCTGCCGCCGAGCAGCACGTGGATCTGCTGCAGCGCGATGGTGATGCCGATGCCGGCCAGCATCGCGTGCACGACGACGGGGGAGATTGCCAGTGCGGCGCGCGCCACCCGGCTCAGGCCGAACAGCACCTGCAGCACGCCCGCGCACACCGTGATGGCGCAGGTGACCGCCCAGCCGAACTGTGAGATCAGTCCGGCCACCACGACTGTCAGCCCGGCCGCGGGCCCGCTGACCTGAAGCGGCGATCCGCCCAGGGCTCCGGCGATGATGCCGCCGACGATGGCGGCGATGATGCCGGCCAGTACCGGAGCGCCGGAGGCAACGGCGATACCCAACGACAACGGCAGGGCGACCAGGAAGACCACCAGGGAGGCGGGTACGTCGTACCGCAGAACGGCCCGGGCCCGTTCGGCGAGTTGGGTGGTTTGCTGCATGGTGCGCCTCCGTCTGGAGTTGGTGATGCGCGGACCCGCCTCGTTGCGGACCCGCACAAAGTTATTGACGTCGTTGTCGGTAAACAACTTCGAAAGGTGTTGGAGCACAGTGCGACACAAGTCGACTTATGGCTCAGTTGTAGCTCGGCAACACCCAATTACTGTGGGCGAGAGTATTTATCGCTGTGAGCGCGTGCAAGGAAGTTTGGGCCATGCATAGAGAACCCAAATGTTTCGGCGGAGTATCGAGCCGCGCGAATATGCCTGGTGCGCAGGGCAAACCATTCAACAAATGGTTGCAGGCGGCACCAATTGTTCACCTACTCGTTTGAAACTGTATGTATCGCAATGCGTTTGATCTAGATCACCACTGGTCACGAACGTGACGACGGTCATAGAGGAATCATAGAAACAGCATTCCCTTAGAACTCCATATGAACTCCGTGACAACACTCTGTGTACTCCGCACAATGGAAATATGACGACGATGTCCGTATCCCCCCGAGCCCAGCAACCCCGCCAGGCCATCCTCGGACAGTTGCCGAAGATCCACCGCGCCGACGGATCAGCTATCCGGGTGTTGCTGGTCGATGACGAGCCGGCGCTGACCAACCTGGTCAAGATGGCCCTGCACTATGAGGGCTGGGAAGTCGAAGTGGCCCATAACGGCCATGACGCGGTAGCAAAGTTCGACGAGATCGAACCGGATGTGGTGGTCTTGGACATCATGCTGCCGGATATCGACGGGCTGCAGATCCTGCAGCGGATGCGTGAGGCCGACGGCTACACGCCGACGCTGTTTCTGACGGCCAGGGATTCGGTGCTGGACCGGGTGTCCGGTCTGACCGCGGGGGCCGACGACTACATGACCAAGCCGTTCAGCCTCGAGGAGCTGGTGGCCCGGCTGCGCGGGCTGTTGCGCCGGTCCAGCCACACCACACCGCCGGCCGACGAAACCCTGAAGGTCGGCGACATGGTGCTCGACGGCGCCAGCCGCGAGGTCACCCGTGCCGGTGAGCCGATCAACCTCACCGTGACGGAGTTCGAGCTGTTGCGTTACCTGATGCGTAACCCGCGCCGGGCGCTGAGCCGCGCCGAGATCCTCGACCGGGTGTGGAACTACGGCTTCGGCGGGAAGTCCAGCATCGTGGACCTCTACATCTCCTACCTGCGCAAGAAGGTCGACACCGACCGCGAGCCGATGATCCACACCGTGCGCGGGGTGGGTTACATGCTGCGGCCCGCGTCGTGACCCGCTGATGCCGCCCAAAACCAAGTGGTGGTGGCCGCGCTCGCTACGCCGCCAATTGGTGCTGGGTGTCAGTGCGATCGTCACGGTGGCGCTGGCCGCGGTCGGCGCGTTGTCGGTGTACAGCCTGCACACCTATGTGTCGACGATGAGCGATGCCGAGGTGACGCGGTCGTTGGCGGCGTTCAGCCACTCCTATGAGAAGTGGCGCGAAGGCCAGACCGGGCACGTGCTCACCGCGGATGCCGAGGCGCTCACCGCGTTCGTCGGACAGGCGCCCGGCAACCTGATCGCGGTGCTGCACGACGGCGAGGTGATCCAGTCGGCCGTGTTCTCCGACGGTGAGCCGCACCCGGCCCCGGTCTCGGTGACGCGCGCCCTCGACCAGTACGCCTGGACCGACGAGCACCCGCGCACGGTGAAGCTGCCGGTGCTCGGCTCGTATCGGCTGGCCAGCCAGCCTGCGGGCAACGGCGATGTGCTGGTGTCCGGGGTGTCCATGGAGAGCGCGAACCTGGTGATCGCGCGCAAGACGGTGACTGTCGCGGTGATGATCGTCGTTGCGCTGATCGCCACGGCATTGGGCACGGTCGCGGTGGTGCGTATCGCGCTGCGGCCGTTGCGCCGGGTCGCGGCCACCGCCGCCAAGGTGGCGACACTGCGGTTGGACGCCGGCGATCACCGCATCACGGCGCGGGTGCGTGACAAGGACACCGATCCGGACAACGAGGTCGGCATCGTCGGCGAAACACTCAACCAGCTGCTGTCCAACGTCGACAGTGCGCTGGCCGAGTTGGCGGCTTCCGATCGGCGCACGCGGCAGTTCCTCACCGATGCCAGCCATGAGCTGCGCACCCCGCTGGCGGCGATCCAGGGTTATGCCGAGCTCACCCGGCAGGACAGCGCGAACCTGCCGCCGACCACCGAATACGCGCTGGCCCGCATCGAGGCCGAGGCGCGCCGGATGACCGGGCTGGTCAGCGACCTGCTGTTGTTGTCCCGGCTCAGTGAGGGCCAGGACCTGGAGACCGACGACATCGACCTGAGCGATCTGGTGGTCGACGCGGTCAACGACGTGGCAGTGGGCGCACCCGAACATCACTGGGTGGCCGAACTGCCCGACGATCCGTTATGGGTGCGCGGCGATTTGGCCCGGCTGCACCAAGTGGTCAGCAATTTGTTGACAAATGCCCGGGTGCACACGCCGCCCGGTGTGACGGTCGCCATTGCATTGACCGAGACCGATGAATTCGCGGAATTGACCGTTACCGACGACGGGCCGGGAATTGATGCGGAATTGTTGCCGAATCTCTTCGGCAGATTCGTCAGAGCCGATAAATCGCGGTCGCGAGAATTGGGTAGCACCGGGCTGGGCCTGGCCATCGTGGCGTCGATCATCGAGGCCCACCAGGGCACCGTGGCCGTCGCCTCGAAGCCAGGTGAGACGGTGTTTACTGTGCGTATCCCGCTGGCCGGCGAGTCCGCTCCGGACGCTGCCGGGCACCTGAAAAATATGAATTCCGCCTGAATATTCAATGCCCGGCAATTCATATGCGCTCATTCGTATGTGTTCAATATGAGTTGATGGACGCGGGTGAATTACCTGAATAGGCTGAAATCAATTCAGCAAGGAAGGCAGGTAGTTCAATGAGGAACACCGTCAAAAACACCGTTGTCGCCACCGTCGGGGCCGGTCTGGCCCTGAGCGCGCTGGCACTGGCCGGCCCGGCCGCGGCGGCACCGAGTGGCGCCGGATCGGCCCAGCAGACCATCAAGCAGTTGGAGGACGAGGGCTACCGCGTCATCTTGTCCCGAGTCGGCAGCGGCTCGATCGATGCCTGCAACGTCAAGGCGGTCCGTCCGGGTCGTGACATCACCGAACTCAAGGCGGCGCCTCGGGGCAACACCGAGGAGCGGGTCCGCTACACCACGGTGTACGTCGACCTCGCTTGCGGCCAGGGCAAGTAGCCGAACCCGGAGCGGTGGACCGCACTATCGCCCCGGGTTAGGGTGACGGCGTGCTGAGCAGAGTGGTGATTGGCCTGGTGAGCGCCGCGGGGGCGGCAGTGATGAGCGTGCCGCCGGTGGCGGCCGCGGAACCGGCGCCGGCTCCCGCCGTCCCCAACGTCAACGCGTACGCGCCGGTCAAGACCTCCGAGTACGCGGTGATGGACAACAACTGGTACGCGTTCGGCATCCCGGACGGCATCACCTGCGTACTACAGCGCTCCGGCACCTACGGCTGCAGCGGACCGATCCCGGCCGCACCCAACGGGGCCAATCTGGTCAGCGGCGGGCCCGGGGTGCCCGGGTTCGCCAGCTCGCCGGCGCCGGTGTTCGGCGTCGTCGAGAACCCCAAGCCGTTGCCGCCGAACTCGCGGATCAGCTACCAGACGATCAGCTGCGGCACCGACGGCGTGACGACCTCCTGCATCGATGGACGCAATCAGTCCGGCTTCGTGATCAGCCCGGCGGGCAGCTTCGTCATCGGTAAGCAGGAATCGGACTTCAAGCCCACCTTCACCATCGGCTGAGACCGCCATCGGCTGAGTCAGCCGATTCCTTCGAGCGTCTCCATGTCGCTGGTGCCGATCTTCGCGATCACTTCCGGTGACCGACGGCTCAGAATCCAGTACCAGGCCAGCGCGGCGGCAACCGTGGCCAGGAACAGCCACGGGATCACATTGAGCGGGTAGGCCGGCACCGGATACACGTTGGCGTAGAACACATATGCCATTGATCCGATGGCCAGCGCGGCGGCCGGCCAGACCAGCGGGACGCGGACCTTGATGCTGCGCAGGAAGACGACGGCCGCGATCGCAGCGGCGGCGTACGCCACCATGTAACCGTAGGTCCCATAGGTGTCCACCCAGGTCACCACGTCCATCGCATCGACGCCGCCCAGGTACAGGACCACGGGCACCGCGATCACCAGTGGGCTGACCGAGATCAGGGCGCGGTGCGGGGTCAGGTGCGTCGGGTGGGTCCGGCCGATCGCCGACGGCACCACACCCTCTTTGCCCATCACGTACAGGATGCGGCCGATGACGTTCATCGGTGCGACCACCACGGCGAAGAACGATGCGGCGATACCGAAGTTGAGGATCGGGTTGAACCAGCCCGGCATGCCGACCAGGGTCGCGAGATCGTTGAGCGGCTGCGCGGATTCGCCGAGGTCGGGTCCCAGCGCGGCCACCTGGGTGTAGGCGGCGAAGACGTACAGCACACCCACGCCGGCGGCGCTCCACATGATTGCCCGCGGCACCGCGCGGTAGGGATCTTTGGCCTCCCGGGCCAGGGCGTCGGCGCTGGAGAATCCGACGAAGCCCAGGATCGCCAGCACCATGCCCACCGCGATTCCCGACGGCTTGGCGCCGCTCAGGTCGAACTGGTCGGCGTCGAAGGCGTCCGCTCCCAGGTGCACCAGGGTGAAGACCAGCAGCAGGGTGATGATGGACACCGAAACCAATTCGAGCACAAGGGAAACCCGTGCGGAGAGGCGGATGCCGCGGATGGTGAACAACGTGGCCAGTGCGCCGAGAACGGCGGCGAGCACGATCTGTGCGGCCACCCCGTGGACCGGAATGCCGAGTTGGTTGAGCAGGGTGGCGGTGTAGGCCACCGAGCCGCTCAGTGAGCCTGCGGCGATACCGAAGCATCCGATGATCAGGCTGACGCCGGTCAGGTAGGCGCCGAACGGTCCCAGAGCGGTCGCGGCATAGCTGTACAGCGAGCCCGCGCTCGAACGGCGCTTGGCGAACTGCGAGATGCAGTACCCCACCGCGAGTATGACCACGGTGGCCAGCGCGAACGAGATCCAGGTGCCGTTACTGGCCGTGGTGTAGATGGCGGCAGCGGTGAACGCGATGACGGCGCTGGGCGCGATGTTGGCGATGGCCTGTGCGGCGAGTTCGCCGCCACCCATCACTCCGCGGCGCAGGCCGGCATCCCCGTTCGGGGTCTCGGCCCGGGTCTGAAGATCTTCAGTCACTTGGGATCTCGATTCTTCTCAGGCGTTCGGGACGAGTAGTTGGCGCAGTGCGTGGCCGGCGGCCAGATCATCGAGGGCGGCCGCGGCTTCGGCCAGTGGCCGCCGGGCGGAGATCATCGAGGCCAGGTCGAGGTTGCCCGCCATCACCTCGTCGACCAATTGCGGGATGTCCCGCTCGGGCACCGCCGAGCCGTAATTGGAGCCCAGTATCCGTTGATCGGCCTCGGCCAGCGCGAGCGGGTCGAAGCTGGCGCGTTCGCCGGCCGGTGGCAGGCCGACGATGACGGCGGCCCCGCCGAGGCCCAGCGCGGCGATGGCCTGTTCGGTGGTGGCGATCTTGCCGATGGCGTCGAAGATGTAGTCGTATCCGTCGGGCACCGCCTCACGCAGGGCGGTCACCACGTCCTCGACCGCCGAGGCGTCGACGGTGTCGGTGGCTCCGAGTTTGCGTGCCAGGTCGAGCTTTTCGGCGACGACGTCGACCGCCACGATGCGTGAGGCGCCGGCCAGTCGGGCGCCCTGCACGCAGGCCAGGCCGACCCCGCCGCAGCCGATCACCGCGACGGTCGAATCGGGTTGTACGCCGGCGGTATTGCGCACCGCGCCCACTCCGGTGGCGATCGCACAGCCCACGATCGCGATGTCTTCCAGGGGCGCGTCCTTGCGGACCTTGACCGCGCCGCTGCGGGGAACCACGACCTGCTCGGCGTAGGAGGACACCCCGAGGTAGTGGTGGATCTGGCCGCGTTCGTTGGACAGCCGGGTGGTTCCGTCGTACAGGGTGCCGCCGGTGGCCACGACCGACGCGACCAGCGCGCATTGGGCCGGTCGGCCGGCCAGGCAGGCGCGGCATTCGCCGCAGCCGGGCACCCAGCTGAGCACCACATGGTCGCCGGGTTCGAGGTCGTCGACGCCGGCACCGACCGCGGTGACCACGCCGGATCCTTCGTGTCCCAGCACCACCGGCGCCGGGACGTCCCAGGCTCCGGTGGTGACGTGCAGGTCGGAGTGACAAACGCCGGCGGCGGCGATCTTGACCCGCACCTCACCGGGGCCGGGGGCGGCCAGGTCGACGTGCTCGATGGTGATGGATCCGTTGCCGTCGAGTACGGCGGCCTGAATCCGCGTCGACTCGCTGTTGGGCTCGGTTGCAGGTGCAGACACCGCGTGCCTTTCTGTGCTTCGGGGGGCACCGCCACGTGTAGGGTTCAATGCCATAAAACGATGGAACGTGTTTTACACCACTAAACGAACGTGCGTCAACAGGAAGGGGAAGCTTCAGTGGGGGACGGCCAGCAGACCGGCACGGAGACCGGCATGGGGCGGGCTGGGGCACGGCTGCGCGAATTTCGTGGTCAGCGCGGATTGAGCCTGACCGAGGTGGCCGCCCGGGCCGAGGTGACCAAGGGTTTCCTGAGCCTGGCCGAGCGGGGGATGACGAATGTCTCGGTCCCGGTGTTGATCCGGATCTGCGACGCACTGGAGATCGGCATCGGCGACCTGTTCGAGTACCCCTCGGCGCCGGTGGTGCGCAGCGGGGCCGGGGCGCCGCTGGAGATGGGCGGCCACGGGGTCCGGGAAGAGTTGCTGACCCCGAAGTCCGAACACCATGTGCAGGTGATGCACACCGTCATGCGGCCGGGCGGAGGCTCCGGCGGGGCCTACCGGCTCGATGCCGCAACGATTTTCGTCTACGTGCTCAAAGGCGAGCTCAGCATCACCGTCGAGGGGCAGGCCACATTGCTGAACACCGGCGACAGCATGACCTTCGGTGCGACCCAGCTGCACGACTGGCACAACCCGACCGAGGGCGAGGCCGAGGTGCTCTGGACCATCGCCCCACCGGTCGGGGCCGAGGACTTCCGCGCTGCGGTGCGGGGCGCCTGAAGACTCAGAACCCTGAGCCGTGCACCTCGTGCCCCGGCTTCTCGACCATCAGGCCGTAGTACGCGTCCTCCACCTTCGCGCCGTGGTTGATCACGCGGTCCACCTCGCGGGCGATGGGCATGTTGAGCCCGTACTTGTCGGCGAATTCCATGATCACGCTGGCGGCCTTGACGCCCTCGGCGACCTGATTCATCGAGGCGATGATCTCGTCGATCTTCTTACCCGCGCCCAGTTGCTCGCCGACGTGCCGGTTGCGGCTGCGCTGGCTGGTGCAGGTGACGATGAGGTCTCCCATGCCGGCCAGGCCCGCGAAGGTGTCGCGGTGTCCGCCCATGGCCTCGCCGAGTTTGGACATCTCCCGGACCGCGCGGGCCATCACCATCGCGCGGGTGTTCTCGCCGATGCCCAGCGAATAGCCCATGCCGACGGCGATGGCGTAGACGTTCTTGAGCGCCCCGGCCATCTCCACCCCGATCACGTCGTCGGTGGTGTAGGTGCGAAATCGCTTGGTGCGGAACAACTGTGCGAGATTCGCCGCGAGGTGTTGGTCGGGCATGGCCAGCACGGCGGCGGCGGCATAGCCCTCGGCGACCTCGCGGGCGATGTTGGGCCCGGCCAGGATCCCGGCCGGATGCCCGGGCAGCACCTCGTCGACGATCTCGCTCATCCGCCGGTTGGTGCCCTGCTCCAGGCCCTTGACCAGCGAGACCACCGGCACCCACGGCCGCAGTTCACGGGCCAGCTCGGTGAGCACCCCGCGGAAGCCGTGTGACGGCACGCCCATCACGATCACGTCGGCGCAGTTGGCCGCCTCGCTGAAATCGTTTGTGGCCTTCAGGCTTTGCGGGAGTACGACTTCGTTGCCCAGGTAGCGCGTGTTGCGGTGGTTGTCGTTGATGTCCTTGGCGGTCTCCTCCGAGCGCACCCACTGCAGCGTCGGCCCGCGCCGAGCACAGATGGAGGCGACGGTGGTGCCCCAGGATCCTCCGCCGAGGACGACGACGTTGGGTTCGCGTTGCGCTGGTGCCATGGCGATCAGAGTATTGCCGCGACGCCGTTGCTGAGCCCAAGTTGTCGAACTGGGTCAGTCGGTGCCGGTTCCGCGTCGACTCAGTGCGCCGATGCCCGCGGCGGCCAGGCAGGCCGTCGCCACCGCGGCGGCGAACCACGGGAAGACGGTGGCCAGGTCCCAGCGGGTGGCGGCCCAGCCGGCCAGCAGTGTCGGGACGGCCATCGCGGTATAGGCCAGCAGGTAGAACGCGGACATGGTCTCGCCGCGCTGGTCGGCCGGGACGACGTGCGACAGGTGCCGCAGCGATCCGCCGAAGCCGAGCCCGAACGTCGCGCCCAGCATTGCTGCCGCCGCGAACACCAGGGGCCAGGATTGGGTGAGCAGCACCGGAACGGTCAGGCCCAGGGCGATCGCCATTCCCACGTCGCCGGCGATCGCGGAGCGGTGTGCCGGGATGCGGGTGGCGGCCAGTTGGGCCATCGCTGCGGAGAACGCGGTGATGGCCACGACTCCGCCGCCGAACACCAGGTTCTCGATGTGGGTCTGGTGTGCGGCCAGCGACGGATACAGCGAGAGCAGCACACCCAGCACCGACCAGGATGCCATCGCGCCGAGTGCGGCGAACCAGAAGTCGGACCGGATCTCCTTGGCCACAGCAGGTTTCGAGATTCGGATAGGGCCGGGGGAGCGGGTGGTGTGGGTTTCGCGCAGGGCGAGGACGCCGACGCCGACCAGGACGCAGATCACCGCCACCACGGCGTAGGGGGTGCGCAGTGGGTGTGGGGCGTATTGCGCCAGGACGGCGGAGCCGATGATCGCGACGGTCATGCCGATGTTGAATGCGACGCCGCTGAGCTGTCCCGAGCGCACACCGCGGTGCGGACGCAGGTCGAGCAGCGCGGCGGCGGCCACCACCACGATCGAGCCGACGGCCGCGCCGTGGATGGTGCGGGCCAGCAGGAGCAGGGCCATGTTGTCGGCCACCAGGAAGACGCCGAGTCCGATGATCATCGCGATGAGGGCGCCCACGAGCACGGGCTTACGGCCGATGACGTCGGATATGCGGCCGGACACGAGCACAGCGGCCAGCGCGGCCAGTGCGTAGACCGCGAAGACGATCGTGGTGGCCAGCGGAGTGAGGTGCCAGGCGGTTTCGTAGATCCCGTACAGCGGCGCGGGCAGACCCGAGACTCCGAGGGCGACACCACTGAGGATCAGTAGCAGCGGGTAGGCCCAACGCTGGTTGTCCGGGCCGAGCGAACCTTCCGCCGAAATCCCCGCCATCGTCATGCCCCGTCCGGTAGGTTTGACGTTCATCGAACCTGGCTGAGCTTACGCCCGGTTTGACGTTCATCAAACTTATTTTCCGGTGGCGGAGGGCGCATGGCAGAGGCTCCGGCGGTCGAGGCGCAATGTCCCGTCGGGGCGTTGCCTCAGTTGCTGGCCGCCCTCCAGGACCCGATCCGGCTGGAGATGGTGCGTCGTTTGCACGAGGTCGGTGAGCCGGTGAAATGCGCGGCGCTGTATGACGGCATCAACAAGTCGACGGCGACCCACCACTTCAACATCTTGCGCGACGCCGGGCTGACCGAGCGGGTGGTCAGCGAGGGGCACATCTATCAGCGGCTGCGCACGCGGGACGTGGACGCTGCGATGCCGGGCCTGCTGGATGCGATCGTGGCGCAGGCGAACCGGGAATCCGGCCGCCACTGAGCGGGTCCTGCCGGTGCGCGCACGAGATGTTCCGAAACCCGACTGACATCGCCTGTAGTCAGTAGACTTCGGCGCAACGGCGCGGCAGGGGTACCGGGCGCCACCCGTCAGCAAGATCTGGCAACTTTTTCCGCGGTTTCGACACGATCGGCAAAGTTAACGTGCATGCCGGGCACTGATTCCGTGGTGAGTTTGTCCGTGGGGCGCGAATCCCTGACCGTTCGGGGTGTGGCCCTTACGTCGGCGTCAATGCGAATGGCGCTCACTTTGGCCTGAATGCACTGCATTTACACGTGATACGGGAAGTGGCAATTGATCGCCCGCACGTGGGAGCGGCGGTGGCGGTGCGCCGGCGGTGACGACGGATTTGCCGGAAATTGATGAGCCAATCTCGCTAAGTGAATGAGAATTCGGCAAAACATTGACGGGGGATGAGCGCCGACGCTACGGTGCCAACCACTGCGAGTTATCCGGCCGGCGGTGGCCATATCTCTGCCTGGGGAGGGATGGATCTGTGTTGGTTCTGCTGCTTAATGAGAGAGGATGACGGCGCCGCCCGAGAGCGTGGCTGATGGGGTCGAGTCGGAACGGGGAATCGACGCCATCGAGAACTGGGCCACCGGCTATGCCAGGCGTCATCCGCTGGCCTCGCTCACCACGGTCGGGGACCAGTTCGTGCTCGGAGTCCGGACCGTTCAGATTCTCTTCCTCGACCTGGTGACGGGCCGCTTCCAATGGCAGGAGTTCGTCCGCCAGGGTGCCTTCATGGCCGGCACGGCCGTGCTCCCCACCGTGCTGGTGGCCCTACCGATCGGCGTCACCCTCTCCATACAGTTCGCCCTGCTGGCCGGGCAGGTCGGCGCGACGTCACTGGCCGGTGCGGCCAGTGGCCTGGCCGTGATTCGGCAGGCCGCGTCGCTGGTCGCGGCCGTTCTGATGGCCGCCGCGGTCGGGTCGGCGATCACCGCCGACCTGGGTTCGCGGACCATGCGTGAGGAAACCGACGCCATGGAGGTCATGGGCGTCTCGGTGATTCAGCGGCTGGTCGTGCCGCGCTTCGTCGCCGCGATCATGATCGGCGTCGCGCTCACCGGGGTGGTGTGCTTCGTCGGCTTCCTGGCGAGCTTCCTGTTCAACGTCTACTTCCAGAACGGTGCCCCCGGCAGCTTCGTGGCAACCTTCGCCTCGTTTGCTACCACCGGTGACATGATCGTGGCTCTGTTGAAGGCGGTGATCTTCGGCGCCATCGTGGCCGTGGTGTCGTGTCAGAAGGGGCTGTCCACCAAAGGCGGCCCCACCGGCGTCGCGAACTCCGTGAACGCGGCAGTGGTGGAATCGATTCTGTTGCTGATGGTGGTCAACGTGGCGATCAGCCAGCTCTACATCATGTTGTTCCCCCGGGTCGGGCTGTGACATGACGGCCTCCACATTCGTCCCACCGTTGTTCGCGCCGTGGGTGCGGCTGTACAAACGGGCCTCCAAGCCGGTGATGCGCTTGGGCCACATGATGGTGTTCTTCGTCCGGGCACTGGCAGCGGTACCGATCGTGCTGCGGCACTACCGCGCAGAATTCGTCCGGCTGCTGTCCGACATCGCCTGGGGCAACGGCTCACTCGTGGTCGGCGGCGGAACCATCGGGGTGGCGGTGGTGCTGGGCATCACCATGGGGGCGCTCGTCGGCATCGAGGGATACAACTTCCTCGACCTCCTCGGGCTCGGCCCGGCCACCGGCATCATCTCGTCCCTGGTGAACACCCGTGAACTGGCGCCGATCGCCGCCTCACTGGCCTTCGCAACACAGGCCGGATGCCGGTTCACCGCGCAGCTGGGGTCGATGCGCATCGCCGAGGAGATCGACGCGCTCGATTCCATCGCGATCCGCCCGATCCCGTACCTGGTCACCACACGGCTGATGGCTGCGGTGGTCGCGGTGATCCCGCTTTACGCGCTCTGCCTGGCGGTGAGCTATCTGACCACCCAGCTGGTGGTCTTCCTGATCAGCGGCGGCTCGACCGGTTCCTACCTGCATTACTTCAGCCTCATGCTGTCCGGGCAGGACATCCTCTACTCGGTACTGAAGGCGGTCATCTTCGTGTGGATCGCCTCCACCGTGCAGTGCTACTACGGGTTCTACGCCTCGGGCGGGCCGGTGGGCGTGGGCGTGGCCGCCGGCCATGCCATGCGGGCCAGCATCACCGTGGTGGTCATCGTGAACATGCTGCTCACCATGGCGCTGTGGACGGTCGATTCAGGAGCGAGGTTCGGCGGCTAGATGGGCAACTCGCTGGAAATGGACGGGCGTGGCCCGACCGACCGTCAACTGCTCGGCTGTGGTGCCGCCGTACTTGTTGTGGCAGTACTGATTTCGACATTCCTTCTGGTGAAGGCCACCGGGCGGCTCGACGCGCGGGTGCCGGTGGTGGCCGCCCTGGTCAACGTCGGCGACGGTCTGCCGCAGCGGTCCGACGTGAAGTATCACGGCGTGCTCGTCGGGATGGTCGACGACGTCGTCCCGGCCGCCAACGGCGATCCCAACTTCGTCCACATCGACCTCAACCCCGAATACGCGGGCGCCATTCCGAACACGGTGACGGCACGTGTGGTGCCCAGCAACGTCTTCGCGGTGTCGTCGGTGCAGTTGGTCGACCGCTCCGACGGACCGGCTCCGGCGATCTCCGCGGGCGCACAGATCCCCGAGGACACCGAACTGCCGACGGTGTTGTTCCAGACCACGATCAGCAAGCTGCGCGACGTGCTGGCCGCCACCGGGCGCGGTCGTGAGGACAAAACGGTGGGCATCCTGGCCGCGGTGAACGCCGCGACCGAGAACCGCCGAACCGAATTGCTCACCAGCGGAGCGCAATTGAACCGGCTGATCGATCAGCTCGACTCGGTGGTGGCCACCGAACCCGGCCAGACCACGGTCTCCGCACTGATCGACGCGACCCACGGGCTGCAGCAGACCGCGCCGGATCTGCTCGATGCCCTGCACAAGGCGGTGCAGCCGATGCAGACCCTGGTCGAGCAGCGCTCCCAGCTGAACACCATGATCAACGGTGGGATCAACACCGTGGGTACGACGCACACCGCGCTCGGCAACCACGCCGACCAGCTGGCGAAGACCACGTCGAACCTGACGCCGGTTCTGGGTGTGCTGGCAGACACCTCCAACAACTGGGTGCCGGCCTTCGTCAAGCTCAATCAGCTGTCGGGCAAGTTCTTCGAGCACGTCTGGATGTCCGACCATGACATCGGCAACATGCGGGTGAACCTCTCGTTGACGCCGAGCTACGCCTACACCCGTGCCGACTGCCCGCAGTACGCCGGGCTCAAGGGGCCCAGCTGCTTCACCGCCCCGCTGGTGCCGACCCGGCCCTCGCTACCGGATGTGCTGTTGCCGCAGAACTTTCAGCCACCGGCTGATCTGATGCCGCCTCCCGGAACGGCGCTGGGCGCCAATGGGAATCTCGTCGCGGTCGGTCCGCCGTTGGTCAATCCGAACCCAGACCTGTCCGACCCGAATCCGCCCCTGCCGCCGTGGATGCCGGCGTCCGGACCGGTGCCGGGAACGGCGAACCCTGCACTGATGCCGGCGCCGCCCCCGCCGGTGCCACTGTCGCCGGTCGCGCCGGTGGCCCCGGGCGGCCCGCTGCTGCCCGCGGAAGCCGCACCCGCCGCCGGACAACCCGTTTCTGGAGAGGGAGGCCGATGAGGTACCGCGGTGCGACGATCGGCCTGTCGCTGTTCATGGTGGTCGCGCTGGGGCTGACCTGGCTCGTCTATGTCACGCTGCGCCGTGACGTGGCCGGCAAGACCGTGCCCTACGCCGCCCTGTTCTCCGATGTGTTCGGCCTGCGTGAGGGTGACGACGTCCGGATGGCCGGGGTACGGGTGGGGCGCGTCGAGAAGATCGAACTGCAGGGCGCCCTCGCCAAGGTGTCGTTCGTGGTGCAGGACAACCAGCCGATGTACGGCCGGACCGCCGCCTCGGTGACCTACCAGAACATCGTCGGGCAGCGTTATCTCGGCTTGTCGCTGGGCAATATCGGTGACCCCGGCCCGCTTCCGGCCGGGAGCGTCATCCCCGTCGAACAGACCGATCCGTCCTTCGACGTCGGGACGCTGCTCAACGGGTATGAGCCGCTGTTCAGCGTGCTCAACCCGCGCGACGCCGACAATCTCACCAAAGGAGTGATCGCCTCGCTGCAGGGCGACAATTCCTCGATCGTCGCGCTCGTAGACCAGACCGCGCAGCTGACGGATTCCTTCGCCGGACGGGACCAGGAACTCGGAGAGGTGATCAACAATCTGAACGCGGTGGCCAAGAACCTGGCCGAGCACAACGACAGTCTCGACGAGGTGATCACCCAAACCCGGGGAATGGTCGCCACATTCGACGCCCGCCGGCCGGAGATGGTGGACTCGCTGGGTTCGATCTCCAAAGTGGTGCGCCAGTTGTCGACCATCAGCGGTCAGGTGTACCCGTCACTCAACGAGCTCGTGACCCGGGAACCCGGGTTCGTCTCGCACATGGTGGGCATCGAACCGCAACTGGCGTTTACCGGCGCGAATCTCCCGCTGCTGCTCAAGGGATTCGCCCGGATGACCAACGAGGGCGCCTACGCCACCACCTATGCGTGCGACCTGAATGCGACGGGATTCTTCCCAGGCCTCAACGACGTCACACCGATCATCGTCGACGCCGCCACCCCGGGGAACAAGGCGCAGTACACCCCCAAATGCAGGAATTTGGCCAATGGTTGATCAGCTGACGAAACCGGAGACACCGACGGTGCCGGAGGCACCGAAGAAACCGCGCCGTCCACTGGAGAGCTACAACCGGACGCGGCTCGGGATCATCGCGATCGCCGTGGTGGCCGTTCTGATCGGGGCGATGTTGATCGTCAAGGTCGCCGATGTCGGCTACCGGCAGTACACCGCGCGGTTCCAGCAGGCCGCTGCGCTCAAGGCCGGTAACCCCATCACCGTTGCCGGCATGCCGGTGGGCGAGGTCAAGAGCATGAAGCTGGCCGGCGACCACGTCGAGGCCAAACTCAAGGTGCGCGATGACGTTCCGCTCGGAAAGGACTCCCGGGCAGTCATCAAGATCACCACCATCTTGGGATCGCGTTATCTGGCCCTGCAGCCCGCGGGCTCAGGTTCCCTGCCCGACAACACCTTTGACCTCACTCACACCGAGGTGCCGTATGACCTGCAGGAGGCGCTGGGGGACGTCACCACCACCTTTGAGCAGGTCGACTCCGACAAGTTCGCCCAGACGCTGAGCATCCTCGGCAAGCAGATGGAGGGCCTGCCGGCAGTGGTGCCGCGGGCGCTGCAGAACACCCACACCCTGGCGACCATCATCGCCGACCGGCGGAACCAGCTGGGTTCCCTGCTGGAAACCACTGACCTGGTCGGCAACACCCTGCGTCGCCAGCAGGCCACGATCGGCAGCCTGGTCAACCAGGGCAACGACCTGGTCGGCGAATTCGTCATGCGCCGGGCGTCATTTCAGGCCATGCTCGCGGCCCTGACCAATCTGGTCCAGACCCTCACCGGCATCGTGGTGGACGACCGGCCACAGCTCGAGCAGCTGCTGACGAACCTGCGCGACCTGTCGAACATGTTGGGTCAGCACGACGATCTGCTGCGCAGCGTCCTGCAGTCGGGTCCGGTGGCCCTGCGCGGACTCGCCAACGCCACCGGCAATGGCAATGCCGGGGAGATGCACGTCGGCAACGGGTTGCTGATCGACTCCTGGATGTGTGCGATCAGTGGCCGGGCCAAACAGTTCAACATGATCCAGTACTACAAGGACTGCAAATGAGGGTGATCCGTAGCAAGGTGTTGGCCCTGTGCGTCGCCGGTGCGGTGCTGATCGCCGCAGTCGTCGGCACCGGCTGGTGGTTTGTGAAGGAGCGGACCAATACCATCACGGTGACGGCCCAGTTCGACAGCGCGGCAGGGCTTTACGAGGGTAATACGGTCGCCGTGCTCGGTATGAAGGTCGGCAGCGTCAACAAGATCACGCCCAAGGGCAACTATGTCGAGGTCGAGTTCACCGTCGACAAGGATGTCCAGGTGCCGGCCGACGCGCAGGCGGTCACCATCTCCAATTCGATCCTCACCGACCGCCAGATCGAGCTGACCCCGGCCTACCGGGGTGGGCCGACGCTGCAGAATCACGACACGATCGGTCTGAATCGGACCAAGACGCCGGTCGAGTTCGCCCGTGTGCTGGATGTATTGGACAAGTTGTCCTCCTCGTTGAAGGGTGACGGCAAGGGGAACGGACCCATCGGGGACGTCGTCAATGCCAGTGCGGCGATCGCCGACGGCAACGGTCAGCAGATGAAGGACGCCCTCGGTGAACTGTCAGACGCGTTGCGGCTCAGTTCCGATCGTGGAGCGGTGACCCGCGACCAGCTCACCACGATTGTGCGCAACCTGAGCTCGCTGTTCGAGGCGGCCTCCCGCAACGACGCCACGCTGCGGGAATTCGGTTCGTCGGTACGTCAGCTCAGCCAGATCCTGGCCGACGAGAACTTCGGTAGCGGCACCACCGGCAAGAAGATCAACGAGGTGATCACCCAGGTGGGCGAAGTGCTGCAGACGCACCGCGACGAGGTCAAACAGATTGTCCTCAACGGGAATACCGCGCTGACCACAACGGTGGACCAGCGGCGAGATCTGGCCGAGTTCCTCGATCTCGCGCCGCTGACGCTGGACAACATCTACAACATCGTCGACCAGACGAATGGCTCGGCGCGGGCCCACGTCCTGGTGGACAAGGTGCTTTTCGATTCGCAGACCGTCAAGGAGGTCTGCAACATGATGGGGCTGCGCCAGTTGGGGTGCAGCACCGGAACCGTGCAGGACTTCGGTCCCGACTTCGGGCTGTCCTACATGCTCGACGGCATGGCGGCGATGGGACAGAGATGATCAGACCGGTGCGCAAATACGTTCTGCCCGTAGTGATGACGGCCTGCCTGACGATCTCGGGATGTGCCTCCGAGGGCCTGGCCAGCCTGCCGTTGCCGGCGCCCGGCGTCGGCTCGGGCGGCTACAAGCTGACCGCGATATTCGCCAATGCCCTGAACCTGCCGGCCAATGCCAAGGTGAAGTTGGCCGGTGCCGATGTGGGTGAGCTCGAGTCGATGGTGGCCAGCAACTACACCGCGGTGACCACCCTGCGCATCATGGATGGTGTCCGGTTGCCCCATGGCACCGAGGCCGAATTGCGTTCGGCGACACCGCTGGGAGATGTGTTCGTCTCGCTCAGGCCGCCGACCCCGGTCGACCCGAACGCGCCACTGCTCAAGGACGGCGACACCATCGACCTGGATTCGACACAGGCCGCCGCGACCGTCGAATCGCTGCTGGGTTCGGCGGCGATCCTGGTCAACGGTGGTGCGGTCCGTAACTTCACCAACATCATCAACGGTATGGGTAAGGCCACCGGTGACCAGGGCCAGGCGTTCGGCAATCTGATCGCCAAGACAAACCACACGCTGGGCACCCTGAACGCCCGCTCCGACCAACTTTCGACCGCGATGACCGAGACATCGCGGCTGTTGCGGCAGATCGAAGACAAGAACCAGACCGTGAGTGAGTTGATGGATGCGGCCGGGCCGGCTACGAACACGTTGGCCGAGCACACCACCCAGATCGCGGATCTGATCACCCAGATCGGCGACACCTCGGCGCAATTGCGCAAATTCCCGTCTGTTGCGGGCACCGACACCAGCGGGCGCAGCGTGATCGCCGATGCCAACAAGGTGGCGGGCGCCTGGAATGATGTGGCGCTCGCTCCCGATGCCTCGCTGTACGCGCTCAACCGGATGATGCCGCCCTTGGTGAAAGCGACTTCCGGCAGTGGCCTTTCGGTGCGCGCCAGCATCGACCGACTGATTCTCGGGTCGATTCCCGATATCGGGTTCGCCGGTGATCCGGGACTGCACGGCCCCAAGCGGTACAACTGGCATCAGCTGGTCGGCTCATTGCAGTACACGTTGTTGCGCCTGCAGGAGCGCGTCGTCGGCCGGGGCCCTTCGGTGCCGCAGATGCCGGTGATCCCGAGCCCGACCGAGCCCGGCGCGATCGTTCCCGCACCCGAGGCTCCGGCCGGGCCACCGCCCGGGGAGGTTCCGGCACCGGCACCGGCGGAGGCGCCACGATGATCAACGCACTCGCGGATTTCGTGGTCGGCGTGGTCCGGGCCGGGTACCGGCGCCGAGCCTGGCTGTCGGCCGGCGCGCTGGTGATGACCCTCGTTGTGGCCGGCGCCTACCTGATGATCGGGGCGCTGAGGGTCAAGCCTTTCGACTCCAGCTACCGCATCACCATCGAGTTGCCGGAATCCGCCGGCCTGCTGCCCAATCAGGACGTCACCCTGCGCGGCGTGCGGGTCGGGCGGGTGGAGCGGCTCAACATCACACCCACCGGGGTCCAGGCGGTGGTGAACGTGAATTCGGCCGTGTCGATTCCGAAGTCCAGCGATGTGCGGGTGTCCGGGCTGTCCCCGGCCGGTGAGCAGTACGTCGACTTCGCGGCGAACACGGCAGACGGCCCGTTCCTGACCGACGGCAGCGTGATCGGCCTGGGCAAGGCCACGGTGCCGGTCAGCCTGGCCCAGTTGCTCGCCGATGCCGACGGCGCGCTGTCCCAGGTCGATGTCGGCAAGCTCGAAGTGATCCGCCGGGAACTGAGTATGTCGCAAGCCGGTCCCCGCAAGTTGGCCGACGTCATCGACGGCGGCACGTTCCTCCTGTCGACGCTGGATTCGGTGCTGCCCGAGACGGTGAGCGTGCTGCGCAACAGCCGCGTGGTCTTCAACCTGATGTCGGAGAAGAACGCCGGCGTCGCGGTGGCGTCGGACAATTTGAGTTCGACGTTCGACGGGATCAACAAGATGCGCGAGGGCTTCCGTCGCCTCACGAACCAGACCCCGGGAGCGTTGAACTCCGTCGACAACCTGTTCGCCGACAACTCCGACACCATGGTGCAGCTGCTCGGAAGCCTCGCCAGCACTTCGCAATTGCTGTACCTGCGGGTGCCGGCGTTGAACGCGCTGTTCCCGAACTACCGCACGTCGGTGCTCGACGCCCTGGGCAGTGTCATGCATGACAACGGGCTGTGGGCCACCGCGGACATCTACCCGCGCTACACCTGCGACTACGGGACACCGCGTCGGCCACCGGCGTCGGCCGACTATCCGGAGCCCTACATGTACACCTATTGCACCGACGATCATCCGGGCGTCCTGGTCCGCGGGGCCAAGAACGCGCCGCGCCCCGCGGATGACGACACCGCGGGGCCGCCGCCCGGGGCAGATCTCGCGCGCACCACCGACCCGACACCGCGGGGGCGCTACACCATTCCGACTCCCTACGGCGGCCCGACCCTGCCGATCGAACCGCCCCGCTAATCCACCCAACCTCACCCAAAGGAGATGACGGTGACTGTTACGACTGACAAGAAGGCCGACGAAGATCTGGCCGAGATCGTCGACGACGCAATTGGTATCGAAGAGACGGCCGACGAGATCGTCGAGCCCGAAGTCGATTCGGACACCGAGGACAAAGAGGAAGCCAAGGCTGAGCCCGAGGCGGAGGCCGCGAAACCGGGCCGGCGCAAGTGGGTGCTGGTCGGCATTGTGGTTGCGGTATTCGTTGCCGTCCTGGCCCTTTCGGGCTTCCTGGGATGGACGGTGTTGCAAAACCAGCAGGTGGCACAGGCCGGCAAACAGGCCCAGGACGCCGCGGTGTCCTACGCCCAGATCTTGACGAGTATCGATTCCGACAAGGTCGACGAGAATTTCAACCAGGTGCTGGCCGGTGCGACGGGCGAGTTCAAGGACATGTACTCGCAGTCGAGCATGCAGCTGCGCCAGTTGCTCATCGACAACAAGGCCTCGGCGCACGGCGTGGTGATGGAGTCCGCCGTGCAGTCGGCGACCAAGGACAAGGTCGTGGTGCTGTTGTTCGTCGACCAGTCGGTGTCCAACAGCACCGTTCCCGATCCGCGGATCGATCGTAGCCGCATCAAGATGACGATGGACAAGGTCGACGGGCAATGGCGCGCAAGCAAAGTGGAACTCGCCTGAGCCGGCCCATGATGCGCATCGGCAAGCTGATCGGCGCGGCGGCCGTGGTGGCCGCGGCCATCACGACCGCGCCGTCCGCCGCGGCGTCGGCGGCATCTTTCTGCGACGACCTGGGCGCCCAGTGGGATGGGCAGTCCTGCCACACGTCGGTGACCTCGGACCGAAAGGCGGTTCGTGACATCAAGATGGCGCTGCCCGGCGATCTGGTGGAAAACCCCGTCATCCGGCAGTACCTGACCAACCTGATGAACAACTGGCGCAACGCCGCGCAGAAGATGGCCGCCGACAGCTTCGGCGAGGAGCAGTTCGAGATTTTCCAGCATGGTGACGCGATGACGGCCGTCTTCCATGAGATGTACTCAGGGACGGTCGGTACCGACGCCCTGTCACACCCGAACGCGCCTATCGTCAGCGACGCCTACCGCACCTTCACGTTCGCGGGCGGGCGGCAAGTGCAGCTGGCCGACCTGTTCAAACCGGGCGCCGACTACCGGGCCGAGATCCCGCGCCTGGGTGAGCCGTTCATCGTCGCCGCACTCGATGCCGCGCCGCCGCCGCACCAGCCCGGCACCTATCCGTTCACCCCGGACCGCTGGACCCCGGACAACGTCTACTCGGGCGGGTACAAGGCCTGGGCGCTGACACCGGACGAGCTGATCCTCTATATGCCGGACTATCCGGTCGGGCGGGACAGTCCGGTCGATTTCACCCCGGGCCGGATGCAGTGGGCGATGGACGGCGGCACGGTGCAGGCGCACATCCCGCTCTCGGCGCTGGCCCCGGTGCTGCAGCCGCAGTTCGGCGGCGCCTGACCCGGTCACAGTCGGCCTATTCGATTCTTCGCGAGGCTAATGGGTTACCCGGCCTGAGTTTGTTGCCACCATGAGCCGCACCAATCAGTGCGACTCCATGGGGGACAACGGCCATGCGCCTATTCAGTTCGGTACTCGCGATGCTCAGCGCACTCGTGGTGGTACTGACCGCGTGTGGCTCATCCGGTGAGTCGGCGCGCACGGAAGACGGCAAGACCGTGGTGCGTTACCAGGGCTGGGCCGGTGAGGTTCGATTCCAGGAGCTGGCCGAAGACCTCGGCTACTACCAGAAGATCAAGCTCGATTGGGTCGGGAACACCACCAGCGGTCCGCAGGACATCCAGTCGGTGGCCACCGGCGATATCGACGTGGGTGAGGCGTTCAACGGTGCGGTGGTCAAACTCAACGCCGCCGGCGCGCCGATCACCTCGGTGCTCAGCTCCTACGGCGCCGACGAGGGCGAGTACACCGGGTACTTCGTGCTGGAGAACAGTCCGATCCACTCAGCTCGGGACCTGATCGGCAAGAAGGTCGGGATGAACACCCTTGGCGCCCACCACGAATTCCTGACCCGGGAATGGCTGGCCAAGGAGGGACTGACCAACGACGAGATCAAGACGGTGACCCTCACCGTGGTACCGCCGGTCAACACCGAGCAAGCGTTGCGGGAGAAGCAGATCGACGTCGCGGCGCTCAACGGGATCTGGCGCGAAACCGCGCAACAACGCGGGGGGATCCGGCCGCTGTTCACCGACAAGTCTCTGTTCGGGGCGTTCAGCTACGGCACCTACGTGGTCCGGGACGAATTCCTGGCCAAGAACAGGGATGCGGTGGCCGATTATGTCCAGGGCACCGCGCGGGCGATCCGCTGGACCCAGGTGACCCCGCGCGACGAGGTGGTGGCCAGGTTCCGAGAGATCATCAACAAGCGACAGCGCAACGAGGACACGCAGTCCATCGAATACTGGCGCAGCTCGGGCATTCCGGTTCCCGGCGCGGTGATCGCCGAACGCGAACTGCAGACCTGGATCGACTGGCTCGTGCGCAACGGTGAGCTCAAGGAAGGCCAGCTGAAGGCGAAAGACCTCTACACCAACGAGCTCAACCCGTACGCGAACGGCACTTACCCCGACGGCAGCGGCCCCGATGGGAAAGCGCTGGCACACAAGTGAGTACGCAACCCAAGCTGCGCCTGCGCAATGTGACCAAGCAGTTCCCGATCCGGGGTGAGAAGGCAGGTTTCACGGCACTCCAGGACATCAGCATCGACCTGGCGGCAGGGGAGTTCCTGGTGCTCGTCGGGCCGAGTGGCTGCGGCAAGTCGACGCTGCTGGACCTGCTCGGTGGGCTGACCCAGCCGACATCGGGGGAGATTCTCCTCGACGGCAAGCCCGTCACCGGCCCGGGGCTGGATCGTGGCATCGTCTTCCAGCAATATGCCCTGCTGCCGTGGCGCACCGCCCGCAAGAACATCGAATTCGGCCTGGAGGCAAAGGGTTTACCCTCGGGCAAGCGGCGCCGGCGGGCCGAGGAGTACCTCGAGCTGGTCGGGCTGCAGGGCTTCGCCGATCGCTACCCGCACGAACTGTCCGGTGGAATGAAGCAGCGCGTCGCGATCGCCCGCAGCCTGGCGTTCGATCCCGAGGTGCTGCTGATGGACGAGCCGTTCGCCGCGCTGGACGCCCAGACTCGCGAATCCCTGCAGGACGAGCTGCTGAGGATCTGGCGGGCGACCGGCAAGACCATCCTGTTCATCACCCACGGCATCGACGAGGCGCTGTACCTCGGTCAGCGGGTCGCGGTGCTGACGTCGCGGCCCGGCCGGATCAAGCAGATCGTCGACGTCGACATCGATCGCAGCACCGACGACATCCGCTCCAGCGAGGGATTCCGGGCGCAGCGCCACCGCATCTGGTCGCTGCTGCACGACGAGGTGCAACGCGCCCGGTCCGAGGAGGTTCAGCATGTCTAGCGCCATCGCGGTCGCACCCGTCGAGTCACAAGTAGAGATTCCAACCGAGACGTCGGCGGCGCCGGAGCACGAGCATCGCGGCCCCCGGTTACAGGCCCTGGCCTGGCGTCTGTTGCGGCTCACGGTGGTTGTCGCCGCGTTCCTGGCGCTGTGGGAGGCGGCCCCGCGGATCGGGCTGGTGGACAAGGTCTTTCTGCCGCCGTTCTCCGAAGTCGTCAGCGCGTGGTTCACGCTGCTGGGCAACGGTCAACTGGCCGAGCATGTCTCGGCCAGCCTGTCGCGCGCCCTGGCCGGATTGGCGATCGCAATCGTGGTCAGCATCCCACTAGGGGTGGCGATCGCCTGGTACCGCCCGGTCGCGGAGTTCCTCAACCCGATCCTGGAGTTGTTCCGCAACACCGCCGCGCTCGCTCTGCTTCCGGTATTCATCCTCATTCTGGGGATCGGGGAAACATCGAAAGTGGCGCTGGTGATCTATGCCGCGTCGTTCCCGATCCTGCTCAACACCGTTTCCGGGGTGCGCACCGTGGACCCCCTTCTGATCAAATCGGCCCGCTCCCTCGGGCTTTCCCCGATCCGGCTGTTCCACAAGGTGATCCTGCCCGCGGCGGTGCCGACCATCTTCACCGGTCTGCGCATGGCAGCGGCCTCTTCCATCCTGGTGCTGATCGCCGCCGAGATGGTCGGCGCCAAGGCGGGTTTGGGATATCTGATCACCGCATCACAGCTCAACTTCCAGATCCCCAACATGTACGCCGGCATCGTCACGATCGCCCTGGTGGGCGTCATCTTCAACGGCATCGTGGTGGCCATCGAGGGGCGGCTGTCGGGCTGGCGGGCCACCACCTAACCGAAGGACTTTCCATGACGCGACAACTTCATCTCAACGCCTTCCTCATGGGAGTCGGGCACCACGAGGCGGCGTGGCGGCACGAGCGCACCGATGTGCGAAACCTGACCGACGTCAAGCACTTCCAGCGGCTCGCGCAGGTGGCCGAACGCGGCAAGTTGGATTCGGTGTTCTTCGCCGACGGGTTGGCGGTGGGGCCGCGGGTGAAGCACAACACGCAGGCGATCTTCGAACCGATCACGCTGCTGACCGCGATGGCGACGGTCACCGAGCACGTCGGTCTGATCGCCACCGCGACCACCGGCTACATCGAGCCCTACACCCTGGCCCGCAGCTTCGCCTCGCTGGATCACATCAGCGGCGGCCGGGCCGGATGGAACATCGTCACCTCGGCCGGTGAGGACGAAGCGGCCAACTTCGGTGTCGAGGGCATCCCGGACCATGCCGGCCGCTATCGGCGGGCCGCTGAATTCGTCGATGTGGCAACGGAACTGTGGGACAGCTGGGAGGACGACGCTCTGGTCCTCGACGAGTCCACCGGCATCTTCGCCGACCCGGACCGGGTACACCGGATCGACCATGACGGCGAGCACTTCACGGTGCGGGGCCCGCTGAACTCGCCCCGGTCGGTGCAGGGCCGTCCACTGTTGGTGCAGGCCGGGTCTTCTGAGTCCGGCAAGGATTTCGCCGGGCGCTACGCCGAGGCGATCTTCACCGCGCAGCGCTCGGTCGACGAGGGCAAGGCGTTCTACCGCGACGTGAAGGCCCGCGCGGTGAAATTCGGCCGCAGCGCAGATGAGGTGAAGATCCTGCCCGGCATCGTGCCGTTCATCGGTCCCACCGAGGAGGCCGCGCTGGAGCTGGAACAGCAATTCACCGACCTGATCTCGCCCGAGTACTCGTTGCGTCAGCTGTCGCAGATGCTGGGAGTGGACCTGACCGCGCATGCGCTCGACGCGCCGCTGCCTGCCCTGCCGCCCATCGAGCAGATCCAGGGCAACAAGAGCCGCTATCAACTGGTCAAGGATCTGGCCAGCAGTGAGTCACTGACCGTGCGGCAGCTGATCGCCAAACTCGGTGGCGGCCGCGGGCACCGGACCTTCGCGGGCACCGCCGAGCAGGTGGCCGACAACCTGGAGCTGTGGTTCACCGCGGGCGCGGCCGACGGCTTCAACATCATGCCGCCGTATCTGCCGGGCGGCCTGGAGGATTTCGTCGAGCAGGTGGTGCCGATCCTGCAGCGGCGCGGACTGTTCCGGACTGACTACACCGCGACGACGCTGCGCGGGCATTACGGGCTGGCGCACCGGCCCAGCCGTTACACGGTGACGGCGGCCGAAACCAGCGCGTGAGCGAGGGTGTCCCCGGGGTAATCCGGTGTGACGGCCGTGGACGTGTTGACGGGCGTAGGTAACGGGCTCGGCAACGGCGTGATCATGACGCTGGGTGCCGATGTGGCGCCCACTGTGCGCTGAGTGCGCCGACTGTGCGCTCAGATCGCGATTTCGTCGTCAGACGCGATCTGAGCGCACACTCGAAGGTCGGCCCTAGCGGTAGTTGACGAACTGCAGGGCCACGTCGAGGTCCGAGCCCTTGAGCAGGGCGATGATCGCCTGCAGGTCGTCGCGCTTCTTCGAGCTGACCCGGATCTCGTCACCCTGGATCTGCGCCTTGACGCCCTTGGGGCCCTCGTCGCGGATGATCTTGGTGATCTTCTTGGCCTGCTCGCTGCTGATGCCCTGCTTGATGTCGCCGGACACCTTGTAGGTCTTGCCGCTGGCCTGCGGTTCGCCGGCGTCGAAGGCCTTCATCGAGATGTCGCGGCGGACCAATTTCTCCTTGAACACGTCGACCGCGGCCTTGACGCGCTCCTCGGTGCTGGAGGTGAGTTCGATCACCTCTTCGCCCTTCCAGGCGATGCTGGTGTCGGTGCCGCGGAAGTCGAACCGGGTGGACAGTTCCTTGGCGGCCTGGTTGAGCGCGTTATCGACCTCCTGACGGTCGACCTTGCTGACGACGTCGAAGCTGGAATCCGCCATTGGACGCCCCTCCTCTTTCCTCGCTGAATGCTGCCGGTTTGTAACTTGGGTACATCTTCGTTGTACCCTGCTAGTCGCACCAAACCGGAAACGGGGCGGGGCGAAACCAGGCAGATTGCCCGAGCGGCCAATGGGAGCGGACTGTAAATCCGTCGGCTTACGCCTACGCAGGTTCGAATCCTGCATCTGCCACCCAAGTCAGGCCCCCTTTCGAGGGGGCCTGATTGGTTTCGTGGGGCTCGATCGTCACGGCTTGTCACAGGCCGTGTTGATCTCGACGTCCACACCAATCGAGGGGCTGCGGTTGATGGGTGGTCGGCGCCGCCGAGGGGGCATTCGTGGCGGTCGAGGCTGTGATCGCGGAGGGACGCGCCAACTGAGCAGGTAGTTCCGGGGTTCTAGGAGCAGGTTGCTCAGGCTTCAACCGGGGCTGACGGCTTTCTCGGATCTCGGACTGATCTTGCCGCTCAGGCATTGGTGAGGCGGTGTTTTGGCGCTGTGATGACAAGATGCCGATTTCAGCTTTGCCCGGAGTGGTGCGTTTCTCTGACTGCGCTGAGGAACCGTGGGCGAATGGCGGTGGGAGCACGCGAGTAATCGCTGTCGGTCCTGCCGATTCGATGGTCGGTGGATTCGATTGGCGCTTGAGCGTCGCGTCGGTCACAAGTAGTGCCTTCTCCCAGTTCCCTGGAGTGGACCGGGTGATCGTATTGGCCGAGGGGCCGACGATGACGTTGGTGATCGACGGTGAAGAGTTCGAGCTTGATTCGTTTCGTCCCAGACAGTTCGCGGGTGAGTCGGTCGTTGCGTGCGAGACATCGACGCTGTCTTTTGATTTCAATGTGATGACGCGCCGACAGGTGTGTCGAGCTGAAGTCAGCATTCGTGTGGGTTCGGGCCATATCGGCGCGCCGCATGATGGCCTGACGTTTATCGTGGTGCTGGCAGGGTGTGCGACTGTTCGGTCAGCGGACGGTGGCGCGGTGAGACTCAGTCGCTTCGACAGCGTGAGGTTGTCGTCGGCATCTGAGCTATCCGTCGAGGCACAGGGGCGGGCGGCTCTCGTGCGTATCAGCTACACCGATCACCCGTGACGTGCTGACATAGATTCTGTTGACGCCGCCATGTTCGGATCGGATGTTGTCATGGCGAGATCCACTGGGGCCGGGTGTATCCGGTGATGTCGTCGTGCATGCGGGGTTCCCGCTGGCCGGGTTCGCAATAGGGGACGAGCCGCTACATTCGTCGCAGTCAGGTGCGGGGGGTGGCGTCGTCTGGATGGCCTTGGCCGGCCACCACGGTGTGGGCGATCAGGTTGACACCCGGCCGGTACGCCAGATGCAGATAGGTCGGTGCGTGCAGCCGGACGAAGTCGGCGCGGTGACCGGGATACAGCGCGCCGATGTCGTTGCGGCGCAGTGCTGCTGCACCGCCTGCGGTGGCGGCCCACAGGGCTTCAGCGGGAGTGAGATGCATATCGCGCACCGCTAGGGCGATACACAGCGGCATGCTGGTGGTGTAGGAGCTGCCGGGGTTGCAGTCCGTTGCGAGGGCCACCGTGGCACCGGCGTCGAGGAACCGGCGTCCGTTGGGCCACTGAGCCCGGGTG
>NZ_JBSGAQ010000021.1:0-75601 GCF_053600815.1 Mycobacterium sp. NPDC004974 | reverse complement strand
ACCCCGAACCTGTTCCCGGGTGTGTCGATCAGCGCTGATCTGGGCAACGGCCCGGGCATCCAGGAAGTGGCCACCTTCTCGGTGGACGTCAAGGGCCCGGCCGGCGGTGTGGCGGTGTCCAACGCGCACGGCACTGTGACCGGTGCGGCAGGTGGCGTGCTGCTGCGTCCGTTCGCCCGCCTGATCGCCTCCACCGGTGACAGCGTCACCACCTACGGCGAGCCGTGGAACATGAACTGAGCTAGGCCTCAACGAAAGCAGCCCCTGGAGAAATCCAGGGGCTGCTTTCATGTCCGGGTGTTGCTCCGTCAGGAGCGGTCTGCACTGGTGTGCTTGGCGGTGTCCGGGCTGGGACCGGTGCCGGGGCCGGTCACGTGCTTACCGGTGGAACCGTTCTCGGACAGCAGGTCGCGGATCTCGGTGAGGATGGCCAGCTCGGTGTCCTGGGCCTGTTCGACCTCGCCGCGCTCGCGCAGCTTCTTGTACGGCACCATGATGACGAAGTAGATCACCGCGGCCACCAGGACGAAGTTGATGGCGGCGGACAGGACGGCGTTCAAGTCGATGAACGTCTCGGGATCGCCGCCCAGTGAGATCTTGAGGATGCCGTATTCCTTGCCGGGGCCGGCGCCGATCCGGTCGACCAGTGGCTGGACCACTTTCTCCGTGAAGGCGGTGACCAGGCCCGTGAAGGCGGCGCCGATGACCACAGCAACCGCAAGATCGATGACGTTGCCGCGAGACAGAAACTCTTTGAAGCCCTTCAACATGCTCAGGAACCTTCCTGCAGTGTGGTGTTTTCGGTGCGACAAGCAAACAGTAACCGAGTTGGCCGAATGGCCGGGCGATTGTCGGTCAACATCTTCGTAACGAACGAATTATGTTGTGCGACAGTGAGAGTCGTATTCAGTGGATGGTCAGGGTGACGGCCTGCGCCAGGCTGGTGGCCGCGACCTCGTTGGCTGAGCGTGCGGGCAGGGCCACCAGGGCCACGCGGTCGCTGCCCACTCCGGCCCCGCGGGCCTTCTCCGAGACCAGCACCACCACCGCCCCAGAGGCCACCACGACCGGCCGGGCCGGCTGCGTGTCGTCCCGATCGGCCGTCACCGTCAGCACGTCGACCACGTCGCCGGGGCGGATCAGATCGAGCAGCGCGGTATCGCTGAGTTTGAGCGGCACGATCCGGGCATCCGGGCCCGCGGCCGATTCGGCCAGCCGTGACCCGAGCAGCCGGACATCGGTGAGGACCTCGCCACGACGTGCCGGGGCGGTCAGCGTCGCACCGATCACCGGGGCCACGTCACGTTGGGCGCCGTCGGGCACAGCGGCTGTGCTGCGGCGTTCCAGTCGTACGTCGGCGGCGGTCAACGCGACGCCGGGGGACAGGTCGTGGGTAGCCACCGCGATCTCGGTGTACTCGCCCCGCGGATCGGAGCGCAGGGCCGCGATGGCGGCCAACACCACCAGCGCGGCTGCCGCGGCGCGGCGAGCGGCCACCGTGCGGGTCCAATCGGGCCGGGCAGCAGTCAGCCGACGCCAAGGTGGCGGGTTGAGTGATTCGGCCATGGCGCCACGGTAGGCGCGCGACGGCCGGGTGAGAACGGCGTCTTCGCCGTCCTGTGGATAACTTCTGGAGCTAGCTGGAAGCGGCCGCGGCGGGGGCGGAGCTGGAGCTGCCGGACGAACTCGAGGACGAAGACGCGCTCGAGGAAGATGACGAGTCCGAGGACGTGCTCGACGAGCTGCTCTCCGAGCTCTTCGAGGGCGCGCCGTTGGACGAGCTCTTGCCCGACTCGCGGTTGTCGGTGCGGTAGAAGCCGCTGCCCTTGAACACCACTCCGACCGAGCCAAAGAGCTTGCGCAGCTTGCCGGAGCACTTGGGGCAGGTGGTCAGCGCGTCGTCGCTGAATGCCTGCACCGCGTCGAACCGATTGCCGCACTCAGTGCACGCGTAGGAATAGGTAGGCACGAAAACCCTCCGAGTTGGTCAAACTTGTTAGCACTCTACCGGCTCAAGTGCTAGAACCGCTACGTGGGCCATGTCATTCCCGCGGGCCGCCGGCGCCGGCGCACCGGAAGATTAGCGGTACTGGTCGTGGTGGCGGTAGTCGTGGCGGTGCTGGCCGTGCTCGTGGTGGCCCGGATGCGTCAGGCCGACCCGCCGGCCCAGCCTTCAGCCCCGCCTTCGGTCCCGCCTCCGACCACCGGTCAGGTCAGGCAGCCGACACCGCAGACTCCCGGCTATGACCACGCCCGCGCGCTGTTGGCGGGGCTGCCGGTCAAAGGCTGGGACCGTGACACCGACTACGCCCGGTCCCGCTTCGGGGAGGCCTGGAGCGACGACGTCAACGTCGAGTTCGGCCACAACGGCTGCAATACCCGTGACGACATCCTGCGCCGCGACCTGGCCCAGCTGACTGTCCGCCCCGGGACCTGCTACGCCGCCAGCGGTGTGCTGCACGACCCCTACACCGGTGCGGAGATCGCGTTCACCCGCGGGCCCGACACCTCCGGCACGGTGCAGATCGACCACCTGGTGTCGTTGTCGGACGCCTGGTACAAGGGGGCGCGCACCTGGGACCCGCAGCGGCGCAGGGATTTCGCGAACGATCCACGCAACCTGATCGCGGTGGCCGCGCAACCCAACTTCGACAAGGCATTCCGCGACGCGGCCAGCTGGCTACCGCCCAATGTCGCGTTCCGCTGTGAGTTCGTGGCCCGCCAGGTCGAGGTGAAAACCGCCTACCAGCTCTGGGTCTCGGCCAAAGAGAAGGACGCCATGGCGGCGGTGCTGAACAACTGCTAGCCCGCCGGTCTGTGCTGAGCGCTAAATCGAGGATCGCTGCTCAATAGTGACTGGAATCCTCGGTGTAAGCACCCGATGTCCCGGCGCCAGGCTGCTAGCCCGGCTGGTAACGCGGCGCGATCATGACCGGAACCGGCGAGTGCCGCAGGATCTTTCCCGCGGCCGAGCCGAGGAACACCTGCGCACTCGGGGCGGCCGCACCGGAGCCGAGCACCAGCATGTCCCCGGCGTCCCACCCGATGCTCTGCACAGCGGTGTTCCAGTCGTGGCCGGCGCCGACCACCACGTCGACGTCCGGAACCGCCATCTGATCTCGAATGGCGTTGAGCTGCTTGGTGATCTCGGCAATGGTTCGCCGTGACCACTGCTGGACCACCAATTCCTCGGCCGAGGATTCGATGGTGCCGGCGAATGCCGCGGTGTTGCGGACCGTGAACGAGACGATGCGCAGCTTGGCCTTCCACGACGCGGCCAGCTCGGCGGTGGCCGGGATGAGCCCGTTGACGTCGGCTTCCCCGCCGTAGGCCGCGGTGAGGCGGCGGATGGGGGCGTCGGTCTGGTTGTACCCGCGCGGCGCGAAGACCACCGGCACCCGGGCGGTGTGGACCAGGCGCTCGGTGACGCTGCCCAACGCGACCCGGCCGATCATTCCCGACGAGGATGAGCCGACCGACACCACAGTCGCCCGGTGGGCATCCGCGAGCTCGATCAAACCGGTTGGTATCGACGTGGATTCGTGCACGACGGGGGTGACGTCGAGGTCGATGGGCAGCACCGCGACCGCGCGCTGCAACGCCTGTGTGGCCTGCGCGCGGACATACGCCAGATACTCGCCCTCGACCGGGTCGTCGCGTGGTGGCCAGGCCCGCTCCACCACCGCCGCGGCGATCACCTTCTCGTCGGTGGTACGGGCGAGCTGGATGGCCAGATTCAGCGGCGCGCTGCTGTGCCGGCTGGCACTGAATGCCGCCAGGATGGTCACGACGCATGCTCCTGGGTGCGCATGCGCGACACCACATGGGTAACCGGGATCTGGTATTCGGTGCGGGCCCGGTCGACGACATCGAAACGGTGCCACACCGAATCCTCCGGCGGCAGAGTTGAGATCACGATCTGGTCGGGCCGGAACGTCTCGACGGCATGGGCCAGTGCCCGCAGCGGGCGGTAGTCACCCAACTCACCGTCGGCCTTCAACTGCTCGGAACGCAGCGTGCTCAGTGTCTGATCGAGGCGGCGCTGGGCCGCACGCGTGGTGGCCTCGGAGATGTCGAGTGGACCATGGGTGGCGGCCACCCCGGTGTCGATCGGACTGGCGGGCACCACGACCTGATACAGCGCGTCGCGGTCCGCGCCGATGCGCCGTAGCTCGTCGAGAAGTTCGTTGGATTCGACAGTCTCGTTGGCCAACACCAACACTCGGTGCGGATGTTCGGCGCCGGGTTCCGGGGACACCCCGGCCACCTCGGGCCGGTGCCCGATGAACCAGCGGTTGGCCAGGAAAAGCAGGATCACCACGGCCCAGGACGCCACGCTCAGTGTCAGGGCCTTCCGGTTGTCCCCGCCCTGTACGTACATCTGGATCAGGATTCCGAAAATGGCCGCGGCGGTGAGCAACGACAGCACCGGGAACAACCACATCTTGACCTTGAGCTGGTCCGGGGAACTGCGGTACCGCAGCACAATCTGCGAGATGCAGATGAGTAGGTAGACGAACAGGATCACCGCACCGCTGGAATTCAGCAGGAACGCGAAGATGGTGTCCGGCCAGAACGCTGCGGCGATCACACACAGGAAGCCGATGACCGAGGAGGTCAGAATCGCCGGAGCCGGAACGCCGCGCCGGGTCACCGCGACCAACTGTGGCGGCGCCTCGCGGCGGGCAGCCAGCACGAACAGCATGCGCGATGCGGTGTACATCCCCGAGTTCAGGCAGCTCAGCACGGCAGTGAGCACCACCGCATTCATGATGTGATCGGCGTAGGGGATACCCATCTCGGTGAACACCGAGACGAACGGTGACGCGACGTTGCCCGCGGCGTCCTTCTTGAAGTGATCCCACGGCAGGATCGTCGTGATCAGGAATGCCGAGCCGACGAAGAAGATCGCGATCCGCAAGATGACCGAGTTGGCGGCCTTGGCGACCGCCCGCTCGGGATCGGCGGACTCGGCGGCGGCGATGGTGGCGATCTCCGCCCCGACCATCGAGAAGATCACCGTCACCACGCCGACGGTGACGGCCATCGCGCCCATCGGGAAGAACCCGCCGTGGGAGGTCAGGTTGGAGAAGTCCATGTCCTTGTTGGGCCACAGCCCGAAAACGAAGAGAGCCCCCAAGCCGATGAACGCCAGGATTGCCGCCACCTTGATGCCGGCGAACCAGTACTCGAATTCACCGAAGGACGACACCGAGAACAGGTTGGTCGCCGTCATCGCGATCAACAGGAGCAGTGCCGTCAGCCAGATGGGTACGTCCACCCAGAACTGGATGATCTTGGCTCCCGCAATGGCTTCGAAGCCGACGACGATCACCCAGAAGTACCAGTACAGCCAGCCGACGGAGAATCCCGCCCAGTTGCCCAGCGAGTTGCGCGCGTAATCGGCGAACGAGCCGGTCGACGGATTGGCCACCGCCATCTCGGCCAGCATCCGCATCACCATGATGACCAGGACACCGGCCAGCGCATAGGTGATGAACGAGCCGGGCCCGGTAGCGCCGATCACCACCCCGGAGCCGACGAACAGGCCGGCGCCGATCACGCCGCCGATGGCGATCATCGTCAACTGTCGCTGACTGAGCGCCTTTTTCAATGCGGGTGTGTCGCCCATGTGCGCACCGTCCTCCTCCGTTATTTGTGACTCAGGTCACAAGCGGACAGAAGTGAACGCTATGCCCGGCGACCGGTCGGCGGAGCCGAATTCGGGCTGAAACTGTCGGAATCTGACCCGGCTCGTTCAGACAGCTGCCGAATCCGGGTGGTACGGCCCGGCCCGACGAGTCAGCGCTGCAACGTCACGATTCCGCCCGACGGCGTCAGAGCATGTGTCATTCGTACGTCGTGGGGATCGGCGGGCAATTCGCCGACCAGTTCGTCGTCACGCACCACCGCGACCAACCGTGCGTGCGGTGCGGCGTAGATCAGGCTGCGGTCGTAGAACCCGGCGCCCCGGCCCAGCCGGTTCCCGTTGCGGTCGACGGCCAACGCGGGCACGAGGACCACCTCGGCATCTGCGATCCGTCCGGCAGGCAACCAGGGTGGTGCGGGCTCGCGCAGGCCGAACTCGGCGGCCACCAACTTGCCGGGCGCGTACTGCCCCCACTGCATCGGCAAACCCCGGCCGTCCTCGTCTTTGCGGGCGACCGGAAGCAGCACGCGCACACCGAGTTCCAACAGAGCGTCCAGCAGGGCCTGCGACCCTGGTTCCGAGCCCACCGGAACGTAGGCGCACACCGTTTGCCCGCTGCGCACCAGGGTGGGCAGCCAGCGGCAAAGTGCCTGCGCCTCACTGTCGCGGCGGTCGGCCCGTACGGCCCGTCTTGCACGGAGAACGCCGGTTCGCAAATCGGTCTTGGTCGGCGGGGTCACGCCCTCCACCTTTTCAGAACGGACGTTAGTGTGTGAACGATGAGCACGTCTCACAAGGCGCCTGAGGTGCCGATTCCCTACACGGCCGTGGTCCCGGCGGCCGGTCTGGGTACGCGATTCCTCCCGGCGACCAAGACGGTCCCCAAGGAATTGCTGCCGGTGGTCGACACCCCGGGCATCGAATTGGTGGCGGCCGAGGCGGCTGAGGCCGGTGCCGAGCGGCTGATCATCATCACCTCCGAAGGCAAGGACGGCGTCGTCGCGCACTTCGTCGAGGACCTGGTGCTCGAGGGCACGCTGGAGGCTCGCGGCAAGAAGACGATGCTGGAGAAGGTCCGCCGCGCTCCCGCGCTGATCAAGGTCGAGTCTGTGGTGCAGGCCGAGCCACTGGGACTGGGGCACGCCGTCAGCTGCGTCGAGGCCGCATTGGCTCCCGACGAGGACGCGATCGCGGTGCTGCTGCCCGATGACCTGGTGCTGCCCACCGGTGTTCTGGAAACCATGTCGAAGGTGCGGGCCAAGCGCGGCGGGTCCGTGTTGTGCGCCATCGAGGTGCCCGGAGACGAGATCAGTGCCTACGGCGTCTTCGACGTCGAGACCGTGCCCGACGCGGCCAATCCGAACGTGCTGCGGGTCAAGGGCATGGTGGAAAAGCCCAAGCCCGACGATGCGCCGTCCCCGTACGCCGCCGCCGGCCGCTACCTTCTCGACCGGGCGATCTTCGATGCGCTGCGTCGTGTTTCGCGCGGGGTGGGCGGGGAGATCCAGCTGACCGACGCCATCGCGCTGCTGATCGAAGAGGGCCACCCGGTACATGTGGTTGTGCACCGCGGAGCCCGACACGACCTGGGAAATCCCGGCGGCTACCTGAAGGCTGCGGTTGACTTTGCGTTGGAACGTGACGACTACGGCCCTGATTTGCGGCGGTGGTTGGTCGAACGATTGGGTCTGACCTGACAGGAGGGCTGGCAACGAGCTGGCCCGGTACGCCGCACGTCGGCCCGGAGATGGGATAGGAAGGCGTGTTGTGCGTTCGGTGGAGGAACAGCAGGCTCGGGTAGCGGCTGCCGCAGTGGCCCCCCGGCCGGTGCGAGTGGCCATCGCCGAGTCGCAAGGCCTGATGTGCGCCGAAGAGGTCGTCACCGAGCGGCCGATGCCGGGATTCGATCAGGCCGCCATCGACGGCTACGCGGTGCGCAGCGTCGATGTGTTGTCCGTGGGTGACGGCGCCGGTGAGATCAGCCTGCCGGTGATGGGCTCGATCGAAGCGGGTGCGCGTACCCCGAGCCGGTTGCAGCCGCGGCAGGCCGCGCGGGTGCAGACCGGCGCGCCGATGCCGACGCTGGCCGACGCGGTGCTGCCGTTGCGATGGACCGACGGCGGTGAGAGCCGGGTCCGGATCATGCGCAGCGTGCGCTCGGGTGCTTATGTCCGGCGCACCGGCGACGATGTGCAACCCGGCGACGTAGCGGTGCGGGCCGGCACGATCGTGGGCCCGGCCCAGGTGGGCTTGCTGGCCGCGGTGGGGCGTGACCGGGTGTTGGTGCACCCACGGCCCCGGCTGTCGGTGATGTGCGTGGGCGGTGAGCTCGTCGACGTATCCCGCAGCCCGGGGACCGGGCAGGTGTACGACGTGAACTCCTACGCGCTGGCGGCGGCGGGCCGGGATGCGGGTGCGGAGGTCAACCGGGTCGGCATCATCAGCACCGACCCCCGGGAACTGCGGGAAACCGTTGAGGGCCAAGTCAATCGCAACGAGATCGTGGTCATCGCCGGCGCGGTGGGCGGAGCCGCCGCCGAATCGGTGCGGACCGTGCTCGCTGAACTCGGCGAGATGGAGGTGTCCCGGATCGCGATGCACCCCGGATCGGTGCAGGGCTTCGGTCAGCTCGGCCGGGACCGCGTTCCGGTGTTCCTGCTGCCCGCCAACCCGGTGAGCGCGCTGGTGGTGTTCGAGGTGATGGTGCGCCCGCTGATCCGGCTCTCGCTGGGCAAGCGGCAGCCGATGCGTCGCATGGTCCAGGCCCGCACGCTGTCGCCGATCAGTTCGGTGGCCGGGCGCACGGGATACCTGCGCGGGCAGTTGATGCGCGACCAGGACACCGGCGAGTACCTGGTGCAGGCCCTCGGTGGGGCGCCGGGGGCGTCCACCCATCTGCTGGCCACACTCGCCGAGGCGAACTGTCTCGTGGTGATTCCGAGCGAAGTCGACGAGGTTCGCACCGGCGAAACCGTGGATGTGGCATTCCTGGCTCAGCGCGGCTGATAAGACTTCATTCGATGAATGAAGGTGTGACGAATCGACTGTGCGGATGAGCCTGTTCCGGTCCAACGCTTTTCACCCCGGGTGGCCCGGTCCGATCGGACCGGTGCGGGTGAAGGCCGGTGTGGTGCGGCTGCGTCCGGTGCGGCTGCGCGATGCCGCGGTGTGGAGCCGCATCCGGTTGGCCGACCAGGCCCACCTGGAGCCGTGGGAGCCGGTGAGCGGTGTGGATTGGCATGTCCGCCATGCCGTTTCGTCGTGGCCCGCGATCTGCTCGGGGCTGCGCAGCGAGGCCCGGCGAGGGCGGATGCTGCCGTATGTGATCGAGCTCGACGGGCAGTTCGCCGGCCAGCTCACGATCGGCAACGTCACCCACGGCGCGCTGCGATCGGCGTGGATCGGCTACTGGGTGGCCAGCGACAAGACCGGCGGTGGGGTGGCGACCGGTGCGCTCGCGCTGGGGCTCGACCACTGCTTCAACGGAGTGCAGTTGCACCGGGTCGAGGCCACGGTGCGCCCGGAGAACGCTGCGAGCCGGGCAGTGCTGGCGCGGGTGGGCTTCCGCGAGGAGGGTCTGCTGCGCCGTTATCTTGAGGTGGACGGCGCCTGGCGGGACCATCTCCTGGTGGCGGTCACGTTGGAGGAGCTCAAACATTCGGCGATCCAGGCCCTGGTTTCGGCCGGCCGGGCCAGTTGGTGCTGATTCGGCTGGTTCTGGGCGCGGCGCGCCGCGCCGAAACTGCGCCCACGGTCGCGATTTCGCCGGATCCGCAGCCCTGGAAGCAATCTCAGCGAAGTTCGCCTCGTCAGCTGTTACCAATGTGGCAAATGTGACTGTTGGTGCTTGTATCGATCGAATTACAGGTGTGTAATTGTGTCGGCGCGCCACCCATGGATGCGCTGGTCACAGACCTAGCCTGAAGGGGAAAGGAGCAGGCGTCATGCCAAGCATCCCCCAGTCACTGCTGTGGATTTCCCTTGTCGTTCTCTGGCTGTTCGTTTTGGTCCCGATGTTGATCAGCAAGCGCGACTCGGTCCGGCGTACCAGTGACGTCGCCCTGGCGACTCGAGTTCTCAACAGCGGCCGCAACGCACAACGGTTACGACGCGGCCCCGCCGCCGGGCATCACAGCGATCCGCACTGGCGGCCGAGCGCCGACCACCTCGACGAGGATCTCGATGAAGAACTCGAGGACGACGAGGCACCTGTCGAGGTGCGGGTGCACGCCACGGTGCAGCACACCGTCGTGGTGGCAGCGGTAAGCGTCGAGACCCCCGAACCGGACTACCTTGACGTCGACATCGTCGACGAGGACTCCGGCGCACTGCCGGTCGGCACGATGGCCGAGGCGGCCGAGGCAGCGGCCGAACCCGAGGAAGTGGCCGAGCCCGAGCTCGAGCTGGAATTCGAGACCGAGCCCGAGGCCGAGCCTGAGGCGGAACCCGAGCCCGTCGCGGTCGAGGAGCCCATCGCGGGCTTCGAGGCTGTCGAATCGGAGGCTCAAACCGAGCGCATCGCAGTGGATCTCGACGAGGCCGAGGATCCCCAGGATCTCGAGGACGTTCAGGAGGACGAAGATCCGGAGGATCTCGCCGACGACGAGTACGAGTACGTCGCCGACACGTCGGGACTGGAACCCGAGGCCGAGGACGAGCCGGCCGACGAGCAGCAGGCCGACGAGCCCGTCGCGTCGCTGAGCGCGACCCGGCAGCGTCGGTTCGAATCCAAGAAAGCCGCGGAGATCAGCGCCCGTAAGTTCCAGTTCCGCAAGCGCGTGCTCGCGGTACTGGCCGCCACGTTGCTGTTCTCGGCGGGTGCCGCCCTCCTGGTGACGCCGTCGGCCTGGTGGGTGTTCGGTGGTGCCGGCACGCTGACCGTGCTGTATCTGGCCTACCTGCGCCGTCAGACGCGCATCGAGGAGCAGTTGCGGCGTCGTCGTGCGCAGCGGATGGCCCGGTCCAGGCTGGGCGTGGAGAACACCGACGACCACAAGCTCGACGTCGTGCCGGCACGGCTGCGCCGGCCCGGTGCGGTGGTGCTCGACATCGATGACGAGGATCCGATCTTCGAGCACCTGGCGTACTCGTCGTACGCGTCGGCGTCCCGCGAATACGATCTACCGCGCGCTTCCGGGCAGTAGGGCGGCCGGTTTCCGGTTCCGGGCGGATGGCTGGTAGCCTTTCCACTCGGTATCAGGGGCTATAGCGCAGTTGGTAGCGCGTCTCGTTCGCATCGAGAAGGTCAGGGGTTCGATTCCCCTTAGCTCCACCAAGTTGGAATAGGAAAGACCCGCCGGAGACGGCGGGTCTTTCTCTTTCCTGGAGAACGCACCGGCCGCAGTTCGTCGGTAGTAGCGTCGTCGAACAGCGAATGCGAATCGAAGGACACACCATGACCGTCAGCATCGTTGACGTGGGTCCGAATCAGGTCAGCCGCTCCGTGGAGGTCAATGCCTCTGCGGCCGAACTGTTCGCCATGATCGCCGACCCGCGTCGTCACCACGAGATCGACGGTTCGGGCACCGTCCGCGACAACGTGTCGTGCCCAGATGACATCGCTCCGGGTGCGAAGTTCACGACTGGGATGCGGATGTACGGGGTGCCCTACCGGATCACCAGCGTCGTCACCGCGGTGAGACCCGACGAACTCTTTGAATGGCGACATCCGGTGGGGCACCGTTGGCGCTGGGAGTTCACCGCACTCGCCCCCACCCTCACGCGCGTGACAGAGACATTCGATTACCGCGACACCGGGCGGGTCAAGGACACGCTGAAGTACTACGAGCGAATGGGCTTCGCCAAGGGCAACGCAAAGGGTATCGAGTCCACGTTGACCAAGTTGCACGACCGCTACGCGACTTGATTCGCGTCGAGGGCGTTGCTTACGTCAGTGCGCGCGATCGCAGGGTGATCGGTAGGTCGTCGGCAGGGGTCGGCCCGGTGCCCCAGGTCAGCTGAGGGCGATAGTCGTCAGGCACGCTCCATTCGAACCGTCTCAGCATCTGGTGCATGGTGGTCTTGACTGTCATATCGGCGAACTGCTGGCCGATGCACTTGTGGGCGCCGCCGCCGAAGGGGGCGAACACGTAGCGGCTCACCGTGGCGCGGGACTCGGAATTGTTCACGAACCGTTCCGGATTGAACGTGTCGGGGTCGGCCCACCAGTCGGAAAGCCGCATGGAGGCATAGACATTGATGGCCACCTGGGTCTTGCGTGGGACGAAGTGCCCGAGGATCTCGGTGTCGCGAACGGTCTGCCGGAAGAGCGCGCCGGCCGGTGCATACATTCGGAGGATCTCCTTGAATGCGGCATCGAGCAGTGGGTAGGCATCCAGGTCGAGCACCGTCGGGGTGTCATTCGGGAGGCTGATCGCCTCCTTGCACAACGCGTCCTGCCATTGCCGGTTCCGGCCCAGTTCGTAGGTCAGCATGGACAACGCGATGGCGGTGGTGTCATGCGCAGCCATCAGCAGGAAGATCATGTGGTTGACGATGTCGGCCGGCGTGAACCGTGCGCCGTCTTCATCCTCGCTGCGGCACAGCATCGAGAAGAGGTCGGTGCCGTCGCCGCCCTGGCGGTCGGGAACCTGCTCGGCGAAGTAGCGTTCGAGCCGCTGCCGGGCCCGTAGACCCTTGGCCCACACGCCGCCGGGTACGTCCGCGCGTACCAGCGCCTGCCCGCCTCGCACGGTGTCGTGGAAATCCGCCGACAGTTGGTCGGACTCGGGACCGAGATGGGTGCCGACGAACACCTCCGCGGCCTGTTCGAGCAGCAGGTGCTTGATGGACGGATAGAACGGAAATCGCTGTGCCGACGGCCAATTGCTCAGGGTGCGATCGATACTGGGCCGCATCAGTTCCAGATAGCCGTCCAACGCGCTGCGGGTGAAGGACTGCTGCATGATGCGGCGGTGGTCGCGATGTTCGTCGAAGTCGAGCAACATCATTCCGCGGTGGAAGAACGGTCCGATGACCGGTGCCCAGCCGCGCGTACTGGAGAAGACCTTGTCCCGGTTGACCCATGCGGCTTCCAAGGCGTCAGGGCCCATGAGACCGACGACGCGGAAGCCGACGCCCCCAGCCCACGACACCGGCCCGTAACGCTCGTACCGGTCCCGGGCGAAGGCCAGGGGGTCGGCCAGTGAGCTCAATACATGGCCGAGGAACGGAAAACCGTAATTGCCCATGACGGGCTTCAGATTCGATCCCCGGGGCGGCATCGCCAGCGGACGCTCGCCGCTCGGAAATCTGGAGGTGACGGCCGCGCCCAAGGTTTGGAGGCGGTGCGTGTTCGCAGGCGAACAAAGTTCCATTGGGTCCTCCCGGTCACCTATCTGGTACGAAACCGTGCCAGAATGTGATGGTGGTGTCAACGACCAAACGCGTCTACGGGGGCCAATCGGCCGAAGCCCGCCTCCGCCAACGGCGCGAGCGTCTGCTGGCAGCTGCAATGGATGCGATGGCCCGCAATGAATGGCGGGGAGTGACGGTCGAAAAGGTCTGCGCAGCTGCCACTCTCAACAAGCGGTACTTCTACGAGAGCTTCACCGATCTGGATGCCCTGTCGGCTGCCGTCGTCGACGACATCGCCGAGGGCGTACGTCGCGCCGCGGTGGCCGCGGCGGACGCGGCCGCGCATGAAGCGCTGGAAGTCCAGGCGTTGGCGAGCGTGACGGCGGCGGTACGGGCACTCGTGGACGACCCGCGTCGCGCCCGTGTCCTACTCGGTGGGGTGGCAGCGTCGCCCGAGCTCGATGCTCACCGCACCACGGTCATGCACCGGCTCACCGGCGTGCTCATCGATCATGGCCGCACCGTGCACGGCGTCGAGTTGGAGGCGGACCCACTGGCTAAGGTGGCACCGGCGTTCATCGTCGGCGGGACGGCCGACGCGATCCTGGAATTCGTCAACGGTTGCGTCGACCTGTCACTCGAGGAGTTCATCGCGCAGCTCGCCACCCTGTGGCTGATCACCGGCAACGGGGCCGCGCAGGTGGCCCGTGCCCGGATCACTCCGTCTTAGGCGCTGGATGGTAAGTCCTGCCCTCACGGGTGTGTGACGAGGTACGTCTCGTTGTCCAGGCCGGCCGTGAGCTCGTCGACATCGAAGGGCCGGTCCAGGCGCGCATGCAACGCCTTGGGGTCGATCAGCAGATTGATCTCAGCCGTCTGGCGGGCGAAGAGCCGTCCGATGAGCGGGTAGATCCGGCGCATGACCGCTCGCTCTGCTGAGCTGCAGCGTGATGCGCAGTAGCCGACGTGGCCGATCTCGTCGGTGAGGATCTCGCTGTAGAGCAGTTCGATTCGTTCGGCGACTTCGGGTTCGTCGGCGAAGAGCTCGGCACCGGCACGGCGCAGTTCGTCAAACATGATGCAGCCCGCCATCTCTGCGGCTCCGACGAACATGAAGCCGAGGCGCTGGGGGAGGAACACGCCGGTCTTGACGAACTGCCGCATCACGAATGGCGGGGGGACGACCTGGAAGGTCAGGTCGAAGACGTCGAGCGCGTATGCCAGCAGCCGGGTGTGGTAGTGCTCTTCGAGTTCGAGATAGACGTTCTCGGGCGGCAGATTCTCGTCGCTGTTGCGCCCGAAGGTTTCGCCGAGTCCCACGCCGAACCGTTCCGCCTGATTGAGTTTGGCGGTCGCCAGCAGAAACAGCATCTTGCGGTCCAGGCCGGGTTCCGGCCGACGCCGGCGCAGATTGCGAAGGAAGACGGCGCGGTCGGCGGGGCGGGCCGAGCGGACGGGGTGTTCCTCCAGTTCGGTGAAGAATCGCTCTCGATTCGCCAAACGCCTGTTGAGCAGGTCGGCTTCGCCGTCACGCCTCGCCAGGAATTCCCGGTAGCCCTCGATGCCGGTGCGGTTCATCGTTTCTCCATCCCGTTGACAATCGTTGTGACATAACGGTTCAACACCGAAGAATCGAAGACTCCGGTGGCCAGCAAGGCGAACAGGCCGGTAAGGAAGAACCTCGCGAGCTCACTCGCATTCCGGTCGGCAGACACCTGCCCTGCGTCTTGCGACCGCCTGATCACCCTCACCAGGAACTCCGCGAGCGGGTGCTGTGCCAACTCGTCTTCGACCGGACGCGTCGAGGAGAAATGCAGGCCGAGCATGTCCCGGAAAACCGCTGCGCCCAATCGGCGTTCGGCACTGAGGACACGACGGACGACTTGCGTGAGGATCGACTCCAGATCGCCCTTGGCTTTGTCGAGTTCGCGGACGATCCGGGTCTCCTCGTCGCGCTCCGCCTCGATGAGAACGTGCTCCTTGGTCGGGAAATGGAAGTAGAACGTTCCCCGTGCCACGCCCGCCGCGGCCGCGATCGCGCTGACATCGGCGGCGGCCAACCCACGGTCCGAAATCTCGGCCAGCGCAGCGTCGAACAAGCGGGCCCGGGTTTCGATTCGGCGGGCCTCACGGACGCCCCGGGCCGGCGATTCGGCCACGGATGGTGCGTGTCGCGACGTCATGGCGGCCACCGTACGCCCTCTCGCTGACACTCGTCAATGACGAGTGTCAGCGAAATTGGAAATGTGCGTCCGGATGAAATTCCCGCACTGACCGTCGCGATGGCGCGCTTACGATCCCTGGATGGGCGACTATGCACAGACTTTGGTCGATGTTGACGTGACCGACACCGAAGCGCCGGCGTTGAAGGCCCGTCTCGAGGCGTGGTTGATCGAGCGGGGGGTCGTTGTCGAAGAGATCACCGATTGTGTGCTCGGAAATCCGGGCGGGCATCCGCCGGGCGAGCGCTACGGCTACGCGATCGGTAACGAATCGGTTGCGGCGCCGCACTATTGGACCAACGGCTTGGTCGTCGAATCCGGCCGGCAGGTGTACCACGGCGCCGATCTGGAAGCAGTGACCTGCCCGAAGTGCAGCCACACCGAGGCGATGTTTCCTCGCGAACAAGGCCGTTGGGACACCGCGTTCGATGCCGCGATCAGCGAGTGGCTCGCGGGCGGGCCCGGGCTTGTGACCTGTTTGAGCTGTGCCGCAGGCGTCGGACTCAATGACTGGGACTGGGGCTACCCGTGGGCATTCGGTGCGCTCGGGATGAAGGTCTGGAACTGGGACGAACTGTCAGAGGGATTCATTGCGGAGATTCGTGACCTGCTCGACGGGCACCGCCTCGTCTATGGCTATTACAAGCTCTGAGTTCGTCCACTCGGTCGAGTAGCCGACCAGGCCTGGTTAGGATGGGCTCGTGGAGGATCAGCCCGCGGGCTCCAGTCGCGTGGCGCGCCGTCGTGACCGGCGTAAGGCCGAGATCGTCAAGACGGCCACCCGGATCTTGACCGAGTCCGGCTACCAGGGTATGAGTCTGGAAGATGTCGCCGAGCAGACCGACATCGCCAAGGCCACGCTCTACCACTACTTTTCGTCCAAGGATGCCTTGGTGGCCGCCGCCTTGGAGACCCTCACCCAGGAAGTCCTGCAGCGGCTCGGGGCCCGTGAGGAGGCCCTCGGAAAAGTCGGTGCTCGCGAACACCTGGCGGCCCTGATCGATGAACAGATCCGCATCCTCACCGAGACCGCACCCGAGGTGGCCGCGGTGTTCTCCTGGCCGCGAGGCTGGCCGGAGGTCTTCGACGAGCCGATGAAGGACATGCGGCGTCGCCATGACGCGGTGTTCCGCCGGGTGGTGGAGCAGGGTGTGGCCAGTGGTGAATTCACCTGTCCCGACGTCAATGTCGCTTTGCAGTGCCTACACGGCGTCCTGAACCAGTCCTCGGTCTGGATCGGTCCGGGGATGCACGACGACGATCGCGCGGAACTGCGTGCAGCGATCGTCGACCGTGCCCTGTGCCTGTTCTACTGAGCCGACGGGAAACGCGGCGCGCGCTTCTCCCGCAGGGCGGTGTAGCCCTCCACCACGTCCGGGCCGAGGAAGGTCAACATCTCGTAGGCCGCCGACTGGTCGAAGATCGGACCCGCACTGCGCAGCCAGTTGTTGAGCGCACGCTTGGTCAGCCGGATCGCCTGCTGGGCGCCGGTGGCCAGATTGTCGGCGATCCGCAGTGCCTCGTCCAGAACCTCCTCCTGCGGAAGGGCTTTGGCGACCATGCCGATCCGTTCAGCCTCGATCCCGCCGATCATCTCCCCGGTCATCAGGTAGTACTTCGCCTTGGCGGTACCGGCCAGCAGTGGCCAGATGATGGCGGCGTGGTCGCCGGCAGCCACACCGAGCTTGACGTGGCCGTCGCCGATCCGGGCGTCCTCGGCGATGATCGCGATGTCGGCGAGCAGCGCGGCCACAGCTCCGGCCCCGACCGCGACGCCGTTGATCGCGGACACGATCGGCTTGTCGCAGTTGATCATGTTGTAGACCAGATCGCTCATCTCGCCGAGCATGTGTGACACCCGGTCGTAGTCACCGGCCATTCGCTCGACCATGGCCAGGTCGCCGCCCGCGCTGAAAGCCTTGCCGGCGCCGGTGATCACCGCGACCCGGGTCTGCGGGTCGGCTGCGACGTCTTTCCAGATGTTGGCCAATTCGGTGTGCATGCCCTCGTCGGCGGCGTTGTACTTCTCCGGCCGGTTCAGCGTGATCAGCAGGACGCCGTTGTCCCGGCGAGTCAGCGTCAGCTGCTGGTAATCAGAGAAATCCATGGGGAGCGTCCCTCCTGTCGGCATGCGCGGCCTGCACGCACTCTGTTCAACCGAAGCTACGGTTTTTCGACTGTGTAAGTCAATTATCGACCGCATGGTTGATTTTCTATGTCCGTCGGCCGATAGTGGGCCATAGCGTCCACATCACCGCAGATCGGGAGGTCAGGTAGTGCGATTCGACAACAAAGTCGCCGTCGTCACGGGTGCCGCGTCGGGGATCGGTCGAGCCATCGCGATCGCGCTGGCGCAGGCCGGCGCCACCGTCGCAGCCGTCGACCGCGATGAAGCCGGCCTCGCCCGGACGGTCCGGGACTGCGCGAACGCCACCGCGCACCTTGCCGATCTGGCCGACCCGAAGGCGGTGAGCACACTGCGGGACGACGTCGTCGCCGCGCATGGACCGCCCGCCGTGATCGTCAATGCCGCGGGCTTCGACCGGGTCGAGCCGTTCATGTCCAACGACGACACGCTCTGGCAGGCATTGGTGGCGGTGAACTTTCTCGGGCCGGTCCGGCTCACCCATGCCTTCCTCGAAACGATCCTCGCGGAGGGAAGTATGGCAAAGATCGTCAACATTGCCAGCGATGCAGGGCGGGTGGGCAGTCTGGGGGAGACCGTCTACGCCGGCACCAAGGGTGGGGTGATCGCGTTCACCAAGTCGCTCGCGCGCGAGATGGCCCGTCATCGGATCAACGTCAACTGTGTTTGCCCTGGACCGACCGATACCCCGCTGTTCGATTCGCTTCCGGACAAGGTTCGCGAGGGACTGATCAGAGCCATCCCGTTCCGTCGGGTCGCGAAACCGGAGGAGGTCGCCAAGGCTGTGCTCTTCTTCGCCTCCGACGATGCCAGCTTCATTACTGGCCAAGTCCTTAGTGTCAGTGGGGGCTTGACGATGGCTGGTTGATGGCCGTCCGGTGGCCGGAAGGCGACGAGCCCGGTCTTGGTCGACGCCAGTTTGCAATGGCATACTTGCTCAGCCCCTGGGCGCAACCCAGCCAAATCGGTTAGCCTCGGGGAGCAGATTGGCCAGTTGGGGGATTGCTATGGCAAACGATCTGAGAGTGGACCCGGGGGCGCTTCGTGCGGGGGCCACTAGCAGCGAGCTGATCGCTGCCGAATTGGGGGTATCGCCTACCCGTCCGGATGCCGGGGGCTACCCGAGCAGTACTGGTGTCTCGGCGATGGATGACGCGGTGATCACCGCGCGAGCTTCCCAATCGGGTCGCGTCAGTGCGCAGGCGGGGCACCTGTCTGCGGCTGCACATCGATACGCCGCGATCGACGAACAACACGCCGGGGGCCTGGCGGAGTTGATGTGAATGATCTGCCCGTCGCGGGTCAGCCTGGTAGGGCGCTGACCCGTTCTCAGTTAGAAGCCTGGGACACAAGCTATCTCGCGGACGCTGCCGCACGCTGGCGTCAGCTGGCGGCCGAATCCGAGGAGCTGTTCGAGTGGCATCGGCGAAACGTTCACGCGCCCGGTGGGGCGGAGTGGTCGGGTACCGCCAGTGAGGATGCCGGTGAACAGGTCAGCGCCGACGCCGTGGTGGTCCGCAAGCAGGGGGACATTCAGCGGGAGGCGTCCGAGATCGCCGAGAACGGCTGCCGTGACATCCGCCTCGCCGTGGGGCAGGTGCTCGAGGCCATCACGGCTGCCGAGGAGGGCGGGTTCCAGGTGTCCGAGGACCTCACGGTGCGCGACACCCGCCGCATCGACGTCAGCACCATGGCCGTGCGCTACACGGCGTCTCGGGAACATGCCGAGGACATCCGGTGGTACTGCGAGCGGCTCGTCCAGGCCGAGATCTATCTGGGCCAGCGGCTCGAGGGCAAGGCCCTTGAGCTCGCCGCCATCCGCTTCTCGTTGTGACCGAGGGTTGTTCAGTTACAGCTGCGCCCAGATCGACTTGGTCTTGAGGTAGCCGTCGATGCCCTCGTAACCGAACTCCTTGCCGATGCCTGACTGCTTGTAGCCTCCGAACGGCACGTTGTGGTCGAAGGTCAACTGGCAGTTCAGCCCCACCATGCCGGCCTGCAGACGCTTGCCCAGGCTGTGCGCGCGAGCCAGGTTGGTGGTCCAGACGGTGGCGGCCAGGCCGTAGCTGGTGTCGTTGGCCATCGCGATGGCTTCGTCGTCGTCGTCGAACGGCAGGATGGTGACGACGGGGCCGAAGATCTCTTCCTTGTACAGGCGGCTGGTGGCGGGGTCGATGTTGGTGACCACGGTGGGCTTGACGAAGTAGCCCTTGCGGTCCAATCGGTATCCACCGGAAACGATTTCGGCGCCGTCGCGCTTGCCCTGGTCGATGTACCCCAGCACGCGGTCGAGCTGCTTCTGGCTGACCAGCGGGCTGATCATCGAGCCCTCGTCCTTGGGGCCGCCCAGCACCAGGTTGTCTCCAATCATCGCGATGCCCTGCACCACGCGTTCATAAACGCTGCGCTGCACAAAGATTCGTGACCCGCACACGCAGCCCTGCCCGGAGTGCACGAAGATGCCCATCGAGGCCATCATGATTGCCATGTCGAGGTCGGCATCTTCGTAGATCAGCACCGGCGACTTACCGCCCAGTTCCAGGGTCACCTTCTTAAGGTTGTCCGCCGAGTCCCGCATAATCTGCTTGCCGACCTCGGTCGAGCCGGTGAATGCCACCTTCTCGACGTCGGGGTGCGCGGTGATCGCGGCACCAGCGGTAGCGCCGTAGCCGATCACGAAGTTTGCCACGCCGTCCGGCACCCCGGCTTCACCGATCAGGCGTTCCAGCAGCACCGCCGACAGTGGGGTCTCTTCGGCGGGCTTGACGACACTGGAGCAGCCGGCGGCCAGGGCCGGGGCGATCTTGGCGCAGGCGTTGAACAGCGGGCCGTTCCACGGGTAGATGAGGCCTACCACGCCATACGGCTCCGTGGTGGTGTAGGCGTGCAGGTTGGAGTAGTTGCTGTTGACGCCGCCCTCCATCTGCACCTGGTAGCTGCTGCCGTTGAGTTTGGTACACCAGCCCGCGTAGTAGCGGAAGAACTCCGCGCAGGTGGAGACGATCATCTCGGCCTGCACCGGGGGCATCCCGGCGTCAAGAGACTCCAGTTCGGCGAATGCCTTGGCGTGCTCGTCGATCAGGTCGCCCAGCTTCCACAGCACCTTGGCGCGCTGACGGGCCGGGATGTCAGTCCAAACCCCGGACTCGTAGGCGGTTTTCGCGGCGGCCACGGCCTCGTTGACCGCGTCGGCCCCGCAGTCGCGGAACTCGGTGATCTGCTCCTCGGTCGCGGGGTCGATGACCGGAATGGTCTCGCCTGTGCCGGGTCGGTTGCGGAGTTCTTCCAAAACCGTCTGCAGTGCCATAGTGTCCCCTTCGTCGTCGAAATGCTGAGCACCTGCTTAGCAGTCGCAGTGAGGGGCGGTCAAGACCGCACATGCGGATTGAAGCGGGCAATACTCCTGTGTTTGCGGTTGTTGAGCCGATGTCGTGTCGATACGCTGTCGCGGTGCCAGACATTCGGGTCCGCGAGGCGGCCGAACTGCTCGGGGTCAGTGACGACACCGTGCGACGCTGGATCGACGACAGGTCGCTGCCGGCGCATCTCGACGGTTCCGGGCGCAAGGTGATCGACGGGGCCGCATTGGCCGCGTTCGCGCGCGCCAACGCCGCTGCGGCGCCCCGAGATCCGCTCGGCATCGGCAGCTCCGCGCGCAACCGCTTCGCCGGACTGGTCACCAACGTCGTCGCCGATGGGGTGATGGCCGAGGTGGAGATCCAGTGCGGGCCGTTCACCGTGGTGTCACTGATGAGCAGCCAGTCAGTACGTGAGCTCGGCCTTGCCCCCGGCAGCGTCGCTGTCGCGGTGGTCAAGGCCACGACCGTGATCGTGGAAACCCCGAAAGGACAATCGTGAACAGAGTCCGGATGTGTGCGTTGGCGCTCAGCGCGATGGCCGCGACCGCCCTGATCGGCGGCTGCACCTCGGCCGAGAAAGCCGCGGCGCCCTCCAACACCGAGGGCGGCTCGATCACGGTGTTCGCCGCGGCCTCGCTGAAATCGGCGTTCACCGAGATCGGCGAGCAGTTCAAGACCGACAACCCGGGGAGCTCGGTGGAGTTCTCGTTCGGCGGATCCTCGGACCTGGTCACCCAGCTCACCCAGGGTGCCGACGCCGACGTGTTCGCCTCGGCCGACACCCGGAACATGGACAAGGCGGTGGCCGCGGGCCTCGTCGAGGGCGGCCCGGTCAACTTCGCCACCAATACCCTGACGATCGCCGTCGCGCCGGGAAACCCGAAGGGCATCAAGTCGTTTGCCGATCTGGCCAAGCCGGGTACCAGCGTCGTGGTGTGCGCCCCGCCGGTGCCCTGCGGCGGCGCGACCGAAAAGGTCGAGAAGGCCACCGGGGTGACGCTGTCGCCGGTGAGTGAGGAGACCTCGGTCACCGACGTGCTGGGCAAGGTGACCAGCGGGCAGGCCGACGCCGGCCTGGTCTACGTCACCGACGCCGCCGGAGCCGGGGACAAGGTCAGCAGTGTTGCCTTCCCCGAAGCGGCCCAGGCCGTCAACACGTACCCCATGGCCGTGCTCAAGGAGTCCGGGCACGCGCGGTTGGCGCAGCGGTTCGTCGACCTGGTGACCGGGGAGGCCGGTCAAAAAGCGCTCGCCAAGGCTGGATTCGCCAAGCCCTGACCGAGCCCGTGGCGGCGCCGTAGCCTGGGACCGTGGCCGATCTGACCGAGATCAGTGCCGACGACCTGGCGGCACTGGAATTCTTCGCCGGATGCCGGCCGTCCGTACTGGCGCCGTTGACCACCCTGCTGCAGCCGCTGTCGGCCTCGGCGGGGCAGGTGCTGATCCGGCAGGGCGACCCGGCGCTGACGTTCATGCTGATCGCCTCCGGGCGAACCCAGGTGGTTCATGACGGGCCCGACGGACAGGCCGTCGTCGCCGACCTGGAACCGGGTCTGATCATCGGTGAGATCGCGCTACTGCGCGACGCGGCGCGCACGGCCACGGTGACGGCTCTCGACCCGGTCGCGGGCTGGGTGGGTGACCGCGAGGCGTTCGAGGTCCTGCTGCACCTGCCGGGGATGTTCGACCGGTTGGTGCGCATCGCGCGCCAACGCCTCGCCGGGTTCATCACGCCCATCCCGGTGCAGGTGCGCACCGGCGACTGGTTCTATCTGCGGCCGGTTCTGCCCGGTGACGTCGAGCGGACCATGAACGGGCCCGTCGAGTTCTCCAGCGAAACCCTTTACCGGCGTTTCCAATCCGTGCGCAAACCGACCAAGGCCCTACTGGAGTATCTGTTCGAGGTCGACTACGCCGATCATTTCGTCTGGGTGATGACCGAGGGCGCACTGGGGCCGGTGGTCGCAGATGCCCGCGTGGTCCGCGAGGGCCACGATGCGACGACGGCCGAGGTCGCGTTCACCGTCGGCGACGACTATCAGGGTCGCGGCATCGGCACCTTCCTGATGGACGCGCTGGTGGTGTCAGCGGACTACCTTGGAATTGAACGATTTACCGCGCGGGTGCTGAGTGACAACTACGCCATGCGGCGCATCCTGGATCGGCTCGGAGCGGTGTGGGAGCGTGAGGATCTCGGGGTGGTGCTCACCGACGTCCCGGTGCCCGCGGTCGACACGCTGAGTCTGGAACCCGAGCTGGCCGCGAAGATCAAAGACGTTACCCGTCAGGTGATCCGGGCGGTGAGCCAGTGAGGCCACCACTCAGCAAGGACACGCTGATGTGCATCTCGCTGGCGGCCCGGCCCAGCAATATCGGCACCCGCTTCCACAACTACCTCTACGACGAACTCGGCCTGGACTATCTCTACAAGGCTTTCACCACAACCGATATCGCCGCGGCGATCGGAGGCGTGCGGGCGCTGGGCATCCGGGGCTGCTCGGTGTCGATGCCGTTCAAGAAGGACGTCATGGCCCTCGTCGACGAGATCGAACCGTCGGCCCTCGCGATCGACGCGGTCAACACGATCGTCAACGACCTGTCGGTGCCCGGCGGCCGCCTCGTCGCCTCCAACACCGACTATCTGGCCGTGCAAGAACTCGTCGAGCAGTTGGACCCGGCCGATGCGGTATTGATCCGGGGTAGCGGCGGCATGGCCAAGGCGGTCGGGGCAGCATTGCGGGACAAGGGATTTCGTAAGGGGACCGTCGTCGCGCGTAATGCCGAAGCCGGGCGCGCGCTGGCTGAGGCACTCAGCTACGACTATGCGCCAGAGGTCGGCACATTGACGGCGCCCATCCTGGTCAACGTCACCCCGATCGGGATGGCCGACGGGCCCGACGAACACCGCAGCGCATTCGAGCCGGCCACGATCGAGGCAGCGGGTGCCGTGGTCGACGTGGTGGCCATGCCCGCCGAAACCCCGCTGATCACCGCGGCCAGGGCTGCGGGCCTGTCGGTCATCACCGGCGCAGAGGTGATCGCGCTGCAGGCCGCAGAGCAGTTCGAGCGCTACACGGGAGTGCGGCCGACGCCTGAGCAGGTGGCCGCGGCTTCGGCCTTCTCGCGGCAGTCGGCTATGGCGTGATGACCGTCTGCTCGTCGATCAACGCAGTTGCGTCCATCAGCGGGCCCATCTGATCCTCGGTGCCATCGGCGTTGAACTGCAACACAAACAGCCCGTCGGCCCCGGGGATCACCACGGTCTTCTGGGCGATCAAGCGGGTGGCACCGTCCTTCACATAGGTGCCGCCGATCTGGTACGCCTCGAATCCGCTCAGTTCCCCCGCCGAACCGTCGCCCTGGTTCTCGTAGCCCGGCAGGTTCTTGATCTCGTTAGGGGCGTACTCCAAGATCTTGGCCGGGTCCACGTTGCCGGTCAGCTTGGACATCAGTGCGATGATCGAAGGCGGATCTGCGGCGAACTCCGGATCGGTGGATACGATTGCGCCCCATGCCCATTCGGGAGCCGACGAGGTTGCGTCCGCCCAGCCTTCGGGAATCGGCAGGTCGAACCGGGGTGTGCCCGGATCACCCCGGTGAACCGGGGTTTCGGTGATCTTGTTGTCACGGATGTAGTCGACGATCGTGTACTGGTGCCCGGCCGTCGGCCTGCCCGTGTCACCGGCTTTCGTCGGTTCGGTGCTGGTCTCGCCGGCCCCGGTCGCCTCGATCGCGGTACCGGACACCGTCTTGCCGCCGCAGCCGGTCAGCATGACCCCCAGCGCGACGGCAGCGATGGCGATTCCGCCGGCCCTCATTGAGGTGGTCATCGGTCTCCAATCGGTTGGACGCCCCGGTGAGGCGCAACTGATTTGCACGATAAACGCTTTCCTGGGTCATAGCTGGCAGAAGGCGCAGTCCGCCGCCGCAATCTTTTGCGCAGTGAAATGTTCGGGTCGCTGACGTTGGACGCCTTCAGCAATTCGCGGACAGGTACACCGTTCGTTCGAGGATCTGGGCCGGGCGCACCGACGAAACGGTGCACCGGTCCAGCGGAGCAGTCCCGGCGCGGTAGATCACGACGTCGAAGCCCTGGCGTTTCAGTTCGTTCGCCGTGTCCTGCGCGGATCCGACCCCCGACGGCGCGGCCAGTGTGGCGGCGGGAAAACCCAGAGCCAGGGCCGACAGTGCCCCGCCGGCCAGCGCCGCCCCCGCCAATCCGTACACCGTTCTGCCCTTCATCGTCCTGCACGTCCCGTGGGTGGCAACCAGACCTGCGACCATTAAATTCCGCTGTATCCCAACACTTGTCGCGATGTCGACGTCCAGAAATCAGTTGACAAACAGCGCCCCGGCCGTTCTCGACAGCAAACCCGGGCTGTGGTATCAAAACCCGTGCGCCTTTTCGTCGTCCCGGCGGTCCTGCTGGTCTGCACCCTGGCTTGCGGGGTGGCATGCGGACCGCGGTCGGCACCAGGACCGACGCCGGCGTCGTCAACGCCCCAGGCCTCCGGCGGTGCCGTCACGGTGAACCCGGCCCGCATCGACCGGGCGCGCCAGGACCTGCCGCCCGGCTACGAGGTGGTGGCTATCGAACCGCAGGCGACCCCCGTATCGCTGTGGGGTTTCGGCCCGGAGTGGACGGCCGACCCGGCGGCTTGCGGGGCGCAAGCTGCCCGCGAAATCGAGCCGACCCGGGGTTGGTCGGCCTCCGGGCCCGGCGGCATCGTGTATGCGGGCGTCGCGAAGCTGGGGCCGGGTGTACCCGTGGAACTGCGCCGCGACCCACAATGTGAGCAGTGGAGTGTGTCGGGCGGGCATTCCGTCGGAACCGTCACCGCCGTCACGGCCCCGCCGATCGAGGGTGCGGTGACCGCAGGGATGTCCACCGCCGTCACCACGACCGTCGAAGGGGGCACCGAAACCCGATCCCACGCCGACACGTTCACCGCGGATCTGGGCGGCGGCTACCACGTCTTCGTCAGTGTGATCACCGACCCCGGCTCACCGAATCCCGCGCTCGGCCCCGCGTTCGCCTCCGACCTGCTGGTGAAAACGGTTTCGGCATTACGCGGCTGAGTCGGCGGTGCCGGGTATGTTGACGAGCGATGTGGAACCGCAACGTGTTACTCGCCAGCGTCGGCGTTCTCGCCTGCGCCTCCGGATTGGTCGCCTGCGGTCAATCGGACCAGTCGAATTCCGCCCAGGCGGACATCGCCAACGTCGCCAAGGTGCGCTCCACCTTCGGCCCGGAATTCAAGGTCACCGATGTGGCCCCGACCGGGATCGACCCGAAAATGCTGGCGCCGCAGAAGATGCCGCCCGGGGTGAAGGTCGACCCTGCCGATTGTGCGAAATTCGCCGAGGGGCAGTCATTGCCGGAGGGGCTGAAAGGCAACATGGCCGCCACCACGGCCGAAGGGGCGGGCAACCGGTTCATCGTGATGGCCGTGGAGACCTCTGAGCCGGTCCCGTTGAACGACCCGGGCGATGCGTGCAAACAGGTGAAATTCCTGGGCCCGGGCATGCGCGGGCAGGTGGACGTGGTCGAGGCCCCGCAGATCGACGGGGCCCGTACGACCGGAACCCACCGCATCGTGCAGACCGTGGTGGGTGGCCAGCCCCGCACCGGCGAGCTGTACAACTATGTCGCCAGCTTCGACACGTTCATGGTGATCGTCACGGCCAACCCATTGGTGGAGCCGGGCAAGCCGGTGGCGCCGGTGGACGACAAGCGGGCCCGCGATCTGCTCAGCGCCGCCGTGGCCGATGTAAGAGGCTAGAGACCCTCAGCGCACGTCGTGCGGACGGAACTGGATGCTGATCCGCGGCCCGACCAGGCTGGTGGTCTTCGGTATCGAATGCTCCCAGGTGCGTTGGCACGATCCGCCCATCACCAGCAGGTCGCCGTGGCGGTGCTGTAGCCGCAGGGCGTGACCGCCGCCGCGTGGGCGCAATGCGAAAACCCTTGTCGCGCCGAGCCCGACGATGGCCACCATGGTGTCCTCGGTGCGGCTGCGCCCGATGGTGTCGCCGTGCCAGGCGACGCTGTCGTTGCCGTCGCGGTACAGGCACAGGCCCGCGGTGGTGAACGGTTCGCCGAGCTCACCGCCGAAGGTGTCGTTGAGCCTGCGGCGGATCTGTTTGAGCCTGGGGTGTGGCACCGGTTCGTTGAGCAGGTGGTGAAAGCTGACCAGCCGCGGCACCGCCACCACCCGGTCATACATCTCGCGTTCCTCGGACCGCCAGGGGATCCCGTCCATCAACTCCTCGAACAGCGAGTCGGCGTCGGGCAACCAGCCCGAGCGCAGTTCAACCCAGGCGTCGTTGCCGAGTCGACGACGTTCAGCGTGCTCGAACAGTGAGCCTTGCAACGCCAGCTCCATGCGCGCGAGTGTATCGCACAGACGTTCGAGTGCGTTAGAGGCGAGATGCGCCCGGACCGCTCTCGGCGAGGACGTCGCCCGGGTTGGTCAGCTGACAGGTCTTGAGGCTCAGGCAACCGCAGCCGATGCAGCCGGTCAGGTTGTCGCGCAACCGTTGTAGGTGCAGGATGCGGTCGTCGAGGTCCTGACGCCAACCGGCCGAGAGTCGGGCCCAGTCCTTGCTGGTAGGAACCCGGTCATCGGGCAGGCTGGACAGTGCCTCGCGGATGCGGGCCAGCGGTATGCCCAGGCGCTGCGACATCCGGATGAATGCCACGCGACGCAGTGTCTCGCGCGCGTAGCGGCGCTGGTTTCCCGATGTACGGCGGCTGGCGATCAAGCCCTCGCGCTCGTAGAAGTGCAGTGCGGACACCGCCACGCCGCTGCGCAGCGACATCTCGCCAGGAGTTAACTCGTGCGTCTCCATACACCTAAACCATAGTTGAGTTAACGTCATGACGTGGAGACTGCCGCGTTCGGTTCCAACTCTGAGGTAGGCACACTGCGTGCCGTCATCCTGCACCGTCCGGGCCCGGAGCTGCAGCGGCTGACCCCACGCAACAATGACGCCCTGCTGTTCGACGGCCTGCCGTGGGTGGCCAAGGCGCAACGTGAGCACGATGCCTTCGCGGCCGTGCTGCGCTCCCGCGGCGTGGAGGTGATGCTCCTGGCCGATCTGCTGACCGAGGCGCTGGCCAGCGGTGCCGCACGGATGCACGGCATCTCCGCAGCCGTCGACGCACGACGGCTGGGTGTGCCATTGGCCCAGGAACTTTCGGCCTATCTGCGTACCCTGCCGCCCGCCGATCTGGCGCACATCCTGATGGCCGGGATGACCTTCAACGAGGTGCCCTTCCACGGGGCCGAACTGTCACTGGTGCGCCTGATGCACCACGGCGGCGATTTCGTGATCGAGCCGCTGCCCAATTTGTTGTTCACCCGGGATTCGTCGTTCTGGATCGGCCCGCGGGTGGCCATCACCTCGCTCGCGCTGCCGGCCCGGGTACGCGAAACCTCGCTGACCGACCTGATCTATGCGCACCATCCGCGGTTCCTCGGCGTCCGGCGGGCCTACGAGTCGCGCTCGGCGCCCGTCGAGGGCGGCGACGTGCTACTGCTGGGGCCCGGCGTGGTGGCCGTCGGGGTGGGGGAGCGCACCACACCGGCCGGCGCGGAGGCATTGGCGCGCAGCCTGTTCGACGACGACCTGGCCCACACCGTGCTGGCGGTGCCGATCCGCCAGGAGCGTGCCCAGATGCACCTGGACACCGTGTGCACCATGGTCGACGTCGACGCGGTGGTGATGTACCCGAACATCGTGGACTCGTTGTCGGCGTTCACCATTCACCGCACCGAGGCCGGTATCCGGATCGATGACGAAGTGCCCTTTGTGCAGGCCGCCGCCGAGGCGATGGGGATCGAGCAGCTTCGGGTGATCGACACCGGGCTCGATCCCGTCACCGCCGAACGCGAGCAATGGGATGACGGCAACAACACCCTGGCCCTGGCGCCGGGTGTGGTGGTGGCCTACGAACGCAACTCGGAAACCAATGCCCGGTTGGCTGATTCGGGTATCGAAGTGCTGCCGATCGAGGCTTCGGAGCTGGGCACGGGCCGCGGCGGGCCACGCTGCATGTCGTGCCCGGCGGCGCGGGACCTGCTCTAGGTATTGCCGTTTGAGTGGACGCCGTTTTCTACACCACGGTCGCTAGACCAGGCTTTTGCAACCCTGGCGTAGAAAACGGCGATGGGCGGCCGCAATTTCAACGGGCGGCACGCACGGGGAACGCACACCTACCGCCAGCTCGGCAGCCAGATCTCCAGATTCCAGGTCGACTGTGAAATCGGGATGCCCGTCAGGATCGGGTACAGCCACGCGAAATTCGCGATCACGAGCGCCACGTAGAAGCACACCACCAGCAGCCCCAACGTTCGACGCTCGGGGTTCTGTCTGGGTTGGTACAGGATGTCGCCGAGGATCAGTGCGATCGCCAGCACCAGGAACGGTGCCATCACGGTGGCGTAGAAGAAGTACATCTGCCGGTCGATGTCGAAGAACCACGGCAGGAAGCCGGCCGAGTAACCGACCAGCACCACGCCGTAGCGCCAGTCCCGCCGCACCAGGGCCCGCCACAGTGCCCACCCCAGCACCGGCACCGCGATGAACCACATCGCCGGAGTGCCCACCAGCATCACGGCTTTGACGCAGGACTGTGCGCCACAGCCGGCCACATCGTGGTTGTCGATCGCGTAGAGCACGGGCCGTAGCGACATCGGCCAGGTCCACGGCTTGGATTCCCACGGGTGGTGGTTGCCGTCGGCGTTGGTCAGCCCGGCGTGGAAATGGTAAGCGGCATAGGTGTAGTGCCAGAGCGACCGCAGGGCGTCGGGCAGCGGGATGATGCCGTTCTCGCCGATGGACTGGCCGGCTTCGTAGCGGTTGATGCCGGTCTCGGAGGCGAACCACGGCCCGTACGACGCCAGGTATACGGCGAGTGGAATGAACCCGAACACGTATGCGGCCGGCCCCACATCACGGCGCAGCATGCCCCGCCACGGTGCCTGCACGTGGTACTGCTTGCGCGCGATCGCGTCGAGCACGAGCGTCATGACGCCGAAGAACGCCACGTAGTACAGCCCCGACCATTTGGTGGCGCAGGCCAGGCCGAGCAGCACGCCCGCACCGAACCGCCACCACCGCACGCCCAGCCGGGGACCCCACGGCGTCTCGGCGATGCGACCCTCCATGAACGCGACGTGCATGCGATGGCGCACGTCGTCGCGGTCCACCATCAGGCAGGCGAATGCCGCGACCACGAACACCACCAGGAACACATCCAGCAGGGCCGTGCGGGCCGAGACGAAACTGACCCCGTCGGCGATCAGCAGCAGTCCGGCGATGCCGCCGACCAGGGTGGAGCGGCTGATCCGGCGCGCGATCCGCACCACCAGCAGCACGATCACCACACCGCACATCGCCCCGGAGAACCGCCAGCCCAGCCCGTTGTAGCCGAACAGCGCCTCGCCGATCGAGAGCAGTTGCTTGCCCACCGGCGGATGCACCACGAGCCCGTAGCCCGGGTTGTCCTCGACCCCGTGGTTGTGCAGCATCTGCCACGCCTGCGGCGCGTAGTGCTTCTCGTCGAAGACCGGGGTGCCGGCATCGGTGGGCGAGCCCAGGTTCAGGAATCGACTTATGGCGGCCAGTGCGGTGATGATGGCCGTCATGAGCCAGCCCTGTAGCCGGTCCGTCGGCCCGAAATCCGGGGCCGGGATCAGCGGCGCCGGGCTGATCAACGGGACCGAGCGACCAGCCGTCGGCGATTCGGTGGCGGTGGCGGTCACGCAAGCGATCGTAGGCTGTCGGTCGTGACACCCGGCAAACTACTGATCGGCGCCACGCCGCTGGGCCGGCCCGACGACGCGTCCGCGCGGCTGGTCGAGGCACTGCAGACGGCCGACATCGTGGCGGCCGAAGACACCCGACGCGTGCGTGGTCTGGCCCAGTCGCTGGGCGTCCAGCCGACGGGCCGGATCCTGAGCTTCTTCGACCAGAACGAGGCGAGCCGCGTGCCCGGCCTGGTGGAGGAGATCGCGGCGGGTGCGACGGTGCTGGTGGTCAGCGACGCCGGTATGCCGTTGATCAACGACCCGGGCTACCGCCTGGTGGCGGCCTGCGCCGAGGCGGATCTGCCGGTGTCCTGCCTGCCGGGCCCGAGTGCGGTGACGACGGCGCTGGCGGTGTCCGGGCTGGCCTCCGACCGGTTCTGCTTCGAGGGCTTCGCCCCGCGCAAGCACGCCGCCCGGCTGGCCTGGCTGCAGACGCTGGCCGCCGAACCGCGCACCACTGTGTTCTTCGAATCCCCGCGCCGGCTCGCCGAGACACTTCGCGACGCCGTCGACGTGCTGGGCCCGTCGAGGCGCGCCGTGGTGTGTCGTGAGCTGACCAAGACGCATGAGGAGATCCGCCGCGGCAGTCTGGGCGAGCTCGCGGAGTGGGCCGCCGACGGCGTGCTGGGGGAGATCACCGTGGTGTTGGCCGGGGGCACCCCGACCGTCGAACTGCCCGATCTGGTGGCCGAGGTCGAGGAACTGGCGGCCGATGGGATCCGGGTCAAGGACGCCTGCGCCCAGGTGATCGCGGCGAACCCGGGGGCGCCGTCACGGCGCGAGCTCTATGACGCCGTACTGCGTGCCCGCGGCTGAACGATCGAGGCAGCCTTGTGCAGGCACTCCTCCCATTCCGCGTCGACTTCGGAATCGGCGGTGATACCGCCGCCCACCCCGAGAACCGCCGACCCGTCGGGGCCGAACTCCACGGTGCGGATCGCCACGTTGAGCTCACAGCCCGCCACGGGCGAAGCCAAACCGACTGTGCCGCAATAAACTCCGCGTCGTGCAGGTTCCCACTGCCGCAGCAGCTGGCGGGCCCGCCGCTTCGGGGTGCCCGTGACCGAGGCCGGCGGGAAGGTGGCGTCCAGCAGCGCGCTCATCGGGAGGTGCGCGGGCACCTCGGCGGTGACGGTCGAGACCAGGTGCCAGACCCCGGGCGCCGGATGCACTGCGAGCAGTTCGGGCACCGTCACGCTGCCGGTGGTCGCGACGCGTCCCAGGTCGTTGCGGACCAGGTCGACGATCATGACGTTCTCGGCGACATCCTTGACCGAGGCCAGCAGTGCGGCCGGATCAGCCGAGCACGGCAGCGTGCCCTTGATCGGGCTGGAGGCCACCGCGGTGCCCGCCCGGCGCAGGAACAATTCCGGTGACAGCGAGGCCACGGCACCCCAGTCCCCGGACACATACGCGGCCCGCGCAGGCGCAGTCCGGGCCACTGCCTCGGTGAAGAAATCGATCGGCTCGCCGTCGATGCGGCCGGTGAACCTGGTGCACACACAGGCCTGATACACCTCGCCCGCCGCGATGGCCTCCAGGCAGGCCAGCACGCCCCGACGGTGATCAGCGCGATCGGGGGCCACCCAGGTCAGGGTGGAGGCGTGTGGTGGCGCAGCCGCCGGCTCCAGTGCTCGGAGCCAGGTGGGAAGTGCTGCACCACTGAGACTTTCGAACCACCAGAGGCCGTCGGCGTCCTGGCGCAGCACGCAGTCCGACCAGCCGCCGGCCGCCACCGGGATGCGCGGCGGTGCGCCGTCGGCACCCGGGTCCGGGTAGCAGAGGTAGCCGAACCATCCGCCACCCACACTGCCTGCCGGTCCCGAGGCGTCCTGAGCTACATCGAAGACAGCCGCCGGCGCCACGGGGGCCACCGGTACCGAGGGCGCGATCACCGCACGTGAGCCGAACCAGTCGCCGATCACTGCGGCCGGCGGCGCCAGGCCCGCGGCACGTGCGGCCGCGGCGACACCACGCAGCACCGCCGGGGCATCCCCCAGCGCGCCGAGCCTCTCGATCCGCATGCCATCAGCTTGCTTCCTCCCGCGAGCAGACGCAAAACTGCCCATTCCCGCGTGAAAATGGGCAGTTTTGCGTCTGGCCGCGGGGAGATTCAGCGGCTGATCACCCGCGGGACGTCGACACCGGTCAGCTTGTCCGGATTGCGCATCGCGTAGAAGTGGGTGATCTTGCCGTCGGTGACCTCGACGGTGACAACGCCCTCGAAGCTGTCTTCGAGGTACATCTTGAACGCGGGGGCGTTGTTGTACGTCGTGGGCTCGAAGTGGCCGCCCTGCGCGACAAACCGCATCAGGCCCATGACCAGCTTGGCCACCGATTGGGCCCCGGACACCGGCCTGCGGGCGGCGCTGCGCTTACCGTCGCTGTCTGCTGTCCACACCACGTCCGGCGCGAGCAATTCCAGCAACACGTTCATGTCGCCGGTCGTCGCCGCGGTGAAGAACCGCTGGGTGATCTCGGTCGACACCTGCGGATCGACGGGTTCGAACCGCTTGCGCCGTGATTGCACATGGTTGCGGGCGCGGTGCGCCATCTGGCGCACCGCGCTCGCGGATTTGCCGATCGCCGAGGCGATCTCGTCGTGGCTGAACCCGAACACCTCGCGCAGCACGAACACCGCGCGCTCATCGGGTGTCAGCGTTTCGAGCACCACCAGCATCGCCATCGAAACCGACTCGGCCAGAACCACATCCGCTGAGGGATCGCCCACGCCGCTGATACTGTCAGCCAGCAGCAGCGGCTCGGGCAGCCACGGACCCACGTACTCCTCACGGCGTCGCGACTGGGCCCGAAGGGCATTGAGCGCCTGGCGAGTGACGAGCTGGGCCAGGAACGCCTTGGTATCGCGCACCGTGTCCAGATCGACCTCGGCCCAGCGCAGGTAACTCTCCTGCAGGACATCGTCGGATTCCGTTGCCGTACCGAGGATCTCGTAGGCGATGGTGAACAACAACGGCCGCAGCAGCGTGAACCGTTCGGCGTGTTCGTTCGAGTTACCTGCACTGGGGGCGTTCATCAGGCGAAACTCTCCTTGCGTGCCTCGGCGAGCTGCCGTGCCCGGTTGTCGCCCTTGAACCAGAAGTACGACCCCGGCTTGACGCCCTCCTTGCGCAGGAACGTCACGGTCGCGCGGCACACCTGCTCCTTGAAGAAGGCGGCCGTGCGCCCGCCGATGAAGACGCGGCGCGGGCTGTCGTCGGAGTGGCAGAGCTGCACCGTGCCGTAACTCCGGCCGACGCTCACGCACTGTCCGGCGAAGGCCTGGTTGATGACCTTGGGCTCGGCGCCCGCGATCCGGGCCAGCACGGTGTTGGCGGCCTGGACCCCCATCGGGCCCGCCGACTGGCAGCTCATCCGCAGCGGAACCCCCGACGGTGAGGCCGCGTCTCCGGCCGCGACGATGCGCGCGTCGTCGATGCTGGTCAGGGTTTCGTCGGTGAGCAACCGGCCCAGCTCGTCGGTGCGCAGCCCGCTGGCCGCGGCCAGCCCGGGAACCCCGAACCCGGTGGTCCACACCGTGACCGCACTGGGCAGCCGGTTCCCGTCGGCCAGCGTGACGGCATCGGGCTCGACCCCGGTCACCAGGATCTCGGGTCCGTCGACGATCGAGACACCGAGTTTGGTCAGCGCCTTGACGACCGAGCGACGGGCACCGGTGCCCAGTGACGCCCCGACCACGTCGGTGACCAGGGTGACCGCGCGGCCCTGCTCGGCGAACTCGCCCGCGGCCTCGATCCCGGTCAGGCCGCCGCCGACGACGACCACCGGGGCCGACATCGGGACATCCTGCAGGCGGGCGTGCAGCCGCTGGGCCTGCTCGAGTTCCGAAAGCGGATAGGCGAATTCGGCGGCCCCGGGCACCGAGGCGGGCACTCCGGCGGTGCTGCCGACGGCATAGACCAGGTAGTCGTAGTCGAGCACCTCGCCGGAGGCCAACTGCACCTGACGGATGTCGGCGTCGATGAACTCGGCGCCGTCGACCAACAGCCGGACCCCGTTGCCCAGCAGTTCGTCGTAGGCCGTGGTGGCACCGCGGTTGCCGACCGCGAGCTGGTGCAGCCGGATGCGCTCGACGAACTCGGGCCGCGGATTGAGCAGCGTGACAGCCACTCCCGGAGTGCCCTGCAGTCGGTTGGCCGCCAGCACCCCGGCGTAACCGCCGCCGATCACGACCACTCGGGTGTTCTGCGCAGTTCTTTCGGTCATGGGAGCGTCTCCTGTTCTCAAAGGCTTGTGCCCTCAAGACACCGCGCATCCCCGATATGTGACAGCAGACCCGCGCGATGTGGCCTACATCACTCGAACGGCTAGACCAGCCCCAGAGCGAGCATCGCGTCGGCCACCCGGATGAAGCCGGCGATGTTGGCGCCCGCCACGTAGTTACCCGGCTGTCCGTACTCGTCGGCGGTGGTCAGGCACCGGTCGTGGATGCGCCGCATGATCTCGGCCAACCGCGCCTCGGTGTCGTCGAAGTTCCACGAGTCCCGCGAGGCGTTCTGCTGCATCTCCAGCGCACTGGTGGCCACGCCGCCCGCATTGGCCGCCTTGCCCGGGGCGAACCGCACCCCGGCCTCCTCGAAGAACTTCACGGCCTCGGGGGTACACGGCATGTTGGCGCCCTCGGCCACGATCTGGCAGCCGGACTTGATCAGCATGGTCGCGTCGACGCCGGAGACCTCGTTCTGGGTGGCGCACGGCAACGCGATGTCGCACGGCACCTCCCACACGCTGCGCCCGGTCACGACCTCTGCCGCGCCGCCACGGGCCTCGGCGTAGTCCTCGATGCGGCCGCGGCGCAGCTCCTTGACCTCCTTGAGCAGGTCGAGGTCGATGCCCTTGTCGTCGCGTACGTAGCCGCTGGAATCCGAGCAGGCCACCACGGTCCCGCCGAGCGAGTGCACCTTCTCGATCGCGTAGATCGCCACGTTGCCCGAACCGGACACCACGACCTGCTTGCCCTCGAAGGACTGCCCGCTCGACCGCAGGATCTCGTCGACGAAGAACACCGTGCCGTATCCGGTTGCCTCGGTGCGGACCTGGGATCCGCCCCAGGTCAGGCCCTTGCCGGTGAGAACGCCGGATTCGTAGCGGTTGGTGATCCGCTTGTATTGGCCGAACAGGTAACCGATTTCGCGCATGCCGACGCCGATGTCGCCGGCCGGGACGTCGGTGTACTCGCCGATGTGGCGGTACAGCTCGGTCATGAAGGACTGACAGAACCGCATCACCTCGGCGTCGGAGCGGCCCTTGGGGTCGAAGTCCGATCCGCCCTTGCCGCCGCCGATCGGCAGGCCGGTCAGCGAGTTCTTGAAGATCTGCTCGAAGCCCAGGAATTTCACGATGCCGAGGTAGACCGACGGGTGGAACCGCAGGCCGCCCTTGAACGGTCCGAGTGCCGAGTTGAATTCGACCCGGAAGCCCCGGTTGATCTGCGCGGTACCGGAGTCGTCGAGCCAGGGCACCCGGAAGATGATCTGGCGTTCGGGCTCGCACAGGCGGCGGATGATGGCGCCGTCGGCGTAGTCGGGGTGCTTGGCCACCACCGGCCCGAGGCTGGTCAGCACCTCGTAGACGGCTTGGTGGAATTCCTTCTCGCCGGCGTTACGTTGCGCGACTTCCTCGTAGATCGCCTGCAGTTTCTCGTGTAATACAGCCATCTCAGTCCATCTGGTAGCGGGGGAAAACCCCGGTGGGCGCGGGCAATTCGGTACCTGGCTTGAGCCGGGTCCCGATGGAGTCGAAGTCGCGTGCGTCGGTCGGCTGGCCCAGCAGGTCGAGCAGCTTGGCCGTCGAGTCCGGCATCACCGGCTGCGTCAGCAGCGCCGCGATTCGCACTACCTCGAGCGTCGTGTAGAGCACCGTACCGAATCGCTGTTGGTCGGTTGGATCGTCGGACTTGCGCAGAACCCAGGGCTCCTGGGCGGAGAAGTAGCGGTTCGCCGCGCCGAGTACCGACCAGATCGATTCAAGTGCGAGGTGCATCGCCGGCACATCGTAGTGCGCGCGCACCTGTTCGAGTAGGGCATCGGCGGCCCTCAGCATGGCCGTGTCGTCGTCGGTGAACGCTCCCGGGTCGGGCACCACGCCGTCGAGGTTTTTGGCCACCATCGACAGGGACCGTTGCGCCAGGTTGCCCAGTTCGTTGGCCAGGTCGGCGTTGATCCGGCCGATGATGGCTTCCTCGCTGTAGCTGCCGTCCTGGCCGAAGGACACCTCGCGCAGGAAGAAGTAGCGCACCTGATCGAGTCCGAACGTGTCGACGAGTGCGATCGGGTCGACGACATTGCCGACCGACTTGCTCATCTTCTCGCCCTTGACGTTGATGAAGCCGTGTGCGAAAACCCGCTCGGGAAGCGCGATCCCGGCCGACATCAGGAACGCCGGCCAGTACACGCTGTGGAACCGGATGATGTCCTTGCCGATCATGTGCAGCTTGGCGGGCCAGTACTTGCCGAAGGTCTCTGACGCCGTGTCCGGATATCCCACCCCGGTCAGGTAGTTGGTCAGTGCGTCCACCCACACGTACATCACGTGGTCGGGATGGTCGGGGACCGGCACGCCCCAGTCGAACGTGGTCCGCGAGATCGACAGGTCCTTCAGTCCGCCGGAGACGAAGCTGACGATCTCGTTGCGGCGCACATCGGGTCCGATGAATTCGGGGTGGGCCTCGTAGTGGGCCAGCAGGCGCTCGGCATAGGCCGACAACCGGAAGAAGTAGGTCTGCTCCTCGGTCCAGGTGACCGGTGTGCCCGTCTCGATCGCGGTGCGGGTGCCGTCGGGTCCCTCGGTGGTCTCGTCCTCGGCGAAGAAGCGCTCGTCGCGCACCGAGTACCAGCCGGAGTAGGTGCCCAGGTAGATGTCCCCGGCCTCGAACATCGCGCGCCAGATCGCCTTGGACGCCTCATAGTGGTCGGCGTCGGAGGTGCGGATGAACCGGTCGAAGGAGATGTTGAGCTTCTCCTGCAGCCGCTGGAACACGTCGGAGTTGCGGTTGGCCAGCTCTGCTGCCGAGATGCCCTCGGCAGCGGCGGTCTCGGCCATCTTCTGGCCGTGGACGTCGGTACCGGTCAGGTAGCGCACGTCGAAGCCGTCGAGTCGCTTGAACCGGGCGATCGCATCGGTGGCGATGTACTCGTAGGCGTGCCCGATATGCGGCGCACCGTTGGGATAGGCGATGGCCGTAGTTATGTAGAAAGGCTCACTCATTTGGTCCCACCTTATTGTGTTGCGGTGGGTTCGAAACGCACCGCCAGGGAGAAACCGCCAGCCCCGGAGCCTTTGGGTCCGCTGGTCGACGCACACACTCACCTCGACGCCTGCGGTGCCCAGACCGCTGAGGATGTCCGCGCGATCATGGACCGCGCGGCCGCCGTCGGGGTGGTCCAGGCGGTCACCATCGCCGATGATCTGGACTCGGCACGCTGGGTGACCACGGCCGTCGAAGCTGATGAGCGAGTTTTCGGGGCGGTGGCGCTGCATCCCACCCGGGCCAACGTGCTCGACGATGTGGCCCGGGCCGAGTTGGAGCGGCTGGCCGCCCATCCGCGGGTGGTCGCGGTCGGGGAGACCGGGATGGACCTGTACTGGCCGGGCCGGTTGGACGGCTGTGCGACGCCGGCCGAGCAGCGCGAGGGTTTCGCGTGGCACATCGACCTGGCAAAGCGCACCGGTAAGCCGTTGATGATCCACAACCGCGACGCCGACGCCGAGGTTCTCGACGTGCTTCGCGCCGAAGGGGCGCCCGAGACAGTGATCTTCCACTGCTTTTCCTCCGGACCGGAGATGGCTCACACCTGTGTGGAAGCCGGCTGGGTGCTGAGCCTTTCGGGCACGGTCAGCTTCAAGAATGCCGCTGAGCTGCGGGAAGCCGCCCGGCTGATCCCTCCCGGTCAGCTGTTGGTCGAGACTGACGCGCCGTTTTTGACCCCGCACCCGTTCCGCGGAGCACCGAACGAGCCGTACTGCCTGCCATACACTGTGCGGGCACTCGCAGAGTTGCTGGACCGACCTGCCGAAGAGGTCGCGTCCGAGACCGCGGCCACTGCGGCGCGGGTGTACGGACTTAACGGGAGTTGCCGGTCGTAGGCCGATTCGTTACCGTCTTGTGATCAAAGCTCAACCGCCGGCGGTGATGCATGCCGTCCGAGCCGAAAAGCGAGAACTGTGGACGCTCTGAACAAACTTCATGAATCCCGATCACCGCTGCTGCGAGGCGTGGTGGGGGCCTTACTGGTCACGCTCACCGCGGCCGGGGGCTACGCCGTCGGATCGCACAAGACCGTCACGCTGAGCGTCGACGGCGCACCGATGACCGTGACGACGATGAAGTCCCGGGTGATCGATGTCGTCGAGGAGAACGGATTCTCGGTAGGCGACCGCGACGATCTCTACCCCGCCGCCGACGAGTCCGTGAACCAGGCCGACACCATCGTCCTGCGCCGCAGCCGGCCGCTGCAATTGTCGTTGGACGGTAACGACAGCAAGCAGGTCTGGACCACCGCCTCGACCGTGGATGAGGCCCTGGCGCAGCTGAAGATGACCGACAAGGCACCGGCCGCGGCGTCCCGCGGCAGCAGGGTGCCGCTGGGCGGTATGGCACTGCCCGTGGTGAGTGCCAAGACAGTGCGGATCGACGACGGCGGCAACGTCCAGACTGTGCATCTGGCTGCCCCGAACGTGGCCGGTCTGCTCGCCGCTGCGGGGGCACCCCTGGAGCAGAACGACACCGTGGTTCCGGCGGCATCGACCCCGGTCACCGAGGGTATGCAGCTTCAGGTGACCCGCATGCGTATCGAGAAGGTCACCGAGCGGGTGGAGCTGGCCCCGGGCAACAAGCGCATCGAAGACCCCGAGCTGAACATGAGCCGCAAGGTCGTCGAGGACGCCGGCGCCCCGGGCACCCAGGACGTGACCTACGCGGTGGCCAAGGTGAACGGTGTGGAGACCGGCAGGCTGCCAGTAGCCAATGTCGTGATCGATCCGGCGCGCGACGGCGTGCTGAGGGTCGGAGCAAAGCCGGGCACCGAAGTTCCGCCGGTTAGCAATGGGGCTGCCTGGGACGCGCTATCGCAGTGCGAAGCCGGAGGTAACTGGGCCATTAACACTGGTAACGGATTTTTTGGCGGGGTCCAATTCGACCAGAACACCTGGGAGCGACAGGGTGGTCTGCGGTATGCTCCGAGAGCCGATCTGGCGACTAGAGAAGAGCAGATTGCGATTGCTACGGTGACGCAGGCCCGGCAGGGTTGGGGAGCTTGGCCAGTGTGTAGTGGGAGGATTGGGGCGCGCTGACTATTCGACTCCTCGGGCGGACCGAGATACGACGCTTGGCGAAAGAAATCGACTTTCGGCCACGCAAGGCCTTTGGCCAGAACTTTGTTCACGATGCCAATACCGTTCGGCGCATTGTGTCGGCCTCCGGGATTCACCGGAACGACCATGTGCTCGAAGTAGGACCCGGTCTCGGGTCGTTGACTCTGCCCCTGTTGGACCGCGGCGCCAGGGTGACCGCCGTGGAGATCGATCCGGTGCTGGCCAAGCAATTGCCGGCCACCATCGCCGATCATTCCCACAGCGAGATCAACCGGCTCACGGTGATCAATCAGGACATCCTGACGCTGATGCCGTCTGATCTGACCGAGCAGCCGACCGCGTTGGTGGCGAACCTGCCGTACAACGTGGCGGTGCCCGCACTGCTGCACCTGTTGGCCGAGTTCCCGTCGATCCGGACGGTGATGGTCATGGTCCAGGCCGAGGTGGCCGAGCGCCTCGCGGCCGACCCCGGCGGCAAGGACTACGGCGTACCCAGTGCCAAGGCGCGTTTCTACGGAAACGTGCGCAGGCACGGGATGGTGTCGCCGACGGTGTTCTGGCCGATCCCGCGGGTGTACTCCGGACTGGTCCGCATCGACCGGTACGAGACATCGCCGTGGCCGACCGACGCCGAGTTCCGCGATGAGGTGTTCAAGCTCATCGACATCGGATTCGCGCAGCGGCGCAAGACCTCTCGCAACGCATTCGCGGACTGGGCGGGCTCGGGCAACGAGTCGGCCGAGCGGCTGCTGGCCGCCAGTATCGACCCGTCGCGCCGTGGTGAGACGCTGGGCATCGCGGACTTCGTCCGGCTGCTGCAGCGGGCCAAAGAGGCTGAGGGTGAGGCCGCGGCCGAAGTTGAGGCGGCACACTAGCCACCTGCGCTGAACGTGAAGAAGATCGCGAGATTGTTCGACAATCTCGCGATCTTCTTCACGTCGGAGGCTCGATCGCTTCGATCACCAGCCTGACGAACTCCGAGCACGATGCGTGGCGCCGGTCCGGTTCCTTGGCCATCGCCTTGGCGATGATCGAGTCCGCCCCACGTGGAATCCAGCTGCAGCGCTGCGATATTCGTGGCGGACGGCTGTACAGCTGCTGATCGATCAGGGCCACCGCGGTATCCGCGGTGAACGGGGGCGACCCGGTCAGCAGTTCGACCGTCGTGCAGGCCAGTGCGTACTGGTCCGTCGCCGCCGACGGCGTCCTCCCGACGAGCAGTTCGGGCGCCGAATAGGCCAGTGACGCTTGGATGTTCGGATGCGGCTGGAACGCCTGACGGGTGATGCGCCGGGCGGGGTCGAGGCTCATCCGTGAGCGATCGTGGGACAGGCGCGCGGCGACGTCCTCGGCCATCGAGTGCGCCACGCCGAAATCGATCAGCACTGCCCGCGAGAATGGTTGATCGACAAGGATATTGGCGGGTTTGACGTCACAGTGCACGATTCCGCGCCGGTGGGCGAGGTCGAGTGCCCCCGCGATCTGGGTCAACGCGGTGAGCCGCTCGGGTATGCCGGGCAGGTGGTTCGCCGTGCCGCCGAGGAGCTCCATCGCCAGCCAGCCCGGGCCTGCGGCATACACCGTGACGATGTTGGGATGGGTGAGCTGACGGGCGAAGTCGAACTCGCGTTGCAGCCGGGCCAGGTGGGCGGGTTGGCGGTGCTGATCATCGAGAACCTTGAGCGCGACGGTGGCCCCGTCGGGGTCGCGGGCCAGGTATACGACGGCTGAGCCGCCGGTCCCCACGACTTTCACCGCGGTGTATCCCGCGACGATCACCTCGGGTGAGGGCACCGTCTCAGCTTAAGTTCACCGACAACCGCGGGTGAGCGGCGATAGTGTCGTGGCCGTGTCAGCATCCGACGGCAGTACCGCATCCGAGTGGGTCCCCACCGGTTCTGTCACCGTGCGCGTCCCCGGCAAGGTGAACCTGCACCTGGCCGTCGGCGATGTGCGCGACGACGGTTACCACGACCTCACCACGGTGTTCCACGCAGTGTCGCTCCTGGACGAGGTGACGGTGCGCAACGCCGATATGTTGTCGCTGACCGTCGAGGGGGAGGGCGTGGAGTCGGTGCCCACCGACGAGCGCAATCTGGCTTGGCGCGCGGCCGAGCTGCTGGCCGAGCATGTGGGCCGGTCGCCGGACGTGGCGATCAGCATCGACAAGTCGATCCCGGTGGCCGGTGGCATGGCCGGCGGCAGTGCCGACGCGGCCGCGGTGCTGGTGGCGATGAACACGCTGTGGGAGCTCGGGGTGCCCAGGCGCGATCTGCACGCCCTGGCCGCTCGGCTGGGCAGTGACGTGCCGTTCGCGCTGCACGGCGGCACGGCGCTGGGCACGGGGCGCGGTGAGGAACTGGCCACGGTCCTGGCCCGCAGTACCTTCCACTGGGTGTTGGCGTTCGCACACAAGGGTCTGTCCACCCCGAAGGTGTTCGGTGAGCTGGATCGGCTGCGTGCGGACACCTCGACCGGCGGCCCGCCCAGGGCCGAGGAGCCCGAGCCCGTGCTGGCCGCGCTGGCGTCCGGTGATCCGGCCGAACTCGCCGCACTGCTGGGCAATGACCTGCAGCCGGCGGCGCTGAGCCTGTACCCGGACCTGCGCCGGACGTTGCGTGCCGGGGTGGAGGCCGGCGCGCTGGCCGGCATCGTGTCCGGATCCGGGCCGACGTGCGCGTTCCTGTGCCCGTCCTCGACGTCGGCGGTGGACGTCGGCGCCGAGTTGGCCGGGGCGGGGGTGTGCCGGACAGTGCGGGTGGCCAGCGGTCCGGTGAGCGGTGCCCGGGTCGTCCCGGAGCCGTCGACCTCGGCCTGACACTGTGACGCAGACCTCAATTAACGCGAGGGTTTGGCCAGTTACTTAAGGGTCTCTTAAGATGAGCGACGGTGAATGCTAGCGATCTTGCATCGGGTACGACTTGTGCGCCCGCCGCCCGTAACGGTGGGCGGCCGCGAAGCTGTATTCCCGGTTCTGGGGCATCACCTTTTCGAGACATAACTGCTCCCCAATCGTGTGCGCGCGCCTACCCAAAAGCGGTGTGCAGCGGGCGGAGCATGGATAACCGGGCAACTGCACCTGGCGCACTGTCGCTGGTGCCGGGGCCGCGGAAGCCAAGGAGGTCGTCGTGAGCAGATTCACCGAGAAGATGTTCCGCAATGCTCGTGAGAGCAAGCGCGGGATGGTGACCGGTGAGCCGCATGAGCCGGTTCGCCACACCTGGGGTGAGGTTCACGAGCGCTCCCGCCGCATCGCAGGCGGCCTGGCGGCCGCTGGTATCGGCCACGGCGACGCCGTCGGTGTGCTGGCCGGTTTCCCGGTGGAGATCGCGCCGACCGCCCAGGGCGTGTGGATGCGGGGCGCGAGCCTGACCATGCTGCACCAGCCGACTCCGCGCACGGACCTGGCGGTGTGGGCCGAAGACACCATGAACGTGATCGGCATGATCGAGGCCGACGCCGTCATCGTCTCCGAGCCGTTCCTGGTCGCCATCCCGGTGCTGGAGGAAAAGGGCATCAAGGTGCTCAAGGTCGGCGACCTGCTGGCGGCCGACCCGATCGACCCGGTGGAAACCGGCGAGGACGATCTGGCGCTGATGCAGCTGACGTCCGGCTCCACCGGCTCGCCCAAGGCCGTGCAGATCACGCACCGCAACATCCACTCGAACGCCGAGGCGATGTTCATCGGCGCGCAGTACGACGTCGACAAGGACGTCATGGTCAGCTGGCTGCCCTGCTTCCACGACATGGGCATGGTCGGCTTCCTGACCATCCCGATGTACTTCGGCGCCGAGCTCGTCAAGGTCACGCCGATGGACTTCCTGCGTGACACCCTGCTGTGGGCCAAGCTCATCACCAAGTACAAGGGCACCATGACCGCGGCGCCCAACTTCGCCTACGCGTTGTTCGCCAAGCGGTTGCGCCGTCAGGCCAAGCCCGGCGAGTACGACCTGTCCACCCTGCGGTTCGCGCTCTCGGGCGCCGAGCCCGTGGAGCCTGCCGATGTCGAGGACCTGCTCGACGCGGGCAAGCCGTTCGGCCTTCCCTCGTCGGCGATCCTGCCGGCCTACGGCATGGCCGAGACCTGCCTGGCGGTGTCGTTCTCCCCGTGCGACGCCGGCCTGGTGGTCGACGAGGTCGATGCCGACCTGCTGGCCGCGCTGCGCCGTGCCGTGCCCGCAACCAAGGGCAACACCCGGCGGCTGGCCTCACTCGGCCCGCTGCTGAAAGACCTTGAGGCCCGTGTCGTCGACGAGCACGGCGACGTGATGCCGGCCCGCGGCGTCGGCGTCATCGAGCTGCGCGGCGAATCGCTGACCCCCGGCTACATCACCATGGGCGGCTTCCTGCCGGCCCAGGACGAGCACGGCTGGTACGACACCGGCGATCTCGGTTACATCACCGAAGAGGGCAACGTCATCGTGTGTGGTCGCGTCAAGGACGTGATCATCATGGCCGGGCGCAACATCTACCCGACCGACATCGAGCGCGCCGCCGGTCGCGTTGAGGGCGTCCGCCCCGGCTGCGCCGTGGCGGTGCGTCTGGACGCCGGGCACTCGCGTGAGACCTTCGCCGTCGCCGTGGAGTCCAACGCCTGGCAGGACCCGGCCGAGGTGCGCCGCATCGAGCATCAGGTGGCCCACGAGGTGGTCTCCGAGGTCGACATGCGTCCGCGCAACGTCGTGGTGCTCGGGCCGGGCAGCATTCCGAAGACCCCGTCGGGCAAGCTGCGCCGCGCCAACTCGGTCTCCCTGGTCACCTAGCCTTTTCTGGCTTCCTGCGCCGCGAGCGTGCGTGTCTGCTGGTCGACACGCCGCTGGCGGCGCAACATTTTGCGCACCCTCGCGCACTTCTGAGTTGAGCCTCTCTCGACACACCGGGTTTCGGCGTGCATTTCGCAATGTGGGCACTGCGGGTACCTGCGACGTCGATCAAAAGCCATGACAGCACAGTCAATTTGCTCATCGTTAATGCAATGTTTGCGTATTCTGTCGCAGAAAGCACTTTGAAGAGAGGACCGGAATGGTCAAATCCCGATGGGTTTCGGCGATCCTCGGCACAGGCGTTATTGCTGCCGGGATTACCGCGGGCACCGCGTGGGCGGGTGGCCCCGGTGGTTACGTCGAGGACCCCGAAGACATTTTTGCTGCCGTCGGCACCGGCGAATTCATCGACACTATAGCGGGTTTCACCGCTACCGGTGATACGAGCGAAGAGGCCTCGGCGGCGGTGATCGCGGCCTGCCAGAGCGCGGGAGGTGTGGAGTGCACCGCTGACGAGGTGACCAACGACAACCTCTGCATCGTGTCCGTCGCGAGCCCTAGCAACCACGCGGTGGCCGGCGGTGCCGGGGCGACGGTCGAGGCTGCCCGCCAGGACGCATTCAACCGGGCGGCGGCGAACAACACCCCGCTCGATGCGGATTCCCCCGTCGTCGTATCGGCCTGCCCGTGATGAGCGGGCGGATGTCGGCGCGTTCGGCGCATCGCAGTTCGGGTGTAGCGGTCGTAGCCCGGAAAGGGAAGGACAAGATGACTGGTCGCGGCAAGTTTGCATTCTTGATGGCGAGTTTGGCTGCCGTATCGGTCGTTTCGGCACCGGTTGCCAGTGCTCGGCCGACCTGCCAGGACACGGCCACCAAGACGATCTGCACGACCAATGGCAGCACCTCGATCAAGGCGCGACCAGGAACGACGGCGCCGCCGGCCAATCAGCCGGTGTTCCCGTGGTTGGGGATGCCTGGGGCTCGCCGCTAGTTATTCGCCGAGTCGGTACCAAGCACCCGCGAGCGGGCGTGTCATTCGTGACGCGCCCGCTCGTAGTCGTTATGGCGCCGTCGAGCATGTCCGACATCATTTGCTGCGCTGGGTATTTGCGGTCTTGTCGGCTTGCATCCGGTTGTAGACCCGCCACCAGATCATCTCGTGGTCGACGGCGGTGATCTCGCCGCGGGCGAGGCACTCGTCGGCATGTAGGAGTTCGGCGGCCAGCACGACCAGGCGCTCGCGGGCGGCCGCAGATCCAGGATCGTCGTAACCGGCCATCGTCGTGGCGCACAGCGTTCGCACGCCGTGGAACGCGCTGCCGGCCAGGCCGAGCGCAACGGCTCCCGCGGCGAGGAACACCGCGGTGGAAATCCCGAACGCGGGCCAGGGTGACATCTGCCCGCCCAGCCACAGCTGGCACAGCAGCCACACGAACATTCCCCACAGCGGCCAGCCCCGTGCCAGCCGGACGAGGCGGCGTTCAGCGGCACTCAGGCCGGGCGGGTACACCACCAAGCGGTAGTAGGTGATGCCGAAACGGCCGGGCCTGACCTGCACACAGCCCCACGCCCGGGAGCCGTCGAGAAGCGGGTGCAGTAGCCGGTTGCCGTCCATACCTCGGGTGTACCCGCTACGTAGGTGCCCGCATCGCGCCCGAACGGTTTCTTTACGCCCACGAGCTGGATTCTTGCGTGCTGAGTATAGATAACTATACTCAGCCTGATGACGCCGAAACTCCCACCTCGCCTGGCCGACCACCCGACTGTCCGCGCGGTGCGGGCCCGTGCGGACACAGCTGTTCCGGACGTAATCGACGCCGATTGGCTGCGGGCATTGTGCCTGGACGCCGGGGCCGACGACGTGGCTTTCGCCAGTGCGGACGACCCCGCGCTGGCCTCGGAGCGCGAACACGTCGAGGCCGCACTGCCGGGGGTTCGCAGTTACATCTCGCTGGTGGTGAAGATGAACCGCGACAACGTACGTTCGTCCACCCGCAGCGTGGCCAACCAGGAGTTCCATCGCAGCGGCGAGATCATCAACGAGGCGGCGCACCGGATCACCCGGGCCCTGGAGGATGCCGGCCATCGTGCGGTGAACCCGTCGGCGACCTTTCCGATGGAGATGGACAGGTTCCCCGGGCGGATCTGGGTGGTGGCGCACAAGCCGGTCGCGGTGGCCTCAGGGCTGGGGGTGATGGGCATCCACCGCAACGTGATCCACCCCAGATTCGGCAACTTCATCCTGCTGGCGACGATTCTGGTCGGTGCGCCGATCAGCAGTTACGGCGTGCCGCTGGACTATTCGCCGTGCCTGGAATGCAAGCTGTGCGTGGCGGCCTGCCCGGTCGGGGCGATCGGCAAGGACGGTGAGTTCGACTTCGTCGCCTGCTCGGTGCACAACTACCGCGAGTTCATGGGCGGGTTCACCGACTGGGCGCAGACCATCGCCGACAGCAGCGATGCCGCCGATTTCCGGTCCCGGGTCAGCGATTCCGAGAATGCGTCGATGTGGCAGAGCCTGTCGTTCAAGGCCAATTACAAGGCGGCCTACTGCCTGGCGGTATGTCCGGCGGGCGAGGACGTCATCGAGCCCTACCTCGATGACCGCAAGGAGTTCATGGACCGGGTGCTCAAACCCCTGCAGGACAAGCGCGAAACGCTGTATGTTCTGCCGAACTCGGCGGCCAAGGCCCACGCCGAGAAGCGGTATCCACACAAGACCGTCAAGGTGGTGGACAGCGGAATCCGGGGTCTGTGACCGGCCGATGGAATCACCGTGAGTACAACGCCCGGCCGGTCATCCCTCGGCGGCTAACGTGGCGCGACGATGGCGACACAGCAGGGTGACTTTCGGCTGTGGGCATTTGGTGATGCCCACGTCGGGACCGACAGGCAGTTCGGCCGGGAGAGCCTCGCCGAGGCCATCCGACAGTCGGAATTCGGTGGAGCGCAGGGCGGTCCGCCGTTCGGCTGGGACATCGCCGTCGACGTCGGCGACATGTCCGGCGCGCATCACAGCCTGCCCGACGATGCCGAGGGGCAGGAGGTCCGTCGGCAGCTCTCGGCGCTGCGCAAACACCGGCGTGAAGACGTGTACTCGGTGTGCGGAAACCATGACCGCAGCGGTCTTTCCGAACCCGACGCCTGGTGGTGGCAGAAATGGATCGATCCGCTGGGCGCGCACCCCGCACATTCCGGTGTCGACGCCGCGGCCCGGAGATATCGGGTCAGCGGTACCTGGGAACGCTATTCGTTCCGGGTGGGCAACCTGCTGTTCCTGATGCTCAGCGACCGCAACGAGCCGTCGCAGGCCGTGGGCCGGGGCACGCTCGGCGGTAACCCCGGTGGGGTGGTCTCCGCCGAGACGTTCGACTGGTGGGCGAACATGGTTGAACAGAACCGTGATTCGATCATCATCACGGTGCACCACTACGTGCTCAAGGACACGACGGTGGCGTCAGGGGAGTGGGAGGGGGTGCGCCGCGACGCGGACGGAAAGCTCCACGAGCACTACCATCGCCCGTTCCTGGAGGGGACGCCGCAGGGCGCGTCCTACCTGTACTGGGTCGGCGGCAAGCCGGACTCCGGGGCCTTCGAGCGGTACCTCACCGAACACCCGGGTGCGGTCGCGCTGTGGCTGGCCGGTCACACCCACACCAATCCCGACGATTCCCACGGCGGCAAGACCCATATCGAGCAGGCTTGGGGCGGAACCTATTTCATGAATGTGGCGTCATTGAGTCGCCATCACATGCCGATCACGACCCTGCCGATCAGCCGGCTGCTCACATTTCGTCCAGGTAGCGCAGAGGTGCGGGTGCAGTGCTATCTGCACAGCGACCAGCATGCGCCGCAGGGCTGGTACCCGCCGGCGGAGCGCACGCTCACTTTGGAGAAGCCGTTCACCTGGTGATGCAAGATCACCAGGCGTGCACGGTGTTCTGGGCCGGCTCCAGGCCCTGAGCGATCAAAAGCTCGGTGGCATCGGCGGCCTGCTCGCAGATCGTCGGCAGTTCGGCGCGTTCGGCGGCGGTGAAGGCCTCCAACACGTATGCCGCCGGATCCTTACGACCCGGCGGGCGGCCCACTCCGATGCGGACCCGTTGAAATTCCTTGCTGCCCAAGGCTGATGCCACCGAACGCAGCCCATTGTGGCCGCCCTCGCCGCCACCGACCTTGAGTCGGATCCGGCCGAAGTCGATGTCGAGCTCGTCGTGGATGACCACGATCCGACCCGGCGGCACCGAATAGAACTTGGCCAACGGCCCGACCTGACGGCCGGACTCGTTCATGTAGCACCGAGGCTTGGCCAGCACCACCGGAGCTCCGGCGAGCCGGCCGGTGATCACCTCGGCACCGGATTTCTTGTGCACCTTGAAGGCCGAGCCGATGCGGGCGGCCAGTACATCGGCCACCATGAACCCGACATTGTGCCGGGTTTTGGCGTAGGCGGGCCCGGGATTTCCCAGGCCCACCACCAGCAGCGGCTCGGCCATCGAGGCAGTGTCCTACCTGGTTACTCGGCGGCTTCGGCAGCTTCGGCGGCCGGCTCCGCGGCCGGGGCCTCAGCGGTCTCGCCGGCACCCTCGGACTCGAGGTCCTCGGCGCTCGGGGCCTCGACGACGTTGACCACGAGCATCTCGGGATCCGACACCAGCGAAACGCCGGTGGGCAGCTCGATCTGGCCGGCCAGGATCTGGGTGCCGGCCTCGACGCCCTCGATCGACACGGTCAGGTGCTCGGGGATGGACAGGGCCTCGGCCTCGATCTCGATGGTGTTGGCGTCCTGGGTGACCAGGGCACCCGGAACGGCGTCGCCCTCGACGGTCACGGTGACCTCGACGTGGACCTTCTCGCCCCGGCGCACGACCAGCAGGTCGGCGTGCTGGATGTTGCGGCGGATCGGGTGGATGTCCAGCGCCTTGGTCAGCGCCAGCTGCTCCTTGCCCTCGATGTCGAGGGTCAGCACGGCGTTGGTGCCCGAGTGGCGCAGCACCGCGGCGAACTCACGGGCGCTGATCTCCAGGTGCTGGGGCTCGGTGCCGTGGCCGTAGAGCACGGTGGGGACCTTGCCGTCGCGGCGTGCCTGGCGCGAGGCACCCTTGCCGGTGCGGGTACGCACGGCGGCGGTGAGCTTGTTGGGGACGTTCTTGGCTGCGGCCTTGGCCATGATGTTGCTCCTCTAATTGCGGTACTGCGGTCAGATCGTCAGCACGGCAAGGGTCACAACACTTGAAGAAGTTCCCGCCGATAACGGTGGTCCAAAAGGTCCACCCTCGCCGTGACGCCAGGTCAGGGTAGCAAAAACCGGGCCGCTCCCAAAAATCGGCGCCGGCGAGCTACAGCGGATACGTGGTCTTGGTCAGCTGCTCAGACAGCTCCCACAGTGCCTTCTGGGTGTCCACCCGCCTGGCCAGCGGGCTGCGCCCGACCGGCTGGCTGGGGCCGAACTGGCCGAACCGCGGCCCGATGAAGCTGTCACCGGGGACGTCCTGGGACGCCGCGAACAGCGTCTGACGGGCGCCGAACGACGGATCGCTGGCGAAGACCCGGTTGGCGGTCGCCATCAGCCGGGCGCCGAACTTGTTGCCGGTCTGGCCCTGCAGGTTGGTGGCCGAATACCCGGGGTGGGCGGCCAGCGCACGCACCTGCGAGCCCGATGCCGTCAGCCGGCGCTGCAACTCGGAGGTGAACATCAGGTTGGCCAGTTTGGACTGCCCGTAGGCCAGCCACGCCGAGTACGGCCGCGATTTCCAGTTGAGATCCCGCAGGCTGATCTGCCCGAACAGATGCATCAGCGACGACACCGTCACCACCCGGTCGGCGATCTTGGGCAGCAGCAGGTTGGTCAGCGCGAAATGGCCGAGGTGGTTGGTGCCGATCTGGCTCTCGAAGCCATCGACGGTCCGGCTCAGCGGGACGGCCATGATGCCGGCGTTGTTGATCAGCACGTCGACGCTCTCGACCGTGTCGGCGAACTCGTGCACTGAGGCCAGGTTCTGTAGGTCGAGCTTGCGTACCTCGACCTGCCCGCCGGTCATCGTCGCCGCGGCTGCGGTGCCCTTGTCCAGGTTGCGGACCGCGACGGTGACCTTGGCGCCGACGCGGGCGAGCTCGCGGGCGGTGACGAGACCCAGTCCACTGTTGGCGCCGGTGACGATCACCCGGCGGCCGGTAAACGAGGGCAGGTCGGCGCTGGTCCATCCACTCATGCTGACCACCCTACGGTCGCGCCGGCACTTCTTCGCAGGTTCACTTCTTGGCGATGTTGAAGCCCGCGATGATCGATTCGATGTCCGGTCCCTGCGCGGCAGCCTCGTCGGCGTAGGTCGTCACGGTCAGTTGGACCAGATAGCGCTGCGGGGGCTGCAGCCCGTCGTTCGCGATGACGACGCGGTTGTAGCTCTGCATGCGCTTGCCGTTGAGGTCGTAGCTGCCCTCGATCATCGCCGACGGGAAGCTCTTCCAGTCCGCGTTGGATGCGTTGAGCTGCTTGAAGTTCTCCGCCAGTTGGGCATCGGCGTAGCCGTGGTCTTTGAGGGCCTTGGGTACGTCGAAATCGCCGTGCAAGGTGAAGGCCAGCATCATCGCGGTGGGGTAGGTGTTCCCCTTGGCGATCATCCGGGTACCCGGGGCCAGGTTGGGATTGTTGTAGGTGTGCCAGCCCGGCGGGTTCGGCATGGTGACGTTCAGGTGTGGGATCTTCTCGGGTGCGATGGGCTCGCCGACGACGCCGGAGTCCTCCAGGTACTGCCACAGGGGTACCGGCTGGTTGTCCGCAGGGGCGGCCGGAGTCGTCGAACTCGTGGTCCAGATCGACTTGTAGTCAGGCGTTTCGGCGCCACAGCCGGTGACCAGGACCGCCATCGCGGCGCCGGTGGCGAGCAGCCGCTTCACAGAATCTCGCGCACCGAATCGATCGGCCGGGCCAACCGGGTGCCGTTGTCGGTCACGACGAACGGCCGCTCGATCAGGATCGGATTCTCGGCCATCGCATCGAGCAGTTCCTCGTCGGATGCGTCGGCCAAACCGAGTTCGGCGTAGAGGGATTCGCGCTTGCGCACCGCAGTCCGCACGTCGATGCCGGCGTCGGCGATCAGTTGCTTGATCTCGTCACGCGTCGGCGGCGTCTTGAGGTACTGCACGACCTCCGGCTCGATCCCGTTCTCGCGCAACAGATCCAGGGTCTTGCGCGAGGTCGAGCATTTCGGATTGTGGTAGATGCGGGCCATCTAGGCGGACCCGTCGAACAGCCCGGTAACCGAACCGTTCTCGAACACCGCACGGATGGTGCTGGCCAGCAGCGGCGCGATGGACAGCACGGTCAGCTGCGGGAACTGCTTGTCGTCGGTGATCGGCAGCGTGTTGGTGACGATCACCTCGCGGGCACCGCAGTCGGCCAGACGCTGGGCGGCCGGGTCGGACAGCACGCCGTGGGTGGCGGCGATGATGACGTCCTTGGCACCGTCTTCGCGCAGCAGCTTGACTGCGCCGGCGATGGTGCCACCGGTGTCGATCATGTCGTCGGTCAGGATGCAGGTCTTGCCCTTGACGTCACCGACGACGCGGTTGGCCTTGACCTGGTTGGGCACCAGCGGGTCGCGGGTCTTGTGGATGAAGGCCAGCGGGACGCCGCCCAGCGAGTCGGCCCATTTCTCGGCGACGCGCACCCGGCCCGAGTCCGGCGACACCACGACCACGTCGCTGTCGGCGTAGTTCTCGGCGATGTAGCCACACAGCAGCGACTGGGCGCGCATGTGGTCCACGGGGCCGTCGAAGAAGCCCTGGATCTGATCGGTGTGCAGGTCGACCGAGACGATGCGGTCGGCGCCGGCGGTCTTGAGCAGGTCGGCGACCAGGCGGGCCGAGATGGGCTCGCGGCCGCGGTGCTTCTTGTCCTGGCGTGCGTAGGGATAGAACGGCAGGATCGCGGTGATCCGCTTGGCGCTACCGCGCTTGAGCGCGTCGATCATGATGAGCTGCTCCATGAGCCACTGGTTCAGCGGCGCGGGATGGCTCTGCAGCACGAACGCGTCGCAGCCGCGCACGGACTCGTCGAACCGGACGAAGATCTCGCCGTTGGCAAAGTCGCGGGCGGTCTGCGCGGTGACCTCGATACCGAGTTCCTTGGCCACTTGTTCTGCCAGTTCCGGGTGCGCGCGCCCCGAGAACAGCATCAGGTTTTTTCGATTGTCGGTCCAGTCCGTGGCCACTTGGCTGCCTTCGCGGTTGGGGATCGATACGGAGCAATCGTACGTAGCGTTTCTGGTTGTTCGTAGCCGGGTTACCAGATTGCCAACACGAAACGTCGGATTGCCCGGCCCAGCGGTGCCGACTGTGGCGTTCCGGCACGCGTTTGCCACGGATTTCGTGCACACGCGCCACGCTCGGCCCCGGTGGTGGCCGGTGGTGGCCGGCCTACTCCTCGGGGGCCTTGCGCGCGGCCTCTTCTGCTGCCGCCGCTGCCGCCGCAGCAGCCGAACCCGGGCGCTTGCGTTGCACCCAGCCCTCGATGGTGCGTTGGGCGTTGTCCGAGACCGCCAACGCGCCGGGCGGGACGTCGTCGCGCAGCACGGTGCCCGCACCTGTGTAGGCGCCGTCGCCCACGTTGACCGGGGCGATGAACATCGTGTCGGAGCCGGTGCGCACGTGCGAGCCGATGGTGGTCCGGTGCTTGGTCTCGCCGTCGTAGTTGACGAAGACGCTGGAGGCCCCGATGTTGCTGTGGTCGCCGATGTCGGCGTCGCCGACGTAGGTCAGGTGAGGCACCTTGGTGCCCGTGCCGATTGTGGAGTTCTTGGTCTCGACGAACGCGCCGAGCTTGGCGTCGGCCCCGAGGATCGTGCCCGGCCGCAGGTAGGTGAACGGGCCGACGGTGGCTCCGGCTCCGATCACGGCGAGCTGACCATGGGTGCGCACCACCGATGCGCCGTCACCTACCTCGACGTCGGTCAGCGTCGAGTCCGGGCCGATCTCGCAGCCGGCGCCGATCTCGGTCGTGCCGAGCAGCTGGGTGCCGGGGCGCACGACGGTGTCGCGGCCGATGGTGACGTCGACATCGATCCAGGTGGTGGCCGGGTCGATGATCGTGACGCCGGCCCGCTGATGGCGGGCCACGATGCGGCGGTTGAGTTCAGCGCCCAGATCGGCGAGCTGCACCCGGTCGTTGACGCCGGCCACCAGCGCGCTGTCGTCGACATGCATGGCCCGCACCGTCCGGCCGTCCTGCCGCACGATCGCGATGACGTCGGTGAGGTACAGCTCCTGCTGCGCGTTGTTCGAGCTCAAGCGGCTCAACGCCGAGCGCAGGTCGGCGATGTCGAAGGCGTACACCCCGGCGTTGACTTCGCGGATCGCCCGCTGCGACTCGGTCGCGTCGGCCTGCTCGACGATGCCGATTACCTCGTTGTCCTGGGTACGCAGGATGCGGCCGTAGCCGGTCGGGTCGGGCACGGTGGTGGTGAGCACAGTGGCAGCAGCCGTCGCGGCACTGTGGGTCTCGATGAGACCGGCCAGCGTGTCCGCATCGAGCAGCGGGACATCACCCGAGGTCACGACGACCGTGCCGGCGAATTCGTCGGGCAGCGAGCTCAGGCCACAGGCCACGGCGTGGCCGGTGCCCAGCTGCTGGTCCTGGATGGCGACGTCGATGGTGCGGCCCAGCTTCTCCGCCAGCTCACCGACCGCGGGGGCGATGCGCTCACGGTCGTGGCCGAGAACGACCACCAGATGCTGGGCAGCCGCATTGGCCACGGTGTGTACCGCGTGGCTGAGCATGCTGCGGCCGGCCAGGGTGTGCAGCACCTTCGGGGTGTCCGAGCGCATTCGGGTCCCGGCACCTGCTGCCAGTACGACGACGGCGGCCTCGGTGGTCGACACAGGTGCCCCTTTCTCGCCGAGCGACCGTGTCTGTACGCCGACAAACCGTCAACACCGGCATTCTGCGGTCGTTCGCGGGATCGTGAGCTCCGTCGCCAGGACTCGAACCTGAACTATCTGAACCAAAATCAGAGGTGCTGCCGATTACACCACGACGGAATGTCCGGGAGAGACTCTAGTCGAACGGTCTAGCCTTATATGCGTGGCAGCACCCGAGAAGGAAGTGCGGGCCCCCCGGGCCCGGATGACCGGCAACGAACGGCGACAGCAGCTCATCGAGATCGCCAAGTCGCTGTTCGCTGAACGGGGCTATGACGGAACCTCGATCGAGGAGATCGCGCAGCGCGCCAACGTCTCCAAACCAGTGGTCTACGAGCACTTCGGCGGCAAAGAAGGCCTGTACGCCGTCGTCGTCGACCGGGAGATGTCGGCTCTGCTGGATGGCATCACCTCGTCGCTTACCAACAACCGGTCCCGGGTGCGGGTCGAACGCGTGGCGCTGGCCCTGCTGACCTACGTCGAGGAGCGCACCGACGGCTTCCGCATCCTGATCCGCGATTCACCCGCCGCGATCACCTCGGGCACCTACTCGACGCTGCTCAACGACGCGGTCAACCAGGTCTCCTCGATCCTGGCCGGGGATTTCTCCCGGCGCGGGCTGGATCCCGAACTGGCACCGCTGTATGCCCAGGCGCTGGTCGGGTCGGTGTCGATGACCGCCCAGTGGTGGCTCGACGTGCGCGAGCCCAAGAAGGAAGTGGTGGCCGCCCACGTCGTCAACCTGATGTGGAACGGGCTGACCCACCTGGAGTCCGACCCGATCCTGCACGAGGAGTAGCGGGCTCATTCGTTCGCTCGCCCGACGGCGAGTCGGTAGGCAACACCAACTGCAACTCGGGGGTTGCAATACCGGGGATCTATGTGCAACTCTTGGGTTGCAACAATCCCGGCGGAAAGGACCCCCGATATGACCACCGACTACGACCGCATCGAGCGCGAGATCACCATCGACGCACCGGCGCAACGCGTCTGGGACCTGGTGAGCGAACCCGGCTGGTACATCAATGAAGAGCGGATCACAGAACACCACATCGATCGTGACGGCGACGTCGCCGTTGTCACCGATCCCACGCACGGGAGGTTCGCGTTCCGAACAGTCTCACTCGATGAGCCGCGCTACGCGGCCTTCCGGTGGCACATCGACGCCGACGACCTCGACAGCTCCTTCACCCTCGTCGAATTCTGGATCACCCCAGCGCCATCCGGCGTGGTCCTGCGGGTCGTCGAGAGCGGGTTCGCCTCGCTCGACGAGCCCGAGGCCAACCGCCGGTCCCGGTTCGACGATCACTGCGGAGGCTGGCCGGTCGAGCTCGGCCTCGCCCAGAAGTATCTGGTGGGGGCCGCCGCCGATGCATGAAAATGCCTCACCGGTGCAGGTTTTCGCTGCACTTGCCGATGACAGCCGGTGGCAGGTTCTCGTTGCACTCGGGCGCCGGCCCGCGTCGGCCTCGGCGCTGGCCGACGAACTCCCGATCAGCCGTCAGGCCATCGCCAAGCATCTGAAAGTGCTCACCGACGTTGGCCTGGTGGTAGCCACCCGGGCGGGGCGTGAGATCAAATACGAGGCGGTAGGTGCTCGGCTCAGCGAGGTGGCGAGACGGCTCGACGGAATAGCGGCGGGTTGGGAACGCCGGCTCGCCAGGATCAAGGATGTTGCTGAGCGGGATGCCTGACGGCAGCTCAGCCGAGCCGTTGGGTCTTCGCGCAAGCGCTCATCCCTGATCCCGCGCGAGCAGGTCCGCCGTCGTCTCCCGACGCACCAACACCCGCGAAGCGCCGTCGCGCACCGACACCACGGGCGGGCGGCCCACCATGTTGTAGGTCGAAGCCATGCTGTGTTGGTACGCGCCGGTGCAGGCCACGGCCAGCAGGTCGCCGGCATGGATGTCGGCGGGCAGCTCGACGTCGTGCACGATCTCGTCACCGGCCTCGCAATGCCGTCCCACCACGGTGGCCACCATGGTCGGTCCGAGCGGATGTCGATTGGCCAGGGCCACCGTGTATTTCGCTCCGTACAGGGCGACCCGCGGGTTGTCGCTCATGCCGCCGTCCACGGCGACGAACGTGCGCCCGCCGGGTTGGGACTTCACCCCGCACACCCGGTACAGGGTCACCCCGGCCCGTGCGCTGATGGCGCGGCCGGGCTCGACGACCAGACGTGGCCGCGGGAACCGTTCGGCCGCGCACGCCGCGGTCAGTTCATCGTCGAGGACGGCGGCCAGCGCTCCGATGTCGAGGGCTGCGTCGCCGCGGACATACGGAACCCCATGACCGCCACCGATGTTGAGCTCGGTCAGCACCAGGCCGTGTTCGGCGCGGATGTCGGCCATCGCGCCGATCAACCGGCGCACGGCCACTCCATAGGGCGCGGGGTCGGTGATCTGCGAGCCGATATGGCAGTGCAGGCCGACAAGATCGAGGTTCGGGGTGGCCAGGATGCGGGCGGCGGCGCGGGCGGCGCGGCGATCGGCCAGCGCGAATCCGAACTTCTGGTCCGTCACCCCGGTGGTGACCGCACGATGACCGTGGATGTCGATGTCGGGTGTGACCCGGATCAGTACCGGCTGGGGCCGACGCGCCAACCCGGCCAGGTAGGTGATCTCCATCGGGGAGTCGACCACTATCCGGCCGACCCCGACGTCGATCGCATCGCGTAATTCGTCGCATGACTTGGCGTTGCCGTGCATCACGATGCGCGCCGGGTCGACCCCGCCCGCCAACGCTGTCGCCAGCTCGGCGGCCGAGCAGACATCCAGTCCGAGGCCTTCCTCGGCAACCCAGTGGGCAACGGCGGTGGTTAGCAGTGACTTGCCCGCATAGACCACCTCTGCCTGGCCGAGGGCGGCGCGGTAGCGCCGGGCGCGGGTCCGGAAATCGGTCTCGTCGAGCACGTAGGCCGGAGTGCGGTATTCGTCGGCGATGTCGGTCAGCGGCACCCGGCCGACGGTGATCCTGCCCTGCTCGTCGACCCCTGTGGTCAGCGGCCAGATGTTCGGATCGAGTCGTGGTCGGGTGGCGCCGCGAAGTGAAGGCAGGATGTCCAGCAAGGTCATGACTCCACAGTCGGCCGTGCCGGGGCCTGCGTCATCGGGCTTGACGGTTCCTTGACGCTGCAGGGGCGGATCCTGACGCGAACGCGTCGGAGTTCAATCTGCAGGCGCCGATATTTCACTGAGTAGCAGTACGACTCGTTGCAGCGAGCGAACCGCACCATCTGCGTCCTCACCGATAGCGGCAGCGGCTGTTGCCAATTCGGTCCCGGCGACTGTCATTCCGGCGGCGCTGAGCCCTTCCGCGAGGCCGGCCAACCGCTCTCGCGCTGCCCGACTCTGATGACGCAACCCGCGGCGCAACCAGCCGGCGAGTTCGAGGCGGGCGCGTTCGAGTGGCCCGGCCGGCGCGTCGGGAGGGGCCGGCGGGAGCTCACGGCCAGAGGCCGCCTCGGTCGCGAGCACCAGGGCACGGTCTTGCGTCAACACCGCCAACGGTTCGCATATCAGCCGTCCGGCACGCCGGTGTACCCGGACGCTGACGCGGTGCAGGTTCCCGGCTTCCAGGACATCGGCGAGTGCGTCGACCGCGCCCGGCGCCGCAGCTGAATGCCCCAGCACCAAGCGGGTGTCGCCATCCGGTCCGGTCACGTCAGCCACCAACTGTTGTGCCGCAGCGTCAAAGCCCCAGTCGTGCACCGCATCCACGGTCAGCACCCGGATGCCGTCGCCGAGCCGGCGGGGGCACACGAACGCGGGCCACGATTCGTGGCCGATACCGTGCGGCAGTGTCCCGGCATCCCAGGCGGCGGGGCTCAGATCGTGCAGCGAGGTGCGGCCCCGCTCGGCGCTGATCTCGATGAGGCCCAAAGCTCGGCGCCGCGCGCCCGTCGTGACCACCTGCCCTTGCGCCACCCGCTGCAGTCTCGTGCCCAGGATCCGGCGTTCGGCGGCCGGTTGCAGGCCCGACCAACGGCGTTCCAGCACTGACACCGAGCCGGTGTCGGGATCGGCGAGATAGACCCGGGCGCCGACGCCGTGTTCGTCGCGCCATGACTCGGCGCCCAGCGAGATCAGCCGCAGGTGGGCCAGCTCGGTTTCGCCGGGCACCCCGACGCCGAGAATCTCCCCGGCGGTGCGTTGCGGTGCATCCAGTTCGCCGGCGGCCGCGGCGGCGCGCAGCCGGGCCGGGGCCTCGGCCACCAGCGTGAGCAGCGCCTCCGGATCTGCGTCGGTACGACGCTGGTGCAGGGCCTCGCGTTGCCTGCACAGTTCCTCCAGGTCGGCGGCCACCCAGCTCCACCCGGCGCGACGGGCCTGTTCGGTCAGGGCGCCCAGCCGGGCGTCGAGACCGGCGTCCTCGGACGAGGTCCCGTCCGACCACAGCGAAACGATCAGCGCATCGAGGTCGGCGGCGAACCCGTCGACTTCGGGTCGGCGATCCGTGTCACTACCGAGGGAGACCACCATTTCGCGGGCCATCGTCGAGCCGGCATCCCCGGCCGCTCGAAACGCCCACACTGCCACGGCCAGGTGGGCGCAGCCGCTGACGTCGCGGCAGTCGCAACGGGCATGGGCCAGCGCGGACGGCGAGAAGAACTGCACGGTGTTCAGCGGCAGGCGGGCGGTCGGAATACCGTCCGGTGCCGACAGGCGCACCGTGCCGCGTGCCATCCGCCGCGCCGCGGCCAGCGTCGCCGGAGCCAGTGCCTGCGTCAGGCTTTCATCAGTGAATTCTGCTGGGCTCCAATGGCCTTTGGTCTCCTTCGGGGCGTCATGGTGCCCGTCCTGGTACGCCAGTACCAGCATCACGCGGTGCCGGCACCAGCCGCTGGCCGGACAACTGCACGCGGCATCGCGGACGGCCGTCCCCACCGGCAGCGTGGTGACGACGCCGTCGTCGAAGCGTGCGGTGACCGCGCCGTCGTCGCCGATATCGAGGATGGGCCCGCGGCCCGCGTCGAGATCCTTCCGTGCGCGTTTGACGAAGCCGGGGTTGGCCAACGCGGTGAGCGCGTCGGTGGTCAGGTCGAGCAGATCGGCCCGGGCGCTCATTCGCGAACTTTCTCGGCGAGCCAAACGGCCAACTCACCCGGGGTCATGGCGGCCACCTCCGCACCGGCCGCCACCAGTTCCCCGGCCAGCTCGTGGTTGTAGGCCGGGTTGGCGTGGCGGTCGAGGGCGGCCAGCCCCAGCACCTTCGTCCCGCCGGCCACCAACTCGCGCACCCGGCGGACCAGCAACGGCGCCGAACCGCCTTCGTAGAAGTCGGAGATGACCACCACGACCGAACGATGCGGGCTACTGATCCGTCCGGCTGCCCAACCCACGGCTGCGGCGATGTCGGTGCCGCCGCCCAACTGGACTTTCATCAACAGCTCGACAGGGTCGACCAGCTCGTCGGTCAGGTCCACCACCTGGGTGTCGAACGCCGCCAGGCTGGTGTCCATGCCGGGTAGTTGCCACAGGCAACTGGCGAGCACCGCCGAGTGGATCACCGAATCCACCATGGACCCGCTCTGATCCACCAGCAGCACGATCCGCCACCGTTCGGTGTGCCGCTGCGTGCGGCTGGAGAACAGCGGCCGCTGCAGGTAGAGCCGCTGCCGCTGCGGGTCCCAGCGGTCCAGGTTGGCTTTGACGGTGCCGCGGAAATCGAAGTTGCGGGCGATCGGGACGGGTGAGCGCCGGCGACGGTCCAGGCTGCCGGTGAACGCCCGGCGCACCTCGGTGTCCAGTTCGGCCAGGAGCCGACGCACCACTTCGGCGATCAGTCGCCGCGCCGCCGCCAGCACCTCCGGATTCATCAGGTGCTTGGTCTGCATGACGGCCCGCAGGAGCGACTCGGAGGGTTCGATGCGTTCCAGCACGTCCAGTCGCGTCACCACCTCGGTGATGCCGAACCGCTCGACCGCATCGCGTTCGACCCGTTCGATCACCTCCTGCGGAAACAGCGTGTGCACGGCGTCGATCCAGTCCGGCACGCTCAGCGTCGAGTCCCCCTGACCGCCGGACCGCTCACCCCGTTCGGCGCGGTCCGGATCGCGGCCGTAGAGCCACTCCAGTGCGGCATCGGCCGCGCCGAGCTCTCCGGTGGCAGAACCGAGCGCGCCGTCGGCGGCCGCGCCCAGGAGTAATCGCCACCGCTGCAAGGGTTCTGGGACGTCGATCACGGCCACACCCCCCAGGACCGCAGCCGGTCGACGGCGCGGCGTTCGTCGGCAGCGGCCGCGGCCACGGCCTGTGGATCCGCGTCGAGACGGCGTAGCAGCACGCGCCGCGACACGTTGGCCGCGCCGTGAAGCTCCAGCACCGCGTCGGCCACGTCGCCGCGTTCCCGGGGCGGCAACCACGCGAACGCGGCGCGCAGGGCGGGGAGGGCGCCGACGAAATCGTCGCCGTGCAATCCGCCGATCAGCCTGTCGAGTCCGGCCACGAAGCCGGCATCGGAGATCAACTCCTCGCGGGCCAGCGCGAGCAATCCCGCCAGCGCATCGCCGAGCCGGGCCACCGAGACCGAGTCCAGCACGGCCAGCGGATCGGCGTCGGCCGCTGAACCGAGGCTGATCACGGCGCCGAGCGCCGCGCCCCGGCTCGCCGGATCCGACCGGTGCGACGCCGCCTTGCGGTGCAGCACCGCCACGATCCGATCGTCCATGGAGGCGAACAGCTGCGCGCGCACCAGATCTCGTAAACCGATCATCAACCGGAGGTGACCGTCGATCTGTGCGGGGGCCACGGCAGCAGGCGGCTCCAACAGCCACACCGCACGGTCGGCGATCGCCTCGACGGCGTCGAGACATCCGGGCACGTCGTCGAGACCGAGCAATTGCGGATTACGGGCCAACGGCAGCAGCACCCGCAGCGCCGCGCCCAGTGCCCCGAGATCGGTCTCGGCGGCCACCGTCTCGCGGAGTCGGCCGATCACATCGGCCTGTACCGAGCCCAGCCCGGCCGCGGCCGCAGCGTCTACCGCAGCGGCGAGTTCGGCAACGCCGATGTCGGGGCCGCTGATCATGGAGCCCCATTTGTTGCGGGCAGCGTCGAGCAGGGTGGCCCCCCACGCGCCGGCTTCGATGAGTGCGGCCAAGCGGCTGGGCGGATCGCCGAGGTGCCACTGCTCGGTGGGTTCGCGGCCGGCGTCGAGGGCCCATCGTGGTCCTGCACGGCGCTGGGTTCCCGGTATGTCCAGCAGCGCCAGGCGGTGCAGCACCCGGCTGCGCCGACGGTCGTTGTCGGACAACAGGTCCAGGGTGACTTCACCTGTCCCGGGCAGGTCGTGGGCGGCCAGTTCGGCGGCAACCGCCGCCACCAACGGCGGCTGCGGCGTACCCGCCGCGAGGGCACCGACCGCCTCGCCCGAGAGCACGTCCATCACCTCGACCAGCACCGGATCCGTGCCGGGCGCCAGCGGGCCGGGGTAGCTCCACGGCAACGGCACCACGAGCGCCTCGGTGACCCAGCAGGCCGCGACCGAGTCCAGCCAGTCACAGCGCAGCGGAACCTGGTGCCCACGCAGCCGGGCCAACCCGTGCGCGTGCGTGTACACGTTCTGCAGGGACGCGGTCGACACCGGTAACTTCTTGTTCCGCAAGCGGTCTCGCGTACGGTGTAAGAGCTGTCGCCCTGCGGCCGCGACACCGTTCTCCCAGGCCCACTGGTAATAGGAGGGCGACGGCATGCCCGATGCGTACCCGGTGAACGCATCGAGTTGGTGGAAGCTGAACGGCACCAGATACGAGCCGTGCCGGGAATCCGCTTCGGGGACGGGAACTGCCGGCGGTGTCTCGGATTCCGGTAGTCGAGGCCACAGCTGGGCCAGTGCGGGTGCGTGATAGCCGCCGCACACCACGAGAACCGGACCCTCATTCCGGCGGACGGCCCACGCGATCCAGCGCGCCATCAGGTCTTCGCGGGCGGCATTGCCCGTCGATCCGGGATCGTCGCCGCGCAGGCCCGTGAACCACACCGACAACCGCTGCGCCACCACCGCGGGATCTTCTTCGGATTCGAACAGGTGGTCCCACAACGCATCTCGACTGTCGATGCCGAGTTCGCGGGCTACCGCCGCAGTGTAGTCCGCGGCGCGGTGTTCGGACGCTTCGTCGGGGTCGTCGGCGTACCGGTTGGTGAATTCGGCGAAGGCGTCGTGCCACGCGGGTAGGTCGATGAACCGGACCTGCGCGCCGACGCGGCGGCCCGTCCGTAGCGCCTGCCACTCCGGTGAGTGTTCGGCCAGCGGCGACCATGAGCCGCGATGCACTCCTGGCGCGGACAGGTAACTGTAGATCGCGATCGGCAGCCGGTGCGCGGCGTCGAGTTCATCGATCCTGCCGTTGAAATCGCATGGTCCCTCGATGAGCACGTGCGCCGGGCGCAGCCGCTCGATCTCGGCGACCACCATGCGGGCGCATGCCGGCGAATGATGGCGCACTCCAACAATTCTGGGCTCATCAAGGGCTGCCATGGTCACGGCAGCAGGTCGCGCGCGGCGTAGAACTCCCGCCAATGCCGCCCTCGGCGTTCGGCGACCTTCTGTTCGAAGTAGCGCCGCAGCTTCGCCCGGTCGTCGGCGTCGTCTTTCACCACGGTGCCGCCGATGCTCTCGGCCAGATCGGCTGGACTGCCCTGGCGTTGGCCCAGATACCAGGCTCTGACCCCCACGGCATGCGCGACGTTGACGGCCTCGGCGGTCGACATCACCGCGCTCAGCCGGTCCATCGCACTGCCCCCGTCGTCGCGCAGGTCACGGAACGTGCGCACCAGCAGTTCGAGTACGGGCTCGGGCACCGTCACCGGGACGCCGCTACGTTCCAGCAGCGTCTGCGACGCGCGGGCCACCAGGTCCAGCTCGACATCGAAATCGAGGATGGGAAAGACGGTTTCGAAGTCGAACCGGCGCTTGAGCGCCGCGCTCATCTCGTTGACGCCGCGGTCCTTGGTGTTGGCCGTACCGATGATGTTGAAACCTTCGCGGGCATAGAGCATGCCGTGTTCACCCGCGAGCTCCGGCACCGCCATGACCCGGTCGCTGAGCATGCTCAGCAGACTGTCCTGCACTTCCAGCGGGGTGCGGGTGATCTCCTCGAACCGCACCACTTTGCCCTCGCGCATGCCGGTGTACAGCGGGGCAGGGACAAGAGCGTTGAGGCTCGGACCCTCGTTGATCAGCAACGCATAGTTCCACGAGTACTTGATCTGGTCCTCGGTGACCGACGCCCCGCCCTGGATGGTCAACGTGGAACACCCGCTGATCGCGGTGGCCAGCAACTCGGACAGCAGCGACTTGGCCGTGCCCGGCGCGCCGACCAGCATCAGGCCGCGCCCGGTGGCCAGGGTGACGAGCATGCGTTCGACCGCGGCGACCGGCACGACGACCTTTGCGGTGATGCCACGCGCCCGCTCGCCCAGGACGAAGGCGCGTGCAGACCGCAGCCCCATGCTCCAGCCGGGTGGCCGGGGTTCGGAAGTGTCTGCGGTCAGCCTTGCCAGCTCGGCGGCGTAATCGATCTCGGCCGGGGCACGTTGCAAGTTCTGGTCAGCCACGTAGGCCCTCCAGGTCACGGATCAGTTCACTCGCGGTGATCTCGTCGAGCTTGCCGAAGGGCTTCGCGTCGACGGTCCACTTCCCGGGAGTACCGACAACGACGCCGTCGATGCTCTGTTCGGGGAAGAAATCGAGGGCCCCGACGGCAAGGCCTTCGGAGAGCCCGGCGACCGCTCTCCAGCCACCCGGCAGCGGCTTCTCCATTTCGTGGATCACGCCGGCATCCTGTGGCATACCGCGTTCCCAGCCGCGATTGGTCAGGCCGAGGATCTTTCCGGTGGGGACGACGATATTGCTCCACCGGGTGAGTTCGGTGCTGGACTTCTCGGCCTCGGTGAGTCGGTAGGTGTCGCGGCCGAGCTGGGTAAAGGGCTGCAGCAGTTCGTAATCGGTGAACAGCTGACCGAAACCGCCGGCGTCGGCCTCGGGAAGCTCCAGTGCGTGCGGCAGTCCGATGACGGCATCGTCGGCCAGCGTGATCGGCTCGTCGTCGGCGTCGGTGTACTGACCGTCTTCGGCGACGCGGAAGCACCGGTCGATTCCGGCGTCGGTGTAGGTGGCCCACACCAGCCGCTGCACCAGGTGCCGCACCAACGGATGGCCGGCCAGGAACTGCTCGAACACCGGCACGCTCCAGCGGCGGCGTGCACACATCGCCAACTCGAGGCGCAGCACCTGCTGCCCCGCAACGGTGCGGGCGTCCTTCTTGAGTGCCCTCCACCGGGCCGTGGCGGCGGTGGCCAACTCGGCGTCGTCGTCACGACGCGCCTTGGGAAGCTCCTTGAGCCGGGCCCCATCGCTGTCGCGCACAAACGGTTTGAGGGCTTCGTCGAAGCCGACCCTGAACTGCCGCGGACCGAAATCCAGCAGCATGGTGCCGTCCGGTTGCAGCCCCAGGTCGGGCGCCAGGCGGTCTTCCAGTTCGGCGGTCGTCAGGCCCCGGTCGTCGGCGATCTGAGTGATCTTCTCCCGGGCGTGTTCCTGCAACGCCTTGAATTTGACCTTACTGGCGATGCCGTTGAGCATCATCAGCGCGACATCGGAGCCGATCCCGGCCAGCACGTCCAGGCCGACGACGGCTCGCTTGTGCTGAGATTCGCCGGGCCAGGCCCGCACAAACGGCGTGAACCGTCGCGCGGTGTCGTCGTTGCCGAACAACCCCAGGCTGGTCATGGCCCAGCTGTCCTTGCTGGGTGCACCCGCAGCCAGCCACGCCGAGAACAGGTCCCAGCCGAAGTCGGCCAGTGAGTCCGCGGTGCAGGCGTCGACGACATGGCCGATCCCGGCGTAGACGCCGTCCCCGGTGGGGAAGGCCAGCATGGTGCCGAGGTGGTCGACGGCGTTCAGCGGTAATGGCTTGCCGGAGTGCAGTTTTGGTCGCCGCCATGCGGCCGGTGCCCAGTAGGCCGGCAACTTGCTGCGCTTCGTCGGGTACAGGTCGGTGGGGTCCTCGTCGAGCATGGCCGTCACGGCTGCGGTCACGTCGTCGCGGTGGTACGCCGCCGCGGTGGACAGGATCAGCTCGCGGTGTCCCTGGACAGCCATGGCCCGCAAGGCTGTTGCGGCATTGTCCCTGGACTCGCCCGGTTTGCCGATGGCCGCGGGGATCAGCCCGGCGGCAGCGTGTTCGGGGTGGGTGCGCAACCAGGTGTCGGCCTCGCTGCGCAGGGTTTTCGAGAGACGGAAGGCGCGCGCGGCCAAGGGGGCAAGCTCGACCGCGCCGAAAACGATTGCCGTGGAAAGGTGTTCGGAGGGACGGCGGCGCACGACCGAAACCAGCCCGGGCAGCGCGTCGACTCCGTGCTTGGCCAGTACGTATGTCTCGCCGTAATCGGTTTCCACGGTCCCCGCCAGCGCATTCCACAGTCGTAACCCGAACCCGGGGGTGATGCGGTCGAGTACGTCTGCGTGGTCGCCGCACAGCGACTCGCCGCGGACAGCCACCGAGGCCCACCGTGTGGTGTCCCGGTAGGCCTGGGCCCAGGCATGGAAGGCCGCGACGCTTGCCGTGACGTCGCCGGTCTGCAGTGCCGCGGCGACATTCTGCACCAGCTGCGGCGGGACGTCGCTGGTCGAGTTCCAGGTGTAGCGGGCGCTGCACATCGCCTCCGCTACCTCGGCCACTTCGGCGGCGGTGACTTCGCCCCGAACGCGCGTGTTCAGCTTCTGAAACAGACCCCGTAATCGACCTTGGTTCGCGCCACCGGACGTCGGATCGTCTTGGCGGCTGGGTGTGCCGTATCTCGAACGTCGTGCCCATCTTTCGCGTTCACCGTCGCGCCAGCGCGCCACGGGCGCCAGCGGCAGTGGCTCCAGACCCTCGACCAGAAGCTGTTTCCGCTTGGGCCGCAACCAGGGAGGATCGGCCAGCACCTGCGGCAGTTCGTCGGGTGCGGCCTCATCGTGATGGCTAGTGAGCTGCTCGGTGACGCTGTCGAGCGCGTCGGCGGCACTGCCCGTCAACCAGGGCCGCACCGCTTCCGCCAGCTCGCGATGCTTCGCCACCAGGCCGCTGAGCAGGATCCGGGATGTGGCGGCGTCGCGACCACCGTCGCCGACTGCCTGGGCGAGCCCGGCGATAGTGGCTGCCGGCCAGCGGTCGACGGCGGCGCGCAGCCGTAGTTGATTGGGTTTGCCCGCGTTGGCGGCACCGGCCAGCGCCCGGATGGACTCGGGCAGCCCGATCCGCGCCAGCGCGTCGCCCGCCGGGTCGATGGTGGCGTGGGGGATCAAAGTGCTCAGCGCCGCGGATCCCCGGTTGACCACCAGGGCGTTGACGTGGCGTGGCGTGCGCTCGAAGGCCCAGTATTCACTCCGCTTTCGGGGCCGGACCCGGTCGATCAGCTCCGGATCGGTTGCGGTGGCCTGCAGCCAGGGCAGCGATTCCTCACCCGAGCCGGCGAGTTCGGCGATCAGCTCGTGGCTGAGGTCCGGGGCATCAGGCAAGGCCAAGGCAAAGCCCGCGCGGCGCACGGGTGCCAGGTGCGTCGCGGCCGCCTGTACGGTCGCGACGATCTGCGCGTATTCCTCCTCGCTGGCTATGCAGGCCAATCGGCGCAGCATCTCGAAGTCGACGTCGGAGCTGAAGGGGTCGCGCGGGTCCTGGGGACCGTGCCAGGTGTCCGGGTGGTCGAGCAGATGGACTCGATAACTCCGACTGGAACTGTCCCAGTCAGAGATGCGGTTGACGCGCAGCGATTCGATCAGGGTGTGAACGGCCTCCAGAAGCCCGTTCTTGGCCGCGATCGCATGCAGCAGACCGCCGTGTCGGGTCGCGGCCAGCAGCACGGCGTTCTCAGCCCGGGTGTGCTCGTTCGGCTGCCGGTTCAAGGCCGAGATCACGGTGTCGCGGATCGCCGGATCGGTCTGATCCAAGTCGATCGCTTCCCGGCATTGTGCGATCGCCTCGGCCGCGGCCTGCCAGTCGGGTTCCGGAATGTTGGTCGGTGGGTGGGCGCGGGTCGGGAGCGCTACGGCGGTGAATTTATCGTCGAGAAGAACGGGGTCGCCGTCGGCCAGCCAAGGCGGGACGTCCCGGTGTGACTCATTGCTGTGTGACTCCACTGCATTCCCCTCATCCGCGGCGCTGTTCGCCACCGGGAGTTAAGCATCCCGAGGACGCCCAGACGGGTCCGATCGCGGAGAATTCCGGCCCCGCTACGGGTTTCGTCGAGCTTGCATATCGCTACTTGGGTGCGGCTTCGCGTGCCTTGCGCTTGTTCTCGGCGGTGAGGTAGCAGCCGGTCACCACCTGCAGGACCGCGTTGGTCTGCGAGCCGAACGACAATCTGCCGTCCTCGCTGTCGGTGATGGTCAGATCAGTCGACTCGTCGCCGACGGGGTTCTCGGTCCGTCCGGTCACGTTGGTGTAGCCATGCCTGGCGGCGATGTCGATGACGGCCTGCGACGCCTGCTCCCACAACGTGGCGGGCACCGGGACCTCGGAGACGAAGTTCTGGCCGAAGTAGCGTTCGCCGTCGGTGGATCCGAACTCGCCGCAGTTGCTGCTGCGCTCTTCTCGATGGGGTAGCCATCGCGACCCCGGCACAATCCGCGACAGCTCGGTGGTGATCTCGGTGATCATCTTGTCGCGGTCGGCGAGGACCTCTTCGGCGTCACGGCGGCCCAGCAGGGTGCCGAGTTCCTCAGGGGTGCCGAAGCCGTAATCGCCTTCGGCGGGACCTTTGTACTCGGACTCAAACATCGGACCGCAGCCTGTCAACGTGAAGGCCAGCAGCAAAGTGATCACCAGACGCCACATCAATCCTCCACCTTCACAAAGTTCTTGTCCTGTCCCAACCCTGCCACGACGACGGCCTGGTTGTAGAGCGCTGTGGTGTCGACGAACGAGTACTTGCTGTGGCCCGTCGACTCGTTGCGGGGGCCCAGCGCGGTGGTCTCGGAGTTCGTGGACAAGTCGATGAAACCGGGCAGGCTCGACGGGATCGAGGAACCGAATCGGCCCAGGTCGGCGACGATGTCGTTCTTGGCATGTTCGACGAACACGTGGCCCTCGGTCAGGTGCAGATCCGACGGTGTGGTCTGGCCGAAGAACTGCCACGGATTGGTCTCCAACCCGGGTGACCCCATGAACACGGCGTCGTCGGCGGCCGTGCCGCGCTGCAGGGCCTCGCTGGCCAGGGTCGAACCGTAGGAGTGGCCGAGGACGGTGAGATGCGGGTCGGTGTCGCGGGAGCTGTCGAGCCCGTTGATGAACGACGCGAGTTTGGGTGCGTTGTCGTCGGCGTAGTGGGCGCTCCCGGCCTGGGCCAGATTGGACGGCGGCTCGTAGCCCAGCCAGGCCACGGTGGCGACGGTCTCGTTGCCCTTGCCCGCCTTGTCGAGCACGCGCTCGGTCTCGCTCTTCAGCCATTCGGACTGCTCGATGTACGTCGGCAGGTCATTGCCCTCGTTGGGCTTGTCGTAGGTCACCGAACCGGTTCCCGGCACATAGACGCTGACGTGGTCGGCGGTGTCGACGTTGCCGGTCGCGACCGCGACCTTGGGGTGCTCGCCGTCGAAATCGAGGACAAGAAGCTGCCGGTCGTTCTTGGACAGGGCGTCGTCGATCGCGGCGATGGTGCCCTTCTCCTCGGAGGTCAGGTTGGGGTCGTTGCGCAACTTGGCGAGCCGGTTGCGGTTGGCCGAGTCGCGCGCGGTACCGGGCACCCCGTCGAGATTTCCGACCCAATCTGGCCGCTCGACGATGATGCGGTTCTGCTCCTCTTCGCTCAACGAGTCCCACCACTGGTTCACCTCGGTATCGGTGGCCCCATCGGGCGGCTTCAGGGTGTCGAGATCGCGCTTGAACGGCGATGCCGGCGGGTCGCCCAATATGTTGCTTGCCTGCGGGCCATCGTTTGAGGAACCGGTTTTGAGGGCGTTGGCCGTCGCTGCGTCGACCGAGTCGAATTGCTGGAGAAGGGCTTTCAGCGTGGCGGTGTACGCCGCGGCCAGCTTGGGTGTCATGAGTTTGCCGGCGCCAGTGACGGTGCCGTCGTCGGCGACGGTAGCGCCCAGGCTCACCGCTTGTTTGGCGACGTTGAGGATCTCGGTGCGTAGCGGCGTGAGGTTGGCTCCACCCACCTGTAACGCGGCCTGGGAGTTCTGCAGGCGGGTCCGGAGGCGGGTCTGATCGTCCAAGTTCTTGTTGCCGCGGGCAATTGCCGCGTCAGAAGCGGTGCCTTTCCACGCACCGGCCAGATCAGTCAGGGTGTTTCGTTGGCTGTTGATCAGCCCGTCCAACTGATCGATCTTGCCCTGCAATTGGTTTGCGGCATCAGACAGCGCGGTCGGATTGCTGGCGGTGACGGTGGAGATCGTGACGGTCATCGGCGAGCTCCGCCCATCACTACTCCTGTCTGAAGATCTGCTGTCAGAACGCTAGCAGCATCCGGACGGGGCTCGACGCGCCAAAATCAGGTCCTACCGAAGGGCCTCGTGTCAGTGGTGGTGGCGATGAACCCGTTGCCCTTCTGCGGGTCGGCCATCCGGCAGGCCAACAGAATGTCGTCGGTGTGGATGCACGTGGCGTTGCCCAGATCGAAGCGTTGGCCCGCGGGCAGCATCGGCGCCTCGTCCTCGGTGATGCCGTCGACCGGGCTGAGTGGCTCTTCGGTGCGGGAGAAACTCATCGGAATCGCGCCGTTGGTGGTGCCGTAGCTGAACAGGTGCGCGAGGTTGGCGTCGTTGGGGGCGCCGACGAACGGCCCGCGACAGTCCAGCGCGTACATCGCCCGGTGCTGGGTGGTCATGCAGACGAAGCCCTCGGGCGTGCGGAACCCCTGCACCGGAAATCCTTGGTCCTCGCGCAGGACGTACTGCGCCGCGTCGACGGCGGGGTAGGCGGCGAAGTCAGGTATGCCGTCCGGCCCGAGATGCGTCGGCACCGACTCGTGCTGGGAGTCCGACGTGTGCCGGCTGGTGAGCCAGATCACCGCGAACACCGCCGTCAGGACCACAACGAGCGCTGCCGCGAAACGCTTCATCGCTCCATGATCGCCCGGGACCGATCGGGGCGGAGCCGAAATCCCGGGCCCGTAGAATGGCCCCATCATGACCGCACCGGGGCACAACCATGTTCAGACCCCGATTGCGGGTCTCGTCGAGCTGGCATTAACCGATCCGTCCCTGCAGGACGTCCTTCACCGCGCCGCCGACCGGCCCGCCGATCTCGCACTCGTCGGGCCGGCCAGTGCCCGCGTGCTGGTGGCGGCCGGGCTGGCCCAGCAGGGCCCGTTGCTGGTGGTCGCCGCCACCGGCCGGGAAGCCGACGATCTGACCGCCGAGTTGCGCGGCGTGTTCGGCGACGCTGTCGCCCTGTTCCCGTCCTGGGAGACGCTGCCGCACGAGCGGTTGTCCCCGGGTGTCGAGACCGTCGGTGCCCGGTTGTTGCTGCTGCGTCGGCTGGCCCATCCCGAGGACACGACACTGGGCTCGCCGCTGCGTGTGGTGGTCACCACGACCCGTTCACTGCTGCAACCGATGGCCCCCGACGTTGTGGGCACCGAGCCCGTCACCCTCACCGTCGGTGCCGAAGCGGAGTTCGAGGCGGTCATCACCCGGCTGGTCAACCTGGCCTATACCCGCGTCGACATGGTCGGCAAACGCGGGGAGTTCGCCGTGCGCGGCGGCATCCTCGACCTGTTCCCGCCCACCGCCGAGCACCCGGTGCGCGTCGAGTTCTGGGGCGACGAGATCTCCGAGATACGGATGTTCTCGATCGCCGACCAGCGCTCGATTCCTGAGATCCCGGTGCAGAACGTGGTCGCCGTGCCGTGCCGCGAACTGCTGATGACCGCCGATGTGCGCGAGCGTGCCGCGGTCCTGTCCGCCGAGCACCCCACCCACGAGAACAGCGTGACGGGAAGCGTGCCCGACATGCTGGCCAAACTCGCCGAGGGCATCCCGGTCGACGGCATGGAGGCGCTGCTGCCGCTGCTGCATCCGGTGCAGCCCACGACGTTGACGCATCACCTGCCCGACGGGGCCCCGGTCCTGCTGTGCGACCCGGAGAAGGTGCGGACCCGGGCGGCCGACCTGATCAAGACCGGGCAGGAGTTCCTCGAGGCATCGTGGTCGACGGCCGCGGTCGGCGGGGATGCGCCCATCGACATCGAGGCACTGGGCGCGTCGGGATTCGTCCCGTTCGACCAGGCGCGTGAAGACTCCGTCGCCGGTGGGCACCCGTGGTGGACGTTGAGCCAGCTGCCCGACGGCAAGGCCATCGAACTCGACCTGCGGCCGTCGCCGTCGGCGCGCAGCCAGCAGAGTCTCGACGAGATCTTCGCCATGTTGCGCGCCCACGTCGCCACCGGCGGGTACGCCGCGGTGGTCACCCCGGGCGCCGGTACCGCACACCGCGTCGTCGAGCAGCTCGGCGAATCCGACATTGCGGCGACGATGCTCGAGCCGGGTGCGGCACCCAAGGCCGGCGTGGTCGGGGTGCTCAAGGGACCGCTGCACGACGGTGTGATCCTGCCCGGGGTCAACCTCGTGGTCATCACCGAGACCGATCTGACCGGTAACCGGGTGACGGCGTCGGAGGGTAAAAGGCTTGCGGCCAAACGGCGTAACGTCGTCGATCCGCTGGCGCTGTCCGCCGGGGATCTGGTGGTGCATGATCAGCACGGCATCGGCAAGTTCGTCGAGATGACCGAGCGGGTGGTGGGCGGAGCCCGCCGCGAATACCTGGTGCTGGAGTACGCGTCGTCCAAACGCGGTGGTGGATCGGACCGGCTGTACGTGCCGATGGATTCACTCGATCAGCTGTCGCGGTACGTCGGCGGTGAGGCGCCGTCGCTGTCCAAGCTCGGCGGAAGCGACTGGGCCAACACGAAAACCAAGGCGCGCAAGGCTGTTCGTGAGATCGCCAGTGAACTGGTCGCGCTGTACGCCAAGCGGCAGTCGGCGCCCGGGCATGCGTTCGGCCCAGACACTCCATGGCAGAACGAGATGGAGGACGCGTTCGGCTTCACCGAGACCATTGACCAGCTGACCGCGATCACCGAGGTCAAATCCGATATGGAGAAGCCGGTTCCGATGGACCGGGTGATCTGCGGCGACGTGGGTTACGGCAAGACCGAGATCGCGGTGCGAGCGGCGTTCAAGGCCGTGCAGGACGGTAAGCAGGTGGCGGTGTTGGTGCCGACGACGCTGCTGGCCGATCAGCACCTGCAGACCTTCACCAACCGGATGGCCGGTTTCCCGGTGACGGTCAAGGGGTTGTCGCGGTTCACCGATCCGGCGGAGTCGCGGACCACGATGGAGGGCATGAAGGACGGTTCGGTCGACGTCGTGATCGGCACACACCGGCTGTTGCAGACCGGTGTGACCTGGAAAGACCTGGGTCTCATCATCGTTGACGAGGAACAGCGGTTCGGCGTCGAGCACAAAGAGCACATCAAATCGATGCGTACGCATGTCGACGTGCTCACGATGAGCGCCACCCCGATCCCGCGCACCCTGGAGATGAGCCTGGCCGGCATCCGCGAGATGTCGACGATCCTGACCCCACCCGAGGAGCGTTATCCGGTGCTGACGTACGTCGGTCCGCATGACGACAAGCAGGTGGCCGCGGCGTTGCGTCGTGAGCTGCTGCGTGACGGGCAGGTGTTCTACATCCACAACCGGGTGCGCACGATCGACCAGGCTGCGGCGCGGATTCGTCAAATGGTGCCCGAAGCCAGGGTCGTCGTCGCGCACGGGCAGATGAACGAGGAGACGCTGGAGAAGACCGTCGAGGGCTTCTGGAACCGGGAGTACGACATCCTGGTCTGCACCACGATCGTCGAGACCGGCCTGGACATCTCGAACGCCAACACGCTGATCGTCGAGCGGGCCGACACCTTCGGGTTGTCACAGCTTCATCAGCTGCGCGGCCGGGTGGGCCGCAGCCGCGAACGCGGATACGCCTACATGCTCTATCCGCCCAATTCACCACTGACCGAGACCGCCTACGACCGGCTCGCCACGATCGCGCAGAACAACGAGTTGGGTGCCGGCATGGCCGTGGCCATGAAGGATCTGGAGATCCGCGGTGCGGGCAACGTGCTTGGCGCCGAGCAGTCCGGCCACGTGGCCGGTGTGGGATTCGATCTGTACGTGCGGCTGGTGGGCGAGGCTGTCGAGGCGTATCGAGCCGCTGCCGACGGGAAAACCGTTGCCACAGCGGAGGAGCCGAAGGAAGTGCGGGTCGACCTGCCGGTCGACGCACACCTGCCCCCGGAGTACATCGGCAGTGACCGGTTGCGGCTGGAGGGCTACCGACGGCTGGCCGCGGCTTCGGATGAGGACGCTGTCCGGGCCGTCGTGGACGAGCTCGTCGACCGGTACGGCCCGTTGCCCGAGCCTGCGCAGCGCCTGATTGCGGTGGCGCGGTTGCGGCTGTTGTGCCGGGAGTACGGCATCACCGAGATCGGTGCGATGTCGGCCTCGACGATCCGCTTGTCGCCGCTGGTGCTTCCCGACTCCGCGCAGTTGCGACTCAAGCGGATGTACCCGGGCGCGCACTACCGGGCCACCACCTCGGTGGTGCAGGTGCCGATCCCACGCGAGAGCGACGGAATCGGCTCGCCGCGGATCCGCGACCTCGACATTGTCCAAATGGTTGCCGGTCTGGTGCTGGTTCTTCATGGCAAAGGCCAGTCGGATGTTGATATAACGAAGTTCTCGCAGGTAACTGGGGAGGTATGACCATGACTGTTGTTCTGGTTGATCCCCGCCGCCCCTCGCTGGTCCCGGTCGAAGCGATCGAATTCCTGACCGGCGACGTGCAGTACACCGAGGAAATGCCGATCAAGGTGCCGTGGACGCTGCCCGCGGCCCGGCCCATCTACGGCGATGACGAAGACAACCCGGCCCCGGTGCTGCTGTCCTCGGATCCTGAGCATCCGGCGGTCAAGGCCCGTTTGGCGGCCGGCGACCGGTTGATCGCGGCTCCGCAGGCGCAGGCGGGGGAGCGGCTCGTGGACGCCGTGGCGATGATGGACCAGCTGCGCACCGACGGGCCGTGGGAGAGCGAGCAGACCCACGATTCGTTGCGTCGCTATCTGCTGGAGGAGACCTACGAGCTGTTCGACGCGGTGCGCGGCGGCAATGCCGACGAACTGCGCGAAGAACTCGGCGATGTACTGCTGCAGGTGCTGTTCCACGCCCGCATCGCCGAGGATGCACCCGTTCATCCGTTCAACATCGACGACGTCGCCGATTCGCTCGTGCGCAAGCTCGGCAACCGCGTGCCGGCAGTGCTTGCCGGAGAGTCGATTTCACTGGACGAGCAGCTGGCCCAGTGGGAGGAGCGCAAGGCTCAGGAGCAGAAGGTGAAGGCCCGCGGGTCGTCGATGGATGACGTGCCCACCGGGCAGCCGGCTCTGGCTCTGGCGCAGAAGGTGCTGGCCCGGGTGGCCCAGGCCGGGCTGCCCGCAGACCTGGTACCTGCCGCGCTGACCTCGGTGGTGGTTTCGGCGGATGCTGATGCCGAGAATGACTTGCGCAGTGCGATTTTGGAGTTCATGGACACCGTCCGAGTGGTGGAGTCCGACGTGGCCGCCGGCCGGCGGGGCGAGGACGTTCCCGAGGAACTCGACGTGACACCGCTGGGTTCGATCACCGAGGACGAGTGGCGGGCGTACTGGCCGGGTGCGGTTGTCGAGCTCGAGCCTGAGCCCGATGCGGACGACGAGTTCGAGGCGGATGACGAGCTTGACGCCGAGCCCGAGCCCGCGGTGGAAGCCGCGAACGACGAAGACGCAGAGGCAGAAGCTGAGTCCGCGTCCGACGCCGACGCGGAGGGCCCGGCCGCGGATGAAGCGGCTGAGGATGAATCGGCTGACGAGGGCGAGTCGGAGTCTGAACCCGACGAGGACGATCACCCCCGCGACTGACGGCGGACGCGTCGCTGCCAAGTCGAGTCTGCCGCGCGCGTAACGCCAGGGCGAATTCGAGCCGGCAGATTCATACGGTCAATGCAATTTCCGTGACTAGGGAGGTTGCAGGTGCCGCCGGCTTATCCACGTGTGATGCGGCGAGAGTTTTTCGA
>NZ_JBSGAQ010000020.1:0-100032 GCF_053600815.1 Mycobacterium sp. NPDC004974 | reverse complement strand
AACTCGATCCGATACCCACGAATCTTGACCTGCTCATCAGCCCGCCCGGCATACCGCAACTGCCCATCAGGACCCCACGACACCAGATCCCCGGTGCGATACATCCGCGATCCGTCACCACCGAACGGGCACGGGACGAACCGCGACGCAGTCAACCCCGGACGGCGCACATAACCCACACCCACACCCCGGCCGGCCACGTACAACTCACCCACCACACCCGGAGTCACCGGGCGTAGCCACTGATCGAGAACAAACAGCGCAGCGCCCGGCACCGGCACACCAATCGGGACGGAATCCGAACCGGGCACCAGCGGAGCGCTGATCGTGGCATATACCGTGGTCTCGGTCGGCCCGTAGCCGTTGATCATCACCCGGCCCGGCGCCCACCGATCCACCACATCCACCGGACACGCCTCGGCAGCCACCATCAGCGCCGCCACTGAATCCAACTGCGCGGGATCCAAAACACCTACAGCAGAGGGAGTCTGGCTCAGAACCGTCACCCGCTCCCCGACCAGGAGCGCTTGCAGCATCTCGGGCGACCGGGCGGTCTGCTCGGGCACCACAACCAGTCGCCCGCCGTGCAGCAACGCCCCCCAGATCTCCCACACCGAATAATCGAACGCCAACGACGAACACGCAGCCCACACCTGGCCCGGACCCATCTCGACACCGACGTCCATACCATCGAAGAGCCGGGTCACGTTCTGATGCGTGACTGCAACGCCTTTCGGCGTTCCCGTCGTCCCCGATGTGTAGATGATGTGTGCCACGTCGTCAGCAGACGGGACCGCGAGGGCCGTCGCCGGCTGCGCGGCGATCCGCGGATCAGCCATATCGATGACCGCCACGGCACGACCGTCCAGCCGCTCGACCAACGCCGCCGTGGTCAGCACCGCCACCGGTGCGGCATCTGCCACCATGAACTCGATCCGGGCGTCCGGCACCGCCGGATCAATCGGCAGATACGCCGCTCCCGACTTCAATACACCCAAGATGGCAACGACCGCATCAGCCGAGCGCTCGGCAAGCAAACCCACGCAGGTACCCGGGCCCGCACCCTGGTCGACCAACAGGTGCGCCAACCGATTCGAGGCCTCATCCAACTCCCGATAGGACATTGAACGACCGTCGAAGCTGATCGCCACCGCGTCTGGGGCCTGCGCCACCCGCGCCGCGAACAATCCCGGAATCGACTCTTCGTCCACTGGCTGCCGCAAGACCGCCCAATGGCCGACCGTTCCGAGGCGCGAACACTCATCGCGATCCAACACATCCACCGTTGACAACGCGCGCGACGGATCGGCCGTCATCGCCACCAGCACCCGCTCCAACCGGACGGCCAGTTCAGCGATCTCGAAGTTCGAGAACGGCTGCCCAGAACCCATGGCGCTGAGGAAGAGCTGGTCGCCGGCGCCCGAGAAGATCAACCCGAAGCCACCCACAACACCGGCGTTGGTCAAGGTCGCGGATGCCTCCGCACCGCCGAAGTCCAGGGTGAACGTCGACGGAAGGAAGTTGACGCTGACCCGGTTCGCCAACTGGCCCGACCCGCGCGAGTTGACCTTGCGCTCAAGCCCGTGCACCGGGAAACGCTGATGCTGCAACGCTTCCCGAATCCGGCTGTCAGCTTGTTCGCAGAAATCGGTGATCGACGTTTGCGGCGACGCATCCAGTACCAGTGGCACAACCCCCGCCACCATCCCGGGAATGGTTCGCGCTTCAGGGCTCACTCGCCGGCTGACCGGAAAATCCAGAACCACGGTCGCGCCTTGCGCACGCCAACCGCGGACCAACAGCGCCAAGGCCGCGGTGAGGACCGACGATCGCGGGAGACTCTTCAGTTGGGCGGACTGCTCAACACGGCGCAGAACCGAGGGATCCAATTGCACCGGCGCAGAAGACCAGTACGGGTCGTGCTCGTCCGTGGCCACAGGCAGTGGATACTGCTGCTCGTCGTCAGGGGGAAGGTTTCCGGCCCAGTAGGCCTCATCGTCGAGGTAGTCCCCTGAGGCCTCGTAGTCCGATTCAGAGTCGACCAGATCGGACAACGAGCCGAACAAGTCGGATGAGATGGGAGCGCCGGTGACAGTTGCGGAGTAGACGGACGCAACGCGATGGCCGATCAGCGCGAGCCCGGTGCCATCCACCGCGATGTGGTGGAAGCACGCGATCAGGAAGTGTTCATCGATACGGGTCTGGAAGAGTGCGAACCTGAACAGCGGCCCGGTCAACGGCATTGGTGTGCGCTGGATTGCCGCCGCCAGGTCGCGGGCTTCCTGAACGGGGTCGTCCGCGTTCCGGACGTCATAGAAGTCCAGCGCGACATTCGAATAGTCGACCGCTCTCTGGAAAACCTGACCGTCGACTTCGAAGAACGTGGCCCGTACGGGTTCGGCCTCACGGATCACCCGACAGATCGCCCACTCAAGGACGTCGCGCTCTACCGTGCCTGCGATTCTCACGAACAGTCCGAGTTGCCACTCCGTACCGGAGCGAGCCATGTCTTGCGCCAGCCAGATGTCGAGCTGTGCGCGCGTTACCGGCAGCGATTGTTGATCCTGCTGCATCGGAATCTCCCACCGCGAGATGTCATGCGAGTCCCCCCCGGGCCCGTCTACGTATCAGAGGCCTGACCTTGCGCCAGCCTGTCGCGCAGCGTCTTCGGCCGGATGTCCGGCCAGTTCTGTTCGATGTAGTCCAGACACGCGGCGCGATCCGCTTCGCCGAAGGCCACCTTCCAGCCGGCTGGAACGTCGGCGAAGGTCGGCCACAGGCTGTGTTGCTCCTCGTCGTTGATCAGGACGAGAAAACGACCGTTGTCATCGTCAAAAGGGTTGATGCTCATCTGGTCCTCCCCACCGTCTAGTGGACCAGGAAAAGCGTCGCAACGTTCCGGAGGCAGGACTGCATTACCCCACACCTACGCCCGCGTTGTTTTTGTTTCTTTGGCCCACTCCAGCTATGCCGTACCTAGTTGCAGGGCGCCAGCATATCGGCTTCTCTTCACGGGGGTGTAGAAATCGAAGATCCGGGCATATCCTGTTGCTGTGTCGCGGTCATTCGACTTCACGGTCGACTCATCAGCCACAGTTGAGCAAATCCATTTTGCATTCGGCGAACGGGACTACTGGCTTGCACGGCTGACGAAGTTCGGCAGCCTCGGCCGGCTCGACACGTTGAGCGTGGATACCGATGGCTCCATCACCGCCGTAATCGTGCACAACCTGCGCCCAGATGGCCTACCAGCACCTTTCACGAAGTTCTTCCCCAGCGAGTGGCAGATAGTCCAGAACGAGAAGTGGCGTGCGATCGGCGGTGGGCGGGTACGCGGCGAGGTCAGTGTCGTGCCGCACGGGGCGCCCGGGTCCTGGGTCGGTACGGCACTCATAACACCCAGGTCGGACGGGTCGCAGCTGAAGTGTGCAGCGACCGCGGAGTTCAAGGTCCCGCTGGTCGGCGGGAAGATCGAGGGCCTGATGGGCCGCATGTTGGTGCAGAACATCTCCGTCGTGCAGCGCTTCACGGCCGAATGGATCACGAGCCACGTCTGACCGAACCCACCCTGCACGACATCCGTGTAGTTCAATCCAGCGAAACGGGGCGCGTTGTCCCCTGGCCAGATGAACCTGCCGAAGCCCGGTAGCGAGTCGCAGATGCATAACCGCGCAACTAATCAGCAAACCATGGCCATGGGCTGCAATACTGCTAGTCTGCGGGTTCTGCAGCCGCTGGCGGCGGACATTGAGTTAGCCATGATGGCGCCGCATTGTCTCGAATAATGCAGGCCAAGATCACCAGTCGCAAAATTTGCGATTGCAAACACGGGCCACCCTGGCTAACAGACCGCTGCCAGGAAGATCACAATCAATATCAAACATTCGCCGTGCGTCGATCATTAATTGTTGACAAGTGAAATAAATGGCCATGTACGGAATTCGTCGCGCAATTATTCAGATCTTGATTGAGGTTTCCAGAATCGGTCTGCAACCCTCAACTGACGCTTGCCAGCACGAACGGCAAGACCTCGCTCGCACCTGCGTCGCGCAGCACGCGGGTGGCCATCGTCAAGGTCCATCCGGTGTCGGTCATGTCGTCGACCAACAACACCGGACCCTTCGAATCGAGTCGTGGCTGTGCCCACGCGCCATCCAACGCTGCCACCCGATAGGCCGAATTCGCGGCGGTGACGGGCCGATGGTGCGGGGTGTAGGACAGGACGCCCAGGTTTGTCAGCCGTCCGATCTGCGCCAGCCGCGCCACCGTCGAAGAGATCAACGCCGGATGTGCCTGAGAGTCCAGCCCCATGACCGCAGCCGGCCGCTGATCCCAATCCCATGCCTTGAGCACCTCGATGGCCGCCCCGATCACGTCGTCGGGTACCTCGCCGTCGGGTTCGGCCAGCAGGCGCCGTAGCCGCGCTCCCCAGCCCAGATCGGTGAGTCGGCCGATCGCCCGGCCCGGCGCGGCACCGTCGGCGATCCGGCCGGACAACGGCACACCCAGCGCAGCCAGTCCGGAGGGCCACTGCTTGCGCGGGGCAACCAGGACGCCCGGCCGGGACAACCGTTGCGCGGTATCGGTGAGAATGTCCTGCGCCACCGCGGCCTCGTAGCGCCGGCCGGTGCAGTTGTCACATCGGCCACAGCGTGTGTCAGGCACCAGCTCGGGATCGTCGAGCTGGCCACGCAGGAACACCATCCGGCAGCCGTCCGTAGCCTGATAGTCGAGCATCGCCTGCTGCTCCCGGCGGCGTGCCTCGTCGAGCGCACGGTAGCGGGGCTCGTCATAACTCCAGGGCTCTCCGGTACCGATCCAGCCGCCCTTCACCCTGCGGACCGCACCGTCCACGTCGAGCACCTTGAGCACCATCTCGAGGCGCGACCGGTTGAGGTCGACCAGCGGTTCCAGCGCCTGGGTGGACTGTGCACGGTCGGTCTCCAGTGCACCGATGACGTGGCGCACCATTGATTCCGACGGGAACGCCACCGACGCGAAGTACCTCCAGACGTCCTGATCCTCGGTGCCGGGAAGCAGGATCACCTCGGCGCTGTCGGTCGCGCGCCCTGCGCGCCCCACCTGCTGGTAGTAGGCGATCGGAGACGACGGCGCCCCCAGATGCACGACGAACCCCAGATCGGGTTTGTCGAAGCCCATCCCCAACGCTGACGTCGCCACCAGCGCCTTGACCCGATTGTCGAGCAGGTCGGATTCCAGTTGTTCGCGTTCGGTGGTGTCGGTGGACCCTGTGTAGGCGGCCACCTTGTGGCCGCGCTCGGACAGAAGCGCCGCCACGTCGTGCGCCTGGGCCACGGTCAGGGTGTAGATGATGCCGGAGCCGGGCAGGGCATCCAGTTGCGCGGCGATCCAGGCGGCGCGTTGCGCGGGGGTGCCAGCCTGTACCACGGACAGCCGTAACGACTCGCGGTCCAGGCCGCCGCGCAGCACCAAGGTATCCGACCCGCCCACCCCCAACTGGGCCGCGACGTCACCGACCACCCGGTCGTTGGCGGTCGCAGTGGTGGCGAGAACCGGTACCTGAGAACCCAATTCGGCGACCAGGGTACGGATCCGGCGGTAGTCCGGCCGGAAGTCGTGTCCCCAGTCCGAAACGCAGTGCGCCTCGTCGACCACCACCAGCCCCGCATCGGCGGCCAGTGCCGGTAGGACGTTGTCACGGAAGTCGGGATTGTTGAGCCGTTCGGGGCTGACGAGCAGTACGTCGAGTTCGCCTTCGGCAACCTGCTGATGGATCGCGTCCCACTCGGTGACATTGCCGGAGTTGATGGTGGCGGCCCGCACCCCGGCCCGCTCCGCCGCGGATACCTGGTTGCGCATCAGCGCCAGCAGCGGCGACACGATGACCGTGGGCCCGCGACCGGAGGCGCGCAGCAGCTTGGCCGCGATGAAGTAGACCGCGGACTTGCCCCACCCGGTCCGCTGCACCACAAGCGCGCGGCGCCGCTGGACCACGAGGGCCTCGATGGCAGCCCACTGGTCATCGCGCAGTACCGCGGTGGACCCCGCCAGTTGTTCGAGGATCGACTGGGCCTGCTCGCGGGTTGCCATACGTCCTATCGTGCCGGTCTGCGCCGACAGGGTGATCACCCCATACCGGATCGCCCGCCGGCCACCACACCGACACAGAATGCACGCTGGGCCCTCCGATCCCGGAAGGCCCAGCGTGGCAATGCTTTTCGAACGACCCGAAGGCTAGGCCTTGGCGGCTTCCGCTTCCTGTTCGCGCTTGATCTCGAGTGCGATGTCGATCAGCTGGTCTTCCTGACCGCCGATCAGCTTGCGCTGGCCGACGCGGAGCAACAGCTCGTGGGCGGGCACGCCGTAGCGTTCACCCTGGCGCACCGCGTGCTTGAGGAAGCTGGAGTACACCCCCGCGTAGCCCATTACGAGCGCGTTGCGGTCCAGCAGGCACTCGGCCGGCATCGCCGGGGCGACGACCTCTTCGGCGGCATCGGCGATGTCGAAGAAGTCGATGCCGGTCTTGACGCCGATCTTGTCGAACACCCCGACCAGCGCCTCGACCGGTGCGTTGCCCGCACCCGCGCCGAACCGGCGGCATGAGCCGTCGATCTGCTTGGCACCCGCGCGCACGGCCTCGACCGAGTTGGCCACGCCCAGGCCGAGGTTCTCGTGGCCATGAAAACCGACCTGCGCATCGTTGCCGAGTTCGGCGACCAGCGCCGACACCCGGTCTGCGACACCTTCGAGCACCAGGGCTCCCGCGGAGTCCACGACATAGACGCACTGGCAGCCGGCGTCGGCCATGATGCGGGCCTGCTTGGCCAGCTTCTCCGGAGAGATGGTGTGGCTCATCATCAGGAACCCGACGGTCTCCAGGCCCAGCTCGCGGGCCAACCCGAAGTGCTGGATCGACACGTCGGCCTCGGTGCAGTGGGTGGCGATACGGCAGATCGAGCCACCATTGCCCTGGGCTTCCTTGATGTCTTCCTTGGTGCCCACACCGGGCAGCATCAGGAAGGCGATCTTGGCTTCCTTGGCCGTCTCGGCGGCCAGCTTGATCAGCTCCTGCTCCGGGGTCTTGGAGAACCCGTAGTTGAAGCTCGACCCGCCCAGGCCGTCGCCGTGGGTCACCTCGATGACCGGCACACCGGCGGCATCCAGGGCCGCGACGATCGCGCCGACCTCATCCTTGGTGAACTGGTGCCGCTTGTGATGGGACCCGTCACGCAACGACGTGTCGGTCATCCGGACGTCCCATGCGGAATTGAAGAAAACGTCACTCATGCTTGTGCACCTCCCGATACCGCCAGCGACTCCTTGGCGATCTCCTCGCCGACCTTGGTCGCCGCCGCGGTCATGATGTCCAGGTTTCCAGCGTAGGGCGGCAGGTAGTCACCGGCACCCTCCACTTCCACGAACACGGTGACCAGGTGACTTCCACCGTTGACCACCGACGGTTCGTCGAACTGCGGTTCGTTGAGCAGGCGGTAGCCCGGCACATAGGTCTGCACCTCGGCCACCACGTCCTTGATCGACTGGGTGATCGCGGCGTGGTCGGCGTCCTCGGGGATCGCGCAGAAGATGGTGTCGCGCATGATCATCGGCGGCTCGGCCGGGTTGAGGATGATGATCGCCTTGCCGTTGCGGGCCCCACCGATGTCGCGCACACCCGCGCTGGTGGTCTTGGTGAACTCGTCGATGTTGGCCCGGGTGCCCGGACCGGCCGAGGCCGACGACACCGAGGCGACGATCTCGGCGTAAGGAACGTCCACCACTCGGCTCACCGCGTACACCATCGGGATCGTGGCCTGGCCACCACAGGTGACCATGTTGACGTTGGGGGCGTCGAGGTGCGCGCGCAGGTTCGCCGGCGGGATCACGCCGGGCCCGACGGCAGCGGGGGTCAGGTCGATGGCCCGGATGCCGGCCTCGGCGTACCGCGGGGCCGCGTCCCGGTGCACATAGGCACTGGTGGCCTCGAACACCAGGTCCGGCTTCTCGTCCTGGGCCAGCAGCCAGTCCACACCCTCGTGGCTGGTTTCCAGGCCCAGCTTGCGAGCCCGGGCCAACCCCTCAGACTGCGGATCGATGCCGATCATCCAGCGCGGCTCCAGCCACTCCGAACGCAACAGCTTGTACAGCAGGTCGGTGCTGATGTTGCCCGACCCGACAATCGCGACAGATGCCTTATCAGCCATATTGGCTCCCTATTACTCGAAACATCATTCGAAGGAAAGATGTACAGAACCTAACCCGGTGAACTCGGCGACGAAATCGCTGCCCGGAGGTGCATCTATCGCACGCATGAACGCCCCCGGCAACACGACGTCACCGGCCTGCAAGCGCACCCCGAAGCTCTCCACCTTGCGGGCCAGCCAGGCCACCGCGGTGACCGGATTGCCCAGCACCGCCTCACTGTTCCCCTGGGCCACGAACTCACCCCGGTTGGTCAACACTGCGTCGATATTGCTGACGTCGATGTCCTTGGGCGAGACGCGCGTTTCCCCGAGCACCCAACCGGCGCTCGAGGCGTTGTCGGCGATCGTGTCGCACAACTTGATCTGCCAGTTGGTGATGCGGGTGTCGATCAGCTCGATCGCAGGGGCGAACGCGGCGGTGGCGGCGAGCACGTCCTCCTCGGTGCAGCCCGCCCCCGGCAGGTCGTCGGCCAGAATGAATGCGAGCTCGACTTCAACTCGCGGGTAGAGGTACTCAGACGACTTGACCGGCTTGTCTTCGAAAAGCTGCATCTCGTCGAGAAGGTGGCCGTAGTCGGGCTCGTCGACACCCATCATGTCCTGCATCGCCTTGCTGGACAGTCCGACCTTGTGACCCACGATCCGGGCGCCCTCGGCGACCCGCTGACGGATGTTGATCAGCTGGACCTCGTAGGCATCAACCACATCGATGTCGGGGTGGCCGTCGGTCAACGGAGTCATCGGGACCCGGCTGCGCTCGGCTTGGGCCAGGTCGGCCGCCAACTGGGCGCGTACCTCGTCGCTAAGCATTCTGGTGAATTCCCCTCACTTCTTTGACCGGGGCGGTTGTTGGATTGCCGGTCAATTCTATAACGTGTTCTACATGACTGGACAGGAGTACGACGTTGTCGTGGTCGGCAGCGGCGCTGCCGGCATGGTCGCCGCCCTCACCGCAGCCCATCAGGGCCTCTCGACAGTAGTCGTAGAGAAAGCGCCGCACTATGGAGGTTCCACTGCGCGGTCAGGTGGTGGGGTGTGGATCCCGAACAACGAGATTCTCAAACGCGACGGCGTGAAAGACACCCCCGAGGCCGCCCGCACCTACCTGCACAAAATCATCGGTGACGTGGTGCCGGCGGAGAAGATCGACACCTACCTCGACCGCTCGCCGGAGATGCTGTCGTTCGTCCTGAAGAACTCCCCGCTCAAGCTGTGCTGGGTGCCCGGATACTCCGACTATTACCCCGAGACTCCCGGCGGCAAGCCCACCGGCCGCTCGGTCGAGCCCAAGCCGTTCAACGCCAAGAAGCTCGGGGTTGACGAGAAGGGCCTGGAGCCGCCGTACGGCAAGGTCCCGATGAACATGGTGGTGATGCAGCAGGACTACGTCCGGCTCAACCAGCTCAAGCGTCATCCCCGCGGCGTTCTGCGCAGCATCAAGGTGGGAGTCCGCTCCGTGTGGGCCAACGCCACCGGCAAGAACCTGGTCGGCATGGGCCGAGCGCTGATCGCGCCGCTGCGCATCGGCCTGCAGCAGGCCGGAGTCCCGGTCCAGCTGAACACCGCACTGACCGATCTCTATGTCGAGGACGGCGCCGTCCGCGGCGTCTACGTTGTCGATCCCCGCGACGCTTCCGCCGAGCCGCAACTGATCCGCGCACGCCGCGCAGTGATCCTCGGCTCGGGCGGATTCGAGCACAACGAGCAGATGCGGGTGAAGTACCAGCGCGCCCCCATCACCACCGAGTGGACCGTGGGCGCGGTCGCCAACACCGGCGACGGCATCCTGGCCGCCGAAAAGCAGGGTGCTGCACTGGAATTCATGGAGGACTCGTGGTGGGGCCCGACGGTCCCGCTGGCCGACTCGCCGTGGTTCGCCCTGTCCGAGCGCAACTCCCCCGGCTCGATCATCGTCAACATGGCCGGCAAGCGGTTCATGAACGAATCGATGCCGTACGTCGAGGCCTGCCACCACATGTACGGCGGCGAGTACGGCCAGGGCGCGGGCCCCGGCGAGAACATCCCGGCCTGGCTCATCTTCGACCAGCAATATCGCGACCGCTTCATCTTCGCGGGTCTGCAACCCGGACAACGTATTCCGAAGAAGTGGCTGGAATCTGGCGTCATCGTCAAGGCCGACACGCTCGAGGAGCTGGCCGCCAAGACCGGTCTGCCCGCCGACGGGTTCGCCGCGACCATCGACCGGTTCAACGGCTTCGCCCGCTCCGGGGTGGACGAGGACTTCCACCGCGGCGAGAGCGCCTACGACCGCTACTACGGCGATCCGACGAACAAACCCAACCCCAACCTCGGCGAGATCAAGCACGGCCCGTACTACGCGGCCAAGATGGTGCCGGGCGACCTGGGCACCAAGGGCGGTGTCCGCACCGACCTCGTCGGCCGGGTGCTACGCGACGACGACTCCGCGATCGAGGGCCTCTACGCCGCAGGTAACGTCAGCTCACCGGTGATGGGTCACACCTACCCCGGCCCGGGCGGGACCATCGGCCCCGCCATGACCTTCGGATACCTCGCGGCACTCGACATCGCCGCGGCTGGAAAGGCCTGACATGCCGATCGATCTCGACAAGGCGCTGGGCGCCGAGCTGGAACCCATCGAGTTCTCCTGGACCAGCAGCGACATCCAGCTGTACCACCTGGGCCTCGGCGCCGGCGCCGACCCGATGGACGCCCGCGAGCTGCGCTACCTCGTCGACGACACCCCACAGGTGCTGCCGACGTTCGGCAATGTCGCGGTCAGCTTCCACATGACCGAGCCGCCCAAGGTTCAGTTCCCCGGCATCGACATCGAGCTGTCGAAGGTGCTGCACGCCAGCGAGGCCGTCAGCGTGCCCGGCCCGATCCCGACCAGCGGAACCGCGAAGTCGGTGCAGCGCTTCACCGAGATCTGGGACAAGGGCAAGGCCGCCGTCATCGTCAGCGAATCCACGGTGACCGATGAATCCGGCAAGGTTCTGTGGACCACCAAGCGGTCGATCTTCGCCCGCGGCGAGGGTGGATTCGGCGGTGAGCGCGGACCCGCGACGTCCGCCGAATTGCCCGATCGCGCACCGGATATCGAGATCTCGTTGCCGACGCTGCCGCAGCAGGCGCTGCTGTACCGGCTGTGCGGCGACCGCAACCCCCTGCACTCCGACCCGGCCTTCGCCGCGGCGGCGGGCTTCGAACGGCCGATCCTGCACGGGCTGTGCACCTACGGCATCGGCTGCAAGGCCATCGTCGACAACCTGCTCGACGGCGACGTCTCCCAGGTGGCTTCCTACGGTGCCCGGTTCGCCGGCGTGGTGATCCCCGGCGAGACGCTGCAGGCCAACATCTGGAAGGAAGACGGCAAGTTCATCGGCGTGCTCACGGCACCGTCGCGGGACAACGCCGTCGTGCTGTCCGGAGTGGAGTTCGTCCCGGCCTAGGCCGTCTGGACGGGCGCTGCCGCTAGCGTAAGCCTCCCACCAGTCGGTATTGCAGGTCCTGAATGAACGGTTGCTCGACCACCGGGACATCCGCGTCCGCTGACGCCACCACGACGCCATCGCGTGACATCGTCACCGTGAAAGATCCGGGGCGCAGCGGCGCCACGCATACCCCGCGGCCGGTGCCGGCGAAACACGACGTCTTCTGATCGCCGGCAGCGATCTCGACTCGGCTGGGTGCGGCGGCAAAACTGACCACCTCGACGGCGTCACGCGGTTCGGTGGTGTGGGGCACCGGACGCATCAGGAGCGTTTCGGGATATGTCGGAAGAGCTGCGACGGGCTGCGTACGGTACGAGACAACAATCGCGTCACGGACGATTCTGGGAATCTCGCCCCACTTGAACACGGTGATGTCATACGCGTTGAGATCGAGCATTCGCCATCCGTGGGCAATCGATGGAGCCATTGCTGTTGATTCGGCGTAGTCGTTCCATGTGATCAGCTGAACCCATTCGGCCCCTTTCTCGATCGCAAGCTGCCACGCCATTCGATTGGTCGTTCCGTTCAACGACTCCTCGAAGATGCCGTTCCGTGGCCGGCTGTCCTGGAACGGGACGGATTGCATCCAGATCTTCCCGCGAAGATGCGCTTGCTTGATCAGGTCACCAGGCGATCCATCGACATGATCCGTCGGGGCCATTCCGCGGGGGTTCCTCCCGCCCCAGGCGGACAACCCGTAGGAGATCGAATCGTATGCCGCGATGTTCGAGACGTCGACGAAGACGGGGACGAACGCAATCTCGGAATGCAATCTCGCGCTCAGGGCTGCCAAGACTGCTGCCCACCACTGGGGCGGACGGCGCTCGGCGGCGAACGCGCTGAGCACAGGACGACCATCCGCGAGCCGATATGCCGCAGGCGCAGCGAGATACGTCGAGAGATCTGCGACGAGCTCGTCGACGGAAAGATCCAACAGGGGACCGGACATATCGGCGGTGACGAGGATGTCGAAGCCGGCATTCAGGGCAGCAGCCGCCAGCAGCTTGTCCACGATGTCGGACTCCGCCCGCGGCTTGATGACATCTATCGCGAATCCATCGATGCCCACCGACTTGGCTTGACCTATCTCTGTGGTGAAATCCTCTGTCTGCCAATCTGGTTGATCGATATGTTTGCGAGGCAGAGGCCGGTCTCGGAGCAGTCCGCCGTAGTCAGCGTGAATTCCCCCCTCGCCGTCCGGGGAGAGATATTGGAGCTGGTAGTAGTCACTGTCGCCGTCCCTGTTGTCGATGGAAATAGGGAAGTTCGGTACGTAGTGGGCGAATACCTTGCGAGGCGTCGGGCGGCTGGGCAATTCGAACGGCAGGTACGCGGTGACAGCGCGTTCGGGATGCGACTGCGACTGCGACTGCGACTGTTGAGGATTCGGATGCGTGAAAACGAGGCTCGTGGCCACGAGCACCGGCACGAACGCGAGGACCAGGGTGACCTGCACCGCGATCCTGCTTTTAGTCATGGCGCCCATCGCTCGCGTCGTCTCTGCACGGCTTCCAGTCGACCTCGCCCTCACATATAGCGGCCGTCCACCGTCGTGGATCCTTGAGCGAAGTTGACAACCACTCCGACGACGGGGGTACCGATGACCCTTACGCCGGCCACAGTCTCGGTCAAGGAACGCTTCGTCGCACCGGCATCGACCACCAGGACGACGACATCCGCCGCCCCGACCAACACCTGTGCCTCAACGGAATCCGTGAATGCCGGGCAATCGACGATGACGATGTCAGCACCTTCCTTCGCGGCGTCCATGCGGAAGTCGAAGCTTTCAGCGGCGAGCAAGGACGTGGAGCTGACCGTCGTCGTAGTCGTGGAACCGCCATCCGAATGCTGCGGCTGGAACACCGCATCTTCCAACCCGAACTGAACCCCCGCAACGGATCTTCCGCGTTCGGTGAACGCTCGACCGAGCGTTCTCGACACGAAGGTCGCACCATCCCCACTACGCGGGGCTACTACCGCCAACACCGGTGGCTTGCTCAGGTCGGGAAGACGGTGCAGAACCGATTCGACGTTGACGCTGAGGCGCAACGCGGCCTGCCGGAAACCCTCGTCGGTGTCGAAAACAGCCTCCACATCGCCACTCTGGGCGAGTACCTTGTCGCGCGCGAATTGGCCGATCACCTCGCTACCGGTGATGTCCTCGACAGCGCGACGAGACCGCACCTTCGTGTCGAAGCGTTCCAGGAGCTGAATCAACGCCAGCGCCACGCTCAAGCCGAAAGTAAGCGCAGCAGCGCCTACCAGCCACAACGGAAACCCGGTCGCAACCGCCGTCGCCGGATTCGCCCGAGCCACCACCTGAACCAACGGTGGTATATCGGGGTTGTTGTCGATGTACTCGATCTTTGCCACGTAGGAATCGAGCACGTCTCCGTAACCGTTGGCGATATTGGCTGCCCGCTCAGGACTCGCATCGGTCACCGAAACCACCATCAGGACAGTATCTTTCACCGTCGAGGCGGATACCTGACTGACCAGCTCCTGAGGGGACAATGTCAACTTCAGCCGGTCGATGACACGTTGGGCGAGGTCGTCACTCTTGAACATCTTCGCGTACGTCTGCACACGCTGCCGCGAGAAGAGGTCACCCTGGTATGCACCAGCCGAAGTCTTGACGTCGGGCGCCCGCAGGAACAGTTCAGTAGAGGCCGTGTACTGCCTGTGGGCCGTGACGTTATAGGCACTCATCCCCACCAACGCCATTACCGAACAGATGGCAACGACCAGCCAACGTCGACGTAATACGATCCACCAGCGCTTCAACAGTTCCATGATCTCCCCGGACTTCGTTTCGTAGTGCCGCCTACAACCTGTCGGCAAGGGCGTTGTGCGCCAATGCAGGCGCGGCCACGATGACGCGCCCCAGGTAACGTCCCCGGCCCAATCGCAGCAGCCGTTCAGCCTCTTGCACATCGGAATTCGACGTTCCCGGTGCCTCGGTCACCAGCACGTTCACAGTGCCGGAGCCCGTGAGATCGACCGCGTCAACCGATTCCAGCACCGCCGGCGCAATGACGATCACCTCGCGCGTGGCGGCCAGCAGATTGATCACACCGTTCAGTACGTCGCAAGGCGGACGCACCTCCGGCTCGCTCGAGCCTCCGAACGGCAGCCAGTCGAATCCCCCGACGTCGTCGAACATGATCGCGTCATCGAGCGCCGACCGATTCGCAGCCACGTCCAGGAGGCCCGGCCGCCCCGCTGCTCCGGCAACCACCGACGGATCGGCAACGACGACGATCGGGTGCCGATCCCGGTCGGCCGACATGGCCGCGGCGAGCTGCCGGGCAGCCAACGTGACGGCCGGCGTACCCCGGGGCGCAGCGAAAACCAAAGGCGCCGACGCATCACCGCGCAAGCGTTCGATCTGGAGACCGACCAGCCCCGCGTCCCTGTCGACGACGTCGGTACCCGATTCATCCGCCGACAGAATCCCGAGTACGTCGTCGGCGTCGCCCGCAGAGCCCACGAGCTCCGCAATTGCCCGGCCTTCCCGCATCGCGACATAGGTCAATCCGATCAGGAACCCCAGCAGCAATCCCGATCCGATAATGAGGATTGTCCGAGGTGACACCGGCCGGTCGGGAACCGAGGCCGATTCCACCAACAACGGCTGGACCGGTGACACCCGCGTGAAGGGCGGTCGCTCGACTTCTTTGACCGCGCCGACCAATTGCTCGGCTGTCTCGTCGGCGATCAGTGCTGCCCTCGTCGGAGACCCGTCGATCGCTTCTACCTCGACGATGACGGTATCCGGTATCACGTGCGTGGTCACCTTGCGGCTCAGGTCCCCCGCCGAGATCCCCAGACCCAGACGTTCACTCACCGGCCCGGTGATGAACGGGGTTTCGACCAGGCGTGCGTAGCTCGCCAGCCTCTGCTGAGTGAACTCGTCGCCATAAGCCAGCACGGCACCGCTGATATTGGGGTCGGCGATGGCCGTCGAATCGTTCCAGTACGGCGCCACGATCATCACGCGGGCAGTCGCCTGATATTCCACCGGCAGAGTGAAGGTAAAGGCGCCGGCGGCGGCACCGCCGAGCAGTGCCCAGCACAGCATCGCCAGAAAATTACGCCGGGCAATCGCGAGCAGGGTGCCGATACTCTTCATTTCGCCAACCCCATCGCCCTCAGGCTGCCGATGATCCGATCGGCGTAATACGCATTACCTTCGCCATTGAGGTGAACGCCATCCTTCCAGAGGAAGGGCGCGAGGTCTTTCCCGCGATACCAGCCTTCCGCTACGGGATCGATGACGTACGCACCCACCTCTTCGGCACTGCGCCTCATGCCACTGGAAACTGCGGGAAAGTTCGACGCCTCCTGTGCCGAAACATAAGACGGCAGGACCACGATGATCTTGGCATTCGGCCACGTGGCACGCACTTTCTTTATGTATTCGTCGGCAGCGACGACGACGTCGGCGGGTTGCAGTCCGAGATCGTTACGACCGCCGTCGATCAGAACGTAGTCCGCGTTGTATTCCTGTTCATCCCTGGCGAGACGATCGATGAAGGGGACACGGTGCGTCTCCGGACCCCCCGCCACGTTGATGAATCCGGTACCCCCCTGCGCATCCACGGTGAGACTCCAGCCGAGCCGATCGCCGAGCAGATACGGGTACGTGCGGAACGTCGGATCGCCGGTACCACCGGCGAAGGAATCGCCGACAACCAGCAGCGTCGGCTTGTAGTCGAACATCGACCCGATCGAGGACACAGTGGAACCAGATGCCTGCCTATGGGTAGACACATCGTTTCGCAGCCATTGCACGTATCCGGCACCTCCAATACAGGCCAGGAGGGCCACACAGAACAGCCCCGCTGACGCACGCGCCGCGCCGGCCGACTTCCCGCTAAACCCGAACATGGTTCCCCCTCGGCCGAGGGGGCACTTCAAGGTCATCGGTATCGTCCGGTCTTCGGTCGATACCACCGATCGGTTCTTTCCGTGCCGAGGATGTCCGCAAGAAGGTCGCAAACACCAGGATGAAGAACAGGTACGAAGCCGCCTGGAGGAGCGAGCCGCGCAACAGGATCATCATGTAGAACGGCAGAACGCAACTGAGCAGAGTCGGCATACCCACTGTGTTGAACTGTCGTTCGATTCCCGTATCGACGCGGTGCAACCACCACCCGAGACCGAACATCCCGAGTATCAGCAGGACCCAACCGCCGTTCAGGTAGAACTCGATCCAGAGCGGCGCCGAGAGGTTCGTGAAGGGGTAGCCGCGTACGTTTGCGATGAGAATCCCCGAATCAACGGGCTTGTCGGTCCAAAAGCTCCGGGGAACGGCGAACAGGAAAACACCGAGCATCTGCCTGCCGGGAACTATTCCGTCGCGCTCGGCCACGAGATATCCATTTGCCAACTGCGCGAACGAATCATAATCGGGGGATATCAATGCCTCGATCGGATTTGCCGCCTTGAAATCGGCCTGGCGGCCGTATCGGAATGCGTCGGCCAGCGGAAACACGACGAGGAGACCCGCCAGGAAAGACGCCGCCATTATTCGGAATCTGGTTCTGGTCGAAGCCAATCCCAACGCAGTCGCTGCGCCCAGGATGGCCGTGCCAGAGAGATACCGGGCATTCGATATGGGGTTCATGCTGTTGGCCAGTAACACGCCGGTCAGCAAGATGAGCGCGAGATTCAGCCTGAGCACACTGCCGGAGGCTGGGAATCCCAACCCGGCAAACTGCTTCAACTCTCGACGAAACCGAACGAGCGCAACAAAAGCCACGAGCAGCGCCATGTAGGAGCAGCCACGAACCATGGACCCCAACGTGCCGGGTTGCCATATCGCGTTATACGCAGCGAAAGATTCGTCACGGCTTCGGGTGAACTGGATCCACCCGACCTTGGACAGATAGTAGGCGTTGAACACGACCGCGAACGCCACCAACAACAACAGGCGCGGGTGATCGATGGTGAACACGCGAGAAACCCGCCCCGCCTGCCCGACCGTTTCTGCCTTGCCACGCAACAGAAGTGCGTTATCCGCGAGGGCGCCGAGCAAAAAGGTGCCGCAGCCGACGATCGCGATGAGCGCCCCCACTCCGACCAAGCTGTGATCCATTCGGGGAACTGTGGAAGGGAAGGCGTCCAGCCGAAGCTGGGCCATCGGGGCGAGCCCCAAGAACGCGTAAGCGAAGGCCCAGTACATCATTTCGAAGAGTCGACGCTCACCGGTTCCGATCAACCATGCGAATCTGAGGCCTGCCACGACGATCACCGGCAGCGACCACATCCAGAGTCGGTTGTCCGGAGCTCCCGTGTATCGGATGATCGCCACCGGGCCGAAGACCACGAGTATTGCGCCGACCCACAACGTCAGGAGCCCGCTGGAGGTCTGAACGCGCGACGCCAGGCGCACGGCGACCGTGTTCGGCAGCGGGCGTCGAGCAACCGGATCAACGGTAAGGCGCAACACCCGTCGTTTCGGGTCAGCCGGCGAACGCAGCTGCGGCATTCGGGGATTCACGGCGACGTCCTCGGCCCACGGGCGGAACCACAGCAGAGCCATCGCCGCCGCAAAAGTCGATGCGGCGGCCATGCCGAGTGACACCCCGGATGCCGTGCGAGTCCACACTGCCGCTCCGAGTGAAGTCAGGAGTACCACTGCCACATAGCCGACCTTCAATCCGAGCGCTTCACGACTGCGGTTGAAGGTGCGGAGGTAGATGGCAACTGCGGTCGCCCAGCCGCCGAGGGCGTACTCAAACGCAATGATCGGCACGATCTGTTGCGTCGCGCCGAACGTCGCACCGAGAAGAAATTCCCCCCACTTCAGCGGCAGAAAAAACAAGGCGATACCCAATGTGGCGGCGGCCAGCGACATCACCGACATGATGCGGACCAAGTTGCGCCACACCTGGATCGGCCGCATCGTCGCGCGCGCGCCCTCGGATATCACGATCAGCGGCACCGCGCCGGCCAGGATGGCCACGGGAGCCAAAACCGCCGTCGCCCCCCGAATTGCGGCCGTGACTGCCGGACCGAGCACCAGCGTGACGAACAACAACACCGCAAAAACCGTGGCCTGCTCCAGTCCTGCCTCAGTGCCGTATCGGACGCGGTGTTGCCAACCGTCGGACATCCATTCGCGATAGCTCGTGAGCCGCGGGCCCACCCGGACGTTGACGGCCAGGCCGACCAGGGCGACGAGCGCCAGCAGACCCCAGGCGCACACCAGCAGTGTGGCCGTGATGTAGGGCAGCTTGAGCCAGGCGCCCGCCAGCAGCAGTGCCGAGCCGGCAAACCACACACCGTCCCAGATGGCCGCGATCTGCGAGCGGCCCTCAGCAATAGCGATGTAGCGCAACACATCCTGCACGAGCACTACGGGCACGGCCAACAGCAGCAGAACTGCCTCGGTACGGACCGCCGAACCGCCGACGGCAACCATCGCGATTCCGACGACGGGTGCGATGAGCAACGCCGTGGTTACGGCATATCCACCTTCCTGACGGATATCGCCGGCGGACTTCGCTGACCTGAGCAGGAGCGGCGTGCCCAGCGCCCCGCGCAACACGCCGATAGCTGCCGCCAGCAGCGTCATCACCAGGCCGATCCGCCCGAAGTCCGCGACTGACGTCACAACGGCGATCGCATAGATGATCAGGCCGTTGCTCAGGCTGGAGAACACCTGATCCATCCCGCCGGCCATTGCCCGCGTCTTGCTGAATGCCGACGGCCGCTCCATGTCCGCTACCCCTCAGCCGCCGACGCCCACACCTTCTCCAAGGCGGGCAGTGAATCCGTCAAGCCGTGATTGGCGAACAGTTCGAAATTTCCAAAACTGCCTCGCCATTCCGAGATCCGGGGATCTGAGATGGTCCGATGCACGTCCCCCGGTAGATCCAGGGTCAGATCGGAACCATTGAGTGTGAGCCGCGCCTCGTAGGGCGTGGCCCCATCTTCAGCCAACGGCGCCGGGAATTCGCCCGCCGCAATGACATCCAAAGGGTCTCCGGCAGAATGCGACACACTGACGTTCCAGTTCACCGGGGTCAACACGAAATGCACCGGCAGCGGACGGACCATCGGCGGGAAGCTGGAGTCGACGCCGCGGGACACGACGAACGCCATAGCTCCCTTGGTGCCGTTACCCGGCCGGAATACGAACCGTGCCCCCATCGACCGCAGGGGTGCACCCAGGTCCGGCGTACTGAAGAATCCTGCCGCACTGTCCGGCTCGGTGGGCTGATAGGTGAGTCGCCCATCGACCAGCCGGGGACGGGCGCCCGGGTCTCCCGGGGTGCCCGTGACCAGGGCCGGCTGACCACCGTCGAACCTGCCCGGCGCGGGCCCATTGGGCTGGCCCGCAAAGGTGGCTTCGACGCTGATCCCCTGTGCGGCAACGGAAACGCGTCCACGAACGAACCCCCACCACAGTGCGCCTGTCACCACGACGGCGAGCAGCACCGCCCAGACAACCTGTAGACCCAGCCGAAGAGAACCGCGGGTAATTCGTTTGCTCATCTCACCCTCGCACCATGATCGATTCGTAGACGTCTTCAAGTCGCCGGCACACTCGCGCCATGCCGTACATTTCGCGCACCGCCACTCGGCCTGCCTGGCCCTGAGTTCGGGCGGCCACCGGATCAGCGAGCAGGCGCGCGATGGCGCCCGCGTAGTCGTGCGGGCCACCCGCCACAACCGCACCGCAACCGCTCTGTTCCACGAAGCCGGCGAGACCACCGTCGGCGTTGATCACTACCGGCACAGACTCGGCGAGGGCCTCGATGATGGACATCCCGAAAGGTTCACGCACGGCAGGCAGCACGTACACGGAGGCCGCACTCATCCGCTCGGCCACCTGCCCGGGAGATACCGCAGGTTCACGGCGCAGGCGTGACTTGCCGAAGCCGTCCGCCCGCGCCTCCGCGATGACCCGGTCGACCGCTGCCTCGGCCCCTTCCGACGGACCCACGAGGGTAAACTGCGCGTCGATACCCTTGCGCAGCAGTTCAAGTGCCGCCGCGGCGAAAACCTCCGGCCGCTTCCGCTCGTGTAGACGCGCGAGAAACAGGACTTCCGGAGGGGTGGAACGGGTGTCCGCGTGGGCTTCCGCAGGCACCGGGACACCGTTTGTCAATGGAACCAGCCGCAGGCCAGGGCCACCGATGGCACCGAGTTCAGCACGTTCGGCATCATCCAGGTAGAAGACCGCGCCGGCCGCCCGCAGCAGCTTCTTCGTCCACAGTGCATCGACCGGCGGCGAAAGTGGGTGCGTACCAGTGATGATCATCCCGTGCGTCTGCACGACGACGGGTAGCCCGACTTGCAGCGCAGCCCGCGCCGCCGGAATGGTCACCAGGTCACGCGCCAGGTGAACGTGCACCACATCGAACGCGGATGCGTGGCGCTTGAGCCAACCGACCATGGCAGGTGACCACGTCGAGGCGTAGCCCACCCACGGCAGTACTCGCCGAACCGGAAGGAGTCGGACCGGGACGCCGTCGATCAGTTGCGGCGGTACCGAATAGCCGCGCGCCCCGGCCAGCAAGATCGGCTCATGACCGGCCTTCGCCAGAGCGGCACATTGATTCAGTGCCACCCGGGCCGGACCGCCATACGCACCGTCCGGCGACACCAGTGTCAGCACCTGCAAGACCCTCATAGGAGGATCGCCTCCACATGGTCCGAGGCACCGTCTCCTCGGGCACTTCGGCAACGAGGCAGATCGATCCGCAATTGGGTGGTGGCGCACTTCTGCCGTTCGAACCAACTCCCATCCTCGGGAGGATTGGACCTGACGAACGTGGCGGGAGAACCTCCGTAGATACCCGGGGCGGGATTGAGCTGCCTGCTCCGGATCAACATCGAGTTCGCCGTGAGCAGTGAGTGGGCTGGGAGGACGGCACCCTTCAAGACCAGGCAGTTGGTCAGAACTGCCGAGCGTTCACCGATGATGACCTGCCCCGCCGACTGGATGTTGAGCGTTATGTCGATCTCGTGGCTCAGAATCGTTGTCCGCTGGCCGGCGATGGCGGACATGTCGCCGATCCGGACCACCCCGGAACAGTCGACGTTGTGTCGACTGGTGATCGCAGCACCCTCGCCCATCACAAGAGCTCCGACATCCGCGTGCAACGCCTGATAGGCCGGGTGCGCCGAGATCGAGTTGAGTGAACCGATCGTCGCGCCATCGCCCATCTCCAGTAGCCGAAGAGACCGGAAGAGGTTCAGAGCCCCGATCGTTACGCCTTCTCCGATGACGGCGCGGCCCACATTCAATGCCACTACCGGACCGATCCGCGCGGACCGCGAGATGCGGTGGCCGAACATCCGCAGCAAGGAGTTCTTCACCGCCCTGCCGGGCAGAAGCCACACCAACGTCTCGATCAACCTCATGGTGGTCCCCCTACTCAATGCTCGTCGGCCTGCGACCCGACGAACCAGGCGTACATCTTCTTCAGTCCTGCTTCGATGGTGAGGGTGGGCTGCCATCCCATTGCCCGCAGTTTGCTGTTGTCCATGATCTTGCGCGGAGTACCGTCCGGCCGGGTCGAGTCGAACGTCACCTCACCCTCGAAACCCACGACCGATTTCATCATCAGCGCCAGGTCGTGGATCGAGATCTCCTGTCCGGAACCGACATTGATGATTCCCCCGGCGTCGTAGTGCCGTAGCAGGAAGACGCAGGCGTCGGCGAGGTCGTCGGCGTCGATCAGCTCCCGCAGCGGCGAACCTGTCCCCCACACCACCACCTCGGGCAGGTTCGACAGCTTGGCTTCGTGGAATCGGCGCATCAAACCTGCGATCACATGAGAATGCTCCGGATGGAAGTTGTCACCCACCCCGTACACATTCGAGGGCATCACCGCGAATGTGTTGAAGCCGTATTGCCGTGCATACGCTTCGCACATCGTGATTCCGGCGATCTTCGCGATTGCGTACGGCAGATTCGTTTCTTCCAGCGGGCCGGAGAGAAGCGCCTCCTCCACGATCGGCTGTTCAGCGAATTTGGGATAGATGCAGCTCGACCCCAGGAACAGGAACTTACGTGTGCCGTGGCGGTATGCGGCATCGATCACGTTGGTCTGGATCTTGAGATTCTCCCGGATGAAGTCGGCGCCTTCGGTCGAGTTGGCCATGATTCCACCGACTTTCGCCGCGGCGAGCACCACGTACTCAGGACGCTGCGAGGCAAAGAACTCTTCCACCGCCCCACAGTCGTCGAGCGGAAGCTCACCGTGGGTGCGAGTCAGAACATTCCGGTAACCGGTGTCATGCAGGCGACGCGTGATTGCGGAACCGACCATGCCGCGGTGACCGGCGACGTAGATGAGGGAATCAGTCTCCATGAAAGTCTCCGTTTGGGTGGGGTTCTCGGGGCCATTGCACCTGGGGGCGAGCCGCCAGCACCGTCGCCCCCGCGGGAACGTCGTCAGTCACGATCGCCGTTGCCCCGACGGTCGCGCCGTCTCCGATGCAGACACCGCGCAGCACCGTCGCCTGTGCCGCAACCCACACCGAATCGCCGACGACAATCGGGCCGTTGTCGAATTCGAATGTCGCGCTTCTCCTGTCGTGACTCCCGGTGCACAGGAACGCTCCCTGCGAGATGCACGTGTTCGATCCGATCCGCACCTGTTCGAGGTTCAGGATCCAGGCCTCCTCGCCGATCCAGGAGTTGTCTCCGATCACCAGTTTCCAGGGCCAGTGGATCTTGACTCCGTGTCGAACGATCACTCCCGCAGCGATTCTCGCTCCGAACAGCCGCAATACCCCGATGCGGACCCCGTTCGGACACCACCATTGCATCAACAGGCCGCGCGACATCAGCCACAGCACCTGGATCGGCACCGGACGGCCGCGACGGTATCCGTGCCCCGAAAAAGCACTGAGACGGAAGCGATTGCCGGCATCCACAGATCGGATGTCTCCGGAAGGCTCTGCGACGGTCATGGTTGTGGCCTCTCGGCTATTCCCAGCCGGCCAGGGCCGGCTTGTCCACCCACGGCTTTCCTTCACACCGGAGCGCAGCGATGTCGGCGTCCACCATGATGGCCGAGAGTTCGGGGGCGCACACCTGCGCTTTCCAATCGAGCAGTCGGGCGGCCTTTGATGAATCTCCGATGAGTGCATCAACCTCGGTGGGGCGCACGTAATTCGGGTCGAACCTCACGTGGTCGCGCCAGTTCAACCCCACTCGATCGAACGCGATTCGGACGAAGTCACGCACGGTACATCCCTGTCCGGTCGCCAGTACGAAGTCGTCCGGCTCAGGTGCCTGGAGCATCCGCCACATTCCCTCCACGAACTCCGGCGCGTACCCCCAGTCCCGCACGGCATCAAGATTGCCCAGGAACAGCTCGTCTTGTATGCCGGCCTTGATCCGGGCCACGGCGCGCGTGATCTTCCGGGTCACAAACGTCTCGCCGCGTCGAGGTGACTCATGGTTGAACAAGATCCCGTTGACCGCGAACATTCCGTAGGCTTCGCGGTAGTTCTTTGTGACCCAGTACGAATACACCTTCGCAGCCCCGTAAGGAGACCGTGGATAGAACGGTGTGCTTTCGCTTTGCGGGGGTGGGGAGGCACCGAACATCTCAGAGCTCGACGCCTGGTAGTACCGGCACGACAGTCCGGCTTGCCGCACCGCTTCGAGCAGGCGGACAGAGCCCACACCCGTGACGCTGCCGGTGTGCTCCGGCTCATCGAACGACACCCGCACATGTGACTGCGCTGCGAGGTTGTAGACCTCGTCAGGATTGATCTTGCTCAACAACATCGACAGCCTGGCACCGTCGGACATGTCGCCGTAGTGGAGGAACAACCTGGCGTCGGGGAGGTGCGGGTCCTGGTAGAGATGCTCGACACGGACCGTGTTGAATGTCGAGGCCCGTCTGATGAGGCCGTGAACCTCATATCCCTTGGCCAACAGCAACTCCGCCAGATATGAGCCGTCCTGCCCGGTGATCCCGGTAATCAGTGCCAGCTTGCGCATCGCCGCCCCCTTGCCGATTCCTCAACGCCTTGCGTTGCCAACATGTGCTGGATCCAACTGTCGAACTTGTCTATCGATGCCTTTTCACTGAGTTCAGCGGCGGCGTACCTGATTCCGCTCGCTCCCAACCTCATCCGCAGATCTGCGTCCCTACCGAGCGCCGCGGCGGCCTCGACAAGCCCTCCCGGATCTCCTCCGGCGACCAGAACTCCGGCCTTTGACTTTCTGATCTCCTGCGCTGCAGTACTTTCAGGGCTCGTCGAGGCCAACACTGCAGTGCCACTCTGGAAGTACGAGGTGAGCTTGCTCGGTATCGACATCTCAGCCACCCCGAGCCGTTCGTTGACCAGCAGGATGTCGGCAGCCCTCAACGCCGCGACGAAATCCTGCTGCGGAAGCGGGTCACGGATCTCCAGGCGAGTGGTTTCACGCGCCATCGCCTCGAGCGCACTTCGTTGATTCCCATCGCCCATGAGAACGAAACGCAGGTTCAGATTCTGTTTGTCGGCGATCTGCGCAGCGCGCACGACGTTCTCGAGCCCCTGCTTGACACCCATGCTTCCGGCATGCAGGACCACGGTCTCGTTGTCTGACCAACCGAGACATCTGCGACTCGCAATACGGTCACTCGCGCCGGCGGACTGAACGTGAGTCCAGTTCCCGATCGTCGTGATCTTGGCGGGGTCAACCTGCATGCTCCGGACAAGTTGGGATCGGAATCGATTGTGCGCCACCACGACGCCATCAGCTTCCCGCATGACCCAGCTTTCCAGTCGGCGGGCAAGTCCGGCAGCGTTGGCGGCCGGGTTCTGAGTTTCGCTCAGGCCGACCGAGTAGAGATCCTGAACCCAGACACCCAGTGCCGGCCTGTGCCCGATCGATCCGCGAAGTCGCAGGCATTGAACCGCGGTCGAGATCAGTGCCGGAGTTGTGCAGATAACGACGTCTGGTCGGTTCCACCGCGATGCTGCGGCCCGGATACCGAAGGTCACCTCCATGAGAAGGCGGCGAACGTTCGACGACCTTGCCGGAATCGAATGTCGTACCCGCTTCACGGACACACCGTCGATCGCTTCACTCGACGTCCACTTCCAGCGGTATTCCTCGGGCAGCCTCCACTCGGGATAATGGGGCATTCCGGTGACCACGTTGACCCGGTAGCCTCTGCTGACGAGTCCGCGACACAGTCCTGCCGTATATGGCGCGATGCCAAAGGGTTCCGGAGAGTAGTTGATCCCGAGAACCGTGACCGCTGTCTGATCGCTCATGGCAAACCTCAGTAGGCCCCGGTGCGTCGGAAAACCGCTCGCAAGGTCTTGATGATGATCAGGACGTCTTCGATCATCGACCAGTTGTCGACGTACGAGAGATCCAGGCGAACGGATTGCTCCCAGGAGAGATCGGATCGTCCGCTCACCTGCCACAGGCCTGTCACGCCCGGCTTCACCAGCAGCCGGCGCAACACGTCGCAGTCGTATGCCTCCACCTCACGGCGCAACGGTGGCCGCGGGCCGACGACGCTCATCTCCCCCCGCAACACGTTGAGGAACTGTGGAAGTTCGTCGATGCTGAAGCGCCGCAACACCTGACCGACACGGGTAATGCGCGGATCGTCATGAATCTTGAACAACAAGCCGCCGCCTTCGTTGGCGCTCAACAGCCCTGCCAGCTGTTTGTCGGCGTCCTTCACCATGGTGCGGAACTTCACCATCGAGAACGGCTTGCCGTCGATACCGATCCGTTCGGACAGATAGAAGACCGGTCCCCGACTTCCGACTTTGATCGCAATGGCGGTGGCGATCAAGATGGGCAGCGTCGCGATGAGCGCTGCCGATGCGAAACATGCGTCAAACGCCCGTTTCTGAAATCGCTTGGCGCCGAGATACTGCGGTTTCTCTATGTGCAGCAATGGAAGTCCGGCGATGGGACGCATCACGAGACGAGAAAGCGCGACGTCCATCACCCCGGTGGAGACAACGAGGTCGACTCCGAGCGGCTCGAGATCCCACAGGAGTCGCCGGATGCCTCGGACGCCGAAGTGTTCCGTACCGGCAATGGCGACGGTGTCCGCGCCACACGTCCGGATGGCCTCCAGAACCTGTGTCTCCCCGCCGATGATCGGAATTTCCCTACCGTTGATGGTGATCTGCTCGCCCCGCGGAGGGCCATAGCCCGGAACGCCGACGCCCACTACGCGATAGCCGTCCGACTCATTTCGGGTCAGCTCGTTCCCCAGGCTTTGCACCGCGCCGGGCTCTCCGATGGCCAGGACGGCGGTTTGGTTCCTGCCCGACGCACGGCAATGCGCCAATTTTCCACGCCAATACGACCTGCCCAGAACCAGACAGATGATCCCGGTGGGGAGCGCGACCGCCAGATACCCTCGCACCACGTCGATCTTGAGGAGCAACGTGATGATCGCGATCGCTCCGAAAGTCCAGAAGGATGCCGCGATCACCCGCCGGTACTCGTCGATGCCGGAACCGATGATTCGCGGCGACCGAGTGTGCGATCCAGCCAGCGCGGTGAGCCACACGACGATGAACGCGACCGAGAAACCCGGGACGAAATACTTGAATTGCGCGTCTGCGGAGTGGTTGGTTCCGAATCGGATGTACTGCGCCAGGCCCACAGCGAAGCAGACGACCATGGTGTCCGTCAGCCGTATCTTCGCCGCGTAACGCCGTTGCCAGGTGGTGCGCTCGAACACCTCGCTCGGCATCAGATTCTGTGCGGCAAATGCAACCCGACCGCTGGTTGTCTCAGGTTTCGGCGGACCTGCGGCGGTGTCGCCGACCGCGGTCAGCCACCCGCTCCCATTGTTCGGATGGGAACGACGGGTGACGGTCTGGATCTCGTCTTGTTGCATGGCGTTACCCCCAACTCACGGGTCCACGTACTGGGACACCTGCACTGAAACTTTTGCAGTACTTGGATATTCGCGTGTCGCGAGCCACCATCGCTGCCCGGACCTCGGCAGGGTGTCAATCGGGTCGTAGAACGGGTAGACACGGTTCAACGCGTCACGATCCGCCTTGTCGAGTACGGTGCGATAGTTCTTGCTCCAGTAGGAGATGCCCAATTCGCGGTCGTACCGGACTACCTGATGGACCCAACGCTTTCCGACAAAGGGGACGTCGCAGACGATGCGCGGAGTCGCGAACCCGGGCAGGTACCCCATGATCGCCAACTGCAACTCTTGGGCTTGCCACAGTGGGGTGCGCCAATGTTCGGCGTTGGGGATCATGTCGCACATATAGAAGTAGTACGGGAGAATGTTGGCTTCGCCCTGAAGCGCAAAGCACAGATCGAGAAGGTCTTCAGTCGTCGCATTCACGCCGCGCATCAGCACACCTTGATTGCGAACATCCCGCAGCCCGGCGGCGAGCAGGGCTCGCCCCGCCTCCGCGACCAGCGGTGTCACCGACTGCACGTGGTTGATGTGGGTATGCATCGCCAGGTTGACTCCGAGGGCGGAGGCGGCCTGTGCCACGCGATTGACGCCTTCGACCACCTTCGGCTGCAGCCAGTGCTGCGGCAACGCCGCCAGTGCCTTTGTGGCCAAGCGGATATCCCGGATGGTGTCGATCTCGAGCAGCTTCATGACAAAGGACTCCAGCCGTGGCCACGGGATGTTGGCCACGTCGCCACCGGAAACCACGACGTCCCTTACGGTCGGTGTGGCGCGCAAGTACTCGAGGATGCGCTCCTGCCGGTCCGCCGGCCGCAGGGTCAGCTTGGCCTTGCTCACCGCGGGCGTCGAATTGCCGATCAGATCCATCCGGGTGCAGTGCCCGCAGTACTGCGGGCAGGTCGAGAGCATTTCGGCAAGGACCTTGGTCGGGTACCGATGAGTCAACCCCTCGACCACCCACATGTCGCTTTCGTGCAGCGAATCTCGCTCGGCGTAAGGGTGTGAGCGCCATCTGCGGTCACGATCGGTGAACACCGGCAGCATGTAACGCCGAATCGGATCGGCATAAAACGCCTCCGTGAGGCTGCGGCGGCCCGATGTGCAGTGGGGGGCAATGGTGTTCAGCATCTGCGGCGGCATCAACATCGACATGGTCGCCTCCCGCTGCTGGTCGGCGAGCAGGTCGGCATAGAATCGTTCGTCGAGAAGGTCCCCCACCACAGCACGCAGTTGCGCGATGTTCTTGACGGAGTGCGCGCGCTGCCATTGCGGATCTCGCCAATCGGATGCCGTGACCGTCGCCCATCCTGGGTAGCGCCGCCAATCCGGCTCGGTCAACTCTGTGCGCACGTAGGTATACGGCTGGTCATCGACCACAGTGGATCTGGCCTGGCTGCGTTCACTGAGCGTTGTCATCGTGACAGCACCTTTCGCGAGGCGGTTGCCGGTTCATCGGCGTGGATCAATTCGTCCGCGACCCGTCGGCCGGACCTGATCGCCCCCTCCATCAACCCGAAGAATTCCAAGCTGGTTTCGGTGCCCGCCCAATGAACGCGGCCATGAGGCTCGGTCAGTGTCGGTCCGAGCCGCAACCAGTCGCCGGGGCCGAACAGCGCGGAATAGCATCCCTTGCTGTACTTCTCGGTCAACCAGTCGGTGACGGTGTACTGAGTCGGCGGGGGCAGCTGAGGAAAGAGCTGTCCGACATGGTTCAGCGCCGCCTCGTACTGCTCAGCCGCCGACATCGCCGAGAACGTCGCTGCCTCGGCGCCTGTGACGAATCCGGTGAGCACACCTGCTGATTCATCCGGCGGAGAATCGTCGACCGTCGACAGCAACGGCCCGTTGGAACTCACCGACCAACCGGACAGGCCGTACTCGCGCCACAGCGGAGTCGGATATCCCAGGTGTACCTTGACCGCGCAACCCCGGCCGGTGGCCGCAGTCGCGCGCGGCGCGCTCAGCGCCGGCCGAAACTCGATCCGCTGCGCGAGTATTGGCGGTATCGCGACAACCACCCGATCGGCTCGATACTCGGACAGCATGCCATCGCTGTGCGGAATGCATTGCACCACCACTTCGTCGGCGCTCTGATCGATCGCGCATACCGGATGACCCAACCGCACCCGCGTCCCAAGTTGTACAGCGAGCGCCTCGGACAGCAGATGGGCGCCGCCATCGATCCGCCATTGCTGGGCTCCACCCTCGAAGGCGTTGAGATAGCGGATGCCGCCGCCAGAACGCAGGTAGAAAGCCATGTGCAGTACCGAAACCGCTTCGGGATCGGCCGCCATCATCTCGCCGATGAAGAGCGGGAAGAATGTCTGCGCGTCCGGATGCTTGACCTCATCGGCAAGCCAGCGCGCGGCAGTCAGTCGGTCGAGGTCGCCGGCTTGCGGGCTCAGCCATGGCGCATCCGGCCGTATCCGCGCGACGAGTTCCTCCAGCCGGTCGAACAAGTCGCCAAGTGCCACCACATCCAACGGAGGGACCCGACTCGAAGTTGTCGTCCGGCGGTTCGAGAGCATGAACGTGCTGTCGCCGGCCATCCCCGTGGAAGCCACATCGAGTCCGTGCTCCCGTAGCAATGCACGTAGCTCGGTGTGCCGCACGCCCAGATAGGCAGCACCCCCGTCGGCGACCACGGACCCGGATATCGGGACGCCGTGCATCCGTCCACCTACCCGATCACGCGCCTCGAGCACGGTGACGTCCGCACCCGCGGCCTTCAGGTCGAGAGCAGCCGTCAGCCCGGCCAGGCCGGCCCCGACGACGACGACACGCATGTTTTCCCTGCTCATGGCACGACAGCACAGACTTTTGCGAACAGGCCCTCTGCCGAAGGTCTTTCGATGAAGTCCTCCCACGACAATTCCGTCCCGAAGTCCCGGGCGATCGCACTGAGCACCCTGGTCGCCAACAGCGAATCGCCGCCGAGTTCGAAGAAGTCGGAGTCCGTCTTCACCTCAGGAGTGTTGAGGACCCTACGAAAGATCTGGACGATGTGGCCGGCACTCATTGACCCGCTCCTTTGCCGTCGTGGTCTCTTGCGGCGCGACGTGTTGCCGCCCGATCAATTTTTCCGCTGGACGTATAGCTCAGTGAGTCAACGAATCTCACTCGACTGGGTACGAATTGGGCGGGTAAGCGCTGGCCCAGGTAACGCTTCAGCTCAACCTGGGTAATCGTCCCGACCGGGACTACGTACGCCGTCAGTGCGGTGCGGCCGAGTAGCCGTTCACCTGTCACGACGGCACCCCCGACTGCGGGGTGGGTGTTCAGCTGAGCCTCCACCTCCGCCGGATGCACCCGCACTCCAAGGACTTTCACCTGTTCGTCAGTGCGGCCGCGCGAGTACAGGAGCCCCCGTTCACCGCGGGCAACCAGATCTCCGGTGTGGAACCACCGGGTCGGACCGGAGCCGTGGTCGGCGACGGGGAATCCGGACTCGGTGAGCTCCGGCAACCCGAGGTAGCAAGTGGCGAGGCCCGGTCCCGACACCAGCAGTTCCCCTTCGTCGGTGACGTGATCGCGCACATGGGGCAATGCACGCCCGATCGGAATCTCGCCGTCGCACCTCGCCACTTCCGGTTCGGTGTCAGGTCCGCACAGGTCCACCGCGTGAGTCACCATCGTCGTCTCGGTGCATCCGTAGGTATTGAGCAACCTGACGTCCCCAGCATCGACATCGCGCCACTGCCGTAGTCGGGTTGGATCAACCCGTTCGCCGCCGATCACCACCAGCCGGACACAGGCCGGCAATGACGCCTGCTCCTCGTGGAGAAACAGCACCAGCTCGTGCCAGAACGCCGTCGGCAGGTCGAGTACGGTGATTTCTCGTTCTGCCAACATGCGGACAAAGCGGGGCAACGCAACAGAATGGGCGGCATCGTCGAAAACCAATGTCGCGCCGGCTGTTAACGCAGGGAGGATCTCCTCCAAACAGGTATCCCAGCCGAGCGACGCAAATTGAAGCACTCGGTCGTCGGGCGTGATCCCGAAAAGGTGACGTAGTGCCCTCACCGTGGCCGCGAGGGCACGTCGCGAAACCACCACCGGCTTCGGCTTCCCCGTGGAACCCGAGGTGCACAGCACATACGCCGGATCACTGGGGCGACATCTCGGCTCAGGCAGATCCGTGTCCACAAGAACCGGGTCCTCGTCGAGCGTTTCGATCCGAAGGTCCGTCGAGTCGTCCGGGTCCCGGGCTACCGCAAACAGTCGATCCACGCCGAGTGCCGCAGCGAGCGCCTGCTTGCGGGCCGCCGGAAGCGCAGCGTCGATCGGGCAATAGGCCGCCCGAGCCTGCAGACTTCCGAGCAGAAGATCAACCACAGCGGGTACGTGTGCAACCACCGCACCGATCAGACGGGAGTCTTCATCGTCACCGAATCGAGTTGCCCTGTAGTGCAATGCAGTACGACGGACCCGGTCGGCGAGGTCACGATAGGTGATGACAGTCCCGTTGTGCATGATGGCTGCGCGGTGTGGCCAAGCTCGGACGACCGCGGCGAAGTCCGCAACCACGTCACCGCCGGGGTCGATATCGGCCTCACGCGGCCAGATATCGGCGTTGGGAAAAGCAGTCTGAGCCATAATTTCCTATGTGGTGAGCAGGACCGGTTGGGTCCTTGATCTGTTTTGCGTGGGCGACGAGTCCCCCGGGTTTACTCGACCATCACCGCCTTCAGGTCATGTTCTGGCTTGTCGACATCGCGTCCCAGCTCCTTGGCCAGGGTGCGGGCCAGAATCTGCATCGGGGCAATTGCCTCGATCGGGCCCCACGGCGCATTCAGGTTGCCGATTACCGGCACATCGCTACCCGCCGGCCCGATCGAGATGACCCGACCGCCGCGGGCCCGCACGTCCCCGACATCCCTGACGAGCTCATGGTCTCCATGGCCGACGACCACGACCGGGGTTCCGTCGCGCACCAACGCGAGTGGTCCATGCTTCAACTCGCCGGCCGGGTAATGCCCGGCCCACAGATGGGTGAGTTCCGTTACCTCGCGGGCACCTTCGGCGGCGTACGGTAGCCCCGATCCGCGTGCGATGAAGATGAACCCGCCCCTGGATACGAATTCGTCTGCGATCGGCGGTATGACGCACTTGGCGATCGCACCGGCCGCGGCCAATTGATCCGGCAGTCGGCGAAGATCGTCGACGAGTCCAGTTGCCGCAGCGGTGGGCAGGCGCTTCATAGCTACAAGCGCCGAGATCATCAGAGCCACACCGGCAACCACCTCACACACGAATGTCTTGGTGGCTGCGGCACCGGTCTCAGACCCGGCCGAAAAGCCGATGACGGCATCTGCCAGCCGGGCCAGTGTGGAATGCGAGTTGCTGGTGAGTGCGAGCAATGGCGAGTCACCCATGGCGGGACCCTCGACCGCGCGCAGCACATCGGTGGTCTCACCTGACCGGCTGACGGCGATGCACAGCTGGCACTCATCAGGGACCTCGGCAGCAGCTTCGCTCCCGGCGATGGCAGTTGTCGGTATTCCGCCGAGTTCTCGCGCCAGGTTGCCGATCGCCTTGCCTGCGTTCAGCGATGTTCCGCAGCCGATCACCTTCAGACGTTCGAACGGAGGCAGCCCGAGTTGGTTCCAGACCCGCCCGGTCGCGATTCCGTCCACCAGGTCATCGAAGATCCGAGCGGCCGCTTGCGGCTGTTCGTCGATCTCCTTGGCCATGTCGTCGGTGTAGCCATTCAGTTCCACCTCGCGGCCGCGCCACCGACCGGCATTCGTCAGCTCGACGACGTCGCCGTCGTCGAGTATCCGGAACTCGTCGACCCAGTCGGCGATCGCCGCGATGTCACTTGCCGCAAAGTCGCCGTGTGCGGTGTGCGCAACGAGCAGTGGGGACCCCTTGGCAGCGACGACGATTCGGCCCGTGCCCTGCTCCAGCGCGGCAAGAGCCCAGCATCCCTCAACCCTGGCGAGGGCATTCCGCACAGCCAGAACCAGATCCCCGCAGCGATACCGCTCATCCTCGATCAGGTGGCACAACACCTCGCTGTCGACCGTCGTCGCGAACTCGTGCCCGGTACTGGCCAGCTCCGTCCGCAGCCCGGCCTCATTCTCGATCGTTCCGTTGTGCACCAGGCTGATCTGCCCTCGACAGTCGATGTGCGGGTGGGCGTTGCCCTCGGTCACCGAACCGCGGGTCGCCCAGCGTGTGTGGCCGATTCCCACCCCGTTGAACTGCGGGCCGGGCCACTGGTCCAGCAGCCCTTCGAGGGCCGCCACACGCCCCGTCGTCCGCAGACGGACGACGGGGCCGGTTGTGGTCTGCAGGGCGACTCCGACCGAGTCGTACCCGCGGTACTCGAGCCGGCGTAGTCCCACTCGCAGGTAGTCGACTGCGGGGCGATCTGTCCGGCAGGCGATGATGCCGCACATCAGACCATTCCCGAAGCAGCGACAGCGATTGCCGTCGAACCGGACCCGCAAACTCGATCGCCAGCGATGCCTTCGCCTGGCCTTGAGCTAACCCCCGTAAACATGCAATCACTATCGATGGCCGAAAGCCGTTGGTACATGGACCGATAGATCGATTTTTGGATTAGACCGCGGTCTGGATCGCGGACTAGATCCCCGACTGGTCCCCGGGAGCGCTATCGGCGTGCAGGATGGTGCGGGCGAGTGCGGCAGCCTGCGCACGCGAGCTGACACCGAGTTTGTTCAACAGACTGTGCACGTGGTTCTTGACAGTGTGGACAGCGATACACAGCTCTGCTGCAATGTCCCGGTTCGAAAGGCCTGATTCCAGCATCCTGAGGATCTGGGCCTCACGGGACGTAAGGACTAGTTCTCTTACCGCCGGTTGCCGCTGGGAAGCCAGCGCCGACAATCGGCGCAGCAGGATTGCGGAAATTCTCGGCGAACAAAGCGACTCCCCCGCAGCAACGTTGTGTATCAATATGAGTAGGTCATCGAGCGATTCGTTACGCAGGTGGTAGCCGGCCACACCGGCCTCCGCGCACGCGACAATCTCGGATTCGTCGGTCTCGGATACGCCCAGAACGACTACCCGCGCCGACGGACTGAATTCCAGGGCATGACGCAGTAACACCGCCTTGTTGCGAGTCGCCATATTCAGCAGGACAACACGCGGCAACGTGCTCTCGAGGGCCGCGGTCAGCGAAGGCACATCCCAGGCGAGGCCCGGTGCCAGCACGCCGTGGGCGGTGACCACCCCCGCCAGGAACTCGCGACAGAGCGTGCTGTCATCGACAATCAGGATCCGCGTATCCCGGAGCAGTCCCGAATCACCGGCGCTCGTCGACGGCGTGCGCCAGTCAGCCAGTCCGCCCGGTAGAGCCGAAAACGACCGGGAGTTCGACAGGCGGCGTCCGGACCCGACCGTATGGCGGCGATCCACGGCAGCCAGATCGGCATCCGCATCGACTGACAGATCCGGCTCAATCACGCCGTCGGAGGAAACGGCCGGGTCGGCGGTCAACACGTCCACCTGAGCAAATCAGCTACCACGACCATGCCCCCCGACTCCGCTCGCTCAAACCGCCGCACTTCACCTGTCGCGGGGTCCTGGCGACGAACATCCCCTTCTCAGCTGCCATAGGTCACGAAGGGCCGTGGACGCGAAACTAGCACACTTAATGAAGTTTGCCATCGCGCGCGTAAAATTCAGGGACTTCCAAGGAGCGACCACCCCGAAGCAAAGGTCACGCCAAGTTTGAGCAAAGCCCTCCCCTCCGCAAGTAGCTAGCAGTCGAGGGGGCCATCCAGGCCATTCCGGCCACAGTTTCCGCAGTAAGCAGGCGAGAACCGCGATATCCGATCAGGGGACACCCCGCCGATTGCACGCCTCACGCGGCGTGACATGTTTGCCGTCAGACACCTTGGCGCATGCCGTGACACCTGTTGACCACGCTGAAATATTCGTATCTGGCAGCAGTCTTGGCAAACACAATCCTTGCTCAGGAAATATATTTCCCACGCGTCAATCACGCGCGTGCTGCCTCACCCGCGCCATGCTCGCGGTAGTCTCCTGTCACGGGCACAATCCACCGATCATCGAGACCTCGCACCACATCAGCCCCGGCAGCGCCCAAGCAGTGGTTGTGCATAAATCCGACTCGATGCACAGAGTGGAGCGTCCCGTGAACGAGTCTGATCCGCGGAGTGTGCGGACCAGGTTTCTCGAGGCAGTCCGCACGAGCGCCGCAGACCCGGATGACGCAGCACGCCTGTGTAAGGCGTGCGTATCGGTTCTCCCGGTGACACGCGCAGGCATCTCAGTGAACGTGGAGGGCATAGGCATCGATGTTCTCGCTTCCAGCGACAACATCGCCGAACGACTGGAATGGACCCAGGCCACCCTCGGAGAGGGGCCCGGCGTGGATGCGATCTCGGCCGGCACGCCGGTGATGGTCGCGCAACTGTCCGAGGCCGACGAGCAGTGGCCGATGTTCGCCAGCGAGGCGGTCACCTCCGGCGTATCCGCGATGTACGCATTTCCGCTGCAAGTTGGTGCCATCCAGGTAGGTGTCCTCGATCTGTATCGCGATGCACCCCCCGAACTGACGGCACTCGACTTCGCCGATGCCATCGCCATCGCCGAGATGATCACGTCGATGTTGCTCAGCGCAGGACTGGGCGATGTGCCCGTCGAGTCGCTCAATTCACTATGGGACCAGGCCCTAGGTAGTCGCGAAGTGCATCAGGCGACCGGGATGGTCGTTGCACAACTCGGGGTCGGCGCCCGCGAAGCTTATGTCCGCCTTCAGGCATACGCCTATGCCAATGGACGTCTGCTCAGTGAAGTCGCCCACGACGTCGTACACCGGCGACTCAGGTTCGCGCCGGAACCCAACGCAGACCCAGGCGAGGGCGCGACCCCGGGTTCCTCGGTGACGTCGTGAGCGAACGTTGACCAACGCAAACATCGAGGGAAGACTTCATTATGCAAGGGGGACATGATGAACCGCTATGAACAACTCGCGAATGCATTCGTCGGGCTGGCGGACACGCTCGTCGCCGACTACGACGTCGTTGAGTTCGCGCAACGCCTCGTTGGCGACCTGACGACGTTGCTGCCGGTCACCGCGGCCGGAATCATGCTCGGAGACGCGCACGGACGCCTGCACGTGTTCGCGTCCAGCAGCGAGCACACCCGGCTACTCGAACTGCTCCAGATCGAAGCCAACTCCGGGCCGTGTCTGGAGGCCTACCTCACCCGGGAGACCGTGCTGGTGCCGGATATCCAGCGAGAGCAGGAGCGCTGGCCCGCGTTCGCCCAACGCGCCGCGGAGTACGGGTTCAGTTCGGCGTTCGCGTTGCCGCTTCGGCTGCGCGACGAACGAATCGGCGCAGTGAATCTACTGAGAACTGAACTTGGTCAAATGTCAGACAGCGATATCGCAGTGGGACAAGGGCTGTCCGATGTAGCTGCCGTGGGGATACTTCACCAGCGCATCATCACCCGTGCCGAGATCATCAATCAGCAGCTACAGGGCGCCCTCAACACCAGGACGATCATCGAGCAGGCCAAAGGGGTGCTTGCAGAGCGCGGGGGGATGGGGATGGACGAGTCGTTCAACCTCCTGCGCACGTACGCCAGGAAGACCAATCAGCGACTGGCCGACCTGGCTCGCGCCGTGGTCGCGGGAGCGGACACCTCCGAGATTCTCAACATCCGACCTCGGTCCGAGCAATAGCCCGATTCGCGACCAACGATGGCCCAGAATCCCGGACTAGGCCCCTGGCCTGTCTTCAGCGGCCACGATGGTCCGGGCCACCACCGCTGCCTGTGCGCGAGTGCTGACACCGAGCTTGGTCAGCAGGCTGTGCACGTGATTCTTGACGGTATGGACCGCAATGCACAGCTCGTCGGCGATATCCCTGTTCGCAAGCCCAAGTTCCAGCATCCTGAGGACCTGCACCTCCCGGGCTGTGAGGACCAATTCCCTTGCGGCCGACGGGCGCTGGGACGCGAGCGCCGATAGTCGCCTCAACAGGATCGCCGAAACCCGCGGCGAACACAGCGATTCCCCCGCAGCGACCCTGTGCAGCAATGTGATCAGATCCTGAAGCGTTTCGGTGCGCAGATGGTATCCGGCCACTCCGGCCTCAGCACACGCAACAATCTCGGATTCGTCGTCCTCGGAGACGCCCAGAACCACCACTCGGACCTGCGGCCCCAAGCTCAACGCGCGCCTTAGCAGAATCGCACTGTCGCGAGTCCCCATGTTCAGCACTACAACTCGAGGCAGCCTCGCCTCGAACGCTGCGATCAGGGAGGGAACATCCCAGGCAACCCCGGGGGACACCGCGCCATGCGACAGCAGGACTGCGACGAGATAGTCGCGGTACAACGTGCAGTCATCGACGATGAGAACTTCCGCATCCCGGAGCAAACCGCGTCCATCGACCATAGCGCTATATGGGTCGAGTCGTCCGCCAACGGCAAACGAACGTTCCCACTCATGCAATTCGTCGAGCTGCATCGGAAATGTCGGGGTTCTTCCCGAGTGGTGACCGTTGCCGTTGCCCCTCCCCGGACCGTAGACCGAGTTGCCCCGGTCGGCGACGACCGTCACCACGGGCTCTCCATCATCCGTCAACGCCACCGCGCTCCGAGATGACGAAATTGATTGACGAACTGAAATCTCATCCATGACGGTGATCTGTTCAATCGCACGCTACGGAGGGGCGCACCGTCCCCGTAGATCCCGAGGCCGGTCCTGTCGCACGCCCAATCAATCGCATAGTGTCCAGCCCTTCCTCCGGACAGGTTGCGCGTCTAGCACTTGTGTCCCAGAGTTTGGCCGATGGTATGCATTTGCTAGGTTCACGGTCAACCGTTCTGGACGGCGGTCGACGGCAAAGATTGCGATCAAAAGAGCACATTGGGTAGGAATAGCAGGCCATGGGAAACCCCTGAAGGCATCGACCCTGCTAGCGCGAGTTCAGCAAACGTTCAGTCGAATTGAACCCGTATTTTCGTACCCAAAGTCGGTTTTCCGACCCGGCCCCGAACGCTGCCAGTCTGGGAATACGCTGCGAACGCGCTTCACAGGACACCGTTCAGCACATCACGACTGTTGAAGAATCTCCGCGAGATGCAAAACTGGCAATGATCTTGAATATGCCGAGTCAACAAACCAAAATTTGCTGACACATCAAGGCGCGGTGCGGGGAGCCGCCTACATCCGCTTCCAGAGATCGTCCCCGCCGGAATGACGGGGGGCCTCGGGTGCCACCGGAACCGGGCTGGGCGCGGCGGCAGGCGGTGCCGACGCAGCGGGTGGAGCCGAATGCGTGACCGGGGGCGCCGAGTGCGGAGCCGCCGACGCCGCCCCACCGGACGGGGCGTTCATCTGCGTCTCCCGCGCATCCAGGCCGGCTTCGCGTCGGTCCTGCGCAACGTCGCGGTCGTTCTGCGCCGTCTCGCGATCGTCCTGCTGCTTGTCCCGATCGTTGAGCTTGGCCTCGCGCTCTTCCTGCTGCTGTTGCGGATTCGGGCCACCTTGACCACCCGGGCCGCCGGGCTGGCCGGCACCCGGTGCGCCGCCGTTCTCCGAGCCGCCGCCCTTGGCGCCTTCCATGGCCTTCATCAGCGGCTCCATCAATGAGCCGAACTGCCCGCCCATCTGGCCCATAGCTTGCGACGGCGCACTGGCCATCTGGCCCATCTGTCCCAGCTGCCCCATCATCTGGCTGAGCTGACCCACGCCCTGACCGCCGGAGTCGTCGGCCTTCTCGTAGGCCCCCTGGGCATCCGACAGCTTGGCGTTGAACATGTTTTCCTTGGCCGACAACGCCGTCACATTCGTGGTCAGCGAGGCCGCCAGGGTCGGCACGATGCCGGCGATGGTCATGCTCATCGCATCCTCACCGGGCTGAATCGGCGGCATGTCAGGCAGGTTCAACGACGCGGCGTCCCAGCTGAGCGGACCTTTCATTGACATCGGGCTTCCCGGGCTACTCACGGTTGTCCCCTTCCCGTCGAGACCGATCACCAATCGTCATAGTCATCGCCACCATCCCCCGTGTCGTGTTCCAAAGGAGCCGGGACCGCCAGTCCGGTCGCGGTGCCCCCACCGCCACCGGCACGCTGGCCGCCGCCCATCATGCCCATGCCGCCGCCCATGCCGCCGCCCGTCGCATTGGCCGCTGCCACCGGGGCGACACCGCCGACCACAGCGGCGCTGGCACCGGGGTCGACCGAGACCGGTGCGGTGCTGCCACCGCCCACCATCTTCGCCAGCAAGGGCGTCTGCGGGCTGCCGCCACCGGAGCCCCCGGGCAGACCCGCGGCCTTGACCATGCCCGCACCACTGCTGGGACCGGAGCCGCCGGCCGCCGGATGGTTAGAGAACGCCGAGAAGGGGCTGGGCCCACCGCCGGTGCCCTTGCCACCCGAACCCAACATCGACGTCAGCTGCTGCAGGGGCTGCGACAACTGCTGCAGCGGTTGGGAGAGCTGCTGCGGAATCTGGCCGGCCATCTGCGGCAACTGGCCCAGAATCTGCGGCAGCTGGCTGATCAGCTGCATCATCGAATCGGCGCCCTTCTGGGCCGCCTGCTGAGCTTGCGCCGTCGGCGGGGTGCCGACCTGCGGGAGGTTGGCCACCGTGCTGAGGCTGTCCGCCATTTCCGCGGAGGCGGCCGAGACGGTCGCGGTGTTCTGCGCCAAACCTGCCTTGACCCGGCTCTCGATCAGCGCCTGCGCATTGGGGCCGGCAAGCGGCCCCAGGGCCAAAATGCCCATGACCTCCTGCTGGACCTCTTCCGCGGCCGCATTCACGATCGTCTTGGTCTCCGCCACGGTCGCTGCCATTTTCATCAACGCGGTGGAAATGGCCTGCGCCTGTAGACCATTGGCCTCGTGTCCGCCGATCATCGTGGTCGCCTCACCCGAGGCGGCCAACGCCGCGCCGCCTTCCCACGAACCCTGCAGCTTCGAGAGCTGGCTGGTCTGTTGCGGGACGACTGTGCCACTGATCTTGGCGGCGATCTTCTGATACGACGCCGCCGCCGCGGTCAGCTGTTCCTCGTCGACGCTCGGCCAACCCGGCCCGAGCAAGGTCTGCGACCCGTACGGGCTACTGTCGCGCTCTATCGCCATGCCGCGGCCCCCCCCTATCTACCCGTGATGATGCACATCCGGAGCAAACATTACCGTGCCAATCAGGGGTGGCGATGCACCTTTTATCCGAGGATCAATCCGGATGTCGGCACACCGGTTCCAGCGGTGACCAGTACATGCTCGACGCCCTCGACCTGGTTGACCGAGGTCCCCCGCAACTGGCGCACGCCCTCGGCAATGCCGTTCATGCCGTGGATGTAGGCCTCGCCGAGCTGACCGCCGTGGGTGTTGATCGGCAGCCGTCCGCCGAGCTCGATGGCGCCCCCGGCAATGAAGTCCTTGGCCTCACCCTTACCGCAGAAACCGAGCTCCTCGAGCTGGATCAACGTGTACGGGGTGAAGTGGTCGTAGAGGATCGCGGTCTGGATGTCGTCGGGCGACAGGCCACTCTGCTGCCAGAGCTGACGGCCGACCAGACCCATCTCGGGAAGCCCGAGCTCGTCGCGGTAGTACGAGTACATGGTGAACTGGTCGGTGCCGGCACCTTGGGCGGCGGCCTCGATGATCGCCGGCCGGTGCTTGAGGTCCTTGGCCCGCTCGGGGGTGGTGACGACGATGGCCACGCCGCCGTCGCTCTCCTGGCAGCAGTCCAGCAGCCGCAGCGGTTCGGCGATCCACCGCGAGTTCTGGTGATCCTCGATGGTGATCGGCTTGCCGTAGAAGAACGCCTTCGGGTTGGTCGCGGCATGCTTGCGGTCTGCCACCGACACCGCGCCGAAATCCGCGCTCGTGGCGCCGTATTCATGCATGTAACGCTGCGCGATCATCGCCACCGAGGCGGCCGGGGTGCTCAGCCCGTGCGGGTAGGACCAGCTGTACTCCACGCCGCGCGAATCGGCGTTGACGGTCAGGCCGGTCATCACCTGGCCGAACCGGAACTCGGAGCGCTCGTTGAACGCCCGGTAGGCCACAACGACTTCCGCCACACCGGTCGCGACGGCCAGAGCCGCCTGCTGGACGGTCGCGGCCGCGGCACCGCCGCCGTAACCGATCTGGCTGAAGAACTTGAGATCTCCGATCCCGGTGGAGCGGGCCACGGCGGTCTCCAGATTGGAGTCCATCGTGAACGTCACCAGACCGTCTACGTCGGACGGCTTGAGGCCGGCGTCGTCGAGTGCGTCGAGCACCGCCTCGGCGGCCAGACGCAGTTCACTGCGACCGGAGTTCTTGGAGAAGTCGGTGGCGCCGATACCGGCGATGGCTGCCTTGCCGGAGAGCATCAGTTGTCCCCCAAAGTAAGTGTGGACGTGGCGATGACGTGGTTGCCAAGGCTGTTGCTGCCCACCACTTTCAGTGTCACCAGGTCGCCCTCGATCTCCGTGACCTCCCCGGTGAAGGTGATGGTGTCGTAGGCGTACCAGGGCACCCCGAGGCGCAGCTTGATCGACTTGACGAACGCGTTCGGACCGGCCCAGTCGGTCACGTACCGACCGACCAGCCCGGTGTCGGTGAGGATGTTGACGAAGATGTCCTTGGACCCCTTGGCCTGCGCCAAGTCCCGGTCGTGGTGCACATCCTGGTAGTCGCGCGTCGCGATGGCGGTGGAGACGATGAACGTCGGGTCGCCGTAGATCTTGAGTTCGGGCAACTTGGTGCCGACCCGAACGTCGGAGACAGTCAGGCTCATGCTTGTGGCTCCCATGCGTACAACGTCCAGGCCGGGCTGATCTCACTGTCCGGGAAGTCGATATAGGTTGCGGTGACCGGCATTCCGATCTTCACCTGGTCGGCAGCGATCCCGCGCAGCTCGCCGAGCATCCGGACCCCCTCCTCAAGTTCAACGAGGGCGATCACGAACGGCAGACTGCGTCCGGGCACCTTGGGCGCATGGTGCACGACGTAGCTGAACACCGTGCCCTTGCCGGAGGCCACGAGATAATCGGAAGGTGCAACTTCCTTGTTGTGGTCGGCCCACACCGCGGGCACCGGCGGGTGCTGCAAGGTGCCATCGGGGCGGCGTTGGATCCGCAGCTCGTGGGCATTGATACCGTCCCAGAAGAACTTGGTATCCCGCGACGAGGACGGCCGCATCAGCTTGTCCGGGTCGAGATCTTCTGGGATCTCGTTGGTTTCAGAGTCTTCCGCGGCTGCCTGCTTACCGGCGGGGAGGAACTTCATGATGCGCCAGTCCATGTCGGCGACTTCCTCGTCACCGACATGCCAGCGGATCTTCTGATTGATGAAGTAGCCCTCGCCCAGTGCGGTCTGCTTGGGACCGACGATGCCGACGATCTCGGCGCTCATCACCACCTGTTCGCCAGGCTGGATGTAGCGGTGGTAGGTCTGGTCGCAGTTGGTGGCGACGACACCGACATACCCGGCATCGTCGAACAACTTCATCGCCCTACCCAGCGGATCATCGTCGGACCGGGTGCGTCCCAGCCCCATCATGGTCCAGACCTGGATCATCGCCGGCGGCGCCACGATGCCGGGATGACCCGCAGCTCTAGCGGCTTCCGCGTCGACGTAGATCGGGTTCTTGTCACCGATCGCGTCGACCCAGTGGTGAATCATGGGCTGATTCACCGGGTCCCGAGCCACCGTCGGTTTGCTCGTCCCGGACGCGATGATCTGGTCGATACCGGCCTGCAGATTCACGCTCATCTCAATCCCTCGCTGTTACCGGGTCACCCTCGGCACCCGCAGGCCCGACGCCGCGATCATCTCGCGCATGACCTCGTTGACGCCACCGCCGAAGGTGATGACCAGGTTGCGCTTGGTCATCTTGTCCAGCCAGACCAATAGTTCGGCGGTCTCCGAGTCCGCCGGGTTGCCGTAACCGCCGACAATCTCTTCGGCCAACCGGCCAACCTCTTGCAGCCGTTCGGTGGAGAACACCTTGGTCGCGGCGGCATCGGCCACGGCGATGGTCTCGCCGGAGGCCGCGACCTGCCAGTTGAGCAGTTCGTTGATCCGCCAGATCGACTTGATCTGCCCCAGAAGGTGTTTCACCTCGTTCTGCTCGATCGGTGGGACACCGTCCGAACCGGGCTTCGATGCCCAGGTGTGCACCTGGTCGTAGATGCCGGCGATACGGCCGGCGGGCCCGAGGCCGACCCGTTCGTGGTTGAGCTGGGTGGTGATGAGCTTCCAGCCGCCGTTCTCCTCACCGACGAGCATGTCGGCGGGCACGTGCACATCGTTGTAGTACGTGGCGTTGGTGTGGTGCGCCCCGTCCGAAAGGATGATCGGGGTCCAGGAATAGCCGGGATCCTTGGTGTCGACGATCAGGATCGAGATGCCCTTGTGCTTGGCCGCGGTGGGGTCCGTACGGCAGGCCAGCCAGATGTAGTCGGCGTCGTGCGCGCCGGTGGTCCACATCTTCTGTCCGTTGACGATGTATTCGTCACCGTGACGGACCGCGGTGGTACGCAGGGACGCCAGGTCGGTTCCGGCGTCGGGCTCGGAGTACCCGATGGCGAAATGCACTTCACCGGCGAGAATTCCGGGCAGGAACTTCTTCTTCTGCTCCTCGGTGCCGAGCGCCTGCAGGGTGGGGCCCACCGTCTGCAACGTGACCATCGGCAGCGGGATGTCGGCCCGGTTGGCCTCGTTGATGAAGATCTGCTGCTCGACCGGGCCGAAGCCCAGGCCGCCGTACTCCTTGGGCCAACCGACGCCGAGCTTGCCGTCGCTGCCCATGCGCTTGATCACCGCACGGTAGGCCTCGTTGTGCCGGTCGGACTCCATCGCCGCGGCCTCTTCGGGCGTGATGAGAGTCGAGAAGTATTCTCGCAGCTCGGCTTGCAGCGCGCGCTGCTCGGGCGTCAGGTCGATGAACATTACGCTCCCACCAAATCGAGGCGATGCGACGGACCACCCAACAGGCGGGTCAGGTCCTTGATCGAGGAGTAGTAGCGGTCCATCGGGTAGGTGATGTCCATACCCATACCGCCGTGCAGGTGATGACACAGCCGCATGGCCGGAGCGGCCTGCGAGCTGAGCCAGTAGCCCAGGATGTTCAGATCCTCGTCGGCGTCAAGGCCTTCGGACAGCCGCCACAGCGCCGAGGTGGACAGCAACGAGATGGTCCGCGAGGCGATGTAGACCTCGGACAGCTGTGCGGCCACCGTCTGGAAGGTCGAGAGCGGACGGCCGAACTGCTCACGGGTGGCCACATAGTCGGCGGTCAACCGGAGCGCGCCGGCAACCAGACCGGCGGCGAACGCCCCGGTGGCAGCGAGCGCCAACTGGTTGACCCGGTGAGCACTCGCGCCGTCGAGCACGTCGGCCGCGTCGACCGCGACGTCGGCGAAGGTGACCGCGTACTCGTCGGAACCGTTGGAGGTCGGGGTCTTGGTGACCGTCACACCGTCGGCCGCGGGCGAGACCACCACCACTGCGCTGTCGGCGGTCACCACCAGCCACTTGGCCGTCTCGGCATAGGGCACACCGACTTTGGTGCCGTTGAGCTTGCCTTCGGCGAAGTTGGTCGCGGGACGCTCCGGCAGCGACTGTCCGGGCTCGTTGAGCGCCGCCGAGAGCACCGCACCCGTCGCGACATCGGCGAGGTACCGGTCCTGCTGCGCGTCGGAGGCGAGGTCGAGCAACGACACCAGACCGAGGCCCACGGTGGCCAGCGCCGGGCCGATGGTGCCGTGCCGACCGATCTCGGTCAACGCGGTCGACAGCTCGGGCAGACCCAGACCGTCACCGCCGAGTCGTTCCGGTACTCCCAGCGCCGCGACACCACCGGAAACCAGTGCATCCCAAGTGTTGTCGCGTTCCAGAACAGAGGTCACCACATCGGCAACAGCCTGCTGCTCTGGGTTCGGTGTGAAATCCACCCGAATCCTCCTTGATCCGTTAGGCGGTCAGTAGCTCAGTGCGCGACCGGGCACTGCCCGGTGTAATCGACCGGCCAGTGCTTGATGCCGTTGAGCCATCCGGACTTTAGCCGCTCGGGATCGCCGGTCGGCTGGAGGTCGGGCATGTGATCAGCGACGGCGTTGAAGATCAGGTTGATCGTCAGGCGGGCCAGGTTGGCGCCGATGCAGTAGTGCGCCCCGGTGCCGCCAAAGCCGACGTGCGGGTTGGGATCGCGAAGGATGTTGAACGTGAACGGGTCCTCGAACACCGCGTCGTCGAAGTTCGCCGAACGGTAGGACATCACCACGCGCTCACCGGCCTTGATCTTGACACCGGCGATCTCGGTGTCCTCGCTGGCGGTGCGCTGGAAGGCCGAAACCGGCGTGGCCCAACGGATGATCTCGTCGACGGCGGTCTTCGGCCGCTCCCGCTTGAAAAGCTCCCACTGATCGGGATTCTGCGAGAACGCGATCATGCCGTGCGTGATGGAGTTACGGCTGGTCTCGTTGCCCGCGACCGCAAGCATGATGACGAAGAAGCCGAACTCGTCGTCGCTGAGCTTCTCGCCGTCGATGTCGGCTTCGATCAGCTTGGTGACGATGTCGTCGGTGGGGTTCTTGCCGCGCTCCTCGGCCATCTTCATGGCGTAGGAGATGAGCTCGAAGGAGGACATGGCCGGATCGACGTCGGCGTACTCGGGATCGTCGCCGGCGGTCATCTCGTTGGACCAGCGGAACAGCTTGTCGCGGTCGTCCTGCGGGACACCGAGCAGTTCGGCGATGGCCTGCAGCGGCAACTCGCAGGAGACCTGCTCGACGAAATCGCCGGTGTTGGACGCGGCGGCGTTCTTGGCGATCTGCTGCGCGCGGTTGTTCAGCTCGTCCTCGAGCCGCGAGAGCGCACGCGGGGTGAAGCCACGGGAGATGATCTTGCGCAGACGGGTGTGGTGCGGTGCGTCCATGTTGAGCAGGACGGCGCGCTGGAGGTCGACCGCTTCGCGGGTCATCTCCTGCGGCCAGACCGGGATCGCGCCGTTCATCGAGCTGGAGAACACGTCGCTGCGCAGCGAGACGTCCTTGACGTCCTCGTGCCGGGTGACCAACCAGTAGCCCTTGTCTCCGAAGCCACCGGTGCCGCCCGGGACGTCGACCCAGCGGACCGGCTCGGCCTTACGGAGCTCGGCGAGTTCCTCGACCGGCAGGCCCTTGAGGTTCAGCTCGGAATCGAGGAAGTCGAATTCCTTGGGGATGTTGGGGCAGCCCATGTGTCTAACTCCTAGTGTCTGCAGCAAGCCGTGCGGGTAGCCAGCGATGCTTGAAACAACGTGGTCTAGTACCAATTGTGACCATTGAAACACGGCTTGACCGCAGATCAAAGGCAGTGATACATCCGCGCTTGTCAGAGTAATGAAACGTGTTCTAGCCTGGCTTCATGGGTAACCCTGTCATCGTCGAAGCCACCCGCAGCCCCATCGGCAAGCGCAACGGCTGGTTGTCCGGCCTGCACGCCACCGAGCTTCTCGGAGCCGTCCAGAAGGCCCTCATCGAGAAGGCCGGAATCGACCCCGGCAGCGTCGAGCAGCTCATCGGTGGCTGCGTCACGCAGTTCGGCGAGCAGGGCAACAATGTCACCCGGCAGTCCTGGCTGGTCGCCGGGCTGCCCGAGCACGTCGGCGCCACCACCGTCGACTGCCAGTGCGGCAGCGCCCAGCAGGCCAACCATCTGGTCGCCGGCCTGATCGCCACCGGCGCCATCGACATCGGCATCGCCTGTGGCATCGAGGCGATGAGCCGGGTCGGGCTCGGCGCCAACGGCGGCGGCGCCCGCGCCGCGTCCTGGGACATCGACCTGCCCAACCAGTTCGAGGCCGCCGAGCGGATCGCCAAGCGCCGCGGCATCACCCGCGCCGATGTGGATGCGCTGGGCCTGGCGTCGCAGCTGAAGGCCAAACAGGCCTGGGCCGAGGGTCGTTTCGACCGCGAGATCTCCCCGATCGAGGCACCGGTCATCGACGAGAACAAGCAGCCGACCGCCGAATGGAACACGGTCAGCCGCGACCAGGGTCTGCGCGACACCACCGCTGAGGGCCTGGCCGGGCTGAAGCCGGTGATCGAAGGTGGCATCCACACTGCCGGTACGTCCTCGCAGATCTCCGACGGCGCCGCGGCGGTGCTGTGGATGGACGAGGACAAGGCGAAGGCCCTCGGCCTGAAGCCGCGCGCCCGCATCATCAGCCAGGCCAACGTCGGCGCCGAGACCTACTACCACCTCGACGGCCCGGTGCAGTCCACCGCCAAGGTCCTCGAGAAGGCCGGCATGAAGATGGGCGACATCGACCTCGTCGAGATCAATGAGGCCTTCGCCTCTGTCGTGCTGTCCTGGGCTCAGGTGCACGGCGCCGACATGGACAAGGTCAACGTCAACGGCGGCGCCATCGCGCTGGGCCACCCGGTCGGATCGACGGGCGCCCGCCTGATCACCACGGCCCTGCACGAGCTGGAGCGCACCGACAAGAGCACGGCGCTGATCACCATGTGCGCCGGCGGCGCGCTGTCTACCGGCACGATCATCGAGCGCATCTAGTGACCTTCAGCGACGCCGAGCGCATCGCGGCCGCACAGGCCTACATCGATGCGCTGGTGAGCCATCAGGCGGATGCAGTCCCGTTCACACCGGACTGCATCCGCATCGAGATGGGGCTGAAGACCGGCCGTTCCGGAGATCATCTGCGGCGCAGCCTGAACAGCGGCCCGCAGTTCAAGTTGATCGAGAAGACGACGACGCCGGAATTCACCGTCGACGGCGATCAGGTCCGCGCTCGGTTCGACGTGCTCACCAAGCCGCGCCTGTTCGGGTGGCGGGTGTGCTCGCACGTCGACGAGACGTTCCTGATCCCGGCATCCGACGGAAAGATCCACCACATCCGCGCCTCCCTGACCCCGTTCATCAGCCGCTAAGGTCCACCGCATGGCCAACACCCCGCGCCCGCTGAACCCCAAACAGGTCGAACGGCTCAACGCGAAATCGACCGGCACCGCCATCAAGTGGATGTCGCGCGCCCAGACCTGGATCTTCAAGAAGACGGGCGGGCGCTTCGGCGACAAGTTCCTGCGCGGCGCGGAAGTGGGCATCCTGACCACGATCGGGCGCAAGTCGGGCGAGGAGCGCGACAGCCCGCTGCTGTTCCTGCAGGAAGGCAAGCGCATCGTGCTGGTCGCCTCGCAGGGCGGCCGGGCCACCAACCCGATGTGGTACCTGAACCTGGTGGCCAATCCCCGGGTGAGGTTCCAGACCAAGCGCGAGACCCTGGAGCTCACCGCGCGCGACGCCACCGACGCCGAGCGCGACGTGTACTGGCCCAAGCTGGACGCCATGTATGCCGACTTCGTGAACTACCGGTCCTACACCGACCGCAAGATCCCGATCGTGATCTGCGACCCGGCATGACCTGACCTTCACCCGAAACGCCCCTGACCTTGAGGTCGGGGGCGTTTTGCGTTGCCAGGTGTCCTGGAGCCGGCCAATTACGCAACTCTCGGTAGCAGAATTGACGGGTGAACAGAATTTTGATTATGTTCTGTGAGCACGCACACAGTTGAACGGCAAGTGAGCGGCAGCCCACGATTTCGTGAACCGATGGAGACCCTATGCAACGACCCAACCGACGCCGGGTTGCCGGTGCCGCCGCAACAACCCTGACGGCGTGCTCTCTGTTCGCGGCAGCGACGCTGCCCGCCGCGGCGATGACCGTGACGTTCATCCGGCACGCCGAGTCGCAGGGCAACGCCTCGGGGTACATCGACACCAGCACCCCGGGGCCGCACCTGACCAATGACCAGATCAACCAGAACGGTGGCGAGACCGGCGAGCAGCAGGCGCAGAACTGGGCCAACACTCAGTGCCCCACCGCCTCGTGCACCAAGTACGACGCGCTCTATGCCTCGACCATGATTCGCACCCAGGAGACCGCGGCGCCGTTCGCCGCCAAGCGCGGGCTGCCGGTCACGATCCTCGGTCAGTTCGACCCGGCCAACCCGCAGCGGAACTCCGGTGTGCAGGAAATCAGTGCCGGCATCTTCGAGGGCCTGCCCGAGAGTGAGGGCATCGGCCGCATCGGTTACATCCTCGCGCCGCTGGCCTGGACGTTGGGCCTGCAGTTCATCTCGGTTCCCGGCGGCGAGAGCGGCCTGGAGTTCAACGAGCGCGTGACGAATGCACTTGCCGACGTGGAGTCCGGCACCTCCGACACCAACGGCGACGGCAAGGTCGACGCCGCGGTGTTCTCGCACGGCGCCACCATCATGATGTGGACGATGATGAACGTCGACAACCCGAACCTGTTGTTGATCGTGCAGCATCCGTTGAACAACACCGACACGGTGGTCGTGGAGAAGAACGCCGACGGCAGCTGGACCCTCAAGGAATGGGCCGGCCAAGAGGTCGGCGCGGCCAATTACCCGACCCAGATGTTCGTCAACTTCCGGGATCTGATCGTCGCGCCGCAGAAGGCCGTCTACAACATGCGCATCCCGGTCCTGTCGCTGGACGCCCAGGGCATCGTCACCACCGGGGCGCAGGGCGTGCAGGACGTCGCCAACGCCGGCGTGAAGTTCGTCAAGGACTCGATCACCGACACCGTGAACGCGATCACCGGCATCCCGGGCTCGCTGGGGCAGCCGACGAACCAGGTTTCCAAGCTCAGCACGGAGAAGACCGCCGTCGGCGACACCCCGTCGGTCAAGGATCTCGCCGTCGTCAAGACTGCCGTCGAGAACGCCACCGAGGACGCCGGCTCCACCGTCGAGAAGGTGACCGAGCCGGTGCAGGCCAAGATCACCGCCGCCCGTACCGCCAACGGCGCAACCAAGCTGACCGACGGCAACAAGGCAGAACCGGGTAAGGCTGTGTCGGCGGTTCGCGACCGGGTCAAGCAGGCTGCAGACGACGTGCGCAGCGGAGTTGAGTCCTCGGTCAAGCAGGCGAGTGACAACGTCAAGAAGCTCACCGGCGCCGACAAGGCCGACAAGGCCAGCAGCACCAGCAAACCGAAGACCGCATCGAAAGATGCCGCGTGAAATAGCGTGTAGCGCAAGGTAATACCAACCGGGTCGGTCCCCCTCCTCGCATCGGGAGGGGGACTGAGTCGTGTCTGCACCCGGTTAGAGCAGCACCTCAAATCTGTCAAATACCCTCCCACACAGTGGGATAGCTACGCATCGACGTCTACCCCCAACCGCAGAATGCATCTGACTGTCAAGCGAATATCGCTGATAATCCACTGAGAACCGGGGGGCCAGGATGACGGGCAGCATTCGCGGCGCAGCAAAGAAGTTCGGCGGCAAGGACATTGATCCTTGCTGAGCCCCGCCGCGTGAAATCGCCAGTGCCAGAAGCCTAACCGCGGGCCTGAGTCGGTCCGCTTCCTCTCGAAGAGGAGGTCACTCGAACATCCCTTTTTCCATGAGTCAAGACAAAACCGTTGAACACCAAACGAAAGGGCGAAAGTACATGATTCACCTCAGACGCGGCGCACCTGCGCCACGAAAACGAACAATGCTCGGGGGCGTCGCCCTGGCATTCCTCGCCTTCTTCCTGGCGATGCCCGTCGCCCATGCCGCCGAGGTCATGCGTGTGACGTTCATACGTCACGCGCAATCGGAGGGCAACGCCTCCGGCCTGATCGACACCAAGACCCCGGGTCCGGTGCTGACCCCCCTGGGCCAGCAGCAGGCCCAGGCCGTAGCCGACAAGCTGGGCGACAACAACTACGACGCCATCTACGCGTCCCAGATGGTGCGCACGCAGCTCACCGCCGCACCGATGTCGCAGCGCCTCGGCCTGCCGATCCAGGTGCTTCCCGGCCTGCAGGAGATCGAGGCCGGTGTCTTCGAGGGCACCCCGGAAGCGAACGCTTCCAGCGGGTACGGCCTGTATCCGATCGCATGGGCGCTCCCGGGCGTGATCCCGCAGATCCCGTTCAACAAGGGCACGTACATGCCGGGTACCAACGTCAACGGATACGTGTTCGACGAACGGGTCCGGGGCGCGCTGCAGACCATGTACGACAACGGCGACCGCAACGCCGTGGTGTTCTCGCACGGCGGCACCATCATGTTCTGGACCTTGATGAACGTTGAGAACATCACCGTGATGCAGAAGCTCCAGCTGCTGCAGACAGCCCAGTTGAACAACACCGATTACGTCGTCATCGAGGGCAACAACGAGGACGGCTGGACCCTGGTGAACTGGAACGGCCAGCAGTTCAGCCCGGAACGGACCTTCGGATACGAAGTGAAACTCCAGCTCCGGACGCTGACCCGCCAGCTGACCGCCGCTGCGGATCAGGTCAAGGAGGCCTTCAAGACGGGTGACCTCGTGACCATCGCGACGGCCATCAACCACAGTGTCGCCGACGCAACCTTCTCGGTCACCAAGTTCAACCGTGCTGTCAACGCGGAGATCATCAAGCGCGTCAGCGATGCATTCCCGAGCAAGACCAACGATCTGCAGGACAAGGTGTCCACCGGGGTCGAGGACGTCAAGAGCACGCTGAACGTGACCAAGGACAGCATCGAGCAGAAGGTTCAGTCCGCTCCGGAGACGGAGACCGCCTCGGACACAACGAAACCGGCTGATTCCGCATCCCTCGCGGGGGCGAAGTCGAAGCTCAAGGCCGCTGTCGACGGCATCGTCAAGCCCCGTGGCGCGACCGATCTGTCCGATGGGAACAAGGCTCTGCCGGGCGTCACGAAGTCGCTGAACCGTAGCAGCGAGCAGGTCCGGACCGCCGTCAAGGAAACCCAGGACCAGGTGTCGTCGTCGATCAAGAAGCTCAGCGACGCCGTCAAGAAGGCCACCGGCCAGCCGAGCAAGTCGGCCGGTGACAACGACGGTGCCGGCAGCGACACCGCTGGCAAGAAGGACGCCGCCTGACCAGTCGGCATTTTCAAGGGGTGCCCCAGACCAATTGGTCTGGGGCACCTTTTGTATTCGAGTCTGCTTCTAGGACAACGAGTCTGCACTCAGATCGCGAATCCGGCGGATTTCACGATCTGAGCGCAGTCTCGACGAAACAAGAAGAAATTACGCGCCGTAAACCGGGACCGCGGGGCGAGCCTTGGCCAGCAGGTCGTTGACGACCGGGCCCAGCTCGGCGGGATCCCATTTCGCGCCCTTGTCGATCTGCGGACCGTGGGCCCAGCCCTCGGCGATGCGGATCTTGCCGCCCTCGATCTCGAACATCTTGCCGGTGACGTCCTTGGACTCGACGCTGCCCAACCACACCACCAGCGGGGAGATGTTCTCCGCGGCCATGGCATCGAAGGACTGGTCCTGGGTGGCCATCATGTCGGCGAAGACGGTCTCGGTCATCCGGGTCCGGGCCGAGGGCGCAATGCCGTTGACGGTGACGCCGTAGCGACCCATCTCGGCCGCGGCCACCAGCGTCAGCGCGGCAATGCCGGCCTTCGAGGCGCTGTAGGTGGCCTGGCCGACGCTGCCCTGCAGGCCGGCGCCGGAGCTGGTGTTGATGATGCGCGCGTCAACGGTTTCGCCGGCCTTGGACTTGGCCCGCCAGTACGCGGCGGCGTGCTTCATGGTGGCGAAGTGCCCCTTGAGGTGCACGGCGGTGACGGCGTCGAACTCCTCTTCGGTGGCGTTGGCGAACATCCGGTCGCGCACGATGCCGGCGTTGTTCACCAGCACGTCCAGGGTGCCGAAGGCATCCACGGCGGTCTGGATCAGGCCCTCGGCTTGCGCCCAGTCGGCGACGTTGGCGCCACTGGTGACGGCTTCGCCTCCGGCAGCGACGATCTCGTCGACCACATTCTGCGCGGCGCTGCCGCCGCCGGCGGGCGAACCGTCCAGGCCGACCCCGATGTCGTTGACCACGACGCGGGCGCCTTCGGCAGCGAACGCGAGCGCGTGCTCACGCCCGATACCGCCACCGGCACCCGTCACGATGACCACGCGGCCGTCGAGCAATCCCATACCTGTATCTCCTTATTTATTGGCGTTTGAGGCGTCGAGGTAGGTCGGCGGTTCACCACCGCCGTGCACCTGCAGCGCCGCCCCACTGATGTAGGACGCCGCGTCAGAGGTCAAAAACGCTGCGGCCCAGCCGATATCGGTGGGCTTGGCCAGCCGGCCCAGCGGGACGGTGGCGGCCACCGCGGCCACCGACTCGGCGTCGCCGTAGAACAGTTCGGACTGCTCGGTCTCGACCATGCCGACCACCACGGAGTTCACCCGCACCTTGGGCGCCCATTCCACGGCCAGCGTGGTGGTCAGGTTGTCGATACCGGCCTTGGCCGCGCCGTAGGCGGCGGTACCCGGGGTGGGCCGGTGCGCACTGACGCTGGAGATGTTGACGATCACCCCGCCCGTCTCCTGCTTCTGCATCACGGCGTTGGCGTGCTGGGAGACCGAGAGCGGCCCGAGCAGGTTGAGCTCGATGATCTTGGTGCTGAACTTGGCCGACGCATCTGCGGCGGCCACGTACGGCGATCCGCCGGCGTTGTTCACCACGGCATCCAACCGGCCGTGCTTGGCCACGATGGCCTCGATGAGCGCGGCCACCGAGTCGTCATCACGGACGTCGCAGCTGTGGAATTCGTAGGGCAGCCCCTCGACCGGACGGCGTGCGCAGGTCACCACAGTGGCGCCCTGACCAGCAAAAACCGCGCTGATTCCAGCGCCAACCCCTCGCACTCCGCCGGTCACCAGGACCACCTTGCCGGTCAAACCCAAATTGATGGCACCGGCTTCTGGCGTATCGGTCACTGTGCTAGCGTACCAAGCAAGTGCTTGCTTAGGTAGCGACCCCTTCAGGAAGTGGATTGATGACGATCACCACCAAGACAGTCGAGCCGGGCATCGTCTCGGTCACCGTCAACTACCCGCCCGTCAACGCCATCCCGTCGGCCGGCTGGTTCGAACTCGGCGATGCGATCACCGCGGCAGGCCGCGACCGCAGCACGCACGTCGTGATCCTGCGAGCCGAGGGCCGTGGCTTCAACGCCGGTGTGGACATCAAGGAAATGCAGAACACCGAGGGCTTCGGCGCGCTGATCGACGCCAACCGCGGCTGCTACCACGCGTTCAAGTCCGTGTACGAGTGCGAGGTCCCTGTCGTCGCGGCGGTCAACGGCTTCTGCGTCGGCGGCGGAATCGGCCTGGTCGGCAACGCCGACGTGATCGTCGCCTCCGATGACGCCAAGTTCGGACTCCCGGAGGTGGAGCGCGGCGCGCTCGGAGCCGCCACCCATCTGTCCCGGCTGGTCCCCCAGCACCTGATGCGCCGGCTGTTCTTCACCGCCGCCACCGTTCCCGCCGAAACGCTGCACCACTTCGGTTCGGTGCACGAGGTGGTCCCGCGTGAGGATCTCGACGAGGCCGCCCTGCGCGTCGCCCGCGACATCGCCAGCAAGGACACCCGGGTGATCCGGGCGGCCAAAGAGGCGCTGAACTTCATCGACGTGCAGCCAGTCAACGCGCGCTACCGCATGGAGCAGGGCTTCACCTTCGAACTCAACCTGTCCGGTGTGTCCGACGAGCACCGCGACGCCTTCGCCGGAACCTCAAAGGGAGACACGAAGTAATGGCAGACAAGCGAACAACTCTCGACGAGGCGGTCGCCTCGATCGAGAGCGGCATGACGATCGGCCTCGGCGGCTGGGGCTCGCGGCGCAAGCCGATGGCCTTCGTCCGCGCCCTGCTGCGCACCGACGTCAAAGACCTGACCGTGGTCACCTACGGCGGTCCCGATCTGGGCCTGCTGTGCTCGGCCGGCAAGGTCAAGCGCGTCTACTACGGCTTCGTGTCCCTGGACTCGCCGCCGTTCTACGACCCGTGGTTCGCCAAGGCCCGCACCACCGGTGCCATCGAGGCCCGCGAGATGGACGAGGGCATGCTGCGCTGCGGCCTGCAGGCTGCCGCCCAGCGGCTGCCGTTCCTGCCGATCCGCGCCGGCCTCGGTAGCGATGTCCGGACGTTCTGGGGCGACGAGCTCAAGACCGTGAAGTCCCCGTACCCGACCGACGGTGCCTACGAGGAACTGATCGCGATGCCCGCGCTGAACCTCGACGCGGCGTTTGTGCACATGAATCTCGGTGATGCCCAGGGCAATGCGGCCTACACCGGTATCGACCCGTACTTCGATGACCTGTTCCTGATGTCGGCGCAGCGCCGCTTCCTCTCGGTCGAGCGCGTGGTGACCACCGAGGAACTGGTCAAGGCCGTCCCGACGCAGGCCCTGCTGATCAACCGGATGATGGTCGATTCCGTGGTGGAAGCCCCCAACGGCGCCCACTTCACCACCAACGAGCCCGATTACCGGCGCGACGAGAAGTTCCAGCGCCACTACGCAGAGGCCGCCGGCTCCGACGAGACCTGGGCCGAGTTCGTCAAGACGTATCTGTCCGGCAGCGAAGCCGACTACCAGGCGGCCGTGCGGAAGTTCAAGGAAGATCAGGAGGCCAGCAAGTGATTGCCGTGACCCGTGCTGAGGTGTGCGCCGTCGCCTGCGCCGAACTGTTCCGCGACGCCGGCGAGATCATGGCCAGCCCGATGACCACCGTCGTCCAGATCGGTGCCCGGCTGGCCCGGCTGACCTTCTCCCCCGACATTGTGCTGACCGACGGTGAGGCCCGGATCCTGGCCGACACCCCGGCCATCGGCGCCCCCTTCACCGTCGAGGGCTGGATGCCGTTCAACCGGGTCTTCGAGACCCTGGCCTGGGGCAAGCGCCATGTGGTGATGGGCGCCAACCAGATCGACCGCTACGGCAACCAGAACCTGTCGGCGTTCGGTCCGATCCAGCAGCCGACCCGGCAGATGTTCGGAGTCCGCGGCGCGCCCGGCAACAGCATCAACCACGCCACGAGCTACTTCGTGGGCAACCACTCCAAGCGCGTGTTCTGCGACTCGGTGGACATCGTGTCCGGAATCGGCTGGGACAAGGTCGATCCGGAGAATCCGGCCTACCGCTTCGCGAACATCTACCGCGTGGTGTCCAACCTGGGCGTGTTCGACTTCAACGGCCCCGACCACCAGATGCGGGCGGTCTCGCTGCACCCCGGCGTCGAGGCCGATCAGGTCGCCGACAACACCTCCTTCGAGGTGCACGGCCTAGAGGAGGCCGAGACCACCCGGTTGGCCACCGATGAGGAGCTCAGGCTCCTGCGCGAGGTCATCGATCCGAAGTCGCTGCGCGACAAAGAGGTCAAGGTCTAAAGAATGGGCAAGCTCAAGACTCCGCTGACCGAACTGGTCGGTATCGAGCATCCCGTCGTGCAGACGGGAATGGGCTGGGTGGCCGGTGCACGACTGGTCGCCGCAACCTCCAATGCCGGCGGGCTCGGCATCCTGGCGTCAGCGACGATGACGCTCGAGGAACTGCAGACCGCCGTAACCAAGGTCAAGGCCGCCACCGACAAACCCTTCGGCATCAACATGCGTGCCGACGCGGGCGATGCCGGTGCGCGTGTCGACCTCCTGATCCGCGAAGGAGTCAAAGTCGCCTCCTTCGCTCTAGCTCCCAAGCCCGAGTTGATCGCCAAGCTGAAAGATGCCGGTGTCGTGGTGATCCCGTCGGTCGGTGCGGCCAAGCACGCCAAGAAGGTGGCCGGCTGGGGCGCTGACGCGGTGATCGTGCAGGGTGGGGAGGGCGGTGGCCACACCGGTCCCGTCGCCACCACGCTCCTGCTGCCCTCGGTGCTCGATGCCGTCAAGGACACCGGCATGCCGGTGATCGCCGCCGGCGGTTTCTTCGACGGCCGCGGCCTGGCTGCCGCACTGTCCTACGGTGCCGCTGGGGTTGCCATGGGAACCCGGTTCCTGCTGACCTCGGATTCCACCGTGCCCGACGCGGTCAAGGAGCGGTACCTGCAGTCCGCGCTGGACGGCACCGTGGTGTCCACCCGCGTCGACGGCATGCCGCACCGGGTGCTGCGCACCGGTCTGGTCGAGAAGCTGGAGAGCGGTTCGCGGGCACGCGGTTTCGCCGCCGCGATCGGCAACGCCCAGAAGTTCAAGAAGCTCTCGGGCATGACGTGGCTGTCGATGGTCAAGGACGGCCTCGCGATGCGGCACGGCAAGGAGCTCACCTGGTCGCAGGTCGTGATGGCGGCCAACACCCCGATGTTGCTCAAAGCCGGCCTGGTGGAGGGCAATACCGACGCCGGCGTGCTGGCCTCGGGACAGGTGGCGGGCATCATCAACGACCTGCCGTCGTGTGCTGAGCTGGTCGAGAAGATCGTCGACGACGCCGTCGCACACCTGCAGTCCGCGTCGTCCTACATTCAGTAACCTTCCCTGCGCGAGCAGACGTAAAACTGCCCCTTTTCACGTGAAGAGGGGCAGTTTTTTGTCTGCTCACGGGAGAACGCCGGGCACAGTGGAGGCATGGACATCCGTCGCGTCGAACACCCAGTGGTCAGGCGAGCCGCCGAGGGGCTGCACAACTTCAACAGCAGGCACCCGTGGAGTCACAACGACCATTTCCACCGTTGGATCCTGGCGAACCTGCCCGCACACCGCGGCAGCGCGATCGACATCGGATGCGGCCAGGGCGCTTTGGTGGCTCAACTGGCCGCTCGGTTCACACATGTCCGCGGTACGGATCTTGATGCGGGCATGCGCGCCGAAGCGGCCCAGCGCTGCGCCGGCCTGGCCAACGTCACCATCGACGACAGCCAACTCGCCCACCTCGACGGACCGGTCGATGTCATCACCATGGTGGCAGTGCTGCACCACCTCGACGTCGAGCAAGCGCTGATCGAGGTCCGACGGCTGCTGAGCCCGGGCGGACGGTTTCTGGCCGTCGGACTGGCCGCGCCCGCCTCGATCAGTGACACCGCATGGGATCTGGCGTCCGCGGTGACCAACCCGATCATCGGCCTGATCAAACATCCGCGCCCGGTGCCCGGTGATCCGGTACCCCCGCCGTTCCCGGTCCGCGATCCTCAGCTCAGCTTCGATGAGCTTCAAGCTGTTGCCCATCAAGTCATGCCGGGCGCCGCGATGCGCCGTCGGCTGGCGTTCCGGCACACCATCTGCTGGACGAAACCCGGCTGAACTGCCCGGACGGGGTTTCAGCTGGACACGATGCCGACGACCAGGTTGATCGTGGTCGCCAGGATCACGGTGCCGAACAGGTACGACAGCAGACAGTGTCGCAGCGCCACCGCGCGGATCGTCGAATCGGTGACGCCGGTGTCCGACACCTGATAGGTCATGCCGAGGTTGTAGCTGAAGTAGAAGAAATCCCGGAACGCCGGCAGCTCGTCGGAATTGAAGTCGATGCCACCGGCTTTCGGTGTGTAGTAGAGATACGCGTAGCGGGCGGCGTACATCAGGTGCATACCGGCCCACGCCATGAAGACCCCGGCCAGCGCCGCGGTGGCCGCACTCGGATCGCTGTGCGAACCGCCGCGAACCAGCATGACGACGATGCTGACCAACGCACCGAGCGCGGCCGCCACGATCACCAGCTCCTCGACCACCGGGTTGAAGGCTTCCTGGCGCGCATGGTCTCGGGTGGCCCCGGCATCCATGGGCCACAGCAGCAGCCATCCACCCGCGACGAAAACTGCTCCAGTGCAGGCGATCCCGACCAGAACCCCGAGAGACGCGTCGGTCAGCGATCCGGTTATCTGGCCCGCGAGCACACCGACGATCACCGAGCCCCCGAGCCGAGTGACCGGAGAGAGCAACCACGGTGCTGCCATCAGGCGGGCGCCGACAGCGTCACACGCACCTTGACGTTCTTCATGATGGGCTGGTCGCTCTGGGTGCTGTAATCGCCGATGGCGCACAGCACGTTCATCTCGGGCATGTACCCCGCGGCGCAGCCGTGCGGAATGCCGTACGGGATGGCCTTGTAGCGCTGCAGCGACCGCGTGCTGCCGTCCCGCGCGGTGGCGACGATGTCGACGTCGTCGAATTCTCTGATCCCGCGCTCGGCCATGTCCTGCGCATTCATGAAAATCAGTGTGCGCAGGTTCTTTACGCCCCGATAGCGGTCATTGTCGGAGTAGATGGTGGTGTTCCACTGATCGTGTGAGCGCAGCGTAGCCAGGATCAGTGTGCCCGACTCGGTGCTGCCGTCGGGTAGGTCGACCGCCGAGAACTCGGCCCGACCGGACGGGGTCAGGAAGATCAGTTCCCGCGCGGGCTGCTTGATGCGGAATCCCAGCGGAAGCCGGACCCGCCGATTGAAATCCTCGAAACCGTTGAGCACCTTGGCCATCGTGTCTCGGATCCGGTCGTAGTCCTCGACGTACCAGCTCCACGGGGTGCCGCTGGCGGGCAGCGCGGCCTGCGCGATCCCGGCGATGATCGCCGGTTCCGACTTCAGGTGCGGCGAGGCGGGCTTCTTCATCCCGACCGAGAGGTGCACCATGCTCATCGAGTCCTCGACCGAGGTGGACTGAACCCCGGCCTTCTGATGGTCCTTCTCGGTACGGCCCAGGCACGGCAGGATCAGGGCGCGACGACCGTGGATCACGTGACTGCGGTTGAGCTTGGTGCTCACCTGAACGGTGAGATCACATTTCTGTAGTCCCGCGAAGGTGTACGTGGTGTCCGGGGCGGCACTGGCGAAATTGCCGCCCATCCCGACGAACACCTTTATCTCGTCGCGGTGCATGGCCTCGATGGTGTGCACGGTGTCCATTCCGTGCTCGCGCGGCGGGTCGATCCCGCACACCTCGGCAAGCCGGTCGAGGAAGGCCCCGGCCGGCCGGTGATCGATACCGCAGGTGCGGTTGCCCTGCACATTGCTGTGTCCCCGGACGGGCGACGGCCCGGCGCCTTCACGGCCCAGATTGCCGCGCAGCAGAAGCAGATTGACGATCTCCCGCACGCTGTCCACGCCGTGTTCGTGCTGGGTGACGCCGAGACACCAGCTGATGATGCTGCGGTCGGCATCGCAGTAGACCTTGGCCGCCTTGCGGATATCGGCTTGGCGCACACCGGACTTGTACTCGATCTCGTCCCATGAGGTGGCCTCACAGACCGCACGGTAGTTCTCGAATCCCGCGGTGTAGCGGGCGATGAACTCGGCGTCCAGCGCCTTGGGGTCGGTTTCCGCTTGTTCCAGAACGGCTTTGGCGATGCCACGGATGAGCGCCATATCCCCGCCGATCCGGGGCTGCAGGTTCAACGTGCTGGTCTTGGTGGACTTGAAGGTGGCCATCCGCAGAAAGTCGTGCGGGATGATCGTCTTGGTGGCACCGGCCTCGACCAGTGGGTTGATGTGCACGACCTGCGCGCCGCGGCGGTAGGCCTCGGCGAGTGCGGTGAGCATGCGCGGCGCGTTGGAGGCCGCGTTGACACCGATGATGAACAGCGCGTCCGCGGTCTCCCAGTCTTCGAGGTCGACCGTGCCCTTACCGGTACCCAGCGAGGCCGTCAGGGCGCGACCGCTCGCCTCGTGGCACATATTGGAGCAGTCCGGCAGATTGTTGGTGCCGAGTTCGCGGGCCATCAGCTGGTACAGGAAGGTCGCCTCGTTGCCCAGCCGGCCCGACGTGTAGAACGACGCCTGGTCCGGGTCGTCCAGATCCGCCAGGGCCTTGCCCACCAGATCGAACGCATCACGCCAGCCGATCGGTTCGTAGTGATCGGTCTCGGAGTTGTAGACCATCGGCTCGGTGAGGCGCCCCTGGTCTTCGAGGGCGAAATCGCTCCAGGTCGCCAGCTCGGAGACGGTGTGCTGGGCGAAGAACTCCGGACCACAGCGCTTGTGCGTCATCTCCCACGTGACGTGTTTGATGCCGTTCTCGCAGATGTCGAGTTTGAGGCCCTTCATGTCGTCGGGCCAAGCGCAGCCCGGACAGTCGAAGCCGACGTTCTCGTGGTTCATCTTCATGATCGCGCGGGGGCCGTCGATGGGCTCGCGCTCGCGGATCAGCAATCTGGTGACGCTCTTCGCCGCGCCCCATCCGGCCGCGGGGTGATGGTAGGGGTGGAATTCCGGTTGGTCATGCCCCTCGGCGTCGGTGCGCTGCTCGGTGCCCCGGTCTGTCATGAGTCAAGTCTGCGCGCGGACGAACAGCCGCGTCCAAGGAATGTTTGCGCAGAGTTTCGAAGGCCTGACGAACAGACGCAAAAGTGCCCCGAAACTGGTGTTTCAGGGCACTTTGCGTCTGCTCGCGCAGAGACTCCGTCAGATCAGAGGCGCTCGATGATCGTGACGTTGGCTGTGCCGCCGCCCTCGCACATGGTCTGCAGGCCGTAGCGGCCGCCGGTGCGCTCGAGGGTGTTGAGCATGGTGGTGAACAGCTTGGCACCGGTGGCGCCGAGCGGGTGGCCCAGGGCGATGGCGCCACCACTCGGGTTGACCTTGGCCGGATCGGCCTTGGTCTCCTTGAGCCAGGCCAGCACGACCGGCGCGAAGGCCTCGTTGATCTCGACGGTATCGATGTCGTCGATGGACAGGCCGGTCTTCTCCAGCGCGTACTGGGTGGCCGGGATCGGGCCGGTCAGCATCATCACCGGATCGTCGCCACGCGCGCTGATGTGGTGGATACGGGCGCGGGGCTTGAGGTTGTACTTGTTGACCGCTTCTTCAGAGGCCAGCAGCACCGCCGCCGCACCGTCGGAGATCTGGCTCGCCAGCGCGGCAGTCAGTCGGCCGCCTTCGACCAGGGGCTTGAGCGAGGCCAGCTTCTCGAGCGTCGATTCACGCGGTCCCTCGTCGATGCCGAAGTCGCCGACCGGGACGATCTCGTTGTCGAAATGCCCGGCCCGAATCGCGGCGAACGCCCGCTGGTGGCTGTTGTAGGCGAACTCCTCCATCTCCTCGCGGGAGATGTCCCACTTCTCGGCGATCATTTCCGAACCGCGGAACTGCGAGATCTCCTGATCGCCGTAGCGGTGCAGCCAGCTCTTGGATTCGTTTGTGGGCGAGGTGAATCCGAACTCCTTGCCGACCACCATGGCCGAGGAGATCGGGATCCAGCTCATGTTCTGCATGCCGCCGGCGAGGATCAGGTCGGCCGTGCCGGACATGATGGCCTGGGCGCCGAACGAGATGGCCTGCTGGCTGGAACCGCACTGCCGGTCGACGGTGACGCCGGGGACGGCCTCGGGGTAGCCGGCGGCCAGCCAGGTCAACCGGCCGATGTTGCCGGCCTGCCCGCCGATGGCGTCGACGCAGCCGACGATGACGTCGTCAACGGCACCCGGGTCGACGTCGACGCGGTCGAAGATGGCACGGAACGCGTGCACGCCGAGATCGATCGGATGAACCTCGGCCAGCGAGCCGTTCTTCTTTCCGACCGGCGTACGCACCGCGTCGACGATGTATGCCTCAGGCATTGTTTGTCTCCTTTGACCTAACGGGCGGCGGTGATTCCGCCGAGGACGATGGCGAGGTATTGCCGGCCGACCTCTTCGGCCGAAAGCGGTCCGCCCGGCTGGTACCAGCGGACCGAAACCCAGGTGGTGTCGCGGATGAACCGGTACACCAGGTCGACGTCAATGTCCTGACGGAACGAGCCGTCGGAGATGCCCTGCTGCAGGATGTCGATCCACATCTTGCGCTGTTCGCGGTTGCGCTCGTCAACGAAGTCGAACTGCGGGATCGACGAGAGCCGCTTGGCCTCGTCCTGGTAGATCACCACCTGCGCATGCCGGTGCTCGATGGCTTCGAAGGACGCCATGAACAGGCCGGTGAGCCGGCCCAGCGGGCTGGCCTCCTGGTCGAGGATCTCCTGGTACCGCGAGAACAGCCAGTCGAGGAAGTCCTTGAGCACTTCCTCGACCATCTGCTCTTTGGACTTGAAGTGGTGATACAGGCTGCCCGACAGGATTCCTGCGGAGTCAGCGATATCGCGGACTGTCGTCGCCTTCAGGCCGCGTTCGGCAAACATCGTCGCGGCAAGGTCCAGAAGCTCGTCGCGTCTGCTTGCCGGTTGGCTGGGCGTATCCGGCGCCATCGTCACAGCATAGCAACCAAGCGCTTGCTAGGTCACATTCAGGCGGATTCCGACTTCCGACGCACCATCTCGGCGATCCAGGTGGGTGCGTACGGAGATGTGCATCCCGGTGACGTCGGGTAGTCCTTGAGCACCGCCAGACGCTCCCCGATATCGATCGCACGCGCGCGATGCCCGGCGTGCTCGATCCCGATCTGAGCCAGGCAGTTGTTCATCGCCCACTGCAGGCGATCCGGGGCCTCTTTCATCTCCGCCTCGATGACATCGAGTAACGCCTCGAGATCGAGACCGTCGGGTTTCTTCGCCACCCGATCGGCGGTCAAGGACCAGCCGGCGCCGGAGACCACGGGATCCGGGTCGACGGACCAGGCCACGCGCAGGTCTTCGGCGTTCGGGTTCTTCTTCACCACGTAATTCACGAGCCAGTCTTGAACCTTGGGCGCGCGGGCTTCGCGCATCATGCTGTCCAGCTCGTCACGCCCGAACGCCTTCGGTCGACAGATGAGCAGCGCCAGGAGTCTCGCCGCGGTGTCGCCCGTCGCCCAGAGCTGTTGTGCGAGTTCCGGCTGCGTCTTCAGTCGCTTCGCGAGTGCGCGCAGCTTGCCGAGGTTCACGCCATGGTCATCGCCATGTCTCTCGTTGACCTCGCGCATCTTCGGGTCTTCGAGCCCGGCCAACTCGGCCACGACGTCGGCGAGCTCGATCTCGGCCACATCCGCCTCCCGTTCCTCAGCTGCACCGGCCGGACGACTGATGCATTCATTTTCCCATTGCCCGCCGGTCCACGTGGCTACACTCCCGCCCGTGGCTATGAAGCCGTGGAATGGGGATCGGCCCCAGACCCAGCGCACGTTCGTTGAGCAGAAGAAGGTTGCTGCTCGCGGACTCGCCTTCACGTTCGTCACCGAGCGCATTTCCGCACCCACTGATTGGTGCAGCGCCGAGAGCGACCACCATTGGTTGTACGTGTATCGACACGGTGCGATTCACTCGATGGAGTCGCTGCTCGACTGGGGGCCGTCCGGTCGAACCCCTCCCAGCCCGGGCGACATCTGGTGGAAGCCCGCGGGCGTCGCGTCATCCGTACTGATGCAAGGCGACACGGCGGGATACTGCGAGATCGCCATTCCCGGTCACGCGATCGGCGATCCGGCGCTGATCCCTCGGGTCAAGTACCGGAACCCTCTGGTCCACTACCTGGTCGAAGAGATCTGCAGCGTCGCCGGTCGTGAGGACACCGTTGCGCAGTTGCTCAAGGAGTCAGTGGCAGAAACACTGCGGCTGCTGACCATCGACGCCCACATGGTGACGCCGCCTCGGCATCGGCACGAACGACACACGCTGGACACCGCCACCCAAACTGCGATCGTCGAGTACCTCAACGACAGCCTGGATGCCGACATCAACCTGGATTCACTGGCGCAAGTGGCCGGGATGCCGGCCGGAGTGTTCGTCAACGCTTTCCGGCGGGCGTTCCACACCACCCCGTACCAGTTCCTGCTGGATCGCCGGATCGAGCAGGCCAAGACTCTCCTGCTGACGACCTCGCTGTCGATCACAGAAATCGGCACAGCGGTGGGGTTCTCGAACCCGAGTCACTTTGCCGCCGCGTTCGGCCGCAGGGTCGGCGTCACGCCACGCCGGTACCGCCTCGGTCGTTGAGTTTGCGGCGGCAGGATCACCACCAGGTAGGAACCAGGTCAGGCCCGCTGGCTGGAAACCGAGATGACCTCGCCGGTCAGGTAGCTCGAGTAGTCGCTGGCCAGGTAGGCGATAGTGGTCGCGATCTCCCACGGCTCGGCGGCGCGGCCGAACGCCTCGTCCGAGGACAGCCGGTCCAGCAGGGCCGCATCGGCCGAGCGCTCCAGGAACTTGTGCCGCGCGATGCTCGGCGAGACCGCGTTGATCCGCACTCCGAATTCGACGGCTTCGATTGCGCTGCAACGGGTCAGCGCCATGACGCCGGCCTTGGCGGCGGCGTAGTGCGACTGCGAGTGCTGCGCGCGCCAGCCGAGAACGCTGGCGTTGTTGACGATCACGCCGCCGTGCTCGACGTCCCGGAAGTAGCGCAGGGCGGCGCGGGTGGCTCGCATGACCGAGTTCAGCGTGACGTTCAGGACCCGGTCCCACTCGTCGTCGGTCATGTCGATCAGCGGGGTTTCGCCGCCGAGGCCGGCGTTGTTCACCAAAACGTCCAGGCGGCCCATCTTTTCGACCGACCGGGCGATGAGGGCGTCGACCGCCTCGGTGGAGGTGACGTCGCAGACCACGGCCTCGACCCGGCCCAGGCCGAGCTCGGCCAGCTGGTCGCGGGTCTCGTTCAGTCGCCGCTCGTGGTAGTCGGACACCACGACGTCGGCGCCCTCCAGCAGCGCTCGGCGCGCGGTGGACGAGCCGATGCCGGTACCGGCGGCGGCGGTCACCAGGACGACCTTGCCCTTCAGCAGGCCGTGGCCCTCAACCTCTTTGGGAGCTACGGACAGATCACTCATGCTCAGCCCTTGGCCTCTCGGGGTAGACCGAGCACCCGCTCGGCGATGATGTTGCGCTGAATTTCGTTGGACCCGCCGTAGATGGTGTCCGAACGCGAGAACAGATAGAGCCGCTGCCACTCGTCGAACTCGCCATCAGGCAGCGTCAGTCCGGCCATCCCCTGCACGTCCATGGCGATCTCGCCGAGATCGCGATGCCAGTTGGCCCACAACAGCTTCGACACGTTGTCCTGGCCGGGCTGTTCGACATCCATGGTCGCCAGCGCGTAGGAACGCATGGCCTGCAGGCCGGTCCACGACTCGGTCAGCCGCTGACGGATCAGCGGGTCGTCGGCCGCGCCGGTGCGCTTGGCCAGCTCGACCAGGTTGGAGTGCTCACGGGCGTAGCGGATCTGCTGGCCGAGCGTGGACACGCCGCGCTCGAAGGTCAGCGTGCCCATCGCCACACGCCAGCCGTCGCCGGGCTGACCGACCACGAGCGAGGCATCGGTGCGGGCGTCGTCGAAGAACACCTCGTTGAACTCGGAGTCTCCGGTCAGCTGGATGATCGGGCGGATCTCGACGCCCGGCTGATCCAGCGGCACCAGCAGATAGGACAGTCCGGCGTGCCGCTTGGAGCCCTTCTCCGTGCGCGCCACCACGAAGCACCACTGCGCCCAGTGGGCCAGCGACGTCCACACCTTCTGGCCGTTGATGACCCACTCATCGCCGACCAGCTCGGCCGTCGTCGCGACGTTGGCCAGGTCACTGCCGGCGTTGGGCTCGGAGTAGCCCTGGCTCCACAGCTCGGTGACGTCGAGGATCTTGGGTAGGAACCGCTGCTGCTGTTCGGGGGTGCCGTACTCGATGAGCGTCGGCCCGAGCAGTTCCTCGCCCAGGTGGTTGACCTTGTCGGGAGCGTTCGCGCGGGCGTACTCCTCGTAGAAGGCGACGCGATGCGCGACCGACAGCCCACGGCCGCCGTGCTCCACCGGCCAGCCGAGGCAGGTCAATCCCGCCGCGGCCAGATGCTGATTCCACGCCCGACGTTCTTCGAAGGCTTCGTGTTCACGCCCCGGTCCACCCAGGCCCTTGAGCGCTGCGAATTCGCCTACAAGATTGTCTGCGAGCCACTGCCGGACCTCGGCCCGGAACTCCTGGACCTCTATCACCCCTGTAGGCTAACCTACCAAGCACTTGCTTTGTTAAGGGAGCATCGATGACGAGCGATCGCCGCACCGTTCCAGCGGTGCTGGACCGGGTTGCCGTGCAGTTTTCCGACCATGAAGCCCTGGTCAGTGACGATCAGCGCCTCACCTATTCGGAACTGCGCGCGCACGTACGCCAGGCCGCCGCGGCCATGATCGACCTCGGCGTCGAACCCGGCGACCGGGTGGCGATCTGGTCGCCCAACACCTGGCACTGGGTGGTGGCCTGCCTGGCCACGCACTACGCCGGCGCGCAGATGGTGCCGCTGAACACCCGCTACACCGCCAGCGAGGCCACCGACATCCTGGCCCGCACCGAGGCTCCACTGTTGATCGCCTCGGGCGAGTTCCTCGGCTCCGACCGCGCCGCCGAACTGGATCGCGACGCGCTGCCCGCGTTGCGCCACATCGTGCGGGTGCCGATCGAGAAGCAGGACGGAACGTGGGACGAGTTCGTCGCCCGCGGGGGCGGCGTTGCCGCCATGGATCGAGTCGATGCACGCGCCGCCGCGGTGCAGCCCGACGACGTCTCCGACATCCTGTTCACCTCCGGCACCACAGGACGCAGCAAGGGTGTGCGGTGCGCGCACCGGCAGTCCCTCGACGGATCGGCGGCCTGGGCCGAGTGCGGGCAGGTCACCAGCTCCGACCGCTACCTGTGCATCAACCCGTTCTTCCACAACTTCGGCTACAAGGCCGGCATCCTAGCCTGCCTTCAGACCGGCGCGACGCTGTACCCGGTGCTCACATTCAAGCCCGAGCAGGTGCTGAAAACCATTGCCGAACAGCGTATTACCGTGCTGCCCGGCCCGCCGACCATCTTCCAGACCCTGCTGGACCATCCCACGCGCGCCGACTACGACCTGTCCTCGCTGCGCTTCTCGGTGACCGGCGCCGCCGTCGTCCCGGTGGTCCTGATCGAGCGGATGCAGTCCGAACTCGACATCGACATCGTGCTGACCGCCTACGGGCTGACCGAGGCGGCCGGATTCGGCACCATGTGCCGCGCGCAAGACGACGCCGTCACCGTGGCCACCACCTGCGGCCGTCCCATCGCCGATTTCGAACTGCGCCTGGATGATTCGGGCGAGGTGCTGCTGCGCGGACCCAACGTCATGCTCGGCTACCTCGACGACCCGGAGGCCACCGCAGCGACCATCGACGCCGACGGCTGGCTGCACACCGGCGATATCGGCACGCTCGACGCGCGCGGCAACCTGACCATCACCGACCGCCTCAAGGACATGTACATCAGCGGCGGGTTCAATGTGTACCCGGCCGAGATCGAGCAGGTTCTGGCCCGGTTGGACGGGGTGGCCGAGTCCGCGGTGATCGGCGTGCCCGACGAACGGCTCGGTGAGGTCGGCAAGGCCTACGTTGTGCTCAAGCCCGGCACGACGCTCGACGAGGCCGCCGTGATCGCTTACGCGCGTGAGCATCTGGCGAACTTCAAAGCGCCGCGATCAGTTGAGTTTTTGGATGTGCTGCCGCGAAATCCGGGCGGCAAGGTGATCAAACCGGTGCTGCGCAGCAGAGGGACCCGAGAAGGGGTGCAATGGACCTGACATTCGACGACGAGACCGAGGCCTTCCGGGCCGAGGTCCGCGACTTCCTGACGGCCAACCGGGAGTCCTTCCCGACGAAGTCGTACGACACCCTTGAGGGGTTCGAACAGCACCGCCGCTGGGACAAGGTGCTCTTCGACGCCGGACTGTCGGTGATCGCCTGGCCCAAGGAGTACGGCGGCCGCGACGCCACCCTGCTGCAGTGGGTGGTGTTCGAGGAGGAGTACTTCCACGCCGGCGCGCCCGGCCGGGCCAGCGCCAACGGCACCGCGATGCTGGCGCCGACACTGTTCGCGCACGGCACCGACGAGCAACTCCAGCGCGTGCTGCCGAAGATGGCCAGTGGCGAGGAGATCTGGGCTCAGGCCTGGTCCGAGCCCGAGTCGGGCAGCGACCTGGCCTCGCTGCGCTCGACGGCCACCAAGGTCGACGGCGGCTGGAAGCTCAACGGACAGAAGATCTGGAGCTCACGCGCACCGTTCGGCGAGCGCGGCTTCGGCCTGTTCCGCTCCGACCCAGAGGCACAGCGCCACAAGGGCCTGACCTACTTCATGTTCGACCTCACGGCGCCCGGGATCACCGTGCGCCCGATCGCCCAGTTGGGTGGAGACACCGGTTTCGGCGAGATCTTCCTCGACGACGTGTTCGTGCCGGACAACGATGTGATCGGCGGCGTGCACGAGGGCTGGCGCGCGGCGATGAGCACGTCGAGCAACGAGCGCGGCATGTCGCTGCGCAGCCCGGCCCGCTTCATGGCCCCCGCCGAACGGCTTGTCGCGCAGTGGAAGTCGAACCCCGATCCGGTGTTCACCGACCGCGTCGCGGACGCCTGGATCAAAGCCCAGGCCTACCGGCTGCACACCTTCGGCACCGTCACCCGGCTGGCCAACGGCGGTGAGCTGGGCGCCGAGTCCTCGGTGACCAAGGTGTTCTGGTCCGACCTGGACGTCGCCCTGCACCAGACCGCACTGGACCTGCAGGGTCCCGACGCCGAGTTGGTTGATCACTGGACCGAAGGTCTGCTGTTCGCGCTGGGCGGCCCGATCTACGCCGGCACCAACGAGATCCAGCGCAACATCATTGCCGAGCGCCTTCTTGGCCTGCCCCGGGAGCCGAAGTGAACTTCGAGATTGACGAACAGCAGCGAGACTTCGCGGCCAGCATCGACGCGGCGCTCGGCGCCGCTGATGTCCCGGCCGCCGTGCGCGCCTGGGGTGACGGGGACACCGCACCCGGCCGCAAGGTGTGGGCACAGCTGACCGACCTCGGGGTGACCGCACTGCTGGTGCCCGAGAAGTACGACGGCATCGAGGCCCACCCGGTCGACCTCGTCGTCGCCCTGGAGCGATTGGGCTACTGGGCCGTACCCGGTCCGGTGACCGAATCCATCGCCGTCGCACCGATTCTGCTCGCCGATGACGAGCGGGCGGGAGCACTGGCCTCCGGCGAGCTGATCGCCACCGTCGCCATGCCTCCGCAGGTGCCGCGTGCCGTCAACGCCGACGTCGCAGGCCTGACCCTGCTGGCCACCGACGGTCAGGTGGGTGACGCCACCGTCGGCGCTGCACACGATTCCGTCGACCCGTCCCGAAAGCTGTTCGACGTCACGGCATCTGGTGACACCCAGTCCGCCGACACCGCGCGGGCCTACGAGTTCGGTGTCCTGGCGACCGCCGCCCAACTGGTCGGCGCCGGGCAGGCCATGCTCGACCAGTCCGTCGAATACGCCAAGCAGCGCACCCAGTTCGGCCGAATCATCGGCTCGTACCAGGCCATCAAGCACAAGCTGGCCGACGTGCTCATCGCCGTCGAACTGGCCCGGCCGCTGGTCTACGGCGCGGCACTGTCGCTGGCCGAGGGGTCACCCGACACCGCACGTGACATCAGCGCCGCCAAGGTGGCCGCCGCCGACGCCGCGCTGCTGGCCGCCCGCTCTGCGCTGCAGACCCACGGGGCCATCGGGTTCACCCAGGAACACGACCTGTCCCTGTCACTGCTGCGCGTACAGGCATTGCGCAGCGCCTGGGGCGATCCCACTCTGCACCGTCGTCGACTGCTGGAGGTCCTCTCGTGAGTGAAGAACGGCAACTGCTGCGCGAAACCGTCGCCGCGTTGGTGGACAAGCACGCCTCCCCCGAGGCCGTGCGTGCGGCGATGGAATCCGAACGCGGCTACGACGAGAAGCTGTGGAGCCTGCTGTGTGAGCAGGTCGGCGCTGCCGCTCTGGTGGTCCCGGAGGAACTGGGCGGCGCCGGAGGCGAACTCGCCGATGCCGCAGTGGTTCTCGAAGAGCTCGGCAAGGCCCTGGTGCCGACCCCGTTGCTCGGCACCACGCTTGCTGAAATCGCCCTGCTGGCCGTCGACGATCACGAGCCGCTCGAAGGGCTGGCCGAAGGCGCGTCCATCGGCACCGTGGCGTTCGACGCCGACTACGTCATCAACGGTGATGTGGCCGATGTCGTCATCGCCGCCGACGGGGAGAACCTGACCCGCTGGACCACGTTCACGGCCACCCCGAAATCCACCATGGATCTGACCCGCCGGCTGTCCGCGGTGATCCCGGGTGACACCGTCGTCCTCGGCGCCGATCCCGGCCTGGCCGACACCGCCGCCCTGCTGATGGCCGCCGAGCAGATCGGTGCCGCGTCACGCTGCCTGGACCTCACGGTCGCCTACACCAAGGACCGGGTGCAGTTCGGACGTGCGATCGGCAGCTTCCAAGCCCTCAAGCACCGGATGGCTGACCTGTACGTCAAGGTGTCCTCGGCGCGCGCCGTCGTCAACGACGCCATCGCCGCTCCGTCGCCCACCACGGCTTCCCTGGCCCGCTACTTCGCCAGTGAGGCGCTGTCGGCGGTGGCCGCCGAGGCGGTCCAGCTGCACGGCGGTATCGCCATCACCTGGGAGAGCGACATCCAGCTGTACTTCAAGCGGGCGCACGGCAGCGCCCAGCTGCTGGGGCCGCCGCGCGAGCAGCTGCGCCGGCTCGAAGCCGAAGTGTTCTAGCCTCCAGGACATGACTGATCACGTCGCACTGCGAGCCGGGATTCCGCCGTTCCACGTCATGGATGTGTGGCTGGCCGCGGACGAACGCCAGCGCACGCACGGCGACCTGGTCAACCTGTCCGCCGGGCAGCCCAGTGCCGGGGCACCGACGGCGGTGCGCGACGCCGCCGTCGCCGCGCTGAACCAGGGCTCGCTCGGTTACACCGTCGCGCTCGGTCTCCCCGAGCTGCGCGCCGAGATCGCCGCGTCGTACCGCAAGTACGGCGTCGAGGTCGGCGTCGACGAGGTGGTGCTCACCACCGGATCGTCGGGCGGATTCCTGCTGACCTTCCTGGCATGTTTCGACGCCGGCGATCGGGTGGCGATCGCCAGCCCGGGCTACCCCTGTTACCGGAACATCCTCACTGCGCTGGGCTGTGAGGTGGTCGAGATCCCGTGCGGCCCCGAGACCCGGTTCCAGCCGACGGTCGCGATGCTCGAGGCGCTCGATCCCCCGGTGGCCGGTGTGATCGTCGCCAGCCCGGCCAACCCGACCGGCACCGTCATTCCGCCCGCCGAGTTGGCCGCCATCGCGACGTGGTGTGACAACTCCGGTGTGCGGTTGATCAGCGACGAGGTCTACCACGGCCTGGTCTACCCCGGCGCGCCCGAGACCAGCTGCGCGTGGGAGACCTCGCGCAATGCCGTTGTGGTCAACAGCTTCTCGAAGTACTTCGCGATGACCGGGTGGCGGCTGGGCTGGCTGCTGGTGCCCACCGGACTGCAGCGCGCGGTCGACCGGCTCACCGGCAACTTCACCATCTGCCCGCCCGCGCTGGCCCAGCATGCCGCGGTCGCCGCGTTCACCCCGGAGTCACTGGCCGAGGCCGACGGCCTGCTCTCGCACTACGGCGACAACCGCACGCTGCTGCTGGACGGGCTGCGCGGCATCGGCATCGACCGGCTTGCCCCGACCGACGGCGCCTTCTATGTGTACGCCGATGTCAGCCAGTACACCGACGACTCCTTGGCCTGGTGCTCGAAGCTCTTGACCGACACCGGAGTCGCCATCGCGCCCGGGATCGACTTCGACACCGTGCGCGGCGGCTCCTATGTCCGGCTGTCCTTCGCCGGGCCGACCAGCGATATCGAAGAGGCGCTGCGCCGGATCGGTGCGTGGTTGGGCTGACGCCCGTCCCTCAGAAGGGTGGGGGTGGTCCGTATTCTTCGGCGAGCCAGGCCTGATATTGGCGTTCGATTTCGAGGTCGTTGTTGAGTTCTGCGCGTAGCCGTCGTTCGGCGTTGATCCGGTCTCGGCGGTCCTGCTCGCGGGTTTGGCGGCGGGTCGGCATCCTCGCGCCCCGGTTCGGGTGGTGGGCCGGCGGTTCGGGGAGGTTCAGCTCCCCGGTCGGCTGCGCCAGCGTCGGGAACATCCCCGCGCCGTGCGGTTCAGTGGTGTAGGTGTGCCCGGTGGGCCCGGTGAATTCGACAGTGCCATCGGGCAATTGACGGTCCGACCAGCCCGCGCAGAACGTCTTGACCAAGTGGTGGGCGCGGCAGTAGAGCTTGGCGTTCGACGGATGCGTCGGACCCAGCGGGTAGGGCATCGTGTGGTCGATGTCGCAGCGCTCGACCGGGGCGTCACAGCCAGGGAACCGGCACGTCAGATCGCGCCAGCGGATGAACTCCGAGAGCGCCACCGACGGGCGATACCCGGGCTCAGACCCATCGGAGTCGGTGGGTTGAGTTTGTTCGGTGGCTTCGGCGGGCTCGTCCGGTTTTCCCGCCTTGGCCTGCCCGGTGGGCACGTGCAGTGGCTTGAGTTTCGCGGTGGCCGCGAGGTCGCGCACCGACTCGGCGGGCAAGATCCCGTGCCCCGGTAGATATCCCGGATCATCCGAAGTGCCATCGACGGTAGCCCGATCGGCCAGCACATGAACCACCGCCGCATCGGCCGCCGCCCGCTTCTGCGCGGCCGGGCACTCGTCACGACCACACCGGCACGGCAGTTGGGCTTCCAACCGAGCCAACGGCCCCACCGCATCCGCGCGACGCTGCTCACGGGTCCGCGGATCATGCTCACACACCGTCGCCGCCAGCGCGTCCAGACGCTGATCCAACGCTGCCCCGTCGACGGCATCCAGGTTGGCCCACACCGATGCCATCCCGGGGCTGCCCGCCTCGACCTGCACGAACCGTTCCTCAGCCACATCCGGGGGCACCCGCACCCCATTCGGATCCAGCTTGGCGATCCACTGATCCACCCGGTCCCGCAACTGCCGCTGCGAGAACCGCATCCACCGATGTGCCCGCGCCGCCAGTTCGGCATCCAACCCGGCCCACACTGCAGGATCCACGATGCCGGTGCGGGCAATGATCGTGCACACCACCCGATAGTCGATATCCCCAACCGCGAACCGTGCCGCCACCTGGGGCAGCTTGTCCCGCAACACCCGAGCATGATGAACCTGAGTCCCGGCCCGACCCCGACTGATCCGCAACGCCGCCGACACCTCCGCGGCGACCTCCTCGAACGGATCAGTCCGCCACAAAATGGACTCGGCCAGCTCCCGTTCCCGCAGAGTGTCCAACGCCCCGATCGCGGCCAACCGGCCCGCGATCGCCCCCGACTCCGCCCGCGCACCGGCACTGATCCTGTCGATCAGCTCCGCATCGGAATCGATATCGAACATACGTTCGAGTATGCCACCACCCACCGACAACTTTGGTGTGATGTCTCAGGACATCGGTGACGGTTCTGCATCAGGACATGGGTGACGGTTGGTGTATCAGGACTTCGGTGACGGTTGTGGGTTGCTTGGGCGGGTTCCTGGAGGTCGGCCGTTGCCGACGTATCGGATGCCGGGTGCGGGTCGGGTGTGCTCGGTGAGGACCTCACCGTGTAGGTCGGTGATGATGATGGTGTCGCCGGTGTTGACAACGAGGACCTGCTGGAATGCAAGGTCTACGTCGACCTTGTAGTGCACGCGGTCCAGGCCGATGGTGCCGGAGGTGGTCACGGTTCTCACACACGTGTTGGCGGGCAGGTCGGCGGGTGGCTGTGGTCGAGGGCGTTGGTATCGGCTGGGGACGCGCGCGTAGACGGGCCGGTCAGGTTTGGGTCGGGGTGGATCAGCCTTGGGCGTCGCTTCCCATGCGATCAGGGGTGTGATGCGCCCCGGCAGCCCTTGGTGGGGGCGCTCGGTGTTGTAGATGTGGTCGAACGCGTCGACCTGGGCTTGCAGTTCGTCGAGTGTCTCGGCGAGGGGCTGTTTGTCGAGGTAGCGAAACAGGGTCTGGTGGAAGCGTTCATTCTTGCCCTGAGTGGTGGGCTTGTAGGGCTTGCCGGTGATCGCCTCCACACCCAGAGCGCCAACGTGGGCGACGAGTTGGCCGACCACTCCGCGCCGGGACGGGTTCAGTGCGAGCCCGTTGTCTGTCAGCAGTCGTTGAGGTACCCCGTGGGCGGCAATAGCCTTGTCCACCACCGTGATCGCGGCCGTGACAGTCTCGCCGGCGGCGACGTGGGAGGCGACCGCGTAGCGGGAGTGGTCATCGATGAGCTGAAAGATCACGCACTTACGGCCGCCGCTGAGCACGTACTCGGTGGCATCCAGTTGCCAACACGCATTCGGGGTCGGATACACAAACCGCCGCCACGCCGAGCGGGGCTTTTTCTTCGGCTCAAGACGAGCCACGCCAGCCTCACGGAAGATGCGTGCCAGCGACGCCGTGGACGGGACCAGTGGCAGGTCCATCGCGTGCATCTTCTCGTGCACGCTGATCGGCCCGTGATCTAGGCCGGAGGTCTCCAGGGCGGCACGCACCGCCACCGCCTGTTGCCTGACGTCGTCGGTCAGCTTCGATGGGCTCGTCTTCGGTCGTCGGGTCCTGGGTTCGAGCACCGCGGCCGGTCCGTCGGTCTTGGCGCGGTGTCGCAACGCGTAGAACGACTTTCGAGAGATGCCGTGCTCGGCGCAGAACGTCGACACCGCCCCGCGAGGTGCATCATCAGGCCACTGCGAGATGGCTAGGCGAACACGCGGATCGATGGGTTCATTAACGGCCACCGCCAAAGCCTGGGGCCAGAAGTGTCACCACCAAGACCACCGGAACCGTCACCGATGTCCTGATGTAGAACTGTCACCGATGTCCTGATAGATAACACACCGACAACTTTGGACAGATCGAACGTGCCGGTACCGGACCACACCACCTACCGCTTGACGGCCGCGTACCAATCCAGCAGATCCGGGTTGTCCACCGCGCTGCGCTCGACCACCTTGGCCGCGTCCGCACCCTGGAACAGCTTCTTGATCGGAACCTCGAGCTTCTTGCCCGTGCGGGTGTGCGGAATGCCCGGGGCGACGAGGATGTCGTCGGGCACATGCCGTGGCGACACCTCGGTACGAATGGTCTGAATAATCTTGTCCCGCACCGCATCATTGAGCTCGACGCCCTCGGCCAGCACCACGAACAACGGCATCCAATAGCCGCCGTCAGGCTGTTCGGCCCCGATCACCAGCGCCTCGGCGATCTCGGGCAACCGCTCCACCGACTGGTAGATGTCGGCGCTGCCCATGCGGATGCCGTTGCGGTTCAGCGTGGAGTCCGACCGGCCGTGCACGACGACGCTGTCGTGGTCGGTGATGGTGATCCAGTCACCATGGCGCCACACTCCGGGGAACATCTCGAAATAGGCGTCGCGGTAACGGGATCCGTCAGCGTCGTTCCAGAACGCGATCGGCATCGAGGGCAGCGGCTTGGTGATCACCAGCTCACCGACCTCGCCGCGCACGGGATTACCGGATTCATCCCAGGCGTCCACTGCCGCCCCGAGGTAGCGGGCCGACAACTCACCCGGCCACACCGGCACTGTCGGCACACCGCCGATGAACGCCGACACCACGTCGGTGCCGCCGCTGATCGAGGCGACCTGCACCCGCTCGCCGACGTTGTCGCGCAGCCACAACGCCGACGATGGCGGCAGCGACGATCCGGTGATGCCCACGGTCCTCAGCGCCGACAGGTCGTGCTCTTCACGGGGTACCGCACCGGCCTTCGCGCAGGCCAGCACGTAACCGGGGCTGGTGCCCAGGACCGTCGCACGGACGGTGGCCGCGATGTGCCACAGTGCGTCGGCCGTCGGGTAGGTAGGGCTGCCCTCGTAACAGACGATGGTGGCCCCGACCAGCAGGCCGGCCACCTGGAAGTTCCACATCATCCAGCTCGGGCTGGTGTACCAGAAGAAGGTGTCGTCACGACCGATGTCGGACTGCAGCGACACCGCTTTGAGGTGTTCGAGCAGCACGCCGCCGTGGCCGTGCATGATCCCCTTGGGCAGCCCGGTGGTACCCGACGAGTACAGGACCCACAGCGGGTGATCGAAATCGACCGGTGTCGTGACCAATTCGGCCCTACCGGCAGTCGCGGACTCCCAGTCCAGCCAATCGTCACGGGCCGCACCCAGTCGTGACACCAGCACCGAGGCCTTCAACGTGGGCAGGCCCTCGCGCACGGCGGCGATGTCGGCGCTCTTGTCGTGCGACTTGCCCCCGAATTGATAGCCGTCGGCGGTCAGCAGCACGGTCGGCTCCAACTGGCCGAGCCGGTCCAGGGCCGCCTTGGCGGTGTAGTCCTGGCCGCAGGCACTCCAGATCGCACCGATGCTCGCGGTCGCCAGGAACGCGATGATGGCCTCGGCGATGTTCGGTAGGTAGCCGACCACGCGGTCCCCCGGCTGCACACCGAGTGACCGCAGGGTGTGCGCGAAAGCTGCGGTACGACGCAACAATTCAGCCCAGGACAGCTCGGTGACTGCACCGCCTTCGGCGACGGTGAGGATGGCCGGACGATCGGTCCGGGCCTGGCGGGCCACCTGGTCGACGTAGTTGAGCCGGGCACCGGGGAACCAGCGCACGCCCGGCATCGCATCGCCGACGAGCACCTGCTCCGGCCGCTCGCCGAGGTCGAAGTAATCCCACAGCGCGCCCCAGAACGCCGTCGGATCATCGACGGACCACTGCCACAGGCTCTGGTAGTCAGGCGCGCTGATTCCGGCGCGGGATTCCACGAACCGGGCGAAGTCCGTGACCCGAGCGGCCGCGACGCCTTCCGGCGACGGTTCCCATTGAGCTTCCGTTGTGGTCATCTTGCGCTCCACCCACCATCCATCGTGTACGACGCCCCGGTCACCATCCGGGCGTTCGGCGACGCCAGCCAACCTACCAACGCGCCTACCTCTTCCGGCTCGACCAATTGCTTGACCGCGCTCTCCTTGAGCAGCACCTCGGCCAGCACGTCCGGCTCGGGAATGCCGTGGATGCGGGCCTGATCGGCGATCTGTTTGGTGACCAGCGGAGTGCGCACATAGCCGGGGTTGACGCAGTTGCTGGTCACCCCGTGCGGCCCGCCCTCCAGGGCGGTCACCTTCGACAACCCCTCCAGCGCATGCTTGGCGGTGACGTAGCCGGACTTGAACTCCGAGGCGCGCAGACCGTGCACCGAGGAGATGTTCACGACGCGGCCGAACCCCTGCGCGTACATGTGCGGCAGGGCGGCGCGGATCAGCAGGAACGGCACCTCGACCATCAACGCCAGCAGCATCCGGAATTTCTCGGGCGGGAAATCCTGGATCGGATGGATGCTCTGCACCCCGGCGTTGTTCACCAGGATGTCGCAGTCCAGCTGCAGCGTTTCCAGCGCCGACACATCGAGAAGGTCCACCGCCCAGGGCTTTCCGCCGATCTCAGCGGCGACGGCCTCGGCTCCCACCGCGTCGACGTCGGCCACCGTGACCACGGCCCCGCGGGACGCGAGCTCACGCGCACAGGCCGCACCGATCCCGCTGGCAGCACCGGTGACCAGGGCGCTACGGCCGGCCAGCTCACTCATGCCGCGGCCCGTTCCAAGTCAGCAGCATCGATGTCGGCCAGGTCGACACCCTTGGTCTCGCGGGTGAACGCCAACGCGATCAGCGTCACCAATGCGGCCAGCGCGAGGTACACCGCGATCGGAACCGAGGAGGCGTAGGTCTTCAACAACCAGACCGCGATGATCGGCGCCAGCGACCCGGCGGCGATCGAGGTGACCTGATACCCGAGGGAGACACCGGAATACCGCATCCGGGTGGGGAACATCTCGGACATCAGCGCGGGCTGCGGCGCATACATCAGAGCATGGATCACCAGACCCAGAGTGATGGCCGCGATCACCGGCAGATACTGGCCGCTGTCCATCATCGGGTAGGCGAAGAAGCCCCAGCAGGCCGCGCCGACGGCACCGAGGAAGTACACCGGCTTCCGCCCGTAACGGTCCGACAGGGCCCCGACGGTCGGGATGGCCGCGAGGTGCACCGTGTGGGCGATGAGCAGCCACCACAGGATGTCGCTGGTGTCGGAATGCACGTGCTCCTTGAGATAGGTGATCGAGAACGTGACCACCAGGTAGTACATGATGTTCTCGCCGAAGCGCAGACCCATCGCGGTGAACACCCCGCGCGGATAGCGCTTGACCACCTCGATCGCGCTGAACGAGCTGGCCTTGATCTGTTCGGCTTCCTGTTGGGCCGCAACGAAAATCGGAGCGTCGGTCACCTTGGTGCGGATGTAGTAGCCGATCAGCACCACCACAGCCGACAGCCAGAACGCCACGCGCCAACCCCAGGACAGGAACGCGTCGGCACTGAGCAGTCCGTTGAGTAGCAGCAGCACCACGGTGGCCAGCATGTTGCCCACCGGCACGCCGGCCTGCGGCCAGCTGGCCCAGAATCCGCGGGACTGGTTCGGGCTGTGCTCGGCCACGAGCAGCACGGCACCACCCCACTCGCCGCCCACTGCGAAGCCCTGCAGGAACCGCAGGACCACCAGCAGGATCGGCGCCAGGTAGCCGATCTGCGCGTAGGTCGGCAGGCAGCCCATCAGGAACGTGGCCAGGCCGACAAGTATCAGGCTGAACTGAAGCAGCTTCTTGCGGCCGAACTTGTCGCCGTAGTGGCCGAACACGATGCCGCCGAGCGGACGGGCCAGGAAGCCGATGGCATACGTAGCGAAGGCCGCCATGATGGCGTCAAGGTCGTTGCCACCCTGCGGGAAGAACAACTTGTTGAACACCAGCGTGGCGGCGGTTCCGTACAGGAAGAACTCGTACCACTCGACCACCGTGCCAGCCATCGAGGCGGCGACGACGCGGCGCAGACCGGTCGCATTGGGCGCGCTCATCTGCGGTTCTCCTCATGACGTGACTGTGATGTGACTGACAGCTTTCGTGAGTATTCATGCACGCCGAACCCTCCGCAATGGGTAAAACCGCACCGTCAGTCTGCAAAAATGCAGAGATGGACGGTGCGCAAAGGCCTGGCCGCCCCAGCGCGGACGATCTACTCGTCCTGCTGGCCGTCGGCCGCTCCGGTCGCTACACCGCCGCGGCCGATGAGCTGGGCATCAACCACACCACGATCTCGCGGCGCATCGCCGCGCTCGAGCAGGCCATCGGGGGCCGGGTACTGACCCGAGCCGGTGGCGGATGGGAACTCACCGACCTCGGCCGCGAGGCGCTCGCCGCCGCCGAGGCCGTCGAGTCCGCGGTATCCACGTTGAGCACCACCGGCGCCCGGCAACTCGAGGGCGTGGTCCGGATCTCGGCGACCGACGGCTTCAGCGCCTACATCGCCGCGCCCGCGGCGGCCCAGGTGCAACGTCGGCACCCTCGCCTGACCGTCGAAATCGTGACCGCCACCCGCCGCGCCTCCCAACAGCGGTCGAGCCTCGACCTCGAGATCGTCGTGGGCGCACCCCAGGTCCGGCGTGCCGAGGCGATCCGCCTCGGTGACTACTGCCTGGGCCTGTACGGTGCGCGTTCCTATCTCGCCGAACACGGCACCCCTTCCGACATCGCCGGTCTGGCCCGGTTTCCGTTGGTCTACTTCATCGATTCGATGCTGCAGGTCGACGATCTCGACATGGCCAGCAGCTTTGCGCCGGCCATGCACGAGTCGGTGACGTCCACCAACGTGTTCGTCCACGTCGAGGCCACCCGCGCCGCGGCCGGACTGGGCCTGCTGCCGTGTTTCATGGCCGACCGGCACGAGGATCTGGTGCGGGTGCTGCCCGCAGAACTGACGGTTCGGTTGAGCTATTGGCTGGTGGCCCGGGCTGAAACGCTGCGCCGCCCGGTGGTGGCCGCCGTGGTCGAGGCGATCCAGGATCGGATGACCGACCAACACGAGGTGCTGCTCGGCATTCGCTGACCCGATGAGAAGAATCCTTGCGGTCCGGCCCCGATATTGCTGCAGTGAGCGGTATGCCATTCATCGAGCACGATCGCGGGCAGGCCTACTACCGGCACTGGGCCGCATCCGAACCCCGCGCAGCCGTCGTCTTCCTGCACGGGTTCGGTGAACACACCGGGGTCTACCACCGGTACGGCTTCGCGCTCAACGCCGCGGGCATCGACCTGTGGGCGGTCGACCAGTTCGGGCACGGCCTGACCCCGGGCACCCGGGGCGACTTCGGCAGCATCGAGGACAGCTCAGGACTCGCCGAGGCACTGACCGCCCTCGCCGAGCAGGAGACACCCGGCATACCGCTGGTGGCACAAGGGCATTCGTTCGGCTCGGTGGTGACCCTGTTCCGGCTACTCGGCCAACCCGACCGGTACCTGGCGGGCATCATCTCCGGTGCCCCGTTGGTTCCGATCCCCGAAATGCTCGATGCGGACACCGATTTGGACCTCGACCCGAACTGGCTGTCGTCCGATCCGTTCTACCTGGATGCCCTGGAGAACGATCCGCTGGCCTTCGTCGACGCCGACGGGGCCGCGCTCACCCGCGAGCTGGACCGGGCCTGGGACCGGTTCGGCTCCGAGCTGCCCAAACTCACGGTGCCAACCCTGGCCCTGCACGGTTCGGCCGACGTCATCGCCCCGGCCGGCGCGGTCGAGGCATACGCAGAACAGATAGAACCCCTGCAGTTCAAGGAATTTGCCGGTGGTCGCCACGACATCCTCAACGAGTCCGTCCACCGCGAGGTCGCCGCGGACATCGTGGAGTTCATCGGCGCTCACATCGGCTAGCGCGCAGCCTCATACCCCGCCGTGAGCCAGTAGATGGTCCGATCGAGGCTGGGCAGGATCTCGGTGATGGCGATCTCGCCCGCGGTGAAGCGGCCGACCAGACCGAACACCAGGCTGGTCACGATGGTGTCGAGATCGTGGACGAATGCCTCGTCCACCCCGGTCAGGATGGACCGACCCGTGGGTACGACGATATCGAGGCCCCGGCGCACCAGGCGGTCCCCGCCCGGCGCCGCCCTGGCCCGCGAGTATGCCCTGAGCATGTCGGGGTGCTTCTCCCACGGCTCGAAGATGGTGCGGAACATCCGCATCAGCGCCTCGTAGAGGGACTCCTCCGACTCACGCACCTGCCCGGCCACTCCCGAGTACCGGTTCTCGGCCATCCAGGAATCCAGCGCGGCCAGGATCAACTCGTCGCGCGTCGCGTAACGCTTGTAGATCGTGGCCAGTGAGGTCTTGGCCCGGCGTGCCACCTCACGCAGTTGCACCCCTTCATAGCCCTCGGTCTCAAGGAGGTCCACGACGATGTCGAGGATCCGATCACGTTCAGCTGCCACTTTGAGAACACCCTTGCCGCCGGAGAGTAACCACGTTACCGTACCGCTGTAACACGGTTACAGCCATTCGGCGAAGCGAGGATCAATGGGAAATCTGGACGGAAAAGTCGCCTTCATCACCGGGGTAGCCCGGGGCCAGGGCCGCAGCCATGCGGTGACACTCGCCGGCGAAGGCGCGGCAATCATCGGTGTGGACATCTGCGCCAATATCCCATCCAACGGCTATCCGATGGCCAGCCGCCAGGAGCTCGACGAGACGGTCGCCCTGGTCGAGGCCGCCGGCGGCAAGATGGTCGCCACGGTCGCCGACGTCCGCGATTTCCATGCGCTCAAAGCCGCACTCGACGCGGGCGTCGAGCAGTTCGGGCGCCTGGACATCGTGCTCGCCAACGCGGGTATCGCCACGATGGCCTTCCGCGAGCTGACCATCGAAGAAGACCTCGATATGTGGAACGACGTGATCGACGTCAACCTCGTCGGCTCGTTTCACACCGCCAAGGCCGCGATCCCCCACTTGATCGAGGGCGGGCGCGGTGGATCGATCGTCTTCACCAGTTCGACCGCCGGACTGCGCGGCTTCGGTGGGCTCCAGGGCGGAGGCCTAGGCTACGCGGCATCCAAGCACGGCATCGTCGGGCTGATGCGCACCCTGTCCAATGCCCTTGCCCCACACAGCATCAGGGTCAACTCGGTGCATCCCACCGCGGTCAACACCATGATGGCGGTCAACCCGGCGATGACGGCGTTCCTGGAGAACTACCCCGACGGCGGTCCACATCTGCAGAACCCGATGCCGGTGTCATTGCTGGAGCCGCAGGACATCAGCGCGACCATCAGCTACCTGGTGTCCGACGCTGCCCGCTACGTCACCGGAGTCACCCTCCCCGTCGACGCCGGCTTCACGAACAAACTCTGATGGGGCGGGTCACCGGCAAGCGCGTGCTGATCACCGGCGCAGCACGTGGCATGGGCCGAAGCCATGCCGTACGCCTCGCCGAGGAAGGCGCCGACCTTATCCTCATCGACATCTGCGAGTCGCTGCCGGAGGTGGAATACCCCCTGGCCACCCGCGACGATCTCGACGAAACCGCCAGCCTGGTCAGGGAACTCGGCCGTCAGGCACTGACCTATGTGGTCGACGTGCGCGACGGTGCGGCATTGAGCGCCGCGGTCGCCGAGGGAGTGGCAGTGCTCGGCGGTCTGGAGGCCTCGGTTGCCAACGCCGGGGTTCTGACCGCGGGCACCTGGGACACCACCACCGCGGAGCAGTGGCGCACCGTCGTGGACGTGAACCTGATCGGCACCTGGAACACCTGCGCAGCCGCACTGCCGCATCTGGTGGAACGCGGCGGCAGCCTGATCAATGTCAGTTCGGTGGCGGGGCTCAAGGGCTCACCGCTGCACACGCCCTACACGGCATCCAAACACGGTGTGGTCGGCCTCAGCCGCGCCCTGGCCAATGAGCTTGCCGCGGTGAACGTTCGGGTCAACACCGTGCATCCCACCGGAGTCGCCACCGGGTTGCGGCCGGACAGCCTGCACACCCTGCTCCACGAGACTCGTCAAGACCTGGGTCCGATCTTCCAGAATGCGCTGCCGATCCAGATGACCGAGGCGCTGGACATCAGCAATGCGGTGCTTTTCCTGATCTCCGACGAAGCCCGGCACGTCACCGGCCTGGAGTTCAAGATCGACGCCGGGGTGACGATCCGATGACCGCATCCGACACCCGGGCCGAGCGCGGCAGGCGCGAATTCGCCGAGGTGATGACGTTCACGGCCCCCGAGGACGATTCTCCTGCGACCGCCAACCTCATCGACTTCGTGTTCGCCGAGGTATGGCCGCGGGCCGCCTTGAGCCGCCGGGATCGGCGATTCGTCACGCTGCCGTGCGTCGCTGCGGCCGATGCCGACGGGCCGTTGCGCGACCACGTGTACGCCGCACTCAACAGCGGCGATGTCTCCATCGTCGAAATGCGGGAAACCGTCCTGCATTTCGCGGTGTACGCCGGGTGGCCCAAGGCCTCACGGTTCAACATCATGGTCGACGAACAGTGGGACCGAATCCACCGCGAACGTGGGCTGACACCACCCGAGCCGAATCCGCTCCTGCCGCTGACCACACCGAGCGATCCGGAGGAGCGGCTGGTCTGCGGGGAGCAGTCTTTCCGGGACATCAACTGCATCCCGTTCGCCCCGACCCGCGACAACCCGTACTCCGGGGCAGGCATCCTCAACTTCGTGTTCGGGGAGATGTGGCTGCGTCCCGGACTGGGCATGAAGGAACGCCGCCTGGTGACGGTGGCATGCGTGGCGTTCCAGGACGCGCCGCTGCCGATCCTGAGCCACGTCTATGCCGCGCTCAAGAGCCGCGACGTCTCGTTCGAGGAAATGGATGAGCTGGCACTGCATTTCGCGGCCTACTACGGATGGCCCAAGGCGGCCAACCTCAACCAGGTGATCGGCGAACAGAAGCAGCGGGTGTTGCAGGAATGGGAAGCCGAGGCGTGATCTTCGAGCACATCTACCCGGCCACCGGCCAACCGAACGGAACCGTAGTGCTGGCCGGTGCCAGCGAGATCGACAACGCGGTGCAAGCGGCGACCAAAGCGCAGCGGCAATGGGTCTCGCTCACCGCCGACCGACGCCGGGACCTGCTGATCGACCTGGCCGACGTCGTGCACGAGCACCTCGACGAGCTCGCGAAACTCAACGTGGCCGACTACGCGGTGCCGATCTCGTTCGCGGGCACCGCAGTCCTCCTCGAACGCTTCCTGCGACATTTCGCGGGCTACGCCGACAAACCGCACGGGGTGACGACTCCAGTCAGCGGGTCGTTCGACATCAACCTCGTCGAACGCGAGCCGTACGGCGTCGTCGGCGTCATCACGCCGTGGAACGGTGCCCTGGTCGTCACCGGATCGTGTGTCGCCCCGGCTCTGGCAGCCGGCAATGCCGTCGTCCTCAAACCCTCGGAACTCGCCCCGTTCGCGGCGCTGCGTTTCGGCGAGCTGTGCGTCGAGGCGGGATTGCCCGAGGGCCTGGTGGCCGTCGTCCCAGCCGATGCCGAGGGTGGCGACGCCCTGGTGCGTCATCGAGGTATCGGCAAGATCGCCTTCACCGGCGGTGGGGTGACCGCACGCAAGGTGCTGCAAGCTGCCGCAACGAATCTGACGCCGGTGGTGACCGAGCTGGGCGGCAAATCAGCCAACATCATCTTCGCCGATGCCGACCTGGACCTGGCCGCATCGCTGTCGGCACATCAGGGCCCGCTCATGCAATCAGGCCAGAGCTGCGCGTGCGCGAGCCGGATACTCGTCCATGATGCGGTCTACGACGAATTTCTCGAGAAGTTCCTCGGCATCGTCGGCGCGGCCCGCATCGGTGACCCGATGGATCCCGCGACCACGTTCGGGCCGGTGATCAGCCAGGCGGCCGCCGAGCGGATCCTGGCCGCCGTCGATACCGCCGTGTCCAGCGGGGCGGGCGAATTGTTGTTGGGCGGCAAGCGGATCGATGGCGACGGCTACTACGTCGAGCCGACCGTGTTCGGCGGCGTCGACAACGCCTCGGAACTCGCGCAGCTGGAGACCTTCGGGCCGGTGGTCTCGGTGATGAGATTCCGCGACGAGGACGAGGCCGTGCAGATCGCCAACGACACCCCGTACGGCCTGAACGCATTTGTTCAGACGACGGATCTCAACCGCGCGCACCGAGTGGCCCGTCGACTCGAGTCCGGTTCGGTGTGGATCAACCAGTTCAGCCAGATCTCGCCGCAGGGACCGTACGGCGGCTACAAGCAGAGTGGCTCGGGCCGTACTGGCGGTATCGAAGGCCTCCACGAGTTCCAGCAGGTGAAGAACATCCGGATCGCTGTGCGCTGATTTCCCGGCTCCGGTTGACGTGAGCCAGACAACACTCCACAATAACCGTCATGAACGGTCAGAAATCCACATCGACGGTCAGCCGTGCTGCCGGTTGAGCGTCATGAGGCGATCGTCGAAGCGGTAGGCACAGAGCAGGCGATCAGTACGGACGAACTCGTCCGCCGCCTCGGGGTATCAGCCGAAACCGTCCGCCGCGACCTGGCTTTTCTCGAAGAACGCGGCGCCCTGCGCCGAGTCCACGGCGGCGCCGCTGCAGTCGCCGATCACCGCCCGATCGAGCCCTCCTACTCCGAGCGCACGATGATCCGCCACCAGGCGAAAGCCCAGCTGGCCCGGGTGGCGGCGGGCCTGCTCGAGAACGGGCAGACCGTGATCATCGACATCGGGACCACCGCCGTCGCCGTCGCCCATGCCATCCCCCGCGGGTTCACCGGCACCGTGATCACCCCGTCACTGCCCGTCGCGGTGGAGTTGGCCGACCGCCCCGGAATCGAGCTGCTGCTGGCCGGCGGACGGGTCCGGGCCGGTGACCTGGCCTGCTCGAACGCACACACCAAGTCCTTCTTCAACGATGTCTACGCCGATATCGCCCTGCTCGGCTCCGGCGGTGTGGACGCCGCGGCCGGGCTCACCGACTTTCATCTCGACGAGATCGACGTGCGCCGCACGATCATCGCCAACAGCGCGCGCAGCTTCATCCTCGCCGACTCCTCCAAGCTCGGACAGGTAGCGCCCTATCGGGTGTGCGATCTGAGCGCCGTCAACGGACTGATCACCGACCAGAACACCGACCCGGCCGTTGCAGCGGCTTTCGCGGAGACAGGAGGTGTGGTCATGCCGGCGCGTCCGGCAAGCGCCTGAAACGGGTGCGGGCGACGTTGCAGCGTCGCCCGCGGACCGAGCTCAACTTTCGCGAAACAGTCAAATTCCCTCAGAAAGCCCGATCGATGCCCAATTCTTCCACACCGCCCACCCCGAAACGCGGCGCCGAAAACGTCTCGGCGTACGGCTACACCGAGACCCTGGAACGTGGCACCGGCAAGTTCGCCTCGTTCGCCGTCGCCTTCGCGTTCGTCTCGATCGCCACCGGAATCTTCACCACCTATGGCAGCGTGCTCAACAGCTCCGGCCCCATGGGCATCTGGACGTGGCCATTCGTCATCGTCGGACAGGTCGCGGTGGCGCTGCTGCTCGGCTCGCTGGCCGCCCGCATCCCGGTGACCGGCTACGCCTACCAGTGGGTGTCACGGCTGGCCAACCCCATCCTCGGCTGGATCACCGGCTGGATCTCCTTCACCTTCTTGGCGATCGTGGTGGTCGCGGTGGACTACACCGTCGCCGCCACCGTGGTGCCCGCACTGTTCGATTTCACCGGCACCCCCGCGACCTCATTCCTGATCACCGCCGGAGTGCTGCTGCTGCAGGCATTGCTGGTCGGGCTGTCGACCAAGTGGACCGAGCGGGTCAACAACTTCGCCGTCACCGCGGAGCTGATCGGGATGGTCGCCCTGGTGGTCCTGCTGTTCATCGTCGGCGTGATCGCGCACAAGCTCTCGGTCGGCAATCTGTTCTCCCGCGGCGATATCCCGGCCGAGGGTTACTGGAGCTTCGGCACTGCCACCTCGGTGGGCCCGTGGATGCTCGGCTTCCTGCTCGGCGCCTTCACCATCGTCGGTTTCGAGTCGGCCGCCAACCTCGCCGAAGAGACCAAGAATCCCGAAATCGTTGTGCCCCGGGCAATGTGGCAGGCCGTGCTGGCCTCGGGCGTGCTCGGCTTCCTGTTCCTGTTGGTGGTGACCGCTGCTGTCAACGATCCGACCACGCTGGCCCAGTCGGGTACTCCGATCGCCGACGTGATCCGCGACATCCTGGGCTCCTTCGTCGGCACCGCGCTGCTCGTGCTGGTGGCAATCGCGATCTTCGCCTGCGGGCTGGTGATCCTGATGAGCGGTGTGCGTCTGGTCTGGGCGATGTCGCGGGATCAGCGTTTCCCGGGATGGCAGGTACTGCACAAGGTTTCACCGCGGTTCCGCACCCCGGCGAACGCCACCGTCTTCATGGCAGCCACCTCGGCCGTGATCCTCGGAATCTTCTCCACCAGCACCGACGCGCTGTTCAAGCTGTTCTCCGCCGCGACGCTGCTCCCCGCCACCATCTACGCGATCACCGTCGCCCTCTACATCGCTACCCGCAAGAAGCTGCCCCCGAGCGCCGGCTTCAAACTGGGCCGCTGGGAGATCCCGGTCCTGGCTGTCGCGGTGGTGTGGCTGGTGTTCGTCCTCTCCCTGTTCCGCGACGCGTCCTTCAAGGACCCCTGGCTGTACGTGCTGGTGATGGTGGCCATCGGTGCCGTGTACCTCGGCTACCTGCTGATCACCCGCGGCAAGGACGGGCTCAAGATGCCCGCGATGGCCTCGATCGACGCCGAACTGGACCATGTCGCAGGCGATACCGAGGATGCCGTGAAATGACGGTACTGGCCATCGACCAAGGCACCTCGGGCACCAAGGCGATCGTTGTCGATCCCCAAGATGGCGTTGTAGGCATTGCCGAGGTCGCTGTCCACCCGCGTTACCTCGACGGCGGCGGCGTCGAGCAGGACCCGGCAGAACTGCTGGAGTCCGTGCTCGGCGCCGGACGCGCCGCACTCGAGCAGGCGGGCCGCCCTGTCGACGCGGTTTCGCTGGCGAACCAGGGCGAGACCGTACTGGCCTGGGATCCCGGCACCGGAAAGCCGCTGACCCAGGCCATCGTGTGGCAGGACCGCCGGGCCGAGGCCCTGTGTGCCGATCTCGGCGGGCATGCCGACATGGTCGCCGCCCGAACCGGATTGGTGCTCGACCCCTACTTCTCGGCGCCGAAGATGGCCTGGCTGCGCCGCAACGTCGAAACCGCCGGCGTCGTAACAACGTCCGACACCTGGCTGCTGCACCAGCTCACCGGCGAGTTCGTTACCGACGCCACCACAGCGAGCCGCTCGGCGGCCGTGGAATTGGGCGCCCGGGACTGGAGCCACGAGTTGCTCGCGTTGTTCGGCCTGGACGGCGAACGTCTACCCCGCATCGCCGCCAACGACGAGATCATCGGCACCACATCGGCTTTCGGCGCGGATATCCCGGTCGGCGGCATCGTGGTGGACCAGCAGGCCGCGCTGCTGGCCGAGGCGTGCCTCGAACCGGGCATGGCCAAGTGCACATTCGGTACCGGTGCATTCCTGCTGTCGAACACCGGGACCATCCCGGTGCGTTCCACCACGGGCCTGACCTCCTCGGTGGCATGGCGGGTCGGCGGTATCGACTCGTTCTGCATCGACGGCCAGGTCTACACCGCGGCATCAGCCGTCAAATGGCTCACCTCGCTCGGCGTGATCAGCGGGGCCGCGGAGATGGACGACATCGCCGAAGCCGACAATGCCGGAGTGCTGTGCGTGCCCGCCCTGGCCGGTCTGGCCGCACCATGGTGGAAATCGCAAGCCACCGCGACGATCTCGGGCATGACCCTGTCCACCGGACGGGGGCACATCGTGCTGGCGGTACTGCAGGGTATCGCCGCACAGGTCGCCGAGCTGGTGTCGGCGATCGACGCCGACGCACCACCTCTGACCCGGCTGCGGGCCGACGGCGGGCTCACCCAGTCAGGAGTGCTGATGCAAGCCTGCGCCGACATCCTGCAGGTGCCCGTCGATGTGTATCCCTCGGCGCACGCCACCGCGTTGGGCGCCGCTGCGCTGGCCCGGCTCAGCCTGGCTCCCGACAAGTCGGTGTCTGACGTCGTCACCGACTGGACCCCGTCGGCCAGCTATGAACCCCGATGGAGCCCGGCGCGCGCCGCCGAATTCCGCTCGGCCTGGCGACGGCTGGCCGAAACCACGTACCACCAGGAGAATTCATGAACACCCCGACCTCCGACGGCTTCGACGTCGTGGTCATCGGAGCCGGCATCGTCGGCTCGGCCATAGCGCGCGAGCTGTCCGGACACCAACTGTCCGTCGCCCTGCTCGAATCCCGCGACGACGTCGGCGACGGCACCAGCAAGGCCAACACCGCGATCCTGCACACCGGATTCGACGCCAAACCCGGCACGCTGGAATCCACCATGGTCAGCCGCGGCTACCAACTGCTGTCCGACTACGCGAAGCACACCGGGATCCCCGTCGAGCACACCGGGGCGATCCTGGTGGCCTGGGACGACGAACAGCTCGATGCCCTACCGGGATTGAAGGAGAAGGCCGAGGCCAACGGGTATCACCAGTGCGAGCTGGTCGATTCCGCGGCCGTGTACGCCGCGGTCCCCGAACTGGGGCCGGGCGCACTCGGCGGGCTCACCGTGCCCGACGAGTCGATCATCTGCACCTGGACGGTCAACCTGGCGCTGGCCACCGATGCCGTCAACCGGGGCACCACCCTGCTGACGAATCACCGGGTCGAGCGCGTCGAAACCGACGCCGAGGGCACCACACTGCACACCTCCGGCGGCACCGTGCGTGCCCGATGGGTGGTCAACGCGGCCGGGCTGGGCGCCGACGTCATCGACAACCTGTTCGGCTTCTCACGATTCACCGTCACCCCACGCCGCGGCGAACTCATCGTCTACGACAAGCTGGCCCGGCCGTTGGTCAACAAGATCGTGCTGCCGGTGCCGACATCACGCGGCAAGGGTGTTCTGGTCAGCCCCACCATCTACGGCAACGTGATGCTCGGTCCCACCTCGGAGGACCTCACCGACCGCACCGCGACCGGGACCTCGGAGACCGGATTCGAGTTCCTGCTGGAAAAGGGCCGCGCGCTGATGCCGCGGTTGCTCGACGAGGAGGTCACCGCGACCTACGCCGGGCTGCGGGCCGCGATCGACCACGGCGACTACCTGATCGAGGCCGATCCGGCGCAGCACTACCTTCTCGTCGGCGGCATCCGGTCCACCGGCCTGACCGCGGGCATGGCGATCGCGGAATACGCTCGCGGTCAACTGGTCTCGGCCGGCCTGGAGCTGACCCCGACCGACGATCTGCCCGATCCGCCGCAGATGCCCAACCTCGGCGAGGCATTCCCCCGTCCCTATCAACAGGCCGAGAAGATCGCCGCCGACCCCGCCTACGGCCGGATCGTGTGCTTCTGCGAACGGGTCACCGAAGGTGAGCTGCGCGATGCCTGCCATTCCGTCATCCCACCCGCGGCCCTGGAAGGCCTGCGACGGCGCACCCGCGTGATGAACGGCCGCTGCCAGGCATTCTTCTGCGGCGCCGAGGTGCAGTCGGTCTTCGAACGGGAATCTCAGGAGAACAGCCAGTGAGCACCTACGACGTCGCGATCATCGGCGGTGGGCCCGCGGGCCTGACCGCCGCCGCCGAGCTGGCCCGCGGATCGGGTCTGAAGGTGGTTGTGCTGGAACGCGAATCCGAGGCCGGCGGCATTCCGCGACACAGTGACCATCCGGGTTACGGCATCCGTGACATGAAGACCTTCATCGGCGGGCCGGCCTACGCACGTCGCCTGGTCCGTGAGGCCGTGGGAGCCGGGGCCGAGATCCGTACCAGCACCATGGTCACCGGCTGGGCCGGCGACAGGTCGCTCGAGCTCACCTCGCCCGCCGGCCGCGAAATCCTCGACGCACGTGCGGTCATCCTGGCCACCGGCGCCCGCGAGCGGGCCCGCCCGGCCCGGATGATCCCCGGTGACCGGCCCGGCGGCATCTACACCACCGGGCAGCTGCAGAACACCGTGCACCTGCAGCACCGCAGCGTGGGCAAGCGCGCCGTCATCGTCGGAGCCGAACTGGTCAGCTATTCGGCGGTGCTCACCCTCAAGCATGCGGGATGCGAAACCGCCTTGATGACAACCGAATACCCGTCGCCCGAGTCCTACGCGATGTTCAACATCGCCGGCCGCACCCCGCTGATGGGCGTCGAGGTGGCCACCACCACCCGGGTGGCCCGCATCATCGGCAAGGGCATCGTCGTGGGCATCGAGGTCGAGAACACGCGGACCGGGCAACGACGCATCGTGGCCTGCGACACCGTGGTCTTCACCGGTGACTGGATTCCCGACCACGAACTGGCCCGGTCCGCCGGGCTCGACATGGACCCGAGCAGCCTGGGGCCCGTCGTCGACACCGCGTTACGGACCAGCCGCGACGGGGTGTTCGCGATCGGCAATCTGCTGCACCCGGTGGATACCGCCGACATCGCCGCGCTCGACGGCCGTCACGTGGCCGCACAGGTGCGTCGCTACCTCGACGGCGCGCCCACCCCGGAGCAGGCGATCCGCATCGAGGCCGCAGCCCCGCTACGCTGGGTCGCGCCCGGCCTGCTGCGGCCCGGCGATCCCGCGCCCGCCCGGCACCGGCTGCTGCTGTGGACGGACACCCTGGTCCGCATCCCGAAAGTGGTTGCGCGCCAGGATGGAAAGGTCATCGGACGCAAGACCCTGCCCTGGCCGGCCTCGCCGGGCCGGGTGTTCCGGGTGCCGTCGAGCATCCTCGACGCGGTTGATCACCGCGGCGGACCGGTCAGCCTTTCGCTGGGGTGAAGGTGATGTTGAGTTCGGTGAGGCCGCGCAGCAGGAACGTCGGCTCGTAGGTGTAGGACCGTCGTCCGGCCGGACCGTGTGCGGATTCATCGATTCCGATGTCCCGCATACGGTCCAGGAGGCGACGGACGGTGATCTGGCCCTCGACCCGGGCCAACGGCGCCCCGGCGCAGGTGTGGATGCCCCGGCCGAACGCGATGTGTTCACGGACATTTTTGCGATCCGGACGGAACTGGTGCGGATCGTCGAACTTGCGGGGATCGCGGTTGGCCGCGCCCAGGCACAGCATCACGATGGTCCCGGCCTTCAGGTGTACGCCACCGAGGGTGGTGGTCTTGCGGACGAGCCGGAAGTCGACCTTCGTCGGGGAGTGCATCCGCAGCGCTTCCTCGATGAAAGTCGGGATGCCGTCCGGGTTCTCGCGCAGGGTCTGCTGAAACTCCGGATGGTCGCCCAACGTCTGCACGGCGGCGCTGAGCAGCTTCGTGACGGTCTCCTGGCCGGCGGCGAACAGGAACGTGGCGGGCTTCACCACCTCCAGCAGCTCCGGGGTCGAGCCGTCGGGATAGGTGGCGGTGGCCATGCCGGAGAGCACGTCGCCACGGGGCTCGCGTCGGCGCTCGGCGAGATAGCCGGCGAACTTGTCGTCCAGGTACTGCAGGGGGTCGAGTCCGACGGGCTCACCGTCGAGCGCCCCGACCCGGTTGCCCTCCGGCCGCTCGGCGCCCAGTGCGGCAAGGAATTCGGGGCGGTCTTCCTCGGGAACGCCCAGCAGGTCGATGATCGCCGAGGTGGCAAAGGGTTTGGCGTATTCGGAGAGGAACTCGCACTTTCGGTTGTCGATGAACCGGTCGAGCTGGCGGTCGACCAGCTGCCACATGTAGTCCTCGTTCTCCTTGAGCCGCCGCGGCGTCAGCAGCCTGCTCAGCAGCGAGCGGGCCCGCTCGTGCTGCGGCGGGTCCATCACGACCATGTGCTCGTGGATCGGGAACAGGTGGCGGTGCGCCTCGATCTGCTCGCTGATGTCGTCACCGTCGGGCTCGAAGGGCAGCGGCGGGAACAGACCGCCGATCGCGTTCACGGCCGAGAACGACGCATGGTCCTTGAAGGCCGCCATGACCTCTTGGTAGCCGGTCACCGCGACCACACCGTGGTGCGGTTCGGCGAACACCGGCCCGTTCCTGCGCAGGTACTCGTAGTACTCGTATGGATCCTGCGCCACGGCCGGGTCGGCGAAGTAGTCGACGGAGGCGAGATCGGTCATGGCTCACTGGCCTTTCGTGCTGGTGTTGAGCAGGCTGATCGCCTGGCGCGGGCAGGCGTCGACGGCGGATTTGACGTTGTCCCAGGTAACTTGATCCCACTGGCCGTCCGCCGGGGCGGCGCCTGCCACCTCGTCGTCAGACAGGTCGAACACCTCAGGGGCAAGTTGGATGCACAGCGCATGGCCCTCGCACAGTCCGGCGTCCACCCGGACCCGGGTCGTGCTGATGTCTTCGGACATTCGTTTCCTCAGTTCCAAATTTGATCACTCGATCAAACCGTTAGGATGGCTCATGCTTACCACCCCCGACCTTCGGCGGTCAAGGATCCCGCACGACCACAAACATCTGTTGTCGGGCAATGGTTTTCGGAGGCGGCACTGATGCCGGCGGCACGATCGACCAAGGACAAGGACGCCGGCACCCGCAAGCGCCTGATCGAGGCAACTGCCCAGGTCATCCGCGACGAGGGATACGCAGCGGCCACCACCCGGCGGATCGCGGCCGTCGCCGGCGTGCGTTCGGCGCTGGTGTACTACTACTTCGACACCCTCGACGACCTCTACATCGCGGTGCTGCGCAGCGGCGCCGACGCGGCCCTGGCCCGGCTACGCGAGGCCATCACCACCGACGATCCGCTGCGGGCACTGTGGCTGATCAACTCCGACTCGCGGGTGACCGGGCTCAACACCGAGTTCATGGCGCTGGCCAATCACCGCAAGGCGATCGGCGTCGAACTCAAGGCCTACTCCGAGAGGGTCCGCGACATCGAGGCCGCCGCCATGGCCGGCGTACTGCGTGCCCACGGCGTGGACATGGAGGAGTTCCCACCCGTGGTGATGTCGATGTTGCTCACCCAGTCCGCCCGCAGCCTGTGCAACGAAGAGGCGGTCGGCGTGACCGAGGGCCACACCGAGTTCCGCGCCTTCGTCGAGCGGTTCCTGCGCCGGTTCGGCAGCGACCAGGCCACTACTTGAGCATGCTGCCCGCATCAACCGTGACCGGCAGGCCGGTGATGTAGCGGGCCTCGTCGGAGGCCAGGAACAACACCGCATTGCTGATGTCGACGGGCTCCACCCAGCCGACCGGAAGCACGTGCATGAGCTGAGCCACCACGGCCATGTCGTCGGGACCCGGGTTCTCCAGGTCAGGACGGAACAGCTTCATCGTCCCCTCGTTCATGAACATCGGGGTGTTCACATTCGTCGGGCACACCGCATTCACCCGGATCGAGTGCTGGCCCAACTCCACCGCAAAGCTGCGCATCAGACCGATCACACCGTGCTTGGCCGCGATGTAATGACCGGTGTTCGGGTACGCCTTGAGCCCGCCGACCGAGCTGGTCAAAATGACCGAACCACCCCGGCCGCCGGAAAGCAGATGCGGCACAGCAGCTTTCACGGTCTTCCAGACACCGGACAGGTTGACGCCGATCATGTCGTCCCAGTCGGATTCCCTGGTTTTGTCCAGGGTGTCGCCACCGTTGCCGATACCGGCGTTGGCCACCACGATGTCGAGCCGGCCCAGCTGTTCGACACCGCTGTCGACAGCCGCCGACAACGTCGCGAAATCGCGCACATCGACTTCAGCGGTGACGATGCGGCGGTTGAGCCCCTTGACCAGATCGGCCGTCTCCGCCAGATCGTCCGGAGTTGATGCCGGGATCGCACTGGTGTCGGTTACCGGCCGGCACACGTCGACAGCGATGATGTCCGCACCCTCTTGCGCCAATCGCAGCGCGTGACTGCGCCCCTGCCCGCGCGCCGCTCCGGTAACGAGGGCAACCTTGCCCTCGACTCTGCCTGTCATGGCCATCCTCTCGGTGATTTGATCAGTCGATCAAACCGTGACATTCACCGAGCTGGTTGTCAATGCTAATTTTGATCAATTGCCCAGAATCGGGCAGATACGAAACTGGGCCCCACCCTGACAGGTGGGGCCCAGCTACACACTGCACCGACTACTCGGACGAGGAGCCCGAGCCTCCGCTGGAGTCGCTGGACCCCTTGGACTTGTCGGACTTGGCTTCCTTTGCCTTGGCCTTGGCTTCCTTTGCCTTGGCCTTGGCTTCCTTGGCCTCCTTGGCCTTGGCCGCCTTGGCTTCCTTGGCCTCGCTGATCTTGGCCTTGATCCGGTCCGTGACCTTGATCTTGCCCGTGGGCTTGGCCGCGTCGTCGGCATTGACCGACTTGGCGGGCGCCGGCGTGGTGGCAGATTCGGCTGCAGCCGCATCCGTCGCTGCCGGAACGGCATTGGCGACCGGCGCCTCAACCTTCTCGGACTCGACCGCCGGGGACTCGACCTTCGTGGTCACCGGCTTCGCGGACTCGAGCGCCGGGGCCTCAACCTTCGGGGTCACAGCCTTCGGGGACTCGAGTGCCGGGGCCTCGGCCTTCGCGGAATCGACAGCCGACTCGGTCAATGCCTCCGTGGGCACAACGCTCAGCTCCGCCGAGACCTTCTGAGCCGCGGCGACCTTCGGCGCCGACGTCGGGGCGACCTCCGGGGTGTTGTCGATCGCGTCGGCGAGGCTCTTGGGGATGTTCACCAGCAGGTTCTGCAGCAGGCCCGCGACCACCCGGGCGCCGCCCTGCTCGCCCGGGTCGGCGAACGTGAGCAGCGCCGGCCACTCGGTGTAACCCCCGGTACCCGTCTCGGGGTCAGGGTCGGAGTACTTGAATCCGTTGAGCGCCGCGTTGACGAGGATCCCCGGCGTGTTGACCACGGCGTTGAAGGCCCCCTGCACATCTCCGGCGGCCACGCTGGTGCTGATCGCCTCGGCAACGCGGGCGAGCTCGAACACCGGACCGCTGACCGTCGCGAAGGCGCCCTGGAACACCGCGCTGACGACAACACTCGAGGTGAGCGTCGCGGCGATCAGATTCGTGAAGTTCTGCGCCATCTGTTCCGGGATGCCGGCGAGGTACTCGGTCTCGCCACGCGGAATGCCCGAAAGGATGAACCCGGGAGCGATCAGCGAACCGAAGGCGCCCTGGAACGCGTACAGCATGGAGTGGTTGAACCACCGGTATGCCTCGCCGATGTCTCCGGCCTCGAGTGCGGCCTGCGCCTGCGCCAACCGCTCCTGCCCGTTGGGGCCGTTGTACCAGTTCTGCAGGTTGGTGGGGATGGCCTCGAACGCCGCGCCGAACTTCCCTGCGTATCCCAGCTGGTTCTCCAGCACCTGATTCAGCAACGGTGCCGGATTGGCTGCGACCGCGGATCCCAGCAGCTGGAGGTTGCTGAAGGTGTTGCTGAACAGGGTCCCGTAGACATCGATCGGAGACGCGGTGGCGTCCATCGTCGCCGTCAGATCGTAGGCAAGTGTTTGGGCCTGCTGAATGATCGTCGGGTTCTGGGCAACCGGGGTCACCGCGATAGCGCTGGCACTCACCATGGCGACGCCGGCGAGAAGGAACCGATCCTTCCGGCTCACCGCTGCGGTGTCGCCGGAGGAGAGGGCAGGTTGAGGCACAAAAACTCCCTGAAAGCTGATAGTTGACTGAGGAACGACCAAAAATTAGCTTAGGTTTCCCTAAATATCAATAGGTATGCCTACCCTGACTTCCCACTGCGTAAATATAGGTCGGCAACACAAAACTGGGCCCCCTCCGTCAGGAGGGGGCCCAGTGTGTCAACGACAAAAAGTCAGAGCCAGGTGTCGGACGTGGTGGTCGTGAGGAACGCTTCCAGATCATCACGCCACTGCGCCGGGGTGTTCTTGTCCGGCTCGATCCCGGTGTACTCGCCGCGGTAGAACAGCAGCGGCCGAGGCTTGCGCTTGGGGACCTCGGACAACGAGTGCACCGCACCGAACACCACGAAGTGGTCGCCGCCGTCGTGCACGGAGTGCACGTTGCAGTCGATGTGGGCGAGGCTCCCGTCGATCACCGGGGAACCGAGTTCCGAAGGCGTCCAGTCGATCCCGGCGAACTTGTCCGGAGCCTTGGAGCCGAACTGCGCGGACACATGCTGCTGATTCTCGTGCAGCATGTTCACGCAGAACTTCCCGCTGGCTTCAATGGCCTGCCACGCCCGTGACTGCTTGGTGGGGCAGAACAACACCAGCGGCGGGTCCAGCGACAACGCGGCGAACGACTGGCAGGCAAAGCCGATCGGCACGTCGTCGTGCAGGGTCGTGATGACCGTGACGCCAGTGCAGAACTGGCCGAGCACATTTCGGAACGTGCGTGGGTCGAGCGGCTGAGCCTGTGTCATCACTTGAATCCGACGGAGAAGTCGTGGCCCCAGAGGCTGATGCCGACGCTCTCGCGGGCGATCCAGCTCTCGTCCTCGACTTCCAGTCCCTCACAACCGAATTCCATGTCGAACCCACCCGGGGTCTTCATGTAGAACGACAGCATCTTGTCGTTGATGTGCCGGCCCAGCGTCGCCGACATCTTCACGTTCCGGCGATTGGCGCGGTCCAGGCACAGGCCGACGTCGTCGGAGTTCTCCACCTCGACCATCAGGTGCACGATGCCCGTCGGGTTGGGCATCGGCATGAAGGCCAGCGCGTGGTGACGCGGGTTGCAGCCGTAGAAGCGCAGCCAGACCGGATCGCCGTCGGCCGGGCGGCCCGCGAGCTGCGGGGGCAGCTGCATCGAGTCGCGGAGCTTGAAGCCGAGCACGTCCTGGTAGAACGCCTGTGCTGCCGCGTCATCGTTGCAGGTCAGCACCACGTGCCCGAGGCCCTGCTCAGCGGTGACGAACTTGTGGCCGTACGGACTGACGAACCGGCGGCCCAGGTACTGCGCACCGTAGAACGCCTCGAGCACGTTGCCGGCGGGGTCGGAGAACCGGATCAGGCCCTCGACCCGGCGCTCGCGGATCTCATCCTTGGTGCCCTCGACGAAATCGACTCCCGCCTTGGACAGGTTCTCCCGCACACTCTGCAGCGCGGGTGCGTCGGCGACCTCCCAGCCGGAGATCAACAGCCGGTCCTGATCGCCGGGCACGATCACCAGGCGAGCCGCGAAGTCGTCCATCCGCAGGTAGAGCGCGTCGGGGATGGCCCCCTCGCCCTCAACCATGCCGAGCACTTTCACGCCGAACTGACGCCATGCCGCCACGTCGGTGGCCTCGATGCGCATGTAGCCCAGTGCCTTGATGCTCATCTGCTAACCCCCAAGGAAATCGATGGTGAGTTTGTTGAACTCGTCGAACTTCTCGACCTGAGCCCAGTGTCCACACTGCCCGAAGACGTGCAGCTGTACCCGCGGAATCTGCTTGAGCGCGACCAGTGCGCCGTCGAGCGGATTGACCCGGTCCTCGCGGCCCCAGATCAGCAGCACCGGCTGACGCAGCTTGTACACCTCGCGCCACATCATGCCGAGCTCGAAGTCCGCACCGGCGAACGACTTACCCATCGCCCGGGTGGCGGCCAGCGACTCCGGCGTGCTGGCGATCGCGAACCGCTCGTCGACCAGCTCAGGGGTGACCAGCTTCTGGTCGAACACCATGATCCGGATGAAGGTTTCGAGGTTCTCGCGCGTCGGTTCGAAGTTGAACTTGGCGAGCGCCTTGACGCCCTCGGTCGGGTCCGGCGCGAACAGGTTGACGCTGAGCCCGCCGGGGCCCATCAGGATGAGCTTGCCCGCCCGGTCCGGGTAGTCCAGCGCGAACCGCACCGCGGTGCCGCCGCCGAGCGAGTTGCCCAGCAGGGGGATCCGGCCCTGCAGACCGAGGTGGTCGAACAGCCCGAGCAGCGCCTTGGCGCTGTAACGGTTGTACTGCTCGTGCTCGGTGTGCTTGTCGGAGTGCCCGTAGCCGGGCTGGTCGACCGCGAGCACGTGGTAGTGCTCGGCCAGCACCGCGATGTTGCGGCCGAAGTTCGACCAGCTCGAGGCGCCGGGACCACCGCCGTGCAACAGCACGATCGTCTGCGCGTTCGGGTCACCGGCCTCGTGGTAGTGCAGCCGCATGTCATCTCTGACCTGGGCGTACCGCGAGGTGGATTCGAATGTGATCTCCTGCGTGGCGGTCATGTATCAGACCATCGTGTCGGCCGGGGGCAGGCCGAACTCGTTGTTGCCGAAGATCAGGTAGGCACGCTCGGGATCGTTGGCGGCGTGCACCCGGCCG
>NZ_JBSGAQ010000019.1:0-151174 GCF_053600815.1 Mycobacterium sp. NPDC004974 | reverse complement strand
CGCGTCGAAGGCCGCCTCACCGAAAACGACCCCGCCAAACTCCAATTCGGCATGGACGTCGAACTCACCATGATCCCGTTCACCACCGACGAAGAGGGCAACGACGTTGTCACCTTCGCCTTCCAGCCCGTCCAGAAAGGCCGCGCACATGACCAATGACGTAGCCATCATCGGCGTCGGCCTGCACCCGTTCGGCCGCTTCGAGGGCAAGTCCGCGATGCAGATGGGGGTCGACGCGATCTTCGCCGCGGTCGCCGACGCCGGAATAGAGTGGCGCCACATCCAAGCTGCAACGGGAGGCAGCTGGACGGTGGCCAACCCGGACGCCATCGTCGGGATGGTCGGGCTGACCGGCATCCCGTTCACCAACGTATTCAACGCGTGTGCCACCGCAGCCAGCGCCACCAAGGCCTGCGCTGACGGGATCCGGCTCGGCGACTACGACATCGGCATCGCCGTCGGCCTGGACAAGCACCCGCGCGGCGCGTTCACCGAGGATCCCGCCCTGGTCGGGATGCCCAGCTGGTACGCCGAGAACGGCCAGTACCTCACCACCCAGTTCTTCGGCATGAAGGCCAACCGCTACCTGCATGAGCACAACATCTCGCAACGCACACTGGCCAAGGTCGCCAACAAGAACTTCCGCAACGGTGCGCTGAACCCGAACGCCTTCCGGCGCAAGCCGATCAGCGAGGACGACATACTCAACTCGACGATGCTCAACTATCCGTTGACCCAGTACATGTTCTGCGCACCCGATGAGGGCGCGGCCGCGGTGGTGATGTGCCGTGCCGACATCGCCCACCGCTACACCGACAAGCCGGTGTACCTCAAAGCCGTCGAGGTCCGCACCCGGCGTTACGGCGCGTACGAGGTCAACACCACCTGCGCGCCGGTGGAAGAGGACGTGGCACCCACGGTGTACGCCGCGCGCGCGGCATTCGAAAAGGCCGGGGTAGCACCCGAAGACGTCGACGTCGTACAGCTACAGGACACCGACGCCGGTGCCGAGATCATCCACATGGCCGAATGCGGGTTCTGCGCCGACGGCGACCAGGAGAAGCTGCTGGCCGACGGCGCCACCGAAATCGGCGGATCGCTTCCGATCAACACCGACGGCGGCCTGATCGCCAACGGCGAACCCATCGGCGCGTCGGGCCTGCGCCAGATCCACGAACTGGTGCGCCAACTGCGCGGCGAGGCCGGCGACCGGCAGGTGCCCGGCAACCCGCGCGTCGGCTTCGCCCAGCTCTACGGCGCCCCCGGCACCGCGGGCGCCACCGTCCTGACGCTCTGACTTTCATCGCCGAGCAGACACAAAACTGCACATTTCCCGGCCGAAAAGGGCAGTTTTGCGTCTGCTCGCGGGAGAAAAGGAACCACTGACATGACCGAACAGTTCAGGGAAGCACCGATTTTCGATGCCGACCAGCACATGTACGAAACCGGCGATGCGCTGACGAAGTTCCTCCCCGAAAAATACTCACGTGCCGTGCAGTACGCGCAGATCGGCCGTCAGACCCGGGTGGTGATCAACAACCGGGTCACGGACTTCATCCCCAACCCGACCTTCGAACGCGTCGCGGCACCGGGGGCGCACGAGAAGTTCTTCGCCGGCGAGAACACCGAAGGTCTGACCCTGCGCGAGATGCAGGGCAAGGCCATCGACGCACCCGAGGCCACCCGCAACCCGGAGGACCGGATCAAGGAACTCGACCGCCAAGGCGTGGTCGAGGCGCTGAACTATCCCACCCTGGGCAGCCTCGTCGAGCACTCCAGTGCCGACGACCCGCAGCTGACGCTGGCGATCGTCCACGCCCTCAACGAGTGGATCCTCGAGCACTGGGGTTTCAACCACGCCAACCGGGTGTTCTCCACTCCGATCATCAACCTGTCCGAAGTCGATGCGGCACAAAAGGAACTCGACTACATCCTTGCCAATGGCGCCAAGGTCGCGTTGATCAAACCGGGCCCGGTCAACGGACTGCACGGCTGGCGCTCCCCCGCACTGCCGGAGTTCGACCCGTTCTGGCGTGACGTCGAGGCCGCCGGCCTGCCGATCGTCCTGCACGCCAGCTATCCCCCGCTCGATGACTACGTCAACAAGTGGGAGCCGCCGTACACCCAGAACTTCATGGCGCAGAGCGCGTTCCGCTGGATGGTGCTGGGCCACCGCGAGATCGCCGACATGCTCACCGCGCTGATCTGCCACGGCACCCTGACCCGGTTCCCGAACCTGCGCATCGCCAGCGTCGAGAACGGCAGCAGTTGGATCTTCCCGCTGTTCCACGATTTCGCCGACCTGTACAAGAAGATGCCGCAGAACTTCCCCGAGCATCCGCATGACGTGTTCCGCCGCAACATCTGGGTCAGCCCGTTCTGGGAGGGCTGCGTGTCCGACGTGGTGGAGACGGTCGGGTGGGACAAGGTGCTGTTCGGTTCGGACTATCCGCATCCCGAAGGACTGGCCGAGCCCAAGGGCTTCTGGAAGTACGCCGAGGGCATGGACATCCGTCGCACCTATGACTTCATGGGTGACAACGCCCGACGTTTCATGGGCCTGCCGATCGCCAACCCCGATCCCGAAGCCGCCAAACCGCCGGCATTGACCAGCTGCTGACCCGCTCTGCCGGGAGCTTGCTGGCGCCCACACAGGGACGTCCCTCGACGAGCAGACGCGAATGTGCCCCGAAACCAGCGTTTCGGGGCACATTCACGTCTGCTCGCGCTATGAGGCCTTCGCCTTGGGGCCCGAATAGTTCGGCTTACCCAGGCCCAGCACATGCTGAGCGATCATGTTGCGGAACACCTCGAGCGTGCCGCCGTAGATGCCGACCAAGGGCGCGAAGCGGTAGACGTACTCACTGCGGTCATCGGCTCCCCCGTCGGCCCCGATCGGCAGCGCGGCCACTGATCCCGCGATATCCATCAGATCCGGGGCGATGTCACGCATGGTCTGTGCCAACGCCACCCGGCCGAAAATGCTGGGCGCCGACAGTGACGCCTCCAGGCGAGCCACACTGCGCCCCAACCGATATGCGACCGATCCGTCGTCGACCGCAGCGCGCCCACCGGCATCCGGCGTGCCGACCAGCGCGGCCACGTTGTCCGCGGCCTCGGCCATGAATCCGGCCTGATGCATCATGATCGCGACATCGGCCAGACCGTCGTCGGCGGCCGCGACCGCCCCGTGCTCGGCGTCGAGCGGTTCACGGACCACCGTCCAACCGCCGTTGACGTCACCGAGCCGATACTTGTCGTCGACCCGGACATCGGAGTAGTACACGATGTTGGTGCGGTCACCGTCGACGGTGCGGATGCCCTGGATCTCGATGCCGTCGGAGTCCAGCGGCACCAGGAACATGGTCAGGCTCTTGTGTTTCGGCGCCTCCGGATCGGTGTTGGTGATCAGGAAGACGTACTGGCAGTTGTGCGCGCCGGTGGTGAACATCTTGGAGCCATTAATAACCCAGCTTGACCCGTCCGCTTCTCTCACCGCGCGGGTCTTGCACGTGGCGACATCCGACCCACCCTCAGGCTCCGTGTAGCCCAGGCACAACCGCACGGTGCCGTCGAACACCGCGCGCAACACATCATCACGAATCTCCGGGGAGGCGAACTTCGCCACCGACCGCGCCACCATCGCGGTGGTCCCCCAGGTCACCCACGGCACCTCGGCCCGGCGCTTCTCCAGCTCCCAGATGCGCCTACGCACCCGGGAAAACCCGCCATCGGCCTCGGTCTTCCATTCCTTCTCCAGATACCCGGCGGCGCCCAGGGCCAGGTGCACTCCCTCGTGAAAGTTGTCGCCGGTTTCGCGGTCGTGGCGGATGACTTCCTCGGTAACGACATTTGAGAGGAACTCGCGCACTTCGGCGCGGAACGCGTCGTCCTCCGCGGACAGTTCGACTGTTGAGAAATCCACGCCTGCTCCCCTAAACCTTTGTGACTTCCCGGCTCTCGCGAGCCGCGACGATGTGGGCGATGTGCACCGCGGTGGCGCCCGGGTCACCACCGGCCAGCGCCCAACCGCGCGCCCGCACCAGATACGCGGTGGCCGCCGCCTCCGCGGACACCCCGAGTCCACCCTGAACGTGTACCGCCATGGTGGCGGCCTTGGCGGCCTCCTCGGCCATGAAGACGAACGCCGAGGGGGCCAATTCCGGCCGCTCGTCCGGCTCGTTGTCGAGGAACCATGCGGCTCGACGCGCCAGGCCCCGCCCGCTCTGGACGGTGATGGCGATGTTGGCCAGCGGATGCGAGATGCCTTGCAGCGTCCCGATCGGCACGCCCAGGGTGTAGCGGGACTTGGCGAACTCGGCGGCGATCGTCATGGTCTCCTCGACCAGGCCGACCAGCGCCACTGCGGTCAGCAGACGCCATTCATCCAACGCCCGTTGATATTCCGCCAGGGCATCGGCACCGCTGGCCAGCACCACCCGGGTGTCTGCGGCAGCCGGGTCGACCCAGGCCATCGGCAGCTTGCCGATGTTGTCGACGCGTGCCGGGCGCGTGGAGAAACCTAGGAGCACGACAGCTCCATCGCCATCGCCGTCGCGGACGATGATGTGGTCCGCGATCGATCCGACCGGAATGAGCCGGGTGCCGGTCGGCGCCACCTGCTGCGGGTCGAGCCCGACGATCTGGGTGCCGTTGACAATGTCTTCCGACTCGAGCGCACCGAGTCGTGCCAGCAACCGCGCCGCCACGACATGGTCGATCCACGGCACGGGCGCCAACGAGCGGCCGAGCTCCTCGGCCACCAAGGTCAGGTCGACGAGTGTCGCCCCGTCACCGCCGGCGGATTCCGGGAGTGCCATCGTCGTGGCGCCCATGGCGCACAACCGTTCCCACAAACTCTTGTCGAAGCCCGACGGCTCTGCCGCTCGCACGGTTTCGATGTCGGAGTGCGTCTTGAAGAACTGCCGGTATGCGGTCTGGAGGTCGACGTGGTCCTCGGTCAGGCTGTAATCCAGCCTGCGCAGTTCGTAGCGGTCCATCAGCTCTCCCGATTCTCGCCGAAGAAGAACTCCGCGGCATTGTTGTAGAGGTAGTTGTCCAGCACATCAGCCGGCAGATCGAGTGCCAGCGCCTCCGGCACGACGCGCTGCATGCGGAGCACCGGGAAATCCGAGGCGAAGATGACCTTGCCCTTCCCCCTGGTTCGCATGAAGTGCAGCAGGGATTCCGGCAGCCGCTTGGGCGACCACGCCGACGTCATCAACCGCAGGTTCTGGTATTTGATCAGCATCCGGATCGCGATGTCCCACCACGGATCTGCGCCGTGGATCATGCACAGTTTCAGCTCCGGGATGCGCACGCATACGCGGTCGAGATGGATGGGGTTCTGTACCTCACCTGGAATCGGCGGGCCGGGCAGCCCGGTGTTGACGCACAGCGGCAGTTCCATCTCGGCGCACTTGGTGTACAGCGGGTAGTACACCGCGTCGCTGGGCGGGTACTGACCGTCTCCCCAGAAGCTCGGTCCGACAACGGTATAGGCGACGGGGAGATCTGCCACGACGGCCGCGAGTTCACGCAGCGACGGAATGGGGCGCAACAGATTGACCCCGCCGATCGCCAGCGCGAACCGATCGGGGTGGGCCTCGACGAACTTACGCGCCGTCACCGACGGCTTGGCCAGGTTGTCCATCAAGATGGCCTTGCGTACCCCATGGGTGTCCATCTCATCGAGCATCTCCGAGAGGTCGATCTGGTCGTACATCGACTTCGGACCCTTGAAGTAATCATCGCGCACCTTCTTCATGAAGGTGGGCTGGTTCTCGGTCTCGCCGAAGTGCACGTTGGCCAGACAGTCGATCACCTTGTGACTCATACCCGTTCCCTCTCCGTCTGGCCAGCAGCCACCGCTACCCCCTTGGCCCAGCGATAGTCGGCCTTACCGTTGCCGAGCCGTCGGATGTGCTCGACGAATACGACTTCCTTGGGGATCTTGAAACGTGCGAGCACATTCGCGCAGTGATCCCTCAACGCATCTGGGCCCACGTCGTCGCGCACTGCCACGACGGCGACGATCTCTTCGCCCCATCTCTCGCTGGGCCGGCCCACCGCGAGCGCGTCCACCACCTGGGGATGCGCACGCAAGACTTCTTCGATCTCCTCGACGAACACCTTCTCGCCGCCGGTGTTGACCACCAACGAATCCCGTCCCAACAGACGCAGCGTGCCGTCCGCGTCGAGCGAGGCGCGGTCACCCGAGACCACCACCCGTTCTCCGGCAACCTCGGGGAAGGTCTTCACCGTCGCCGCCTCGTCGTTGAAGTAGCCGAGTGGGATCCGGCCGTTGCGCGCCACCCAGCCCACCTCGGTGTCGCCGGGATCAAGGAAACGGGAGTAATCGTCGGCCAGCACCAGCCCGCCGGCCCGTAGCTGGAAGGTTTCGGCAGTCGCAGTTTCGCGCTGGGTGTGACCGAATCCCATGTTGCCGGTCTCCGAAGAGCCGAACCCGTTGATGATGGTGATCTGCGGGATATGTTCCAGCAGTGCGCGTTGATGTTTCGGGTTGGTGGCCGCACCACCCGTGCCGATCGCGAACATCGACGACAGGTCGTAGGAACGCCGGCCCAACTCCTCGACGATCGGGGCGGCGTAGGCGTCGCCCACCATCGTCATCAGCCCGATCTTCTCCCGCTGCGCGGTTTCGAGCACAGTGCGCGGGTCGAAGCGTGGCATGGTGTCGTGCAGCACCACGGTCTGGCCGGACAGCAGGCCGGAGAAAGCGGTCCACATCCCGGCGGCATGCATCAATGGCGACACCGCGAACCACGGCGGGCCGGCATTGGCCACCTTGTCGTGGATCTCGCTCACCTCATCGTGGTCGGCGCCGTTCATCGATGACACGTAGATGTCGCCCTGACGCCACATCACGCCTTTGGGACGGCCCGTCGTACCGCCCGTACAGACCATCAGCAGGTCATCGGGTGACGGGGCGACGTCGCGGTCGGTATCTCCCTGAGCCAGAGCATCTTCCAGTGTCACCGCATCCGGCAACTCGGCTCCGCTGCCGTCGTCGATCGAGATGAGCAATTCGGCCTGCAGCGCTTCATCCCCCAATACGGAAGCGAACTTGGCCCCCAGCGATCGGTGGTAGATCACCGCGCGGGGCTTCAGGTAGGCCAACAAGTCGGCCACCTCGCCCGGCGAGTAGTAGTAGTTCACGTTCACCGGGACCGTCCGCGCCTTGAGGCAGCCGATCACCATCTCGGGATACCGGTCGTTGTGCATGACGAGCGCGACCACGTCCTGACCGCATTCCCAACGGTTCAGGTCCCGACGCTCCCGGTACGCACCCAGGCCCCGGGAGGCCAGAAAGTTGGCCAGCCGGCGGGTCCGGTCGGCGCCCTGGGCGAAGGTGGTGCGGCGGGTGCCGCACACCGTCATCTCCCGGTCGGGCACCGCCTCGGCGATCGCATCGACGACGGCGCCGATCGTCCACTCCGCCATGCTGACTACGCCGGCACCGTCAGGTGCCCGGCACCGGCTGCAACACGATTCACGTCACCGAGCAGGGTAAGTGCGTTGTCGCGCATCACCATCCGGGTGTCCTCGAGGCTGAACTCGGGGAACTGCGGGATGTCGGCGGTGAACGTTGTCGGATCCGCGAGACCCTCACCGTGCGGCCAGTCGGAGCCGAACAGGATCTTGTCGACACCGATGGTGTCGGCGAGCAGCTTCACATCGTCCTCGTAGTACGGCGCGATCCAGACGTTGTTGCGGAGCTGCTCGACCGGATCCTCTCTGAAGTGATACGGCGCGTTGTTGGCCGCCTTCTTGAGCCGTTTGATCAGACGGTAGACGAAGTACGAACCGTTCTCGATGCTCACGACCTTGAGCTTGGGATGCCGGGTGAACACCTGGTGCACGATCATCGAGGCCATGGTGTCGTGGATGGCGCGGTCGTCCATGATCACCATGTCGAGCGGATCACGCTTGCCGAACCCCTTGAATACTCCGCTACCGCCCCACAATGCCGGGACCGCCATGTACCCGGAGTCAGACAGATGGAAGACGACCGGGACACCGGCTTCGGCCAGGCGGGCCCACACCGGGTCGTGCAGCGGGTCACCGAGTGAGCGGGGCCTGACCGCACCCGGTACCGGTGCCGGCCGCACACAGACGAGCCTGGCGCCGCGGCTCAGCACGAATTCGACTTCCTCGACGGCCTTTTCGGGATCGGCCAGCGAGATGATGGGAGCCGACACGAATCGGCCGTCGGGCCGGTCGAATCCCCAGTCCTCATCGAGCCACAGGTTGAAGGCGTGCACCGAAGCCATGGTTGCCTCGATGTCGTGCTTGAGTCCTTCCTCCACACCGCAGGCGAAGGTCGGCAGCATGAACACGGTCTCCAGATGCTGGCGGTCCAGTACTTTCACCCTGGCATCGCGATTCTGGTATTCGGGATGGTCAGCGAGCCGGTCGACCTTCATCAGTGACGCGGGGTCCACCCCTTCGGGGATCTCGCCGCGGAACAGCAGATCCAGGCAGCCCGGCTCGATGATCGGATCGAAGGTGGGGTTGGGGATGAAATGGTTGACCGTCCCACCGAACATCGCCAACGTACGTTTGCCGTCCTGCACCATCTGCACTCCACGGCTCCGGAACTCCTTGGGCAGGTGCCGGGTGAATGCATCGACCGGCTCGTAGTAATGGTTGTCGACGTCGACGGCGAGGTACGGAAGCCGTTCGGGAGCTTCGGTCATGTCATCAACCTTCTTTCAGGGACGGGAAATTCGGGGGCCGTTTCTCGAAGAACGCGGTGATGCCCTCGACGAGATCGGGGCGGACCATGGACTCGTGCATGAGCTTCTCGGCGCGGTCACTGACGTCGACGACGTTGTCATTGGCGTCGCCGTAGAGCTGCCGCTTGATCACCGCCATTGAAGCCGGCGAGCAGTTGCGGGCCAGATCCTCGGCGTACTCCACCGCGCGGGTCAGCAGATCCTCAGGCGCGACAACCTCTTTCACCAACCCGAGCGCAAAGGCCTCCTCGGCGAAGAAGGTCCGGCCGGACAACAGCAGGTCCGCCGAGACGCCCCAACCGGCCAGTCGGGGCAGGATCCAGGTAATGCCGTATTCGCCGATCAGCCCCCGGCGCGGGAACGCGGTGGCGAATTTCGCACCGGCCGCGGCGAATCGGACGTCGCACATGAGCGCGTGGGTGAGGCCGATGCCCACGCACGCCCCGTTGATGGCGGCGATGACCGGCTTGCGCAGCTCGGTGAGGAAATGCGGGTGCCGCTCGCCGACGATCTTGCTGACATCCGTGTCCTCGTTGATGCTGGCACCCAGATCCTGCATGGCACCCATGTAGGCGCCGGCGCAGAAGCCGCGTCCGCTACCGGTCAGCACAATCGCCCGGACGGCCGGATCGGCTTCTGCGCGATCGAAACTCGCGTATACGCCGGCGGAGATGTCCGCGCCCCAGGAGTTCAGCCGATCCGGACGGTTGAGGGTGATAACCGCGACCCCGCCGCCAGTGACCTCGTAGAGGACCGCCTCGGTTCCCACACTGTCAGCGACCGTCATGCGCAGATACCTCCCGATGCCCCACCAGCCGTTCAGACATACATACTGTATACCTATCGGTAGTGCATTCCGCAAGCCTCGTGTCGCCCCCACGACCTGCGCAAAGACGGTTCAGGCGTCGATCAAACCGAGCTTTCGATAGGCGGTCTCGATCTGAGTCTTCGCCGCATCCGGAAGCAATGCCTGGGGCGGACGGGAATGCGGGTAGCCGCCGACGGGCAATCCCAGCACCGAGGCCGCGTATTTGAAGGCGTCGGACCAGTGGGTGAAATAGTCAGCGCGACCCGGGTAGCAGGTGAACCAGGACCCCATGTCCAGGCTGAACTGGTCCAACCCCGACTCCCGGCCGAAGTCCATCGCCTCGATGAGCCGGTCGGCGTACACCAGGTCCCAGTATTCGGTGAAGATGCGGCGCTGCGGCGTTTCATAGAGGTATCCGGCGGTGCCCAACTGGGCCGGGCAGACGATGCCCTCCCGCAGCCAGCCGGCCCGGTACACCGTGGTGTCGCATTCCCAGACCGCCAGGTATGGCGCCAGTTCGTGCAGTCGACGGCTCGCCGCCGGCCGGAACGCCCCCTCCTTGGTCGCGCACACGGCGGGGATCGCCTCGGCAATCCGGGCACTCTCGTCGGGTGCCAGTACGTAGCCCGAGGACGGTGAATTGAACATCCCCAGCGCGATATCCGTGCGGTCGGCGATGTATCGGAAGAAGCGCAGAACGCCCTCGCCCCCGTGCGCCTCCATCATCGGCGTCTGGATGTAGACGATGTCGGCACCCGACTGCTGCGCATGCAGCGTGAGTTCCAGACAATCTTTGGCCGAGGTCGCCGCGGTGCAGGCCTGAATCACGACATCCGGGTTGGCCCGGCGCCCCTCCTCGATCGCCACCTCGAGCAACTGCTTGCGCTCGGCGAGGGTCAGCGCCCAGAACTCGGCCAAACCGCTGGTACACCAAAGCATCTGGTGACCGAGGTCGCCGACGCAGTAGCGCACCAGGTACCGGTAGGCATCCCAGTCGATGTCGTCGCCGTCGGTTCCGCAGAACGGGGTATATAGCGAGTCACCGATCCCGCGCAGGGCACCGCGGGCCCAGTCCCGTGCTTCGCCTGCCGTTGCCATATCGCGCTCCTCTAGATCTGGGCTCAGATAAAGTCGCTACCGCCATCGACGTTGATGTTCGCGCCCGTCATGTACGAGTTGCTCTTGGACGCGAGAAATGCTGCTACAGGCCCGATTTCACCGGGAAGTCCGGCACGCGGCAAGTGGGCGGGGTGCCCGAAATGCTCGTCGATGGCCGCCATCAACGCATACGGGTCGTCGCCGTCGACACCCACAGTGCCGGCCCAGCCCCGCAGCGCCTCCGACGAGATGCTGCCCGGGGAAACCACATTGACCATGATCTCGTCCTTGGCCAACAACAGCGACAGGTTCTTGGACACGCTGTTCACGGCCGCCTTGGCCGCCGTGTAGGCCGGCAGCCGCGTGCTCTGCCGCTGGGTGGAGTGGGCGGAGAAGTTGACGATGCGTGCCCATTCGGCATTGCGCAGCAACGGCAATGCCGCACGTACGCAGCGCACCATGCCCATCAGGCCGGCGTCGAACGCCTCCTGCCACTGGTCATCGGTCAACTCCTCGAAGTTGCCCGCGGCCCCCGGGCCGACCGTGTTGATCAGTGCGTTGAGCTCACCCCAACGCTCGCCCACCTCGGCGAAGGCCCGCTCGACCTGGGAGCTGTCCGAGGTATCGGCGACGATCGCCACCGCCTCCGGCGATCCCAGGCGGGCCAGCTCCGTTGCGGCAGCATCGAGTACGTCCCTGGACCGCCCGACGATCGCAATCCGCGCACCGTCCTCGGCCAGGCATTGCGCCGTCGCAAAGCCCATCCCGCGGCCACCGCCCACGACGACGGTGGCCGCACCTGCGAACCCGAGATCCATCGGAGAGTCAGGAACCGGTCCAGTTGGGCGCACGCTTCTCGGCGAACGCCGTCGCCCCCTCGATGGCATCCTTGGAAGCGAACACCGGCCCGAGCAGCTCGTTCTGCTTCTTCCACATCTCGGCCTGGCTCCACTCAGCCGACTTGACGATGATCTCCTTGGTCGCGGCGACCGCCAGCGGCCCGTTCGCGGTGATCTTCTCGGCCAGCTCGAGTGCACCCGCCAACGCCTCGCCAGGCTCGGTCAGCTTGTTGACGAACCCCCAGTCGGCCGCTTCCTCGGCGGTGAAATTCTCACCGGTGAGCGCGAGTTCCAACGCCTTCTGGTACGGAATGCGGTGCGGCAGCCGCAGCAGCCCGCCACCACCGGCCACCAGGCCGCGCTTGACCTCTGGGATACCGAATTTGGCCGTCCGCGATGCCACGATGAGATCGGTGGCCAGCACCATCTCGGTTCCGCCGGCGAGCGCGTAGCCCTCGACGGCAGCGATGACGGGCTTGCGCGGCGGCCGTTCCGTGAAGCCGATCCCGCGGCCCTCCACATAAGGCAACTGACCGGAGGCGAACGCCTTCAGATCCATCCCTGCGCTGAAGTTCCCGCCCGCACCGGTGAGGATCGCGACAGACAGCTCCGGGCTGTCGTCGAGCTCGTCCATCGCCGCGGCCAGACCCTCCGCCACCGGCAGGTTGAACGCATTGCGCGCCTCGGGCCGATTGATGGTGACGACGAGGGTGCGCCCCCGTCGTTCGGTGAGAACTTCGTCCGACATCGCTGCCCCTTTACTCGCGGCCCAATAACCCGGAAAAGCCTACTATAGGGATTACAGTACAAAGGCGGCACCCCATCGGCAGTGCCCGAGCGACGCATCGGCGCGAACGGTGGAAGGCCTCCACGGAAGGGCTACCGGTAAGGTTGACAGCGACAAGACCCCGCGACACGCGCCCATAGGCGCAGTTCAGCTGGTGGCCGGCGGTAAATTCACCTGCGATTGAGCCGCGGCACAGGGACGACTTGAGCAGAATCGAATCGATGGAGGTGCCCGCAGTGGCAAAGCAACCGACCGCTGAGAAACGTCAACGCCGCGAACGTGGGTCCATCAATCCCGACGACATCATCAACGGCGCATTCGAACTCGCCGAGCAGGTGTCGATCGACAACCTCAGCATGCCACTGCTGGGCAAACATCTCGGCGTCGGCGTCACGAGCATCTACTGGTACTTCCGCAAGAAGGACGATCTGCTCAACGCGATGACAGACCGCGCGCTGCGTGAGTTCGTCGTCGCCACCCCTTACGTCGAGGCCAAGGATTGGCGCGAGTCACTGGCCAACCACGCCCGGACCATGCGAAAAGCCTTCATGGGTAACCCGATTCTGTGTGATCTCATTCTCATTCGGTCGGCACTGAGCCCGCGCGCCGCACGCCTGGGTGTGCAGGAGATGGAGACCGCGATCTCCGGGCTGGTCGAGGCGGGGCTGTCGGTCGAGGATGCCTTCGACACCTATTCGGCCGTGTCGGTACACGTCCGAGGCTCGGTCGTACTGCACCGCCTCTACGAGAAGAACCGGGCCAACGACAACGCCCCCGGCGACTACGAAGAGACCATGGTCATCGACCCCGAGGTCACCCCGCTGCTGGCACAGGTCACCAGCGAGGGCCACCGTATCGGCGCGGCCGACGAGAAGAACTTCGAGTACGGCCTGGAGTGCATCCTCGACCACGCCGCTCAACGGATAGCGGCGAACGCCGGCAAGACCAAGAAGACGCCCGCCCGGCGCAAGGTCACAGCCAGCTGACTCTGCGTCCGCGGCGCATCCTTTTCGGAGCTTCGCGCCGGGGACGCAGAGGGCCAACCTGGTTCAGACCTCGATGACCAGCCCGCCGCCCTGGCCGCCACCGGCACACATCGCGGCCACGCCGATACCGCCACCGCGGCGCTGCAGTTCGTAGATCAGGGTGGTGACCATGCGGGCACCGGAGGCCGAGATCGGGTGGCCGAGGCTGCAGCCGCTGCCGGAGAAGTTCACCAGTTCCTCGTCGATGCCGTACTTGCGCACCGCGGCGATCGGCACCGAGGCGAACGCCTCGTTGATCTCCCACAGCGCCACATCGGACGGCTTGAGCCCGGCCCGGTCCAGGACCTTCCCGATCACCTCGACACCGCCGAGGCCGCAGTCACGAGCCGGCACACCGACGGCACCCCAGGCCCTGACCTTGGCCATCACGTTGAGGTTCTCCGCGGCCGCATAATCGTCGCCGACCAGGGCGACAGCAGCGGCAGCGTCGTTGGTGCCGCTGCTGTTGCCCGCGGTGATGGAGAATCCTTCGATCTCCGGGTGCAGGACCTTGAGTTCGGCGAGCTTCTCGGCGGTGGTACCGCGGCGCGGATGCTCGTCGACGCTGAACTCGATGACCGAGCCGTCGGGCTGGGTCACCTTCAATGGCACGATCTCGTCGAGGAACTTGCCCGCATCGATGGCCGCGATGGCCCGCTGGTGCGATCGGGCGGCCCAGGCGTCCATGTCCTCGCGGGTGATCCCGGCGGCCTGCGCGGTGTTCCAGCCGACCGTGATCGACATGTCGCGCATCGGCGCATCCGGGGTCTCGACATGCGTCGGGGTCATCCACGGCTCGATGAAGGTCAGCTCCGGCCCGGGCACCCGCCACTTCATCAGCGGCGACGAGGACAGCGACTGCACGCCGCCGGCCACCAGGACTCGCTCCATGCCGGAGCCGATCTGGGCCGAGGCGTTACCGATCGCGGTGAGCGATCCCGCGCAGTGCCGGTTGACGGCCTGGCCGGGCACGGACTCCCAGCCCAGCGCGTCGGCCGCGTAGCGCGCGATATCGCCGCCGCCGTAATTGGATTCGGCGAAGATCAGATCGTCGATGGCCTCCGGAGCGATGCCGGCCCGACGCACCACCTCGGGCAGGACGGTGGTGATCAGGGTTTCCGGCGGGGTGTTGACCAGCGTTCCCTTGAAGGAGCGGCCGATCGCTGTGCGGGCAGCGCCCACGATGACGGGTGTTGGCATGGTTTCACCTTTACGCTATATCGTGTTTATGTAACGGTATCAGGACGGGTTTCTACTGCGGCTCGGGGACGTGGAAATGTTCGTCACGCAGCCGGAACGCTTCCTTCGTGCCGTGTTGCGCGCGAGTCTTGACGAAGTTGAACTCGCCGGGCGAGAACTGCAGGTTGGTGCCGTACGCGTGGAAGATGTAGCTCGCCACCTCTTCGCCCTGGTAGGCCTGACTCTGTTCGACGAGACGGAACGCCTCCTTGGCGATCACCACCCCGTCGGCCGGCATCTTGGCCACCTTGGCCGCCCAGTACTGCGCGCGGGCCGTCACCTGATCGGCATCGCACATGTCGGTGAAGACACCGAGGTGTTCGATGGAACCGGCCTCGACGATGTCCCCGGTGAGCAACATCCGCCGGGCCAGCACCGGCCCGAGGCGGTGGAAGAACATGTGCAGGCTGCCCAGCGCAGGGCCGAGGAACCGGGTGGCCGGCATCCCGATCTTGGTGTCACGGGCGATCACCGAGATGTCGGTCATCAACGCCATCTCGAATCCACCGCCGAGTGCGTAACCACTGATCTCGCCCACGGTGACCTTCGGGAACCCCATGAAGTTGTGGTAGAAGCCAAAAGACTTGCGGTCCACCGTGAGTCGGCGTCGCTGGCTCGGACGTGATTTCCGAGAAGCCTCTTTGACTCCAGCGCTCTGCTCTTCGCGCGAGCGCTCATCGCCATACCAACCGTAAGCGTTGTTCATGTCGGCACCGGTGCTGAACACACCCTCGGCGCCACGCAGCAGCACCACGGTCAGATCGTCGTCGTCGGCCACGATGTCGAGGTAGCGCGCGATCTCGTCGCGCATCGCGGCGTCATAGGAATTGCGCTGCTTGGGATTGTTCAGCGTGATGGTGGCGATGCGGTGGTCCGCATCGACCTCGAAGAGCACCCGGTCATCTGTCATGCGAAATCAACCTCGCTTCAATGGTTTTGTCGTTGTTGGCGGCCAGCGTGGTGCGCCGCGCCGCGGTGAGATGATCGGCCGCGAGCTTGGTCGCCCGGGCCGTATTGCCGTCGGCGATCGCCTCCACCAGCCGTTGGTGGTCCCGCAGCGCGGCCCGCATGGTCGGGGCCGACATGCCCGCCTCACCTTCGCCCGTCCACACCCCGGACTCGTGCGTCGACCAGATCAGCTCCAGCGAGCCGATCAGCAGGATCATCGGTTCGTTGCCGCATCGGGACACCAGGGCTTCGTGGAACCGCCGAGCGTTGGGCACATACTGCGCGATGTCGTCGAACTGCGCTGCCTGACGGTCGATCTCGGCCTGTAGGTACGGCACCACCTCGGCGGCGCGGTCCTCCCGGGCGGCGCACATTCCAGCACAGATCGGCTCCAGGTGCAGCAGCGCCTCGCTCACGTCGGCCGGCGTGGCGGCCCTGGTCTGCAGCACCATGCCGATCATGTGGGCGGTGCGGTCGGCCGAGGGCATCTGCACCACCGCTCCCCCGACGTTGCCGCGGCGCACTGAGATCAACCCGTCGGTCTCCAGGAGGTGAATGGCCTCGCGCAGTGCCGGCGGACTGACCCCGAACTCCTGGAACAGGCTCTCCTGGGTAGGCAGGATGTCGCCCTCACGCAGGCGGCCGGACAGGATGTCGTCGCGCAGTTTGGACGCGACGATCTCGGCAACCCGAGGCTGCCGGATGCGCCTCGCGCGTCCTTCCATCAGCGCCCTTTCCTTGCTAACTTGTACAAGATAGTAACCGCATCGCCTACTGTATGGGCAACTGTATGGATTGGGAAAGGCTGGAATCCAGGTGAGTGACGGTTCGGTGACCACGTCCCGCGCGGACTCCACCCTGCGCATCATTCTCGACCGCCCGTCGCGGCGTAATTCGTTGAACCATCAGATGATCGACGATCTGGTCGGCATCCTGTCGGCGGCCGCCTACGACGATTCCCTGCGGGCGATCGCCATCACCGGGGCCGGTGACGACTTCTGCACCGGAGCCGACTGGGTCGCCACCAACGATTCAGGTCAGCGGCCCCGCACCGGCGATCTGGTCCGGCGGATCCCGCACACCGCGCACCGCGTCATCGAACTGGTCGCCACCATCCAGCTGCCGGTGGTGTGCGCGGTGCGAGGCTGGGCCGTCGGGCTGGGCTGCAACCTGGCACTGGCCGCCGACTTCACCATCGCCGACACCGGCGCCACCTTCTGGGAACCGTTCATGAGCCGCGGGTTCACCCCCGATTCCGGCGCGACCTGGCTGTTGCCCCGGCTGGCCGGGGTGGCCCGGGCCAAGCGCATGCTGCTGCTCGGCGAGCAGGTCACCGGGTCCCAGGCTGCCGACTGGGGGTTGATCCACGATGCGGTTGCCGCCAACCAGTTGGATACGGCAGTGGACTCCTTATTGGCGCGACTGGCCGCCGGACCGACCGTGGCAATCGGGCTCGCCAAGCAGGCCATCGCGTACGGCCAGCACGCAACGCTCGCGCAATCACTCAACCAGGAGCTGTCCAACCTGGAACTCTCCTGCCGCACCACCGATTTCAAAGAGGGCCTGGCCGCGTTCCGGGAACGTCGCGACCCGAATTTCCAAGGCCGATAACCAGAGGAAAAGATGACCGATTACGAGACCATCAAGTACGAGGTGGACGGCCACAAGGCCACCATCACCTTGAATCGGCCCGACGCGCTCAATGCGCTGTCGCCGCACATGATCACGGAGTTGCGGGCCGCCTACGACGATGCCGAGAACGACGACAACGTCTGGCTGATGATCGTCACCGCGACCGGTCGCGCATTCTGCACGGGCGCCGATGTCAAGGAAATCCCCGGCGACGGCAAGGTGCTCAACGAGCGGCCCTACCTGTCCACCTACGAACAATGGGAGGCACCGCAGGAGGGCACCCCGCCGTTTCGCAGCATGGCCAAGCCCGTCGTGGTCGCGATCAACGGAATCTGCTGCGGCGCCGGACTGGACTGGGTCACCACCGGCGACATCGTGATCGCCTCGGACAAGGCGACGTTCTTCGACCCCCACGTGAGCATCGGCCTGGTTGCCGCCCGCGAGATGGTCCGCCTGGCCAAGGCGCTGCCGCGTTCGGTGGCCCTGCGAATGGCGTTGATGGGCAAGCACGAACGCATGACCGTTGAGCGCGCCTACGAACTCGGGTTGATCACCGAGATCGTCGAACACGACCGGCTGCTGGAACGTGCCCACGAGATCGCCGACACGGTGTGTCTCAACGCCCCACTGGCAGTCCGGGGAACCCGGCTGGCCATTCACAAGACCCTGGATCTGCCGTTGCACGAGGGCGAGATCCTCGCCGAGACGTTCCGCGAGCGTGTGGTCCGCACCGAGGATGCGTTGGAGGGGCCGCGGGCGTTCGTCGAGAAGCGCAAGCCCAACTGGCAGGCACGGTAGTGGACACGATTCTCCTCGACTTCGACCACGAATCAGGGGTCGCCACGGTCACCCTGAACCGCCCCGAAGCGCTGAACTCGTTCAACCGCGCCATGTGCAATGAGATGCGTGACGCCTGGCATGCCATCAAAGATGACGAAGGCATCAATGCCGTGGTGTTGCGCGCGGCGGGCGACCGCGCATTCAGTGCGGGATTGGACGTGAAGTCCAGCTACGGCCAGCCCGAGATCGTCTGGAACCACGAAGATCCCGGCGAACTGCTCAGCCCGAAGTGGCAGAAGATGTGGAAGCCGGTGGTGTGCGCGGTGCAGGGCATGTGCACGGCCGGAGCGCTCTATTTCGTCAACGAAGCCGATGTCGTGATCTGCTCGCGGGAGGCCACGTTCTTCGATTCCCACGTCAGCGCCGGTTTGGTGTCGGCGTTGGAGCCGATCGGCCTGATGCGCCGGGTCGGGCTCGGCGACACGTTGCGGATGGCGTTGATGGGCAACGACGAACGCGTCGGCGCCGAGACCGCGCTGCGCATCGGACTGGTCACCGAGGTGGTGGCCAGGGACCAGTTGTGGGAACGCGCGAACGAGATCGCCACCACCATCGCCGCGAAACCGCCGACCGCCACGCAAGGAACCGTGAAGGCGATCTGGGAATCGCTGGACAAGCCCTACCGTGCCGCCATGGACCAGGGCCTCATCTACACCCGGCTGGGCAATCCGATCGCCAAGGCCGAGCTGACAGAGCGCCCGCTGCCAAAGACAGCGCCCCGGATCCGCTGATGGCCCACCCTCTTTCGCAGCGCATCGACAACGTACTCGACCTGGACCCGAACGCGAACGCCATCCAGTACGACGGCCAGTGGCACAGCTGGGGCCAGGTCGCGACGCTGGCGCGGCGCATCAGCGCGGTCTCTTCCGGCACGCGGGTCGGCATCATGCTGCGCAATCAGCCCGAGCATGTGGCGGCACTGCTCGGGGTACTGGCCGCAGGCGGAACCGTCGTCGTGATCAACCCGTCCCGCGGTGACGAGCGCACCCGCGCCGACATCGAAGCCCTCGGTCTGCCGGTGCTCATCGGCCTGGCCGAGGACATCGCCGCACTGGCCACCCCCTCGCCTGCGACGACAACCGTGACGATCCGCGATCTCCATACCGAACCCGAGGTCAGGCCCGCCCGGAGCCCGTCCCGTGATGCGGGGCGTCCGGGTGTGGCGGTGTGGATGCTGACCAGCGGAACCACCGGCCCGCCCAAGCGGGTGGACCTGACCTACGACATGCTGGCCCGCAGCGTGATCGGACGGGATCCCGAAAATTCCCCGGCACCAACCGAACTGCGGCGTGGCGTGGCGATCGTCAACTCGCCGCTGGTGCATGTCGGCGGCGTGTACCGGGTGTTGCTGTGCATCGCCGAAGCCCGATCATTCGTGCTGCTGGCCAAATTCGACCTCACGCGCTGGGCCGACGCCGTACGCGAGCACCAACCGAGGGCGGTGTCACTGGTCCCGGCGGCGCTCCGCATGGTGCTGCACTCCGACCTGACCCGCGACGATCTCGCCGGCGTCCGTGCGGTCACCTCCGGTACCGCGCCCCTGTCCGCCGATGACGCCGACGCATTCACCGAGAAGTTCGGCATCCCGGTACTGACCTCGTATGCCGCGACCGAGTTCGGCGGTGGGGTGGCCGGCTGGACGTTGGCAGATCACCGGAAGTACTGGAAAGCCAAGCGCGGAAGTGTGGGCCGGGCCAACCCCGGTGCCCGGCTGCGGGTGGTCGACGAGGACGGCAATCCACTGCGGCCGGACGAAAAGGGCTTGCTGGAGGTCAAACCGGCACAGTTCGACGCCGACGCGGAGTGGTTGCGCACCACCGACCTAGCCCGTATCGATGACGACGGATTCGTCTGGATCCTCGGCCGCGCCGACCAGGCCATCATCCGCGGCGGGTTCAAGGTGATGCCCGACGATGTCCGCACTGCCCTGGAGAGCCACCCCGCGGTGCGCGGTGCGGCCGTGATCGGCACATCCGATGACCGTCTGGGCGAGACTCCGGTGGCGATGGTGGAACTGCACGGCGCCACCACCGTCGATGCTCTGCTCGAGTACCTGGGCGGCCGACTGGCCCGCTACGAGATCCCCACCGATATCGCCATTGTCGAGGCGATTCCCCGAACCCCTTCGGGGAAGGCTGATCTCGGCGCCGTACGGGACCATTTCGCCTCGCGTGTCTGACACCGTTGCGGGGCTGCTGCGCGGGTGTGCCGATCGCCCGTTGCTGGTCTGCGATGAGGAGCGGATCAGCAACGCCGAGGCACAGCGCCGCTCCGCCGAGGTGGCCGGCGGCCTGCTCGCGCTCGGCGCCGGGAAGGGCACGCACGTCGGGCTCCTCTATCCCAACGGTGTCGATTTCGTGGTCGGGATGCTCGCGACCGCCCGCATCGGTGCGGTGGTGGTGCCGTACTCCACATTCCTCACCGCGGCCGAGCTGGATACCCAGGTGCGCGACAGCGATACCGCGATCCTGCTGTCGGCACGCAGTTTCCGTAATCACGACTATGCGCAACGCCTCGCCGGTATCGACGCACCCTGCCTGCGGCAGGTGTTGTTCGATCTGCCGCGCGCCAACGTCCGAACGGTTGCCGATTTCGAAGACGATGTGGATGGGAGTGATCCATTGGCGATCATCTACACCTCGGGATCCACCGGCTCCCCCAAAGGCGTGGTCCACACCCACGCATCACTGATCGAACATCAGCGCAACCTCAACGGGATCCGCGGCCTCACCGCGGCCGACCGGCTGTTCTGCAACTCGCCGTTCTTCTGGATCGGCGGGTTCGCCTTCGGCCTGCTGGCCACTATCACCGCCGGGGCCACCCTGATCTGTTCGAACGCCACCGACGCGGGTGCCACCCTCGACCTATTGGAGGCCGAGAAACCCACCATCACCAATGGTTTTGTCGCCGGCATCAGCCATCTGAGCAGCCATCCCAGCTACCCGAACCGTCATTTCTCGGCACGGCGAGGCAATCTCTACCCCGTCATGGCGGCCGACTGCCGGCCCGCCGATCCCGAGCTACGTCACAACATGCTGGGGATGACCGAGACCGGCAGCGTGGTCCTGGTCGACGGCGACGACGGCGACCAACCCGAGCATCGTCGTGGCAGCTATGGCCGGCCCGCACCCGGATTCGACACGAAGGTGCTCGACTCCGGAGAATTGTGCGTACGCGGGCCATACGTCATGCAGGGCTACTACGGACGCAACCGCGAAGACTCCTTCGACGCCGACGGCTGGTTTCACACCGGCGATCTGGTACGCGTCGACGACGAAGGCTACTTCTACTTCCTCGGCCGCGCGGGCGCGATGATCAAGACCGCCGGCGCCAACGTCACCCCCGGTGAGGTCGAGAAGGCGTTGGCGGTACTGGGACTCACCGCCCACGTCCTCGGCTTGCCCGACACGACTCGCGGGCAGATCGTCGCGGCGGTGATCGTCACCGACGACCCCGTCGACATCGAGGCGGTGCGAAGCGACCTGCGCGCCACGCTGTCGGCCTACAAGGTCCCTCGGGTGTTCGCGGTGTGCGGGACCGACGAGGTACCGACACTCTCCAGCGGCAAGCTCGATCTACCCGCACTGGCGAGGCTGTTCAGTGCCTGATCGCGAGCCTGACACCATCGACGCGCTGGTACGCGCTCATTCATCATCCCGGAAGACTGCGGTGGTGGACCCCGCGGTCCGGATCTCCTACGCCGAACTCGACTCCAGCACAGCCGAACTGGCCTCCGGATTCATCGCCACGGGCATCACCAAGGGGTCCCGGGTCGGCCTCATCATGCCCAACGGGGTGGAGTGGGTGCGGATCGCCATCGCGCTGATGCGGATCGGTGCCGTGCTGGTCCCGCTCAGCACACTGCTGCGCCCGGGCGAACTCACGGCGCAATTGCGCATGGCGTCGGTGCAGTTCCTCATCGCGGTCGAAGAATTCCGTGGCCATCGTTTCCCGCTGGACCGGGATCAGGTGCCCGCGCTGCGCGCAGTGTGGACCGCCGAGGAAGCACTGGGATTCAATGGAACACGTGGCGCGGCCGATGCGCTGGCGGCCTGCGTGCGCGAAAGCGACCCGATGGTCATCATGTTCACCTCGGGAAGCAGCGGGCCACCCAAAGGGACCATTCACTCACACCGAAATGCCCTGGGCGCCGTGCGCTCTGGGCTTGCCGCGCGATGCATCATCACTGATACCAGGCTGTATCTGCCCATGCCGTTCTTCTGGGTGGGCGGTTTCGGTGCGGGGATCCTCTCGGCCCTGCTCGCCGGGGCCACCCTCGTGACTGAACCCATCCCCCACCCCGAATCCACACTCGAGCTGCTTCAGCGCGAACAGGTCACGCTGTTCCGAGGCTGGCCCGAGCAGGCCGAGGCGCTGGCCCGCCACGCCGGCACCGCGGATCTGCGCTCGCTGCAGCCGGGGAGCCTGGACGCGCTGTTGCCGGACGGCATGCGGTCACGGCCGGGGGCACGGGCCTCGTTGTTGGGGATGACCGAATCGTTCGGCCCGTACAGCGGATACCGCGCCGACACCGACATGCCGGAGTCCGCGTGGGGCAGCTGCGGGAAACCGTTCGACGGTATGGAGGTGCGGATCGTCGACGCCGATACCGGCGGGCCGCTGCGCCACGGCGAAACCGGCGCGATCCAGATCCGCGGCCCGCACGTGATGCGCGGAATCTGCCGGCGTAAGCGAGAAGACGTGTTCACCGCCGACGGCTACTACCCGACCGGCGATCTCGGGCATCTGGATGCGGAAGGGTTTCTGTTCTACCGCGGCAGATCCGACGACATGTTCAAGGTCCGTGGCGCCACGGTGTATCCGAGTGAAGTCGCGCGGGCGCTGCGGTCCATTCCCGGGGTACGCACCGCGTACGTGGTGAACGTTCCTGACGGCCAGACCAACCGGGTCGGTGCGACCGTGGTGGGCGACGGGCTGTCGGTCGAAGCACTGCGCTCGGCCACCCGGGCAGCCATCAGCGCGTTCAAGGTGCCCACGCGGTGGCTGCTCCTCGACGACGAGGATGCCGTCCCGCGCGGGGCCACCGGGAAAGTCGACAACGCTGCATTGCGGGCCATGCTGGAGAGGGACTGACCGTTGACCACCAACATCTGACCTGGCCGTCGTCGCCGGCGTCAGCTTTGCGATGATCCATATCAAGGAGGCAACGTCGTGAAGCTCGGACTGTCCACACCCATCGTCATGCAACACCCCGGCGAGTTCTCACCGTGGGAGGCCGGCGCCGGCCCCGACGAGCTGGCGTTGATCGCCGAGACCGCTGACGGCTTGGGATTTCACCACCTGACGTGCGCCGAGCACACCGGAATACCCGCCTCCGCCGCCGCGGTACGCGGGACGGTGTACTGGGATCCGCTGGCCACCTTGTCGTTCCTGGCCGCCCGGACCCGACGCATCCGATTGGCCACCGCCGTGGTGGTGCTCCCCTATCACCACCCGGTGGCGCTGGCGAAGAGTTATGGGACCCTCGACCGGCTGAGCGGTGGACGAGTGATCCTCGGCGTCGGCGTCGGATCGCTGACCGAGGAATTCGAACTGCTCGGCGCGCAGTGGGAGGATCGCGGGGCCGCGGCCGACCAGGACATCGCCAGGCTTCGCGCCGCCTGGGGGCAGCGCGAGGTCGACGGTTTCGTCATCGAACCGCACGCCACCAGTACGGATCTCGCCGTCTGGGTGGGTGGGCGCACCAAACGCTCGCTACGTCGTGCCGTCGAACTCGGCACCGGCTGGATGCCTTTCGGCCTCTCGCCTGCCACCATCGCCGAGTTCCTCGCACCGCACCAGCTGCCCGCGGACTTCGATGTCGTCCTCTCCCCCGGTACCGCGTTGGACCCACTGGGCGACCCGGATACCGCACGCGGCCGTCTGGTCCGGTTGCGCGACGCCGGAGCCACCATCGCCAACTGCACGGTGCAGGCGCACAATGCCGAACACTTCTGCGATCAACTCGCGGCGCTCCACGCGATGGGCGAAGCGCTGTAGATTCACACGATCTCGTTCGTCCGCAGCTCGGCGATCTGCGCTGCGTCATAACCGATCTCGGCGAGCACCTCGTCGGTGTGCTCACCCAACAGCGGAGCCCGTCGGCGGATCGTCCCCGGCGTCGCCGACATCCGGAACGGAGTCTCGATGATCGGCACATCGCGCGACGCACCCGGGAACGGAACCCGCTTCAGGTAACCCATGGCCTGCACGTGCGGGTCATCGAGCACGTCTTGTGTGGAATGCAGCGGAGCCGCAGGCATTTTCGCCTTCTCCAACAGCTCCAACACCTCGACCTTGGTCTTGTCCGCACACCAGTCGGCCATGATGTCATTGAGGATGTTGCCGTTGGCCCAACGGATGTCGTCGTTGGCGAAGCGTGGATCGTCGAACAGTTCTTCGCGACCCACCAGCCGGCACCAGCGCTTGAACATCGGCTGTCCGGCGACCTGCAGCAGGACCCACTGGTCGTCGGCGGTGCGATAGAGATCGCACGGCGCGACCGACGCACCTTTGTTGCCCATCCGGGGCTTGTCGACCTGCAGCAGTTCCCGCTCGATCAGGAAGGCGTTCGACAACATCAGCGCGGTGGGCAGCAGGGCACCCTCGACATGCTGCCCCTCCCCCGTCTTGTCGCGGTGATACAGCGCCATCATGACGCCGATCGCGAGCGTGAGCGCGGTCCCGAAATCCGCGTAGGGAACCACCGTTCGGATCGGTTGGTCCGGCAGCCCCTGCCGGTAGACCGCCCCGGACATCACCTGTCCGGCGCCGTCGAAGCCGATCTTCTCGCTGTACGGACCGCCCTCGCCGTAGGCCGTCGCACTGGCCAGGATGATGTCGGGCTTGACCGCCTTGAGCGTCTCGTAGTCCAGCCCGCTGGCCCGCATCCCCGCCGCGGGCATGTTCGCGATCACGATGTCGGCTTGCGCCACCAGCCGGCGGGTGATCTCCGCGCCCTCAGCGGTGGTGGAGTCCAGCGTGAGTGAGCGCTTGTTGCGGTTGCACTGCAGGAAGGTGCCGCCCTCGCCGCCCTCGGTGACGGCCTGCACCCAACGGTCTTCCCCGCCTTCGCGTTTCTCCACCCGGAGCACGTCGGCCCCCATGTCAGCGAGGATCGCGCTGCACCAGGGCGCGGCGATGAACCGGCCGTAGTCGAGCACCCGAATTCCGTCGAGAACACCTGGCATTCCCGCTCACCTTTCTTCGGCGAGCAGACACAAACCTGCCCATCTAGGCGTGAAAATAGGCAGGTTTGTGTCTGCTCGCGGGGTCAACTCGCTACTCCAGTACGCCCAGCCGGTCGAGGTGCTCGGTCAGCGGTTTGGACGCGGCACACAAATGCTCGGCCATGGCGTCGCGGGCCGCATCCCCGTCGCGGGCCTTCAGTGCGGCCAGGATCCGGCGGTGGTCGTGCGTGGACTGCTCGGGCCAGCCCTCCACCGTCGGGTACACCGATTCCAGTGCGTACCGGGTGATCTGAGACATCAGCTGGGCCAGCTTCGGCGATTCGGCCGCCCGGTTGACGCCGCGATGGAACGCATGGTTGAGCCGTACCGCTGCCTCATGATCGTCTTGCGCATAGGCGTCTTCCAGCTCCCGCTGGATCCGGGCGAGCTCACCGAGTTGACCGTCGGTGATCTGGCCGGCTGCCCGGGACGCCAGCTGCCCGCCGATATGGGCCTGCACGCCGGCCACGTCGTCGATGTCCCGCCGCGTGACCGGCAGCACCAGGAACCCGCGCCGGGGCTGCTGCGTCAGCAGCCCCTCGGTGCGCAGGCCGAACAACGCCTCGCGCACCGGCGTCACGCTGATCCCCAGTTCAGCTGCGAGTTGTTCGAGCCGGATGTAATTGCCCGCCGGATAGGTGCCGTCGAAGATCCGGCGCCGGATCAGTCGCGCCACATCTTCGGCCAGCTGTGGCCGAGAAGCGAAATCGGGTATGGACACGGTTCAGACCCGATAGTCGGACAGCAGTCGCTTGCTGATGATGTTCTTCTGGATCTCGCTGGTGCCCTCACCGATCAGCAGGAACGGTGCATCGCGCATCAGCCGCTCGATCTCGTACTCCTTGGAATAGCCGTACCCGCCGTGGATCCGGAAGCTCTGCTGGGTGACCTCCGAGCAGAACTCGCTGGCCAGATATTTCGCCATGCCGGCGGCCACGTCGTTGCGCTCGCCGGAGTCCTTGAGCCGGGCGGCGTTGACCATCATCAGATGCGCGGCCTCGACTTTGGTTGCCATCTCGGCCAATTGGAATGCCACGGCCTGATGTTCGGCGATCGGCTTGCCGAACGTCTCCCGCTGCTGCGCGTACCGCACTGCCAGCTCGAAGGCGCGGATTCCCACGCCGCAGGCCCGGGCCGAGACGTTGACGCGACCGACCTCGACCCCGTCCATCATCTGGAAGAAACCCTGCCCGGTGGCTCCGCCGAGCACGTCGTCGGCACTGGCGCGGTAGCCGTCGAAGATCAGCTCGGTGGTGTCGATGCCCTTGTAGCCGAGCTTGTCCAACTTGCCCGGAATGGTCAGCCCGGGAACGACTTCACCGAAGCCGGTGGGCTTTTCGACCAGAAACGCGGTCAGGTTGCGGTGCGGCTTGTCGGCACCCTCATCGGTCCGGACCAGCGCGGCCACCAGGGTTGAACTGCCGCCGTTGGTCAGCCACATCTTCTGGCCGTCGATCGTGTACGTACCGTCGTCGTTCTTCTTGGCCCGAGTGCGGATCGCCGCCACATCCGACCCCAGCTCGGGCTCGGACATCGAGAACGCCCCACGGGTCTCACCAGTCGCCATGCGCGGCAGGAACTTCTGCTTCTGGGCGTCGGTTCCGTGCTGGCGGATCATGTACGCGACGATGAAGTGGGTGTTGATCACCCCGGACACGCTCATCCAGCCGCGGGCCAGCTCCTCGACGCACAGCGCGTAGGTCAGCAGCGACTCGCCGAGCCCGCCGTACTCCTCGGGGATCATGAGCCCGAACAGGCCCATGTCCTTCATCTGGTCGACGATGGCCTGCGGGTAGGTGTCAGAGTGTTCCAGCTCCTGGGCGGTCGGGATGACCTCTTTGTCGACGAATTGCCGTACCGTCGAGACGATTTCGGTCTGGAACTCGGTCAGCCCCAGCGTCTGGGCGAGTCTGGTCACGATGCCACCCTTTCGAACACAGCGGCCAGCCCCTGACCGCCGCCGATGCACATGGTCTCCAACCCGTAGCGGGCCTGACGCCGATCCAGTTCCCGCGCCAGCGTGGCCAGCATCCGCCCGCCGGTCGCCCCGACCGGATGCCCCAGCGAGATGCCGGATCCCCGGACGTTGGTGCGCTCGAAGTCGGCCTCGCCGAACTTCCACTCCTTCATCACGGCCAGCGCCTGGGCGGCGAACGCCTCGTTCAGCTCGATCAGGTCGATGTCGCTGAGTTGCAGGCCGGCGTTGGCCAGCGCCACTTCGGTGGCCGGAACCGGACCGATGCCCATGACGTTGGGGGCGACACCCGCCGAACCCCACGACACCATCCGCACCAGCGGCCGCAGGCCCAGCTCGGCAGCCTTCTCCGGGGTGGTGACGATGCACATGGACGCGGCATCGTTCTGACCGCTGGAGTTGCCCGCGGTCACGGTGGACTCCGGGTCCTGCTTGAGCAGAACAGGTTTCAGCTTGGCCAGCGCCTCGACCGTGGTGTCGGCACGCGGGTGTTCATCGGTGTCGACCGTGGTCTCGCCTTTACGGGAGCGGACCGTCACGGGAATGATCTCCTCGGCCAGAACGCCGGACTCCTGGGCCGCCACAGCACTTCGATGCGAGCGCACCGCAAGTTCGTCCTGCTCGGCGCGGGTGATGCCATATTCGCGGCGCAGGTTCTCGGCGGTTTCCAGCATTCCGCCGGGCACCGGGTAGAACTGCCCACCGGCAGTGGTGCGTCCGCGCGCGAGCCCGTCGTGAATCTGCACACCGCTCCGAGCCCCACCCCAACGCATGTCGGTGGAGTAGAACGCGACGTTGCTCATGCTCTCGGCGCCGCCGGCCACCACCAGATCGTTGTCCCCGCTGCGCACCTGCAGGCACGCCTGGATCACGGCCTGCAGCCCGGAGCCACATCGCCGGTCGACTTGCATACCGGGAACCGTGACCGGCAGGCCGGCGTCGAGCGCCACCACGCGGCCGATGGCCGGGGCCTCGCTGTTGGGATAGCAGTGCCCAAGAATCACATCCTGCACCTGCGCGGGTGCCACCCCGGTGCGCTCCAGCAGACCCTTGAGTGCCACGACACCGAGTTCGACGGCCGTCAGGGACTGAAACATGCCGCCGTAGCGGCCGATCGGGGTGCGGACCGGTTCACAGATGACCGCGTCGCGGGTCATACGTGCCGACCGCCGGTCACCTCGAGCACCGTGCCGGTCATGTACGACGACAGGTCGCTGGCCAGAAACAGCGCGACCTTGGCCACCTCGTCGGGTTCACCGGCGCGACCCATCGGGATCTCCGCCAGCTTCTGGTCCCAGATCCGTTGCGGCATGGCCTCGGTCATCGCCGAGCGGATCAGCCCCGGCTGGATGGCGTTGACCCGCACGCCGAGGTGGGCGAGTTCTTTGGCCGATGCCTTGGTCATGCCGACGATGCCGGCCTTGGCCGCCGAGTAGTTGGTCTGACCGACCAGTCCGACCTTGCCCGAGATCGAGGACATGTTCACGATCGCGCCACGCTTGTTCTCCCGCATGATCGCCGCGGCCGACTTGGTGCCGTTCCACGTGCCCTTCAGGTGCACCGCGATGACCTGGTCGAACTGCTCCTCGGTCATCTTGCGCAACGTGGCGTCGCGGGTGATGCCGGCGTTGTTGACCATGATGTCCAGCCCGCCGAACCGCTCGACAGCGGCCTGCACGAGGGCCTCGACCTCAGCAGACGAGGTCACATCACAACGCACCGCGGTCGCCACCTCAGGCCCGCCGAGTTCCTGGGCGGCCGCTTCCGTTGCCTCCAGGTTGACGTCGCCGAGAACGACCCGGGCGCCCTCGTCGATGAAACGTCTCGCGATGGCCAGGCCCAGACCCTGGGCACCGCCTGTCACCACTGCAGTCTGACCGGTCAGCAACGACACCTGATCACCTAACTTTCGATCCCGGGGGCTCTGTCTGAGCCAGATCATATTTCATATACGATATTGGCGAGCAGTCACCCCACGGGTCATGCCCAGGGTCATCCCCACGGATCTCGCGCGAAGAAATGGAGTTCCTCTGTGACCACCACCGCGGCCACCGCCGAAGTCAGCGACGAGGACTTCCAGGAGATCCTGGCGCAGACCCGCAGCTTCATCCGCACCGCTGTGGTGCCCCGCGAGAACGAGATCCTGGCCACCGATCAGGTGCCCGACGATCTGCGGGAACAGGCCAAGGCCATGGGGCTGTTCGGGTACGCGATACCTCAGCAGTGGGGTGGGCTCGGGCTCAACCTGGCCCAAGACGTCGAACTCGCAATGGAATTCGGCTATACGTCGCTGGCATTGCGGTCGATGTTCGGCACCAACAACGGCATCGCCGGGCAGGTGCTCGTGGGGTTCGGCACCGATGAGCAGAAGTCCCGGTGGCTGGAGGGCATCGCCTCCGGCGACGTCGTCGCCTCGTTCGCACTGACCGAGCCCGGTGCCGGATCCAATCCGGCGGGCCTGCGCACCAAGGCTGTTCGTGACGGGGACGACTGGGTGATCAACGGCCAGAAGCGGTTCATCACCAACGCGCCCACCGCGAACCTGTTCGTCGTGTTCGCGCGCACCCGTCCCGCCGACGAGAATGGAGCCGGTATCGCTGTCTTTCTCGTGCCGGCCGACGCTGCCGGCGTCGAAGTCGGTGCCAAGGACGCCAAGATGGGCCAGGAGGGCGCCTGGACCGCCGACGTCAACTTCACCGATGTGCGGGTGCCGAACAGCGCACTTGTCGGCGGTAGCGAAGATGTCGGCTACCGCGCCGCGATGACCTCCCTGGCGCGGGGCCGGGTCCACATCGCGGCACTCGCGGTGGGATCCGCCCAACGCGCGCTCGACGAGTCAGTCGCCTACGCCGCCGCGGCCACCCAGGGCGGCCAACCGATCGGCAGCTTCCAGTTGGTGCAGGCGATGATCGCCGACCAGCAGACCGGAGTGATGGCCGGCCGGGCTCTGGTGCGCGACGCCGCAGCCAAGTGGGTGTCCGGCGAGGATCGCCGCATCGCCCCCTCGGCGGCCAAGCTGTTCTGCACCGAAATGGCAGGCAACGTAGCCGATCTCGCGGTCCAGATCCACGGTGGCACCGGCTACATGCGCGAAGTCCCGGTCGAGCGCATCTACCGGGAGGTCCGACTGTTGCGCCTCTACGAAGGCACCAGCGAGATCCAGCGACTCATCATCGGCGGCGGGCTGGTCAAGGCCGCCCAGCGCCAGCACTGAACCACCCACCCATCAACAGACTCACCAAGGAGAATCCATGACCGAGCGGCTCGCCGGAAAGGTCGCCTTCATCACCGGAGCTGCCCGCGGGCAGGGACGCGCGCACGCGGTCCGGATGGCCAAAGAGGGCGCCGACATCATCGCGGTCGACATCGCCGGGCCGCTGCCGCCGAGTGTGCCCTACGACTCCGCCACCCCCGAGGATCTGACCGAGACCGTGCGCCTGGTGGAGGCCACCGGCAAGCGCATCATCGCCACCGCCGCCGACACCCGTGACCACGACGCGCTGCGGGAAATCGTCGGCAAGGGTGTCGCCGAGTTCGGCCGGCTCGACGTCATCGTGGCCAATGCGGGCATCACGGTGCCCGAGCCGTGGAACGAGACCACCCCCGAGTCGTTCCGCGACGTCATGGACATCAACGTCACCGGAACCTGGAACACCGTGATGGCCGGTGCCCAGCACATCATCGACGGCGGCCGCGGCGGGTCGATCATCCTGATCAGCTCGGCCGCCGGCATCAAGATGCAGCCGTTCATGGTGCACTACACCGCCAGCAAGCACGCCGTCGCCGGTATGGCCCGGGCGTTCGCGGCCGAACTGGGCAAGCACAAGATCCGGGTGAACAGCCTGCATCCGGGTGCGGTCAACACCCCGATGGGAACCGGCGACATGCTGGCCGCCCTCAACCGGGCCAATGACACCAACCCCGGCCTGATGCAGATGGTGACGCCGTTCCTGCCGGATTACATCGCCGAACCCGAGGACATCGCCGATGCCGCGATCTGGCTGGCGAGCGACGAGTCGCGGTATGTCACCGCCAGCCGGGTGGCCGTCGATCTGGGCTCCACCCAGTTCTAGGCCGGCATGTCCAGCCCGATATCCACGGACTTCGCCGACAGTCTGGCCACCGGGCTGGACACCTACCGTGACCAACCGTTCATCGAGTTCGCCCGAAAATGGTACTCGGGCAACGAGATCACGCAGTTCATCGAGCAGGTGTCGGTCGTGCTGCGGGACGCGGGCGTTGGGCCCGACGAGCCGGTCGGCATCGTCGTGCGCAACCGGGTGGCCCACGCCGCGGCGATCCTCGGGTTCATCGCGTCGCGCCGCCCGGTGGTGATGATCTACTCGTACCAATCGGCCACCGCGATCGCCCGCGATGCCGAAAGCCTGCGTCTGCCGGCGATCCTCGCCGATATCGACGACTGGACACCGGAACTCAACGGCGCGGTGCGCGCGGCCGGATCGGCCGGTGTCTCGTTGTCCGGTGAGCCGCTCGGGGTCGGCACGATCGCGGCGCGGCAGCCCGGCAGCCGACACGACCCAACCCTGGAACAGTCGGGCCTGCACATCCTCACGAGCGGCACCACCGGCCCACCCAAGCGAATCCCGGTCGCCACCAAGGTGCTTGCCCACACCGTGCTGAGCATGACGATCGGTGCGGGCACCGAAGTGGTCGGCCCCGACGCTCCACCCGCGCTCGTCTACTGGCCGTTCGGCAGCATCGGCGTGTGCCAGCTGCTGGCCGCACCGTGCTCGGGCAAGCGCATGGTGCTGCTGGAGAAGTTCAGCGTCACCGAGTGGGTCCAGGCGATCAAGACCTACCGGATCACCCGGGCGGGCGTGCAGCCCGCGATCCTCCGGATGCTGCTGCAGGCCGACGTTCCTCCCGAGGATCTGGCGTCGCTGCAGGGACTCTCGGGCGGCTCCGGACCGTTGGAGCCGGAACTGCGGACGGAGTTCGAGAGTCGCTACGGCATACCATTGTTATGGGCTTACGGGGCAACAGAATTCGCCGGATCGGTGTGCAGCTGGACACCAGAGTTGTACCGCCGGTATGGCGCGGACAAGCCGGACAGCGTCGGCCGGCCGCTGCCCGGTGTGCGCGTCCGCATCGTCGATCCAGACACTGCGGCCGAGGTTTCGGCGGGCAGCATCGGGCTGCTCGAAGCCAGCGTCGCAGTCATCGGACCGGACTGGGTGCGCACCACCGATCTGGCCTCGGTGGACGAGGACGGGTTCGTCACCCTGCACGGGCGAGGCGACGGCGCGATCAACCGCGGTGGCTTCAAGATTCTCCCGGAAACGGTTCGGCGGGTCCTGATCTCGCATCCCAGCGTGCTCGATGCCTGCGTCGTGGGTGTTCCGGATGCTCGCCTCGGCGCGGTTCCGTTCGCCGCGGTCGAGCTACGCCGCGATGCTGTCGCTCCCACCGAAGCCGAACTGAAAGACCTGGTGCGCGAGGCGCTTCCGAGCCATCACGTGCCGGTGGCCGTGGCGGTCGTCGACGCGCTCCCCCGCAATGCCGCCCTCAAGGTGCGGCCGGGAGACGTTGCGGCGCTGTACGGCCCATAACTCTTTCGACAGAATAGGTCAGACCGAACCCAAGGTCCGGGCCAGGAACTTCACCTGATCCTCGGCGGCGGTGTCGAACCAGTCATGGCCCGGCCACACGTCGAAGTGATCGCACGGGTAGTGATGGACCTGAGCCCTGGCCTGTACGGCCGTCTTCATCACCGAGTTGGCCGGCACGAACCGGTCGAAGTCGGCGATCTGAATCAACACAGGGCATTTCAGTGCCTTGGCCGCGGCGCCGGTGCGGATCTGCACCAGTTCCATCCCGATGGCCGAATCGACTTCGTTGCGCCACGTCGGCCCGGCGATGGCACGGTAGCTGTCGTATGCACCGTCGAGGGCCAGCGCGCCGGCCTCCCCTGGTTGGGCCGCCAGCGGCATCAACGTCGGTGCCCGGCCGGCCGCAACGGCCATGCGGCTCTTCACCCCCGCCAGGGTCCAGCGCAGCGCCGATGCGACATCGCCATGCGCCACGGCCGCACGACTGGCGGCCAGCCCACTCGTCAGCGGCGTCATGCCGATCACCGCGGCCACGTCGGCGCACTGTGCAGCCACGCGCAGGACGTGACTACCCGAGAACGACGATCCCCACAGCACCACCCGGCTGCGATCCACCCCCGGCAATTGTTGAGCGGCGGCGATGGCTGCTGCGTAATCCGCCATCTGGCGCTCGACCGAAACGCTCTGCCGCGGTTGCCCGTCGGAGGCTCCGAAGCCGCGGTAGTCGAAGGCCACCACGTCCAACCCGGCTGCGCTGAACCGCTCCGCGAACGGCTGCAGGCCGGAGTCCTTGGTGCCGCCGAACCCGTGCGCCATCACCACCACCGGTCGTCCCGCCGCCCCGGTGTACCCGTCACCGGCCGCGGCGAAATGCCAGGCGCTACACCGGTCACCGGCCGAGAAGAACGTGAGCTCGGTGTAGGTCATGCCGTCACTCCGGCGGTCAGACCGGCGCGGTCGGCTGCTCGCTTGGCCCCGGCGGGCAGTTCGCGCGTGCGGATATCGTGCTCGTAATAGAAGTAGTCCACCTGCTGGGTGTGCCGGGGCCGGTCAGTGCAATGTCCACCGTGCAGTTGCTGATCGGCATCGATCACCCGCTCCATCTCCGGCACCGGCGGCAGGGCGTAGCGTCCGACCGCGTAGGCCGCCAACAACCGGGACTGGCATTCCACGAACGGGAACAGCGTCGGAATCGCCTGCGCGAAACCCATGAACACCAGATCGTCCATGCCCGGCTTGAACATCCGCTTGTAGAGCCGGATGTGATTGTCGGGTGCACTGATCACATCCCGGTCGAAGAACGGGAAGGTGATGTTGTAGCCCGTCGCATAGACGATCACATCGAAGTCGCCGCTCGTCCCGTCCTCGAAATGCACGGTGGCGCCGTCCAGGCGGGACACGTTCGGCTTGGGGATGACATCGCCGGACCCCAGCCGCAACGGCAACTCCACCGACTGCGTCGGATGCGCTTCGAAGAGCTTGTGATTCGGCGCAGGCAGGCCGTACATCGTCGGATCGGTACCCAGCATCGGCCCGATCAGCTGGACCATCTTGCGCTGCCACGACAACGGCAGATATGGATTGGTGCGGAAGTACTTGTCACCTGGTTGTCCTGCAATGTATTTCGGGACGATCCAGGCGCTCGAGCGGGTGGACAGCGTCACCTCGTTCTGCAACGACTTGGATGACAACTCCACGGTGATGTCGGCGGCACTGTTCCCGATGCCCACCACCAGAATCCGCTTGCCGGTCAGCTCAAGCGGTTCCTTCGGGTCGATGTAGTGGTGCGAATGGATCTCGTCACCGGTGAACGTCCCGGGAAACTCCGGCAGTCGCGGGTCCCAGTGATGACCGTTGGCAACGACCAGCAGGTCGAACTCGCGGCGGGCGCCGGCCTGATCCTCGATCTCCCAACCACCCCCGTCGATCCGGGCCGCGTGCACCACTCCGTTGGTGAACTCGATGTTCTCCGACAACCCGAACGCATTCGCGTAGGCATCCAGATACGACTTGATGTCGGAGTGGTGCGGGAACGACGGGAAGTGCTCGGGAACCGGAAAGTCCTTGAACGACAACCGGTGCTTGCTGGTATCGATGTGCAGGGATCGGTACGCGCTGCTGTGCCCGTTCGGATTGCCGAAGGCCCAGTTCCCACCGATTCGGTCCGACGTCTCGAACGTCGTGTACGGCACCCGGTAGTCCTTGAGCATCTTCCCGGCGGTGAGCCCGCTGATGCCCGCGCCGATGATCGCGGTCCGCGGCAGTGAACGCTGCAACACAGTGCTCCTTCACGTTGTGATGCAGAACACTAACAGCGGGCTTTGACGGACGTCAATGAATTCTGACAAGTGTCAGAAACGCCGCGAGCAGTCCCCCGAACGGGAGACTGCTCGTCGGAAATTCCGCCGGAAACCGGCCTGGGATCAGGCGATGAAGCGGACGATCGACTCGGCGACCGCAGCCGGCTTGTCCGAGCCTTCGATCTCGACAGTCACGGTCATGGTCGCCTGCACCGCACCGTCGAGCTGGGCGACATCGGCGATCGTCGCACTCGCCCGCACCTTGGAGCCGACCCGAACCGGGGTGATGAACCGAACCTTGTTGTAGCCGTAGTTGATCGCCATCGCGATGTTGTCGACGCGATAGAGCTGATGCGTGAAGTGCGGCAACAGCGACAGGGTCAGCAGGCCGTGTGCGATGGTCCCGCCGAAGGGTCCGCCCGCCGCCTTGTCCGGGTCGACGTGGATCCACTGATGGTCATCGGTGGCGTCGGCGAACAGGTTCACCCGGTCCTGGGTGATCTCCATCCATTCGGTCGGGCCCAACTCGCTGCCCTTGGCCGCCACGAACTCGTCAAGACCGTCGAAGACTTTCACGCTCACTCCTCTCGAACCGTGGTCAGAGGACCACCGTCTGATTTCCGAACCGGACTACGCGGTCCTCACAGTGCCACAGCACCGCGCGCGACAACACCAGCCGCTCCACGTCCGCACCCAGCCGCGCCAGGTCACCGACCGAATGGCGGTGGTCCACACGGACCACGTCCTGTTCGATGATCGGCCCCTCATCGAGATCTCCGGTCACGTAATGCGCTGTCGCACCGACCAACTTGACCCCGCGTTCCTTTGCCCTGCGGTACGGCGCCGCACCGATGAACGCCGGCAGGAAGGAGTGATGGATGTTGATCAGCGGGCAGCCCACGGCATCGAGGAACTCGGGAGTGAGGATCTGCATGTACCGGGCCAGCACCACGAGATCGACGTTGCCGCGCAACAACTCCAGCAGGCGCTGTTCGGCTTCGACCCGGTTCCCAGGGGTCGCGGGAACGTAGAGGAACGGCACACCGAACGCACGCACCCGATCGGCAAGGTCGGGATGGTTCGAGATGACCATGACCACGGACATGTCGAGTTCACCGCGCCGGTTGCGCCACAACAGATCCAGTAGGCAGTGATCCTCGCGGGAGGCCATCAGCGCCACCCGTTTGGGTTTGGCGGCCTCGGTCAGACGGAAGTCCATCTCGAACGGTTCGGCCACCTGCCGCCGGAAGTCGCGCTCAAGTTCGTCGCGCGCCGCGGCCAACCCCGGTAGGTGGAAGATCGTCCGCTGAATGAAGGTGCCGCCGGTCTGCTCGGTGGAGTGCTGATCCAGCGACACGATGTTGGCGCCGGCGCCGGTGAGGAAGCCGCTGATCGCAGCGACCAAGCCGGGCCGGTCTGCACAACGCAGCAGCAGCCTGCCGACATCGCGAGCCGGCAGGGCGGTTGCTTTCGGATACTCCTCGGTCATCACCAACAGAATGTCACCTGGGCTGCGAGGCCCGGACACTACCCACCAATGCATCACCGGCCCGAAAGGGCCGAGCCGACGCGAAGTCGATCGCCATTCACCGTGGCGCGCTATCCCCGAAGCGCTGGCTGAGGGCCGTCACAGCAAAAGCTCGCCGCCGCACCCGGACACCACCCATTCGACATCGCCGTCAATTCAGAATTTTTGCCACCGCCATCTTCAATCGACGTATACGGGATAAATAGCGCGATCCGAATTTGCCAGAATTGCATGTACCCGTCAGTAAATCGGAGACGTCCGGACAGAATTCACCGCCCTCCTGGACAAGATTTCTCAGCTCGCTGGAATTCCCCTACGAGGCGGCGCAATACTCATCACACGTATTCGCACAACCGTGCTACACGCCAAAATCAGCCGTCCCAGTCGAAAGGCACGGCTGACCGACGAAATGGATTCCAGATGACCGCTCCCCAACTCGATGCCGCAGGCCGCCGCTGCGTGACATTGGACGAAAGCCCAAGCTGGTGGGACCCCGAAAGCGAGTGCACGATCGTCGTGGCCCGGCCGGCCGCGGAACGTGAGCTGTGGAACGAATACGTCTACGGCGCCCAGTCCAACTACCGCAAACACGGAGTGGAATGCGCGCTGGATCCGAAAACCCTAAGGACAGGCGAGGATACGGCGCTGTTCTGCGTCGGGATCAACAGTGCCGGCGACGTCGTCGGCGGCCTGCGGGCCAAGGGCCCGCACCAGCACGTCGAGGACAGCCATGCAATCGTCGAATGGAGCGGACAGCCCGCACTCGATTCGGTACGCAAGATGATCGCCGACCGCCTGCCGTTCGGAGTGGTCGAGATGAAGACCGCCTGGGTATGCGACGACCCGGAACAGAGCCGCGCACTCACCGATACGCTGGCGCGTATGCCGCTGCACGCCATGACACTGTTGGACATTCAATTTGCCATGGCAACAGCCGCGGCCTATGTGCTCAAACGCTGGTTGTCATCGGGCGGGGTGCTCGCGGCAAGAATTCCGGCGACGCCCTATCCGGACGAGCGATACCAGACGAAGATGATGTGGTGGGATAGCAGAACATTCGCCAACCACGCGGACCCGGGGCAGCTGTCGCGCTACTTCGCCGAGGCTCAGAGGATCGGCCCGCACACGGCCGCAGCCGGCTTCAACGCCCACACTCAGACCGCGGTGGGACGATGACCGACAAAAACACCCACGCAAGCATCGGGAATTCCGAATTGGGCGAACTCAACCACCCCGATCAGCATCGTGCGATGTTCATCGACGACGAATTCACCCTCGACCAGCTGCGTCGGGACCCGCGCATCACCGTCATCGATGAGTGTCACGAGCAGCGGTCCGCACTGCGCACGCTTGTTCCTGCGGTCGGCCAGGAAGTGCACGACGAGCCGACCCGGTGGGCTTACTACCCATGGCGTCGCAGCCTGGTGCATATTCTGGGGCCGGCCGCGTTCAATCGGTTGCGCCTGGACCGCAACCGCAACCTCGTCACCGCCGGCGAACAGCGACGATTGTCGGGCCTGAGGATCGGTGTCATCGGTCTCAGCGTCGGACACGCCATCGCCTACAACCTGGCCACCGAGGGGCTGTGCGGCGAGATTCGCCTCACCGACTTCGACGCACTCGAGTTGGCGAACCTCAACCGGGTCCCCGGCACCGTGTTCGATCTCGGGTTGAACAAGGCGGTGGTGGCCGCACGCCGAATCGCCGAGATCGACCCCTACATCAAGGTTCGGATCGACCGCAACGGTGCGGTGCCCGAGTCCATCGACCAGTTCCTGGAGGGGCTCGACGTCATCGTCGAGGAATGCGACTCACTGGATGCCAAAGTGCTTGTCCGCGAGGCTGCCCGGGCCCGACGACTGCCTGTGCTGATGACCACGGGTGATCGCGGGCTACTCGATGTCGAACGGTTCGACCTCGAACCCACGCGGCCGATCCTGCACGGCCTGCTCGGCGACATCGCCGCGCGCGACCTGGCCGGGCTCAGCAGCAAGGACAAAGTGCCCCACGTGCTGCGCATTCTCGACGCGGCTCAGCTCTCACCCCGGATGGCGGCCTCGCTGGTCGAAGTCGGCAAGACGTTGAGCACCTGGCCCCAACTCGCCTCCGAGGTCGTGCTCGGGGCGACGGTCGTGGCCAATGCCGTGCGGCGTATCGGCCTGGGTGAGCCGATGCCGTCGGGGCGGGTCCGCGTCGATATCGCCGACGTGCTCGACCGTATCGACGATCCGCTGGTAGCCGGGTCCGCCCCCATGCCCCCGCCCATCCCCGAGGACACCCAAGCCGAACCGGTCGGGATGGCAGACATCCTGACCGACGCGGCGACGCGCGCGCCCTCGGGCGGCAATGTCCAACCGTGGCACATCGACGCGAGTGACGACCAGATCAGCCTCCGGTTGGCGACGAAATACACCACGGCCATGGACGTCGGGTACCGCGGCAGCGCAGTGGCGCTGGGGGCGGCCGCGTTCAACGCAAGGGTGGCCGCGGCCGCACACGGTCTGACCGGGCATGTGCAGTGGTCCCGCGGCGACGAGGGCACGCCCCTGTACGGGATCGCAGAATTCTCCGCTGGCAACGCACCGGAGTTGGCTGAGCTCTACGAACCGATGCTGGCCAGAGAGACCAACCGACTCCGGGGCACGGCGACTCCGATCGCCGCCGACGTGCTCGACGGTCTGCGGGCCGCCGCCGCCAACGAGGGTGCCGAACTGACGATCCTCGACGACCGGGCCGAGATCGAAAACGCCGCGCGCCTACTCGCCGAAGCGGACCGGATCCGCTATCTGACCCCGAACCTGCACCGGGAGATGATGTCGGAGCTGCGCTGGCCCGGTGATCCAGACCCCGATACCGGTATCGAGGTGACGACGCTCGGGTTGGACCCGGCCGACATGGTGGTGCTCGACATCCTGCGCCGGCCCGAGGTGATGTCGAAGTTGTCCGACTGGGACGCCGGCTCGGCTCTCGGCGACGACACCTACGAACGGGTCACCTCGAGCTCGGCGCTGGCTGTCGTCTCGGTTCGGGGCCGCCGGCTGACCGACTACGCGCAGGCCGGATCGGCCGTCGAAGCAGTCTGGGTGGGCGCCCAACGCCACGGGCTGGCGGTTCAACCGGTGTCGCCGGTGTTCCTCTACGCCCACGATGACCGGGACCGCAGTGCACTATCTCCTGGTCACGCCGACGCGCTACGCGACCTGCAGTACGCTTTTCGCAGGTTGACCAGCACCGAGCGCGACGAATCACAGGCGCTGGTGTTGAGGTTGTCCTACGCGCCGCGGCCGACCGTACGCAGCCGGCGCCGAGCCCGGACGGGTTCGACATCGCAGTACGGCTGAGTCACGTGCCGAGGTATACGCGGAGGTATCTGGTGCCAGGCAGCCTCGAACTGCTCGTCACATCGGTTGCCACACAACTGATGGCGGTCGACGCTGCGACCTCGGTCACGGTGAGCCAGCAGGTGCTGGCAGAGCTGGTCTCGTTCTTCGACGTGGACGTCAGCTTCCTGCGTCACAACGATCACGAGGCGCATGCGACGCGGTTGGTGGCCGAGTGGCCGGCGCGCCCGCCGGACGCCCTGACCGACCCGATCGCGGTGATCCACTTCGCCGATGCCGATCCGGTGTTCGCGATGGCCGAGCACCTCAAGGAACCGGCGGTGTTCCGTCCGGAGCCGGCCACCGACGACTACCAGCGCACGATCGAGGCGGGACGGCACATCCCCAGCACCTCGATGGCATGTGTGCCGTTGTTGTCCGGGGACATCACCACCGGCGTCCTGGGGTTCGTCAAATTCGGTGATCGCGAGTGGCTACCCGCGGAGCTCAACGCGCTCAAGGCGATTGCCTCGCTGTTCGCCCAGGTGCAGGCCCGCATCGAGGCCGAGGACCGGTTGCGTTATCTGGCCGATCATGACCACCTCACCGGACTGCACAATCGCAGGGCGCTCATGGCCCATCTGCAGGCCCGGCTGGCTCCGGGACAACCCGGCCCGGTTGTGGTGATGTTCTTCGACCTGGACCGGCTCAAGGCGATCAACGACTATCTGGGTCATACCGCCGGTGACGCCTTCATCAGCATCCTGGCCGAGCGGTTGCAACGCGGTGACGACTCCCCCAAGCTCATCGCACGACTCGGCGGTGACGAGTTCGTCGTGGTCCCCGCCGCCTCGATGACGATCGAGGCCGCCACGGCACTGGCCTACCGACTCCAGTCGGTGCTGCGCGAGCGGGTGACCATCGATGGCGAGATGCTCACCCGTACCGTCAGCATCGGTCTGGCCCAAGGTATTCCGGGCCGCGACTCCACCTCCGATCTGCTCAACCGGGCCGACCACGCGGTGCTGACCGCGAAGAACTCCGGAGGCAACCGGGTCGCGGTGTTCTCCGATGAGATGGCGATGGAGATCGACTTCCGCAACGACATCGAGCTGCACCTGCAGAGCGTGATCGAGAGCGGCGCGCTGGTGTTGCACTACCTACCCGAGATCGACATGCGGACCGGCGAGGTCCTGGCCGCCGAGGCTCTGGTGCGATGGCAGCACCCGACCCGAGGCCTGCTGTCCCCCGACTCGTTCATCGGCGTGGCCGAATCGATCAACCTGGCGGGAGAGTTGGGCCGCTGGGTACTGAGAACCGCGTGCGCCGAGTTCGCCCGGTGGCGGTCCAACGGCGTCGGCCGCAACATCGTGCTGCGGATCAACGTGTCGCCGGTGCAGTTGGTGACCGACGGATTCGTCGCGTCGGTGGCCGGCATCATGAACGAATTCCGCCTGCCCCGCGGATCGGTATGCCTGGAGATCACCGAGAGCATCGTCGTGCAGGACATCGAAACCACCCGCTCGACGCTGACCGGACTCCACAAGGTGGGCGTGCAGGTGGCCATTGACGACTTCGGCACCGGTTACAGCGCGCTGTCCCTGTTGAAATCGCTCCCGGTGGACACCCTCAAGATCGACCGCAGCTTTGTCGCCGGGCTCGGATCAGACCCGGGTGACCTGCCGATCGTGCGCGCGGTGATCGCTCTGGCCGGCGCCTTCGGCCTACAGCTGGTGGCCGAAGGGGTGGAGACCGAACGGGCCGCGCTGACCCTGTTGCGGCACGGCTGCTACCGCGCACAGGGCTTCTTGCTGTCCAAGCCGATCCTCGGCCACGAGATGGCCGCGTTACTGGCCAAAGGGCGGGTACCGGTGCACTTCTCAGCCGCGCCGCGCACGTGATCGGTACGACTCACGCGGTGAGTCGTGCACTCCTCCCGACCGGCAGTAGTCCGATCGTCCGGTGTCAGGCTCGAAGTCCAGCAACTCGACCCGACCGAATCTGCTGGCGCTGTAGCCGACCAGTCCTACCTGCAGGGGCTTTCCCGGCTCGATGAGCTGCCCGGCCACCGAGGCGCCGCCTGCAGCGCGTGGTTCCGTCGAGAGTGCCACGCCATGGCGCGCCCGCAGGGCCAGCGGCCCGTCGGCGGTGTCGAATACCGCCCCGACAACCTCGCCCTCCTCGAACACGACGCGCAGCAGCGTGCCGCCGTCCAGGGTCTGGATCTGCCGGTCGTGCACCTGCGCCGACAGCCAGTCAGCGAGCACCGACGCGGCGCCGGACTCGCTCTCGGCGTCCACCGTCCCGAGCACCTTGACCTGGATCTCCTCGCCGGCGCGGGTCTTCATCGAGGTCGTCCCCCGATCCGCCAACCGGGTGTAGAGCACCCCATAGGGAGACGTCAGGCACCGCTGCGCCCATTCCTGCAGCCGAGCACCGTAGAACGGCGCGATCCGGCCGCGTCCGGAAACCGGGGTCCAGTCGCTGACCGGCCGGACGCTGGGGGCGGTGTCGTATTCGGCATCCTCGACAGGCGGCAGATCCGCCGCCAACTCGTCGAGGTAGTCACGGGTCTCGGGATCCTCGATGCCCACGCCCAACCATGGGGCCTCGGGGCTGGGCGTCACGGGTTGGGGGCTGCCGGCTACGCCTGGCCGCACGATTTGCACGTCGAGCCCGGCATCCGCTGCCGCGACCGCCGCCGCCAACGCCCCGACGCCCGAGCCGTAGCAAACGACGTCGACTTCGTCATCCCACATCGGCTAGCGACACTCCGAACGTACCGCGCGGTGCCACATCAAGATCGAATCGTCTTGGTAGACACCGGGAGATGGGGTCGCCATGGCCCGCACCGGGATTCGAGGGGGATTGCCGGTGCAGGCCATGGCAACGCTTCCAGGATAGCCCTTGGCTACTGTCGACCGCCAAAAGGGGGCGCTCATCACAGCGCCCGCGGCCGTGGCGTGCGCCACCGCCGGGCGGGCAACCCGTGACGAACCAAGAGTTATCACGCTAAGCACGATACATACCTTTAGAATGTAATGCACGTACGGCGAAGACTTTGAGTCTGCTGGTGGTGATGGCGAAATCAGACAGCGCCACCGGCCGCTCAGAGTCAGGAAGGCCCCGAGGTGACTGAGCAGCTCGACCGGCGAGCAGAGCTGACCCGCCTCCAGATCCTGCAGGCGGCAGCGCGGCAGTTCGCCCACACGCCCTACAGCCTGGTCAGCCTCGACGACATCCTGGCCGACGCCAATGTCACGAAGGGCGCGCTGTACTTCCACTTCCGGTCCAAGCACGCGCTGGCAGTCTCGATCGTCGAGCACCGGTCCGCACGGGGCAACAAGTCCGTCGAAGACGTCCTGGCCCGCAATCTGTCCGGAGCTGAGACGTTGATCGACCTCTCTTGCCTGGTCGCCGCGGAAGACATCGGTGATCCGATGGCCCGGGCAGCCCTGAACCTGGTCGAATCCATCGGCCGGACGGACGGCCTGGGGCCGCGGGTGATCGACGAATGGGTACAGGGTTTCGCCGGGATCGCCAAACGCGCCATCGGTGAGGGTGATTTCACCGCAGACAGCGACCCGGAAGCGGTCGCCCGGTTGTTGGTGTCGATCTACCTGGGTGTGCGCCAGACGAGTGACCTCGACGATCCCCCGCGGTTCCTCACCGACCTCGAGCACAGCTGGCGGCTGGCGCTACCCGGGTTCGTCGAGCCGGAGCGGCTCGCCTACCTCAGGCAGTTCATCCGGCGTCGCACCGCGGTGGGCGCCAAGAAGGTCGTGGCCCTGCGCCCCCACGCACCGGACGGCGCCTCCAACCCAGCCGTCGGGCCGGCCTGACATGGCACGCCAGGCTCGATCGGAGCTGACCCGGCAGAAGATCATCACCGCCGCGGTCGACCTGTTCAGCGAGCACGGCTATCCGGCGACCGGGCTCGGCGACATCATCGCGCGGGCCGAGATGACCAAGGGCGCGCTCTACTACCACTTCGACTCGAAGGAATCACTGGCCGAGGCGATCATCAGCGACGGCGGCACCGCGATGCTGGCCGCGTTCCGCGTCATCGCCGAATCCTCATCACCGGCGTTGGAGAACACCATCCACGGATTGTTCGTGGTGGCCGATTTCGCCCGCTCGGACAAGGTGGCGCAGATCGGGATGCAACTGCTGCGAACGTTCAGCGGCATCAATGCCGCCGCCACCGACGTGTACATGAGCTGGCTCGATGAGCTCAGGAAGCAGTTGATCCAGGCGGCCGACGAAGGCGACCTACGGGAAAGCCTGGACATCGCGGGCGCCGCCGAGGTGATCCTGGGGTCCATGCTGGGCGCCGAGGCTCTCTCGCGCGCGAACGCAACCGACACCGACTTGCGCGAACGGGTGGTCCACACCTGGGATCTTCTGCTCCCCGCGATCGTCAGCCGGGAATCGCTGGACTACTTCCACGAGTTCCTGGCCCGCGAATCGCTGCGCCGGACGCAGGCTGCCGGCTGACGTCCTACAGCTCGTCGGCCCACAACCGCTCGGTGAGGTCCTGGAACGTCGCGAGCGCCACCGGGTCGTCGCCGCGCAGCAGCGCCGACTTGCTCATCCGCGCCCGCACGATCGAACCGTCACGGTGGACGAGGTCGACCAGCAGGCCGGCGTGGGCCCGCATCACCGAGACCGCCGACTCGTCGGCCGGCAGCGAGTGGAACACCTCAGCAAACTGCATGCTCTTGACCGCATCGGTGTCGCGGCCGACCATCTCGCCGAAAGCAGTGTTGGCGAACAGGATCGTTCCGTCTTCGGCGATTGCCAACACCGGCACCGGGAACCGCTCCAGCACCACGAGCGCGGGAATGTTCTGCAGCAGTGCCATCGGAGATTCGGGGTCCTGACCGCTCTGGCGACGCTCCACGCGTCGATTATCGCCCGCGGCCCCCTGCAGGTGCCACCACCGCCCAGCAACGTGCGGCGATGACGCATCCCTGCCGGGCCGAGCCGCGGGGCCGGGGTGGCCTGCGCCACTTGACTAACTAGGTTTACTCTGTGGAGCGACACCAGCAGACAGGGGCAGGCATGGACCTGAAGTGGTCGACGAGCGACCAGGAATTCCGCGACGAGGTTCGCGACTTTCTCGCCGAGAATCTGACTCCCGAACTCCGGCAGGCCGGTCAGCTGATGACCAGCGTGTATGCCGATCACGACGCCAGCATGGCCTGGCAGAAGGTCCTCCACGAGCGTGGCTGGGCGGCCCCGGCCTGGCCGGTGGAACACGGCGGCTGCGACTGGAGCCTCACCCAGCACTACATCTTCAGCCGCGAATCGACGCTGGCCGGCGCCCCGTCGCTGTCACCCATGGGCATCCGCATGGTGGCCCACGCCATCATCAGATTCGGCACACAGGCGCAGAAGGACTACTTCCTTCCCGGGATCCTCACCGGCGAGGTGTTCTTCTGCCAGGGCTACTCCGAACCCGAGGCCGGCTCGGACCTGGCCGCGCTGTCGATGGCAGCGGTGTCCGATGGGGACGACCTGGTGTGCACCGGCAGCAAGATCTGGACCACCCACGCCCAGGAAGCCAATTGGATGTTCGCGCTGGTGCGGACCACGCGTGGGCCCAAGAAGCAGCAGGGCATCACGTTCGTGCTGATCGACATGACCTCCCCCGGCATCGAAATCCGCCCGCTGGTCATGACTTCCGGCGAAGAGGTTCAGAATCAGGTCTTCTTCGACGAAGTCCGGGTACCGAAGTCCAACGTGATCGGCACGATCGACGACGGCTGGACGGTGGCCAAATATCTGCTGGAATTCGAGCGCGGCGGCGGCGCCAACGCGCCGGCCCTGCAGGTACTCGGCGAAGAGATTGCCACGGCGGCAACCGAACAGCCCGGACCGGCCGGCGGCCGGCTGATCGATGACCCGGCCTTCAGCCGCAGGCTCGCCGACGCCCGGATCCGCACCGATGTGCTGGAAATCCTGGAGTACCAGGTACTGGCCGCGGTTGCCGAGGGCGGCCATCCGGGCACGGCGTCGTCGATGCTGAAGATCCTGAGCACCGAACTCAGCCAGACCCTGACCGAACTGTCCATGGAGGCCGCGGGTCCGCTCGCCCGCGCCTACCAACCGCACGCCACGTTCCCGGGCGGCCCGGTGGCCGAATACGAACCGCCCGCCGACGGCTATCACAGCGGAGCGCCCTGGCAGGCGGTCGCCCCGCTGCGCTACTTCAACGACCGGGCCGGTTCGATCTACGCCGGTAGCAACGAAATTCAGCGAAACATCCTCGCCAAGGCAGAACTGGGGCTCTAGATGGACTTCAACCTGACCAACGAACAGGAACTGCTGCGCGACGGGCTGACCAAGTTCCTGGCCAGTCGCTACGACCTGGCATCGAGCCGTGCCGCGGCCAAGACCGGTCCCGGCTGGCAGCCCGAGATCTGGCGCGGCTTCGCCGACGAACTGGGAATCCTGGGCGCCACCCTGCCCGAGGAGGCCGGTGGCATCGGTGGTGGCCCGGTCGAAACCATGGTCATCGCTGAGGCTTTGGGCCGCGCCCTGGCGATCGAGCCGTTCGTGGACACCGTGGTGGTTGCCGGTGGCCTGCTGCACCGGTCCGGTGACGCGGCCGCCGCAGCCCTGCTGGAGAACATCGTGGCGGGTTCGGCGATCGTCGCACTTGCGGCCACCGAGCCGACCTCCGGGGACAACTGGCGCGACGTGTCCACCAGCGCGCGCCGTGATGGCGACGAGTGGGTGCTCGACGGCGCCAAGGTGATGGTCGTCGACGCACCGCTGGCCACCCATCTGCTGGTGACCGCGCGTACCTCGGGGGAACGCGCCGATACCGACGGGATCTCCCTGTTCCTGGCCGACATCGCCTCGTTGACATCGGGATTCACCGCGCACCCGTATCGCACGGTGGACGACCGCAGGGCGTCGGACCTGACGTTCTCCGATGTGCGGTTGCCTGCCGGGGCGTTGTTGGGGACCGAGGGTCAGGCCTGGCCGTCGCTGGACCTGGCCCGGGACGAGGGAGCGGCGGCGGTGTGCGCCGAGGCGGTGGGCGGAATGCGCAAGGTACTGGCCGATACGGTCGAGTACTGCAAACAACGCCAGCAGTTCGGCCTGCCCATCGGTAGCTTCCAGGCGCTGCAGCACCGGATGGTGGATATGCACATGGAAGTCGAACAGGCTTCGGCTGCGGTCTATCTCGCCGTACTGAACCTCGACGCCGCGCCCGCGCAACGGGCCAAGGCGGTATCGGCGGCCAAGGCCACCATCGGACGGGCGGCTCGCTTCGTCGGGCAGAACTCCGTGCAGTTACACGGCGGCATGGGCATGACCGAGGAACTGGCGATCGGTCACTACTTCAAACGGCTCACCGCAGTGCAGTACGAGTTCGGCTCAACCGATTACCACGTCACCCGCTACGCGGAGCTGACGCGGGCCTGAGGGACTGCACCAAGGGACCCGCCCGAACCGAAACTGAAGCCAGGGACAGAATCAGCGCCGATTTTGTCCCTGGCTTCAGTTTCGGTATTCCAGACGGGTTCATCTGGTGTTGATGAGGCGGGCGACTCCGCGCATCACCACCCGGGTGGCCTGGTGCCGCACCTGATCCAGCGGTGACGGCGCCCGGGCCGCCGGGGCGGTGCCGAGCCGTGGGAACAGCGCCAGCGCGTTATCGCGGTTGATCGCCCGACGGGCAGCGGCATCCAGTCCGTCGTAGGTGTCCAGGCCCCCGGCGAACAGTTGACTCGCGGGCAGTGTGGCGAACGGCCAATCGGAACCGAAGGTGATGTGGCCGGGTTTGGCGAACGCGAGCAAGGTGGGCAGCGCGGCGGCGCTCGACGACAGCGCGGTGTCGAAGTAGAAACTCGCGAAGTCGTCGAGGGTGTCGGCTGGACTGCGGCCGGTATCCGCCATGATGGCCACCGCCATGCGGTGCGAGGCGTACGGGACGAACCCGCCGGCGTGGCTGAGGATGAATTTGATGTTCGGGTACTTGCGCCGTATCCCGTTACGCACCAACAGGTAAGCCGCACGAGTGGTGTCGAGCAGAAAGTCTGCGGCGAACGGAACCACGCCTGGCACCGTCGGCCCGGGCAACTCGGCCGGGTGGATGAACACCACCGCGGACCGGGCGTCGAGCGCAGCCCACAACTCGTCCTGTCCCCCTTGCCCGAGATATGTCCCGCCGTTGTTGGCCAGCAGGACGACTCCGTCGGCACCGAGGGTGTCGAGCGCGCGGATGGCCTCTGTTGTCGCGGCTTCGACGTGCGGCATCGGAAGCGTGGCGAAGAAACCGAACCGATCCGACTGCGAGGCGAACACCTCGGCTCCGTAATCGTTGAGATCGATGGCCAGAGCCGTAGCGTCGGACGCATTCGGCAGAAAGGTGGTTCCCGGCGTCGACACCGACAGAATCGCGGTGGCGATATCGAGTTCTGCCATGGTCTGCAATGAGCCCTCCGGGCTCCAGTCCGGCATTGCCCGTCCACCGGCTTCGTCGATCCCCGCTTTCTGCAACGCCTTTCCGTAGGCGGGCGGAATCATGTGGTGATGGGTATCGATTCGGTTCATGATCGTCCTTCCCTAGCTGTCGGCGATGCCGGCACCGGCCAGCGCCGCGACGCTGTCCTCGGCCCGCAGCAGCGAGCGGGCGCCGGCCTTGAACTGGGCGAGCTTGTCGATGACCGTCTGTCCTTCCGGGGTGTGGCCCCAGATGCTGATGCCCTGGTGGGTGGTGGGCTCCCAGGTCATCTCGTCGACGACCAGCGGGTTCCACCCCACCTCCCATTCAAACCCCGACGGCGTCATCGCGTAATAGGACAGTTGCCGGTCGTTGGTGTGCTGCCCGACTCCCAATGCCATATCGAAGCCGAGTTCCTTGATCCGCCGGTAGGACGTGGTCATATCGTCGAGGTCGGCGACCTGGATGTTGAGGTGCTGGACACGGGTACGGATCGGGTTGACGGGCAGGCGGTGCACTGAGGCGATGGCCACCGAGTGGTGGCGCTGATTGACCCGCAGGAACCGGATCTTGATCTTGACGCCGCCGATCGTCTCGTCGATGAAATCGGACAGCCGGGCGTCGAACACAGTGTTGTAGTAGCCCCGCATCTGGTGCGGCTTCTTCGTGGCGATCGCGACATGCCCGATGCCGCAGTCACCGGTCACGAACCCACCGCGCACGGCCATCTGCAGTGGTGCGGCGGCGGAATGGGCGCGGGTGAAGATCTCCTGCGTCAACCCGTTGGGGCCTGGGAACCGCACGAGCCGCTCCACCCCGCGCAGGGCGGCTTCTTCTAAGCTGCCTTCGGTGATCGGCACACCGTGACCCACGATGCGTCCGACGATGTCGTCGAACGTGGCATGGTCGTCGAGCTGCCATCCGAGCGCCGTGACGTCCTCGGCCGGTCCACGCCGCAGCAGGAAGCGACATTCGTGGTCGTCGAGCCGGAAGCGAAGGACATCCGACACCGCGTCGTCGACGTGCATGCCGACCCCGTCGCGGCCGAAACGCCGCCAATCGCCGAACTTCTCGGTCTCGATGACGACGTAGCCGAGGTGCACATTGCCAAATACGCTAGGCATGAGCGAGATTCGAGTTCTGTCGGAGGAACTCGGTAACAAGTTGATTGAACAACGCGGAGCGTTCCCACTGCATCCAGTGGCCGGTGTGCGAGGTCATCACGAGTTCAGCGTTCGGCATGGCGTTGAGCAGCATCGGGCCGCCGGCCGGCCGGTTCACCTTGTCGTCGCGACCCCACAGGATCAGGGTGGGCGTCTGCAGGTTCTGCAGCCGGCTGTCACGGGTGAGATCCATGCGCCACAGCGTGCGCAAGGCCTTCGGTCCCGACGGCCGGGTCAACGGCGGATCGGCGACCACCTCGGGATCGATGGATGCCCGGTACCGCAGGTCGATCAGATCATCGGGCACCGAACTGCCGTCGTAGACCAGGAAATTGCGGATAAAGGTAGCCAGCTTCTCGCGGCTCGGACCGTCGCCGGTGTAATAGGCCAGCAGGCTGTTGAGGCCCGCGGTCGGCAAGCCTCTGGTCGTCCCGATCCCGCCGGGGCCCATCAGAACCAGCTTTTCCACCCGGTGTGGGGTGTCCAGCGCCAACCGCAATGCTGCCGCGCCGCCGTATGAGTTGCCGATGAGATGCGCTGTCTCGATGCCCAGTTCGTCGAGCAGGCCGCGGATCACGTCGGCAAGGAACCCGAATGGATCGGCCTTGTCGATTCCCTTGGCCGAGCGCCCATAGCCGGGCATATCCGGCACGATCACCCGGAAATGTGCTGCGAGAGCGTCGATGTTGCGGCCGTAGTTGGACAGCCCGGTGGCCCCGGGACCGCCACCGTGCAACATCACCACGGCAGGACCGGCGCCGGCCTCGGCATAGAAGATGGATCGGCCTGCGACCGTCACGGTGTGTTCGGCAAGTTCGGTCGTGGTCATGCGCGGACTCCAGTTCTGATCGGGGTAGCCGGCGTGTAGCCGGTTGGTGGTGCGGGTAGCCGCTGCCCGGGTTCGGCTGCGGCATAGATGAATCCGTCAGGCCGTAGCACCACGGCGGCGGCCTTCTTCCGTCGCAGCCAGGCGACGAGAGTGCCGTCGATGTCGCGGACCGCACCGGGTCTGGTGCCGCTCCGAGGACCGGCCAACGCGATCGCAGGCACGCCCATGTCGGTCCACGCCTGCGCGCCGGCCGGGGCCACGCCGGTGTGAAGCACCGTCCATCGCCCAGCCACGACGTCATCGAGGCGACGCGTCACGCCGGTGTCGTCGATGACCCACGGCTGCGGGAGCTGCCAACCCACTGCCCGATTGCCGGTCCGGACGAAGAGGCCCTCGTCGTATCGCGCATCCGGGATCCAATAGAGCTTCTGGCCGCCGCCCAGCACCCCGGGAAGCCTGGTCAGTGCCCGCAGGGTGTGGTTGCGGACGGCGGCGAGAACCCGGTTGCGCTCGGTGATCACGCGGCCGACCAGACAGGCGCGGCGGGTGACTTCGACGACGTGCGGTTTGCGTTCTGCCTCATAGGAATCCAGGAGCGCATCCGGGGCCTGGCCGACCAGCACCGCGGCGAGCTTCCAGCACAGGTTGGCCGCATCGCGCACACCGGCCGACATACCCTGGCCGATCCATGGCGGCATGGCGTGCGCAGCGTCGCCGGCCAGGAAGATGCGCCCCACCCGCCAGCGGTCGGCAACCCGGACATGATGGCTGTAGACCACGGCCCGAAGTATCTCGACGTTTTCGCGAGTGATGCCCTGATCCTCCAGCACCTTCCAGATCTCGGGCTCGCTGACCAGTTTCTGCTCGTCCTCACCAGCCCGGGCCGGGTACTCCCAGCGGTGGTGCCCCAGCGGTGTCGGGCAATCGACGGTGGGACGGTCCGGATTGCAGTGGAATCGGAGCCGGTCGTGGGCATCCCATTCGGTGAGCACCTTGGTGTCGATGACAACCCATCGCTCGGCGTAAGTGTTACCCGAATACCCGATGCCCAGTTGCCCACGCGTCGGGGAGGATCCGCCGTCGGCGGCGATGACATAGGAGGCCCGCACTCGCTTGAACGTGTCGGTGCGAAGGTCGGCCAGCATCAGCTCGACGTGATCCGATTTGGCCAGCACCCGCAGACATTCGTGTTCGAGCAGCACCGCGACGGTGTCGAAGCGCTCCACGCCTTCGCGCAGGACATGGTCGACCGCGGGCTGGTAGATGAATTGCTGCGGCGGGTGGCCTGATCCTCGCGCGACGATCGTCGTCTCGATGAAGGGCACGCCCTCGGCGTCGACGAATGCCGCGGGCCGGTCGGGCAGCATGTCCTGCTGCAACCTATCCGCGAGTCCGACCGACTGCCAGATGCGCAGCACCTCTTCGTCGGTACTGATCGCCCGGGCCCTGCCATACACATCTGGATCACGCTCTACGACAAGCACTTTCAACCCTTGCGCCCCCAGCAGGTTCGCCGCAGTAGCCCCGGTGGGCCCATAGCCGATCACCGCTACGTCATAGAGGTCTGCAGTCACAGTGGCATCTCTTATCGTCCAGAACTTGTTTCCGTAGTGATCGCTACGGTAATGTAGCGATCACTACAGCGTCAAGAAGGAAATGACGGGAGTCCACATGCCCGCTGGCGAGCAGCCCAAGCCACGCCGTCGCCGCCTCGATGGCGAGCAGTCGCGGCAACGGATCCTCGACGCCGCCACTGAAATCGCCGCCGAGCGCGGATATGAAGGCACCAGCATCGCGCTGGTGAGCAAGAAGTGCGGCTTGCCGGCCAGCTCGATCTACTGGCATTTCAAGGACAAGGACGATCTGATCGCGGCAGTGATCGAGCGCAGTTTCGGAACCTGGCTGGCGGCCTGGCAGGTGCCTGACGACGGCAGCACCGAAGATCGCGCCGTAGGCCTCGGCGCACACGTAGCCAAAGCGCTGGTGGACTCCCCCGACTTCATCCGGCTGGGTCTGATGCTCGCGCTGGAACGGCGCCCCGTCGAGCCCCGGGCCCGGGCAATGTTCCTGCAGGCGCGCGCGCAGGCACTGAGCCAGTTGTCCGAGACGATCCGGAGCTGGACACCCGAACTCAGCGACGCCGACGTCTCCCACCTGGCGACCTATGCGATCGCCGGCGCCGACGGGCTGTTCATCGCCAGGGAGATCGGTGGCGATTCAGTGGATCTCATCGCGCTTTTCGAGCTGCACGCGCTGAATTTGATCGACGCGGCCCGCCGGCTGGTCAACAAGGCCGGCCCTTAGCTCCCCAGCATCCGTAATCTGGATCGGGTGAGTGTGCGGGGCTGGCTGCTGCTGGGCGCGATGAGCATCATCTGGGGCATCCCGTACCTGCTGATCAAAATCGCCGTCGACGGCGTCTCGGTACCCGTGCTGGTCCTGGCCCGCACGGCCGTCGGCGCAGCCGTGTTGTTGCCACTCGTGATGTCTCGCGCCGCGTGGGCGCCGGTGTTGCGGCATTGGCGGCCCGTGCTGGCGTTCGCGTTCTTCGAGATCATCGCGGCGTGGTTCCTGCTCTCGGATGCCGAACGCCACCTGAGCAGCTCGTTGACGGGCCTGCTGATCGCCACCGCACCGATCATCGCCGCGGTTCTCGACCGGCTGACCGGTGGAGAACGGTTGAGCGCCAAGCGAATCACCGGCCTTGGTATTGGCCTGGCCGGAGTGGCGGTGCTCGCCGGGCCGGGGCTCACCGGTGGGCACGGCTGGCCGATCGCCGAAGTGCTGCTGGTGGCAACCTGTTACGCGATCGCGCCACTGATCGCCGCGCGCTATCTGGGCGACGTACCCACCCTTCCGCTGACGGCGGCGTGTCTGACGATCGCGGCGCTGATCTACACCACCCCGGCGCTGCTGACCTGGCCCGACCAGATGCCGTCGCGGCGCGTGCTCATCGCGCTGGCCGCACTCGCCGTGATCTGCACGGCACTGGCCTTCGTGGTGTTCTTCGCGCTGATCCGCGAGGTCGGTGGCGCGCGGGCACTGGTGTTCACCTACGTCAACCCCGCAGTAGCGCTGGCCGCCGGGGTCATCGTGCTGGGTGAGCCGTTGACCGTCTACAACGTGGCCGGGCTCGCGCTGATCCTCGCCGGATCGATCTTGGCCACCCGCACTCCGCGCGATCCCGATCCGCGGATCGAGGCCGAGGTCAGCCGCGCAAGCCCGCGCTGAGCATCTCCTCGACCGACACGAACTTCACCCGGGGCCGCGCCGCTTGCACGCCGCGATCCCGCTCGGCGGCATCGATCGCGCGCCAACCCGGCCAGCCGACCGGCTCGGCTCCCCGTGCGGCCAACAGCGCATCGAGCGACTCCCGGCCCTCTACGTCACGGGCCAGCAGGCCGGCATCGAAATCCGCCCACAACTGGGCCACTGTTTGCTCGGCGCACAACCGGTTCGTACCGATCACCCCGCGCGGTCCACGTTTGATCCAACCGGTCACATAGGCACCGGGCACCGGTGCACCGTCGACGACACGTCCGGACTCGTTGGGCACGGTTCCGGAGTCCTCGTCGTAGGGCAGTCCCGCGACAGGCAGGCCGCGGTAGCCGATCGACCGCAAGATCAGTGACGTCTCGATCACCTCGGTGCCTCGTCGGTCACTCTCGATCTCCAACCCTTCGGCCCGGTCGGCACCCTGGACGGCGACCGGAATAGCACCGAAGCGGAAGACCACACGCTTGTTTCCAGCGGTCGGGGTGCGCTCGGCGTACTCCCGGGCGATGGCGAGTTTGAACGAGGCTTCGATGTCGTCATGCTCGTCGTCCCGGGGAAGGTCCGCAGGGTCGACGACGACGTCGACACCCTCGAGGTGTCCCAGGGCCAGGAACTCCCCCGCCGAGAATGCGGCGTGGCCGATGCCGCGCCGGGCCAGGATCACCACTTCCTGGATTGCGCTGCCGGCCAAGGCATCAAGGGTGTGCTGGGCGACGTCGGTGGCGGCCAGTGCGGCCCGGTCCATCAGCAGCACCCGGGCGACGTCGAGCGCCACGTTGCCGTTGCCGACGATGACCGCTCGCTGGCCCGACAGGTCGAACTGATGCCCGGCGTGGTCGGGATGCCCGTTGTACCAACCGACGAACTCGGCCGCGGCGTGATGACCCACCAAGCCCTCACCCGGAATGCCCAGTCGCCGGCTGGTGGCCGCGCCCACCGCGTAGATCACCGCGTGGTGATGGGCCAGCAGCTCATCGTGGTTGACGGTGCGGCCGACCTCGACGTTGAAATGGCTGGCGAACCGCGGGTTGGTGAACGCCCGCTCGAAGATGTCGACCACCGACTTGGTGTGTTGGTGGTCGGGCGCCACTCCCGCCCGGATCAGGCCGAACGGCGTGGGCAGCCGCTCGAACAGGTTGATCTCCACACCGTCGACATCGATCAACTCGGCGGCCGCATAGCAGGCGGCCGGCCCGGATCCGACGATGGCCACCCGGAGTGATCCCGACTCGACCCGCGCGCGGGACACCGGCGCAGGTCCGATCACCGGCTCGAGCGGATGGCGCTCGAAATAGGCGGCATTGAGGTCCTTGAACCGCTTCAGTTCGCCGGGCAGGTCCTCTTCGTAGTGGATCGCGCCGACCGGACACTCCTCGAAGCACGCTCCGCAGTCGATGCACGATTCCGGATCGATGTAGAGCATCTCGGCCGACGCGGAATCCAGCCCGCTCTCGGCCGGACGGATGCAGTCCACCGGACACACCGGCACGCAGCTGGCGTCCTTGCAGCAGTTCTGCGTGATCACGTAAGCCATCGGACCTCCCCTGTCAGATCTGGGCAGATCATACTGGACACATGTCCGATTTCGCGAGACGCAGGTGGCACCACTAGAGCTCGGGGTGGCCGAACTGGACAAAAATCACAGCCGAAAATGCGCTGATACAAGCAATTTCACTGAACAATTGCCAATCGTGCCGCGGATCTATATCTTGGACACATGTCCAGGCCAGCGGTGGCTACGGTCACTCGCCTACACGACGCACAGTGTCAGCGCATCCGCACGCAACGCCGTGTCTTCGGTGCGGCGACGCAACTTCTCGATGCAGACAACGACGTCTCGGTGCCGGCGCTGGCAGCTCGCGCGAAGATGGCGCCCGCGGCGCTCTACGCACATTTCTCATCCATCGAGGTGGTGTTCGCCGAGCTGTACCTCGACCGGGTGATTCAGCTGCCGCTCGACATCGATCCCGCGACCAGCACCACCGACCGCGTCACCCAGCAGCTCACCGCACTCACGCTGTTGATGGCCGATGAGCCTCGGTTGGCCCGCGCCTGCACCCAGGCACTGATGAGCACCGACGACGAGATGGTCGACGATGTACGTGGGCGGATCGCGGTTGAGATCACGCGCCGAATCTCGACCGCCTTGGGCGGCGGAGCATGGCCCGAGGTACTCGCCACCTTGGAATCAGTGTTCTGGGGCGCACTGCTGCAGGCGCAATCGGGAGCGATGAGTTACCGGCAGATGGCCCGCCAGCTCGAGACCATGGTCTCGCTGATCGTGCCCGGGAGCTGACACGCCACTCGTGCCGGCTTACGCCATCGCGGCCAACCAGCCCCGGTACTCGGTGATGTCGCGGCCTTGCGCGGGAGCGATGTGGTCACAGCCGAATCCGGTGATCCAGCGGCCGTCGTCGAGCTCCACCTTCCCGAGCAACATCGGCGCGGGTAACTCGGCCAGGAACTCCCCCAGTGCGGCCGGGGACAACAGCCACCGCTCACCCACGATCGGTGCCCCGCCTTCGTCGACGCGGGTCAGACCCGGCTTGGGTGGAACGGTGTCGAGCGCATACAGGCGGTAGTGCGGCGCGGTGGTGATCGGACCCGCCCAGCGCGCGCCCCGCCCGGTGAGCTGATGTTCCAGCGGCTGCCCGCGCAGATGCGCACCGAACACCGCGAGTTCGGTCAGTGGCGCGCCGCCCGACTCCGGCCAGGTCGCAGCCGACGGAACGTCGAGGAACCGAGCTGCCAGATCGGCGATGACGCCATCGTGGAATCCCGGTGCCAGCAGGGTGATTCCGAACTGCGCACCGTCGGGCACCACCCCCGCGGGAATCGCGATGGCGCACATGTCGAACAGGTTGCAGAAGTTGGTGTACCGGCCCATCCGGGAGTTCACCGCGACCGGGTCGGCCGCGACCTCGTCGATGCGGGGATGCTCGGGAGCCGTCGGGACCATGAGCGCATGACAACCGGCGAGCTGGGCCAGCGCTTTGGCTCTGAGCTCCTCGACCCGCCGCCGGTCCCGCAGCAGATCCGCCGCCGAATGCGCTCCAGCGGCGGTGATGATGGCCGACACCGTCGGGTCCAGCCTGGCATCGGGACCGGCTGCGCCGACGAACTCCCCTACCGCATCCCACCTTTCAGCCACAAGTGCGCCGCTGTAAAGAAGGTTGGCGGCGGCGAAGAAGTCGTCCAGCGGGATCGGGACCGTGTCGAATCCGGCGTCGTTCGCCTGGCGTACGGCAGCGCCGAACGCGGCCTGCCAGTCATCATCGAGCCCGGCCAATGTGTCCGGTATCGCGATTCTGGGAGTCACCGGCGCGGCGAAAGGGACGTCGGCCGGCCACTGCCGTTGCGGCGCACCGGCACTCATCACAGCCATCGCCGACTGGGCAGTGACCAGGTCAGCGGCGAAGATCGTCACACAGTCATAGCTCGCGCAAGCCGGGACCACACCCTCGGTGGAGACCAGGCCGACCGTGGCTTTGATTCCGACGATGCCCTGCAGTCCGGCCGGAACGCGACCTGACCCTGCCGTGTCGGTGCCGATGGCGATGTCGGCGAAGCCGAGCGCGACGGCCACCGCCGACCCCGAACTCGACCCGCCGGAGATGTAGTCCGGTCGGCGGGAATCCCGCACGGCGCCATAGGGACTGCGTGTCCCCACCAATCCGGTGGCGAACTGGTCGAGGTTGGTCTTCCCGATGACGACAGCACCGGCGGCCTTGAGAGCGGTCACCGCCGGTGCGTCGGCATCGGGAATATAACGGAAATCCGGGCACGCCGCAGTGGTCGGTATCCCGGCCACGTCGACGTTGTCCTTGACGGCGAGCAGCAACCCGGCCAGTGGGCCGTCACCGGCAAGCGCGGCGCGGTGTTCGTACTCCACCTCGGCTTGCGGGCGCAGGTGGATGAACACCTCGTCGCGTCCGCTCTCGGCGATGGCGCGGTAGATCTCGGCAATGCGGGTCACGCAGACTCCTTTCGTGCGAATTCTCCTGCCGCTGCCCAACGCTCGCGCTCCTCACCCCGGGCGGCTTCCATCGTCGCGCGGGTCGCCGCGATGTCCCCGGCATTGGCGGCCAGGAACCGCTCATGCTCGGCCAGTGAGAACGTTCCGTCAGTGATCTCGACCTGGCCGCGTCCGGCGGCCATGTCGGCACGCAGGTCCAGTAGCTCCTCGGCGGACACCGGATACCACTGGATGCGGTCGAAAAACCGCAACAGCCAGGGGTGTTCGGGTTCGAAGCCCTGGGCCACCAGTGGGTGCCGGTGGTTCCAGATCTGGGTGGTGCGGCCGACGAACTGGTATCCGCCCGGCCCCTCCATCCCGTAGATGCACAGGTATGCCCCACCGATACCGACCGCGTTCTCCGGGGTCCAGGTCCGCGCCGGGTTGTACTTGGTCGTCACCAGACGGTGACGCGGATCCAGCGGGGTGGCGACCGGCGCACCCAGGTAGACATCGCCGAGACCGAGCACCAGATACTCGGCGTCATAGACGATTCGGTGCACATCGTCGACCGAGGCCAGGCCGTTCATCCGGCGGATGAACTCGATGTTCCACGGGCACCACGGCGCGTCGGCGCGCACGCCGTGCATGTAGCGTTCGATCGCTTCCCGGGTCGACGGGTCGTCCCAGCTCAGCGGCAACCGCACGGTGCGACTGGGCACCACGAGATCCTGCGCGGCGGGCAACGACGCTTCGAGCTCGGTGAGCAGCGGCACCAGCTTGGCCTGCGGGAGCCGGGCCGGGTCCACCTTGACCTGCAGCGAACGGATCCCGGGTGTGAGGTCGATCAGCCCGTCCGGCCGGTGTTGTTCGAGCGCGTGGTGCAGTGCGTGGGCACGGGCCCGCAGCGCCAGGTCCAGTCGCATCTCGCCGTACTCGACCAGGACGTTGTCGTCCCCGATCCGGCGGTAGGTGACTGCCGTCGTGCCATCGGATGAGGTTGTGCCGGCGATGATTCCGTCGTCCTCGTCACCGCCGGCGGAGAACACCGCGGGGATCGAGGCGCGCCGCGCAGGACCGACCGTGGCCGGCGCGGGTGCCGCGGACGCCCGGACCGGGACGAACCGGATGGTGGCGCCGGGGGCGAGTTGACCCAGTTTCCAGCGGTCGGCAGCGGTGACGGTGACGGGGCAGACGAAACCGCCGAGGCTCGGGCCGTCCGGGCCGAGCAGGATCGGGGTGTCCCCGGTGAAGTCGAGCGAACCCACCGAATAGGCGTTGTCGTGGATATTCGACGGGTGCAATCCGGCTTCGCCGCCGTCGGGGCGGGCCCATTCCGGTTTCGGTCCGATCAACCGGACGCCGGTGCGGTCGGAGTTGAAGTGCACCTCGTAGTCATGGTTGAGCAGTGTGTCGATGTCGTTGCGCGTGAAGAACTCCGGCGCGGAGTGCGGGCCGACGGTCACCGCGATGTACCAGTGGTTGCTGATGGCCGGCTGTTCCTCGAACAGGATGCGGCGCCGTGTTCCGGTCGGCACATCCAGGGTTTCCAGCTTGTCCCCCACGGCCAGCGCCCGGCCCTCGTGGCCGCCGAACCGGCCGAGAGTGAATGTCGATGCACTGCCCAGGTATTCATCGGACTGCAGCCCGCCCGCCAGCGCGATGTAGATCCGCAGGCCCGGGCCGTCGACCATTCCCACGTCCAGGACCTGGCCGGCCTTGACCAGGACGGGCACCCACTGCGCGACCCGCGTCCCGTCGGCGGTCACCGGTGCAGGCGCACCGGTGACGCATACCCAGGTGTCGGTGTCGAACCGCAACGCCGGCCCGCCCATCGTGGCCTCGAGACCGGGCGCGCCCTCCGGATTGCCCACCGCGATATTGGCCAGCCGGAAGGACACATCGTCCATGGGGCCCGACGGCGGCACCCCGATCTGCCAGTACCCGGTCCGACCCGGCCAATCCTGGACCGTGGTGGCCATGCCGGGCCGGATGACTTCCATCGTGGTCACGGGCGCGTCACGATCATCCGCACGGCCGTCGGGTCGAATCCGTTGCACGGGTTGTTGATCTGCGGGCAGTTCGACACCAGCACCAAGGTGTCGATCTCGGCGCGCAGCGACACGGTCTTACCCGGAGCGGAGAGGCCGTCGACGATGCCCAGTGAGCCGTCGGGGTCCACCGGGACATTCATGAAGAAGTTGATGTTGCTGACGATGTCGGCCTTGGTCAGCCCCCACCGGGCACCCTCGCCGATGAAGTTCTCCACGCAGGCGTGCTGGTGTTTGGTGTGGTGCCCGTAGCGCAAGGTGTTCGATTCCTGCGAGCAGGCCCCGCCGAGGGTGTCGTGATAACCGACCTCGTCATCGACGATGGTCAGCATCGGCTCGCCGTCGCTGTCGCGCAGTACCGATCCGGTGGTCAGGAAGATGTTGCCCTGTGCCACTATCGTGGCCGGAGCGCTGTAGCGCACGGTGTGGTCCTCGGCGCCGTAGAACAGGGTGTCCACAGCTTGGTTGCCGTACAGGTCGACGATGGTGAGCACATCCCCGGCGCACACGATCTTCGACCACGGGGCGCGCGGTGCGACGATTTCATCGACAAGGGTGTTGGCGGCGGTGATCGTCATCGGGCACTCCAAACGTCTTCGGAATTCAGGTAGGCGCGTTGATATTCGGGATCGCGGTCACCGACCGTGGCGCCGATCTCGGCCAGGTCGCCGGGCGCCGACCAAGCCAGGACCTCAAGCGGGCCGACGGTGAACTGCGGTGCCGGATCCAGTGGGTGGGCGGTATTGGCGATCGCCACGATCAGCGGGAGATGGGTGACCAGTTCGACGGCGGTGCCGGCACCGGCCGATCCGGTGGACACCAGCGTGCCGTCGGCGTCCACCCGCACACCGTGGAAGAAAGACAGGCTCGGTGCCACGTCGCGACGGGTCAGGCCGTTCTTGAGCGCGGCTAGGGCGAGCAGTTCACGCCCGGCAGGGCTGGATGACTCCACCTCGCCCGCACCGTATTTGACCGCATTGCCGGTCCGGGTGGTCGTGCCGCACAACGCGTCGTGGTGCCCCGAGGTGTCCGACACCAGGGTGGCCAGCACCCGCCCCTGGTCACTGAGCAGCGGATGTCCTGTCGAAAGGTAGGCCTGCCAGGGCACTTTCACCGTGTCGGCGACGTTGAGCCGCTCCCAGGGTGCGTCGGCCCGCCACAGCAGCAGGTGAGCGCACGCGGTGCCGTCCAGATCACGCAAACGCAGCCGGGTGCCGCGGGCCAGCACCTTGCTGGTGTAGCGGCCGCCGGGAACTGTTTCAGCCCACGTCAATTGCTCAGGTGCAACGTTCTGCGGCGGCGTGGGCCACGCCGATGCTGGTACGACGGGCATCGAGTCGGTGAGGGTGCCGGCCTGGGCCCGGGCGTGGTCGCGGGCGCCTGTGGTTGTCGCGGTAGTCATCGGTCAGGCTCCGATCGTGACGGGATTGGGGTGGGTCTTGCCGCGCGGGAAGCACAGTGCGCCGAGGACGACGGCGGCCGCGATGCTCAGGGGTCCGGCCCATTGCAGGATCGGCAGTTCACCTGTGGGGTTGAAGATCTCGGCACGCGGCCACCCGAGGTTGACGATCATCACGGCGCCGTAGAGCACCGCCAGGACGTTCACGACGAGGCCGAATTTGCCGAGTGAGAACAGCGGCAACCCTTCGGCATCGACCTGATTGCGCTGGGCCGGCCAGCCTTTGAGCCGGCGATACAGCAGCGGAGCGGTCACCAGCAGATATGCCAGGTAGATCAGGATGATGCAGACGCTGGCCAGGGTCGCGAAGATCGCCGAATTGCCGACGTTGACCAGCAACACCCCGATGCACAGCAGGCCGATGAGCACCGACGGCCAGATGGGTGTTCCGGTGTGGCTGTTGACCCGGGACAGGATCGCCGACGCCGGCAGTCGCCCGTCACGTGCCATCGAGAACATCAGCCGGGAGGCGGCCGTCTGAATTGCCAAGGTACAGATCGTGATCGCAATACAGACGTCGATCAGCAGGACCGTGCCCCACGGTGAGGACAGCACGGTGTCGAGTACGTACGGCAGACCTTCGGTGGCCAGGCGTCCGTCGGTCAGGCTCGGGGCCGCCATCAGCGCGCCCAAGATCATCAGCCCGCCGCCGAGTGCCGAGACCGACAGGGCCAGACGGATGGTGCGGGGCGCGACGCGACGCGGATTGCGGGTCTCCTCGGCGAGTTCACCCGCCGAGCCGAAACCGACCATGACGTAGGCCGCCATCAGCCCGGACATGATCCAGGCCCACACGTAGCCGGGTTGGCCGCCGGCGTGGCCGGTGTCGAAAACCACCTGCGGGCCGCGCTGGGCATGGGTGAAGAACACCCCGATGACCGCGATGACACCGACGATCTCGCAGATCACGCCGGCGCTGTTGACGCGCGACATCCATTTGACACCAAGGCAATTGATCGTGGTGGTGAGCACCAGCAGGACCGTGCCGAGCAGTACCGCGTTGGCCGCCCCGCTCGGTGAGGTCAGGGCCGGGTCCTCGCCGATGATCTGGAATCCGGACCAGATCGTGGGCAGCACCACCTGCAGCGCGATCGCCGCAGCCGACGCGGTGACGATCTGCGCCAGGATCATGAACCAGCCGCCGAACCAGCCGATCACCTCGCCACCCATCCGCCGGGACCACTGATAGATGGCCCCCGAGATCGGGTAGCGCGCGGCCAACTCGGCGAAGCACAGCGCAACGAGGAACTGGCCGAGGAACACCGCGGGCCAGGTCCAGAAGAAGGCGGGACCGCCGAAGCCGAACCCGAGGCCGAACAACTGGAAGATGGTGGTCAGAATGGACACGAACGAGAAGCCCGCGGCGAACGATTCGAACTTGCCGAGCCGACGGTGCAACTGCTGGTCGTAACCAAACTCGGCCAGGTCGTCATGGTCGCCAAGACGGCCGGCCACATCTCGCTGGCTCTCGGTAGCGCTGCTGGTCATAGGCGTTTCTCTCAGGCTCGGGGGCGATGCCGCCAGCTCCTTAACTGTCACTTGACAGATAAGCCTCTCGGCGTGTCCGAGCTGTCACCCACGTGTTTCGTTCATGTAGCCAGCAGTAAGCATTGGGTTGCCGAATCCTCACCGGACCCATCGCCTGTCACAATCGCCGACATGGCTGTGGCTCCGTTGGACGATGCCCACCGGCGGATCGCGTCGGCGGACAGCGAGGGCGACCTGGTGACGGCCGCTGCCGCAGCCCACGATGCGGTGACAAAAGTGATCGACACCCGCGTCGGGGCCGCCCCGGTCGCCGAGGCGTGGTCGGCCGTGGTCCGCGCCGCGCTGTCGACCGCAGCGCGGTTGGTGACCCCCCGCCTCTACTGGTACACCTCGGGCAGCGTCGGCCGCGGCGATGCACTGCCTGGATCAGACCTGGAAACCCTGGTGGTCCGCAGCCCCGACGTGACAGTAGAGTCGGCTCTGACGCAGGCCGCGCATGTCCACGATCTACTGGCCTGTTGCGGGATCCGTGCCGACGACAACGGTGCAGTCGCCTCCCGGACGCGGTTCAACCGCACCGCCCAGGACTGGGCGGTCGGCATCGGCCGGTGGGCCGCCGACCCGGCTGCCGATCGAGGTGTGGTGATGATCGGCCTGCTGGCCGACGCCGTCCCCGTCGGTGACGGACCCGACATCCGTGATCAGGTCGGTATCGCAGCGCGGGCGCAACCCGCGGCGCTGGCCGCGATGCTGCAGGACTCCACCTTCCCCCGCGCCCACGTCCCGTCTCGGCTACGCGCGCTGACGTCCAGCGAGGGCAGCGTCGACATCAAACTCGCCGCGGTGGACCCGGTTGTCCGCATCGCACGCTGGGCCGCGCTGAGTTGCGGGTCCGACGCACTGCCCACCGCCGACCGGATCGCCGCGGCGGCCGGCACCCGCTACCTCGATGCCGACGACGCCCGGGTGCTTGCGAAATGTCACGCGATCGGGTCGAGCATCCGCTGGCGGGTGCGGGCCGCCCGCTGGCCGGCTTCCGACGGCGACTCCGCCGGTTTCGCGGAGCGGGTCGAATTGTCAGAACTCCCGCCGCAGGACCGCACCGCCCTGCGCAGCATCGGGCGTGAACTCACCGGCGTCCGACGCAAACTCGACTACCTGGCGTCGACCTCGACGTTCTCCTCGTGGTAGCCGAACTCGATGGGGCCGACCGTCATGCCCTGGCCCAGACCATCGCCGCCGAACGCCTGGAGGGCTGGCAGCCCACACCGGAGCAGATCGATTCCCTGACCGCCTTACTGTCCGGTGCGGAGACCTTCGGCGAGTACCTGGGGCGGCAACTCCCCACCTCTGCCCCACCGCCACGCCGCCGGGTGTTCGCCCGCCGCCGCCCGTATTTCATCCCGGGAACGTCGGTGCTGCGCAACAACTTCGGCGTGCAGGACGCAACGGTGCTCGCGCAGCTGGAATTCGTGGCGACCGCCGGCCGAATCCTGCAGGTGCACCTGCGCACCCAGGACACCGATCTGGACATCCGGTCACTGCATCAGCATGTGTTCGGGGATGTGTACGCGTGGGCAGGCGAGCCGCGCATCGTCGAACTCCGCAAGGGTGACAGCGCGTTCGGCCCGTGTGCCCGCATTCCACACGCCCTGGAGGCACTGCACACCGAGATCGGCAGACTCACCGACGAGGGCACCGAGATCGACGACGGCACGCTGTCCTATCGGCTGGCCCGAATCTATGCCGACTACAACCAGATCCATCCGTTCCGCGAAGGCAATGGGCGCACCGGAACGCTGCTGTTGCATCTGCTCGCCGGCCGGGCCGGTCGCCGGTTGTTCCTCGATGACATGGCCCGCTCCGAGTGGATCAGTGCATCTCGGGACTCGATGCCGTTCCGGCGCGACGGGCGCGCCGATCCGCGCCCGATCATGGCGGTGCTGCGCGGACGGCTGCGGCCACGGAGGATATTGGATGCCGATGTCTGATGACCTTCCCCCGCACGGCCTGGCAATAAGCGCCGATGAGGCCGACCAGCTTTGGGACCCATGGACTCCGGCCGAGGTGGCCCGCCGGTTGGCCGGCGTCGATACTCCGTGGTGCGTAGCCGCAGGATGGGCGATCGACCTGTACCTCGGTGATCCGCCGCGGCCACACGCCGACATCGAGATTGCCGTTCCCCGCCGAGACTTTCCGCAGATCGCCGCCGCACTGGACGGATTCGATTGGGACGTGGCAGGTGCCGGCCGGTTGTGGCCCTACTCGGACGTGAGCGATCACCCCGCCCTGCACCAAACCTGGTGCCGCGACCCGACCACCGGGCGGTATCACCTCGATGTCTTCCGCGAGCCGCACAGCGGGGATCAATGGTTGTGTCGGCGCGATCCGTCGATCACGTTGCCCTACCCGGAACTGATCGGCTTCCGCGACGGAATCCCCTACCTGGTGCCGGAAGTCGCGCTCCTATTCAAGGCGCACCGCACTGCCGCCAAAGACGAGCAGGACTTCCGCCGCGTAGCACCACGACTGACGAGCACGGGGCGAACACGGCTCCTGAGCTGGCTGACCCGGCTCTGCCCCGACCATCCCTGGTCGGCTCTATTACGCGCTTAGGGATTCGGATCCGTCAGGTAGCGCTGCACGGTCGGCCCCATCCAGGCGACGAGCTCGTCGACACCGGCCGACGCCATCGGTTCGATCTTGAGTTGATACCGCGCGAACGCCAGTCCGACGAGGTGCACGGTCACCAATTCGACTCGAAGCTCGGCATCGTCGACGCCGAACTCCGTCGCCACCCGTTGGGCCACCGGTCCGGCCAGGGAATCGTGTAAGAGCTTGCGCGCCAACGGCTGGACGCCCGCGGACCGGAACACCATCAGCAAGGGATCGAACGAGGCGGCGTCCCAGCGTTGGACGACGTCACGGACCAGACGTGCGCCGATATCCGCGGTTCCCTCGTCGAGCAACAGCGCCAACTGGTGCAACGGATGCTGCGGAGTATCGAGCACCGACGCATTGAACAAGCCCTCTTTGTTGCCGAAGAAGTAGTAGACCATCGCGACATCGACCCCGGCATCGGTGGCGATTCCGCGCACCGTCGCGCGCTCATAGCCGGCGCGCATGAAGTGCTCGCGGGCCGCATCGATGATCCGCTGTTTGTTCTGTTGACCGGTGCGCCACCGGCCGCTCCGCCGGGTCTCCGACATGGCCGGAGCTTACTTCAACACCCGTTGACCTATGCAGGAGGCGAGCGTAGCGTTTTTCTTCAACATGAGTTGAAGAAAGGAGTTCGACATGACAAATCGGCGCCTCTGGTGGCGACACCTGATCTCCGTGCTGATTGCCCCGGCCACCATGACGGTCTTCATTCCGGGCCTGATCATCTGGCTTACCGGGGTGAAAGCACCCGACCTCAGCACCCCGACAGGCCTCCTCCTCGCCCTCGTGGGAGGAACACTGATCGCGCTCGGGCTGTGGTTCCTGGTCTGGACCGAGGTGTTGTTCGACCACGTCGGCGAAGGGACATTGGGTATCGGCTCCCCGGTCCACCTGGTCCTGCGGGGACCGTATCGGCACGTCCGGAACCCGATGATGACCGCGGTGTTCTGCATCCAGCTCGGTACCGCCGTCGCTACGGCTTCCCCCTGGCTGTTCGCCTGGTTCGCCCTGTTCGCCACGATCGTCGCCATCGCCATCCCGACCATCGAGGAACCGCACCTCCTCCGGCGGTTCGGCGCGCAGTACGAGGCGTACCGCCGGCACGTGCCGCGGTGGATTCCCCGGGTGACACCCTGGGCCCAGGCCTGACCCCCGCCGACCATCACCGGTTTCGCATCACCCTGCGCCGATCTCTTCAGGCAGGTCAAACTGGGTTGGACACTCGCACCGGCACCCGCCCGGGATTACCCGGGTGTGAGCTCGCGTTGTCGCCAGAGACCGCGACTGAAAGTGAGAACCGTCGATGGGCACCCCACTGCACCTCGCCGTCGCACTCGATGGCACCGGCTGGCACCCGGCATCCTGGCGCGAGCCGCTGGCCCGCGCGGGCGAAACACTCTCGCCGCGGTACTGGACCGACCTGGTCCGCCAGGCCGAACTCGGACTACTGGATTTCGTCACGATCGAAGACGGACTCACGCTGCAGTCCGATCATCCATTCCGCCCCGACGACCGCACCGACCGAGTGCGCGGCCGCCTCGACGCCGTGCTCATCGCGGCGCGCGTCGCGCCCCGCACCCGACACATCGGGTTGGTGCCCACCGTCGTCACCACCCACACCGAGCCGTTCCACGCGTCCAAGGCCATCGCGACACTCGACTACGTGAGCACCGGCCGGGCCGGGGTACGGGTCCAGGTGTCCTCCCGCCGGGATGCCGCAGCCCACTTCGGCCGGCGCGAACTGCCCGAGGACCGCGCCACGCTCACTACCGAATTGTTTGGCGAAGCAGCGGATTACGTGGAAGTGCTGCGCCGCTTGTGGGACAGCTGGGAGGACGACGCCGAGATCCGCGACGTGGCCAGTGGACGGTTCATCGACCGAAACAAACTGCACTACATCGATTTCGAGGGCGCGACATTCTCGGTGAAGGGGCCTTCCATCACCCCGCGGCCACCGCAGGGACAACCCATCGTGGCCGCGCTCGGCCACGTCGACCCCGCCTACCAACTCATTGCGGACAACACTGACGTCGGCTTCGTCACCCCGCACAGCCCCGACGAAGTCGCCGCCCTGGTCGACTCCATCGCCGCGCTCCGCCCCACGCAGGCCCCGCCGGTGCGGGTATTCGCCGACCTGGTGGTGTTCCTCGACCACACGACCGATGCGGCGCAGGCCCGACGCGACCGCCTCGATGAGCTGGCCGGCACCGAATACCGCAGTGACGCCGAGATTTTCGTCGGGACAGCGAGCCAATTGGCCGATCTGTTGCAGGACTGGCACACCGCCGGCGCCACCGGCTTCCGGCTGCGCCCGGCATCCCTGCCACACGATCTGCAGCAGATCACCGATGCACTGGTCCCCGACCTGCAGCGCCGCGGTCTGTTCCGCGAGGCTTACGAAGCATCCACGCTGCGTGGGCTGCTCGGCCTCACCCGCCCCGCCAACCGCTATACGACCGTCTGACACGGACCAGGAAACGCCCATGAGCAAGCCTGTCAAGCAGATTCACCTGGCCGCACATTTCCCGGGGGTCAACAACACCACGGTGTGGAGCGACCCCGAATCCGGAAGCCACATCGAATTCGATTCGTTCGTCCGGTTTGCGCAGACCGCTGAACGCGGCAAGTTCGATTTCCTGTTCCTGGCCGAGGGGCTGCGACTGCGCGAACAAGGCGGCCAAATCTATGACCTCGACGTCGTCGGGCGCCCGGACACCTTCACGGTGCTGGCGGCGCTGGCCGCGGTGACCGATCGGCTCGGGCTGACCGGCACCATCAACTCGACCTTCAACGAACCCTATGAAGTGGCACGGCAATTCGCCTCGCTGGACCACCTGTCCGACGGCCGGGCCGCCTGGAACGTCGTCACCTCCTGGGATGCCTTCACCGGCGAGAACTTCCGCCGCGGCGGCTTCCTGCCCGAGAACCAGCGCTACGAGCGCGCCACGAGCTTCCTGGCCGCCACCCATACGTTGTTCGACTCCTGGCACGGTGACGAAGTCGTCGCCGACAAAGACCGGGGTGAATTCCTGTCCCATCCGGCTGCCGGTGAGTTCGCCTACCGCAACGATCATTTCGATATCAGTGGCCGGTTCAACGTCCCCCGCAGCCCGCAGGGGCGTCCGGTGATCTTCCAGGCCGGGGACTCCGATCGCGGGCGTGAGTTCGCCGCGGCGGCCGCCGATGCCATCTTCTCGCGGTACGGGACGCTCGAGGACGGTCAGAAGTTCTATGCCGACGTCAAAGGCCGCCTGGCCAAGTACGGCCGCCATCACGACCAGCTGCTGATCCTGCCCGCGGCCACCTTCGTCCTCGGGGACACCGACGACGAGGCCGCCGACCTGGCCCACGAGGTGCGTCTGGCCCAGGTGTCCCCCGCCACCGCGATCAAGTTCCTCGAACAGCTGTGGAACCGGGACCTTTCCGATCACGACCCGGACGGGCCATTACCCTCGGTCGACCCGGTGGTCGGTGAGAACACCATCGCCAAGGGCCGGGCCAGTGTGCGGATGCACCGGGACCCGATCGCGGTCGCCAACGAATGGCGCGCCAAGGCCGAGGCACAGAACCTGACCACCCGCGAGCTCATCGTCGAGGTGACGGGGCGGCAGAACTTCGTCGGGTCGGCCGCCACGATCGCCGAATCGATCGACCTTCTCGTGCAATCCGATGCCAGCGACGGATTCATCCTGGTCCCCCACGTCACCCCGGGCGGGCTCGACCCGTTCGTCGAGCGCGTCGTCCCGCTCCTGCAGGAGCGCGGCGTGTTCCGCACCGACTACAAGGGAACGACCCTGCGCGAGCATCTGGGATTGACGCTGCCCGAGCATCCGGGGCACGCGGAGCACACGGCCGCAACGGGTTAGCGGCTAATCGTCGGCCTCGTCGGCCTCGTCGGGTTCGGTGCGGTCCTTGTACTCCCAGCTCGCCCCCGCAGTCAGTGTGCCGGGCTCCAATTCGGTGCGCCCGGCGTCGCGCACGTGCACCGTCTGCGCCAGGATCTCGTCGGGCTTACCGCCGATCACGATGACCGGATGCTCGTATTCGATGCCGTAGAGCTTGAGCGCCGCATGCACCGCGTGCGCCGCGGCCTTACCGCGCGACATCTTGGCGTTCGAGTTGACCCTGATGACCAGCCGGCGTTCCGGTTCGGCGTCTTCGGCGTCCATGGCATCAGACTAAAGCTTGATCCAGAACTTGTCGTACCCCTCTGCGATGATGGGGTTATGTCCTCGGCCGCAGCCACTTTCGACGCTGAAGTGAGTCCTGCGCAGCGGTTGGAGGCGTTGTTCGAGGAGTTGGAGGAGCTGACCGGCCAACGTAACGCGATCGACGGACGCATCGTCGAGATCGTCGCCGAGATGGAACGCGACGAGTTGTGCGGTACCACCGGCGCCCGCTCGATGAAGGCGCTGGTGGCCTGGAAGACCGGCGTCAGCCCGCGCAACGCGGAGACCGTGGTGGCCGTCTCGCGGCGGCTCGAGGAGTTCCCCCGCTGCGCCGAAGGCATGCGGGAGGGTCGGCTGTCGCTGGATCAGGTCGGGGTGATCGCCGAGAAGGCTGCCGACGGATCCGATGAGCACTATGCGGAGTTGGCGGCGGTGGCGACGGTTACTCAGCTGCGCACGGCCGTACAGCTCGAGCCACGCCCCGAACCCGATGCACAGCCCGAACCCGAACGCTCGATCACCAAAACCGTCAACGACGAGTACACGACCTACCGGATCCGGTTGCCGCGGATCGAGGCGGCGAAGTTCGACGCCGCCCGGCAAGCCCATCACGATGGGCTGATCGCCGACTGGAAGCGCGATCACGACACCGACGACAACCACTCCGACGGCGACAACGGGCAGCAGCAGCCGTTTCCCGACAGCGTGGATGCATTCATGAGTGTCATCGAGGCCGGCTGGGACACCGAGGCGGCGCGTCGTCCGCATGGGCAGCACACCACGGTGGTCGTGCATGTCGACCTGGACAAGGACGGCGACAAACCGGTCGCCGCACTGCATCTAGGGCCGCTGCTGACCGACGAAGAACGACGCTACCTACTGTGCGACACCACCTACGAAGCCTGGTTCGAACGATCCGGGCAGGTGATCGGCGCCGGGCGCAGCACCCGGCAGATCAGCCGCAGGCTGCGCCGGGCCCTCGAGCACCGCGACCGCTGCTGTGCGGTGCCTGGCTGCGGGGCCACCCGCGGTCTGCACGCCCACCACATCGTGCATTGGGAGGACGGCGGATCCACCGAACTGGACAACCTGGTGCTGGTCTGCCCGTATCACCACCGGCTGCACCACCGCCGCCTCATCACGATCACCGGGCCCGCTGATCGGCTGGTGGTCACCGACAGTGCTGGCAGACCGTTGCACGGCGGGTCGCTGGCCCGTCCACCCACGACACCCCCACCGGATGTTCCACCGTGTCCCGGACCGACCGGGGAACGCGCCGAATGGTGGTGGTACCAACCCTTCCAACCCCAACCACCACCGAAAGTCGCCTAGCCCCTGGGGCCATGTCGGATGCAGCCAGCCCTGGTGGTCCAGGGCGCGCTGACCTGCCGGAAGTGTTTGCACATCAGGTGAGCTGATGGCACAGCCGACTGGATCGCGAGTGCGACCTTGTCGAGAAAGGCGACGACGACCTACGGCTCCTCGGAAACCACTTCCCTGAGGAACTGTCCACCGTGGATGGCGGCCAGCAGCGAATTCTCCGAGGTGCGGTTGGCGGTGAACAGCAGCTCGTCGCCGGCTTCGAGCACATCGTCGGGCTTGGGCAACCTGACCTTGTTGCCGCGGACCACGGTGACCAGGGCGGTGTCGACCGGCAGATCCAGGCGGTCCACCCGCTGACCGACCACGGGGTTGTCTTCGGGCAGCGTGAGTTTGGTCAGCTCCACCCGGCCCCCGCGCAGTGTCATCAACCGCACCATGTGCCCGACATCGATGGCGCCCTCGACACCGGCCACCAACGAGCCCGGCGTCGACACCGCGACATCGATGCCCCAGTCCTGACCGAACAACCATTGGTTACGGATGTCATTGATGCGGGCCACCACCCGCGGCACGCCGAACTCGGACTTGGCCAGCAACCCGACCACGAGATTGGACTTGTCATCACCGGTGGCGGCGATCAGCACGTCGCAGGTTTCGATCCCGGCCTCCTCCATCGCCGAGAGCTCGCAGGCGTCGGCCAGCAACCAGTCGGCGCCCGGCACCGTGTGCGGCTCGTATCGGCGGTGCAGCTGCTCGATCAGCAAGACCTTATGACCGTTCTCGAGCAACTCGCGCGCAACGGAACGGCCCACATTGCCCGCACCGGCAACCACCACTCGCATGTTCCGTTCCGCCACTCAGCCATTTTCGCCTATTCGCACGGCACACTCACGGCCCTTCGTCCTGATTAACTAAATCCCGATGAGCCTGAACCAGCTGTACCTGACCTTGCTCACCGGCGGCATCGTGCTCCTGGCGAGCATCATCGGCACGCGCGTGGCGACCCGGATCGGGTTCCCCAGCCTGCTGTTCTTCCTGCTCGTCGGCATGGTGCTGGGCGTCGACGGGATCGGGTTGGAGTTCAACAACGTCGAACTGGCCCGCAATGTATGCACCACCGCACTGGCGATCGTGCTGGTCGAAGGTGGTTTGACCACTCGGTTCTCCGATATCCGCGGCGTACTGGCACCCGCCTCGGTGCTGGCCACCGTCGGCGTGGTGGTCAGCACCCTCATCACCGCTTTCGGTGCGCACCTGCTGCTGGGCATGGACTGGCAACTCGCGCTGCTGCTCGGGGCGATCGTGGCCTCCACCGACGCGGCCGCGGTGTTCTCGGTGCTTCGGATCCTGCCGCTGCCGCGACGGCTGGCCGGCCTGTTGGAGGCCGAATCCGGTTTCAACGACGCGCCCGCGGTGATCCTCGTGCTGATGTTCAGCGTGGTGCCGTTCGTGTTCCACCCCGAAGGTGCCATCACCGACCTGCTCTACGAACTGGTCACCGGTTCTCTGCTGGGCTTGGGCGTGGGGTTCGCCGGTGCGTTCGCCTTGCGCCGGATCGCGCTGCCCGCCTCGGGTCTCTACCCGATCGCTACCTTCGGGCTGGGTTTCATTGCGTTCGCCGCCGCGGGCAGTGCCCACGCGAGCGGTTTCATCGCCGCGTACCTGTCCGCGGTGGTCCTCGCAAACTCGGGCCTGCCGCACAAGTCCGCCACCCGTTCCTTCGCCGAGGGGGTGGGCTGGCTGGCCCAGATCGGGCTGTTCGTGCTCCTCGGGTTGCTGGTGAACCCGCACGATCTGGCCGGCGACATCATCCCGGCGATCGTCATCGGGCTGGTGCTGCTGCTGATCGCCCGGCCGGTATCGGTCGTGCTGTCCCTGGCCGGATTCCGGATCCCGTTGCGCGAACAACTCTTTCTATCGTGGGCCGGGTTACGCGGTGCGGTGCCGATCGTGCTGGCGACCTTCCCGATCGTCGCCGGTGTGCCCGACAGCTACCGGCTGCTCAATATCGTGTTCGTCCTCGTGGTGATCTTCACCCTGGTGCAGGCGCCCAGTATTCGATTCGTGGCCAATGCATTGGGGCTGATCACCCGCGACATCACCCGCGAGATCCAGGTCGAAGCCGCACCGCTTGATGTGCTCGACGCCGAGCTGCTGACCATGACCGTACAGCCCCATTCCCGGCTCCACAACGTGACGATCCTTGAATTGCGGCTTCCTGATCCCGCGGTCATCACGTTGATCATCCGCAACGGCCGCACGTTCGTCCCGCTGCCGGACACCCGCATCGCCGTCGGCGACGAACTGCTCATCGTCACCACCAGCAAGACGCGGCACGCCGCCGAGGCGCGGATGCGTGCCGTGAGCCGGCGCGGCAAACTCGCCTACTGGTTCGACGAATACGGGCTGGAGGACTGAACGAGTATCGCCGCTGGCGATCGTCCAACGACGCACTCCGGCCTCGGCCGGAACGACGGGATAAGACCCGCGCCGACTACCGACAACCGTAGAAGGCGGCCGCGATCGTCTGCCTGTCGATGAAACTGCGGCCCAATCGCTCAGCGATGCGCCGACCTTCAACCGAAGTGGCGTTCTCCCAAGGATGTTCCACCGAAGGCAGCGCAGTGAAAGCTACGACCGCGGGCTCGATGCCGGCGAGAGACGCCAACATCAGCGCGATCTGCGGAGCCGTGGCAACCGCTCCTACGACCAGGTCGGCCGCCACCGGTAGAACATGGCCGGGGCGTCGAAAAACATCCGGTGTGCTGTCGGGGTCACTGAGCCTCCTGATGGTCGTGGCCCGATCGAATGCCGAAATGCCGGTGCTGATTCCGCTCGACGCATCCACGGCAACGTAGCTGTTTGGGCACCGAGAGCCATGATCGGCCGGCATAGGCGGGATGCGCAGGGCGTCTAGCCGTTGACTGTGCATCGCAACGAAGATCACCCCGGCTCCGTGGCGGACCAATTCGGCCGTCCCGTGGGGCGTCGCCTGGGCCCCGGCAAGGGCCATCAAACATTCGGCACCGTAGCCGATGATGATCGGGTCCCCCTGCGCATAATCGGCCACCGTTGCCTCGAAGCCCTGTGGCAGTTGAGCGACACGCGCGGGTGCGAACTCGTCGAGGCCCTGAGATGCGCTGCTCACCGCCACCGCCAGACCCCTCGCCTCAACGTCGGCCGGCCGAGCAACTCGAGGAGGTCAGCGCCACCGGGCCGCGTGGCGTTGGGCCGACCGGCGTCAACCGTCGACAACCAGCGCTCCGCACGCCCAACGAGTTCCCGTTGTGCGGTGGTCACCCGGTTGGGATGGCGATCCGTGTACTCCACGATCTGCCCGAGGCGTTCACGCAGGCGAGCGCAGCTCATCCCGAAGTTCGGGAGCACCTCTTCAGGGTCAGGCCCACCGTACCGAGCCCACCGGACCACGAAAGTGACCAAATCCCAATCGAATCCCGAGAGAGTATCGACATCACCAGGAGCTGCGGCCGCCGTGGGAACCTTCCGCGATTGCCGACTGGAAGTTTGCGCCCTTGCGCCGGAACTGGATTGGGCTGCTCGCTCGCGCACAATCGGTGCGCTGTCCTGTCCCACCATCATCTCCCACCACTGTTGATTTGGTTGAGGAAAGCCATGCGTTGCGGCATTTTCGGCGAGACTGGCCGCGAAAGCCGGATCGGCATCGTCGACCTGGTCCGACAGGACCGAGATGTGTTCGTATGAACCACTTCACCGCACCTGTCGTGCACAGGTACGCCCCGGCGCCCTGTTACTCTGAGCCATGAACATACGTTGAAAGAACGGTGCGGAAAGGCAGAGCTCAGGTGCCCCGAGACAACATCCGGTCCGAACCGACACGGGCCGCTTTGCGGCAAGCGGCTCTCGACGTGGCCAGCGAGTACGGCGTCAAGGGAGTCACCCACCGCCGCGTCGCCGCCGCGGCATCTGTTGCCCTCGGCTCGGCCAGCTATCACTACGAGAACATCGATGAACTGATGTTCGAGGCGTTTGCGGCCTGGGTGCAAACGCAGAGCGACCGCTTCATGCCGCCGTTCCGAACTGCTGTCGATGAGGACACGCTGGTAGCCGCAGTGCTCCACCTGCTCTCCGTCATGTACGGCGACGAGAAGGACCGAATCCTGCTCTTCGAGATCTACGCCCACTCCGTTCGCGATCCCGCGTATCACAAGTTGGTCGAGAACTGGTCGGCTTCCACCCGCTCGGAACTCGCGCGCCTCTACAGCAGCGAAACAGCCCAACGTCTTGAAGCGGCCTGGGAAGGTATCGGTGTCCAGTTGGTCATGGGCGGCTCGGTGAAGTCCGCGAGCGACGCCGAACCGCTGTTCCGATTGATCCTGAGCCAGGAGAAGCCGAAAGCCGGCAAGCGCAAGAACGCCTCCAGGAAAGTGGCCAAGGCCGGCTGACGGCACCGCTGGGTTAAACATCGACGCCTTCGGGTGTCGCTGCCTCGCCACCGATCCTGCTGTAGACGTCGGGGCGCGTCCGGCGCCACACCAGAGCGAGAACGAATCCGAATACTGCGAGTCCGAGAATGAACAGCTGCAGCCCCAGTCCGATGGCGAAGTTGCCACCGACGAGCAACGGGAAGTAGTAGCTGCTGATCGCCAGCATCGTGATCAGACCGGCCAGGCCCAGGCCAGGCGCGATCAGGGTATTCCACGGACGCTCCTGATGCGGCACGCGGCGGAAGTACACCAGCACGGCAAGACAGGTCAGCGCCATCAGAGTCAGGATGGCGTACGTGCCGATACCGAACATCCACGAATAGAACGTCACGGCATTCACGTCCAGGAAGACGAACGGGAGGGTAAGCGCGAGCGCGACGGTCGACACCGTTGCGGAGGCGATTGCCGGGGACCCGTGCCTCGGATGCACGCGACCCAACGCCGGCGGCAACACACCATCGCGTGCAAGTGCAAACGTGTAGCGCGCCAATGGATTATGAGCGGACAAAGTGGCAGCGAAGAGACTTGTCACCACCATGCAAGTCATGATCTCCGCGACCACGTCGCCGGCATAGAAACGCAGCCCAGCGGCGAATATTCCGGTCGAGTCCGCTCTCGCGGCATCCACCGCACCGTCGACGCCGTAGAAGGTGACCAGCGCCCACGACGAGAACACGTAGAAGAGGCCAATCAGGATGATCGCCAGGTACGTAGCACGTGGCACCGTCCGTGCGGGATCCCTGACTTCGGTCCGGTAGATCGCGGTTCCCTCGAAACCGAGGAACGTGGCACTCGCAAAGAGAATGGCTACCCCGACCGAACCAGAGGTGAACGCCGAGGGAGTGAACGACTCGAACTGCAGTCCGTGAGGTCCCCCCGTGGCGGTCAAGCTGACGTTGAAGATCAAGACGATGACGACCTCAAGAACCATCAGAACACTCAGGATGCGGCCGGACAGTTCGACGTTGAAGTGCCCCAGTGCCGACACCGCGGCCCATAGCGCGATCGCCCAGATCCACCACGGCACAAAGGCTTCCCCGAAGAGCGAGACCATCAATACCTTGGCCGAGTCGCCGAAGAAGGCGTACGTGCCCACCAGCAGAGCAAGATAACCGAGCTGAGCGAGGAAAGCGGCCGGCAAGCCGATCGGCTTACCCAGGCCGCCGGTGATGTAGGCGTAGAACGCGCCCGTGCGAGGGAAATTGCGTGCCATCGTGGTGAAACCGACGGCGAACATCAGCAAGATGAGGCCCATGACCGCGTAGGTCATCGGCGCACCGATGCCATTGCCTTCCGAAATCACCAGCGGCACAATCCCGGCGACCGCTCCCAGCGGAGCCGACATGGCAAGCACGGTGAGGATCAACTTGGTCGTGGTCAGGCGACCGACGAGCTGCTGCGGCGTCACTCCCGCACTCTCCGTCGGGTCTTGGGTGGTGGTCATCTCGATACGGTCTCCTTCTGAGACATGTCTCGCCGCGGCCTACTTTGAACAAAAGTTCAACCGATGGAAAATATAAGCGCATGTGTGATCTACGTCAATGCCTGATTGCGTCATCCGTGCTAGATGTTCGCGCAATACCGCACACAGCGCAGCCGAGCGGCTATTTCGGCGAAATACCTTGCCGCCTTGCGGTTTTAGAGATTGCGACCAGATAGTCGACAAACCAAAATCGGACCGGCCAGAGCGCAGAATGGCTGCGTTGGCCGGCCCGGGCACCGTCAATCGGTGATCGTGAACCAGTCTTGCAATGCGGCCGATTGGCCGTAGCGATGACACAACCCGGAGAGGTCGCCCCGATGTGCGTTGGTGACCTCTCCGGGTGCGGGCGAATTCACGCCCTCGGCATACCTATCAGTGGCCGCGGGCCACCCAGTCGTCGTAGTGCACGATCTCGTTGCCGATGGTGGTGGTGTCGCCGTGGCCGGTGTAGACCACCGTCTCACCGGGCAGCAGGCCCAGCCGCTTGGAGATCGATTCCAGGATGGTCGGGAAGTCCGAGAACGACCGTCCGGTGGCACCCGGCCCGCCCGCAAATAGGGTGTCGCCGGAGACCACCGCGTTCAGTTCCGGGATCGACCAGCACACCGATCCCGGCGAGTGCCCCGGAGTGTGCAACGGCCGCAGTTCGATACCAGCAGCGAACACGCCGACCCCATCGACAATCGGACGGAAATCCTCGTCCGGATGGATTGTTCGCCACAGCATCTCGTCGGCCGGGTGCAGCAGCACCGGCGCGTCGAGTGCCTTGCCCAGTTCGGGGGCGACGGTGATGTGGTCGTTGTGGCCGTGGGTGCAGACCACCGCGACGACGTTGCGCCCGCCGACGGCCTCGATGATCGGGTCCGCGGTGTGGGCGGCGTCGAACACCACCACATCGGAGTCATCGCCGACGATCCAGATGTTGTTGTCGACGTCCCAGCTGCCACCGTCGAGCTCGAACGTGCCGCTGGTGACCACGCGCTGGATCTGGGCGGGGCCGCTCATTTCTTCAACACCACGACAGAGCGCAGGACCTCGCCGGCGTGCATCTTGTGGAACGCGTCCTCGATCGCGTCCAGCTCGATGCGCTCGGAGACGAACTTGTCCAACGGCAGCCGGCCCTGACGGTACAGCGAGATCAAGGTCGGGAAGTCACGCTCGGGCAGGCAGTCGCCGTACCAGGACGACTTCAACGACCCACCACGGGAGAAGAAGTCCACCAACGGCATCTGCAGTGTCATGTCCGGGGTCGGGACACCGACCAGCACCACCGTGCCGGCCAAATCGCGCGCGTAGAACGCCTGCTCCCACGTCACAGGCCGCCCCACCGCATCGATCACCACATCAGCACCGAAGCCACCGGTCAGCTCCCGGATCGCGGTGACCACATCAACCTGAGCCGCATTCACGGTATGGGTGGCACCAAACTCACGGGCCTGGACAAGCTTCCGCTCATCAAGATCCACCGCGATGATCTTCTTGGCCCCGACCAGGGCGGCACCGGCGATCGCGGCATCACCCACCCCACCGCAGCCGATCACCGCGACGGTGTCATCGCGGGTCACCGCGCCGGTGTTGATCGCCGCACCGATGCCGGCCATCACGCCGCAGCCCAGCAGGCCGGCCACCGCCGGATCCGCCGCCGAATCGACCTTGGTGCACTGGCCTTCATGCACCAGGGTCTTGTCGGCGAAGGCGCCGATGCCCAGCGCCGGGGTCAGCTCGGTGCCGTCGGTCAGCGTCATCTTCTGTGCCGCGTTGTGGGTGTCGAAGCACAGCTGCGGGCGGCCCCGCTTGCAGGCCCGGCACTCCCCACACACCGCACGCCAGTTCAGGATCACGAAGTCACCGGGTTCGACGTGGGTGACGCCCTCACCCACCGATTCGACGGTGCCCGCGGCCTCATGGCCCAACAGGAACGGATACTCGTCGTTGATTCCGCCCTCGCGGTAAGTCAGGTCGGTATGACACACCCCGCAGGCGATGATGTCGACCACCACCTCGCCGGGACCCGGATCGGGAATGACAATGTCGACCAACTCAACGGGCTGCTTCTTACTCCGGGAGATCACACCCCGAACGGTCTGACTCATTCTTTCTTTCTCCTGTCTGGTCGCACCCGTGGGCGCTGTCGAACTGCCGGCGTTGCGCCCTACGTCGCAACCTCGCGGAGTTGAATCGCTGTGTCTCAACTGGGTTTTGCGGAACGAGGGTCGGCACGTCCACCGGCACGCCGGCATGGTCCACGGCCACCATGGTGAAGTAGCAGCTGTTGGTGTGTCTGGACGCACCGGTGAGGATGTCTGCTGTGTCGACCCGGATGCCGATCTCCATCGATGTCCGACCCGTGTAGTTCACCGACGCAGCGAAGGTGACGAGTTCCCCGACATGGATGGCATCGCGGAACAGCACCCGGTCGACAGACAACGTCACCACATAACTCTTGGCATAGCTACTCGCACACGAGTAGGCGACCTGGTCGAGTATCCGCAATATGGCACCTCCGTGCACATTTCCGGAGAAGTTGGCCATATCGGGTGTCATCAGGACCGTCATGACCAGGGACCGGCAGTCACTCGGGGGCGAGTTCGCGCTGAGTGCGGAACCGCTCATTTACGCTCGCGTCTCAGCGGACCGGGCTGTGGTTATAGCCGGTCAGTAGCATGTGCCCGGCATCTACCAACACCGTCGTACCGGTAACTTTGGCGGCCAGATCCGAGTTCAGATAGACCGCGGTGTTTGCGATCTCCATCGGGTCGAGAAGGTCAGTGCCTCTCAGAACATTGAACCGGTGACCGCCCTCGACGAGATCTTCCCGGGTACCGCCTGGATGGCCCGAGATCAGGTCATAGCCGGGCTGATTGTCGAGCATCGGGGTATCCACCGCTCCCGGATTGACCGAGTTGCAGCGCGGACCATGGGGCGCCAATTCAAGCGCCACGCTCTTCATCAATCCGATAACACCATGCTTGGCGGCGGTGTAGTGGGCGTAGATCCCGCCCGGTTCCAGGCCGTCCACCGAGGACGTCATGACGATCGAGCCCGATTGACGCTCGATCATGTGCGGTGCCACCGCTTTTGCGGATCGCCACACCCCGGTCAGGCAGACCCCGATCATGTCCGACCACTGCTCGTCTGAGAGTTCCCAGAACGGGCCCGTAGCCCAGATACCCGCGTTGGCGATCAGTGCGTCGATCTTTCCGAACTCGCTGATGGTCGCCGCTACCGCACTGTCGAGATCGGACTGCGACCGAACATCACCGGTGAAACGCAGAGCGCGCCGGCCAAACTCCTCGACGAGCGACACGGTCTGCTCGAGATCATCTGCGGTGCCCAGCGGATAACCGACGGTGTCGATATCGTGTGCGAGGTCCAGCAGGGCCACGTCGGCACCCTCACGTGCGGAGGCGACGGCATGCGCACGTCCCTGCCCCCGGGCTCCACCGGTGATGAAGACGACTTTTCCGTCCAGTAAACCCATTCTTGGAACTCCTCTTTCAGTGTCGAGTCGACATCGGGGTGCCTTCTGTCCGAGGGCACACGTTGCGCGTGGTGGGGCCGGCCGCGGAAGGACGGCCGGGTGCACCAGCGATGTTCAGCCCGCGGTGGAACCGCCGTCGATGGGATACACGCCGCCTGTGCAGTAGCGGGTGCGGTCCGACGCCAGAAACAGCACCAGCTCGCTGACCTCTTCGGGCTGGGCAATCTTTGAGATCGGCTGTGTGGCAACCCATTCGTCGAAGTCCCAGTAGGGGTTCGATGCCATGATTGCCTTTTCCTCGTCGAGCATGGGGGTATCAACGCAGCCCGGGGCGACAGCGTTCACCCGGATGTTGTCGGCGGCATAGGTCAGTGCAGCCGACTTCGTCAACCCGACGACGGCGAACTTGCTGGACACGTAGGCCGCGTAGCCCCACGATCCGACGACACCCATCATCGATGCGGTGTTCACGATCGCGCCGCCGCCGGCCCGTTTCAGCGCCGGGACTGCCGCGCGCATACCTTTGAACACTCCGGCGGCGTTCGTATCGAGCACGGTGCCCCAGGTGTCATCGCTGCACGCGTCGACCGCATCGCAGCTGACGATTCCGGCGTTGTTGATCAGGATGTCCAGGCCGCCGAATTCCTCCTCGGCGCGGGCGACGGCCTGATCCCATTGATCCGTGACTCGGACATCCAGGTGTTGATAGACAGCCCGACCACCCTTCTGCCGGATCTGCTCGGCGACGCCCTCCCCGAGCTCGTCGCGAATGTCGGAGACGACGACGTTGGCACCCTCCTCGGCGAAACGCATTGCGTGTGCGGCGCCTTGACCTCGGGCACTCCCCGAGATCAGTACCGTCTTGCCGGCGAACTCAAGAGTCACGTTCGCTACTCCATTCCTGTCAGTTGTTCGCTCTCTCCACCTGCGTGTCCGGATGCCGCACGGGCCGGCCGAGGAGGACCAGGCTTTCCAATTTGAACTTTTGTTCAACCTTGGGTGGATCCATGATCACTTCCCACCCTCGAGCTGTCAACCCCCGACCACTGGTCGACCGATCATCAAACCGATGCCACATCAAACCGGGCTGAAATGACCTTCACTGCAGCAGTTTTCAACAACCCGTTTCCGTGTTCACCAGGACGCCACATGGCCGAGTAGAAACTCCCGCACCCAAACGGTTGACGGCCGGTGGGTCTGCGAGTACCTTCATCGCAACATTGAACAAATGTTCATATATAGCGGAATGGTTGAGCACCCGGCGCAAGGATGACGTTCCATGAGCACCCCTGAGAATTCGCATGTCGATGAATCCACGATGCGGTCAGTACTCGGACACTTCCCCACTGGAGTCGTAATAATCACGGCCACAGGTGATTCCGAACCTATCGGGATGACCATCCAGTCCTTTCTCTCGTTGTCACTGAATCCTCCACTCGTGCTCCTGTCGGTTGCGAAGACATCGGTGAGCTGGCCGCGGATTGCCACTGGTGGGCGTTTCCTGGTCAACGTGCTCGCCGAGCATCAGTCCGGATTGGCCCGCCAGTTCGCACAGAGCGGCGCGGACAAGTTCGCGGGCATCGGCTACACGTCCGATGCCACTGAGGGCGGCCCTAGGCTCGACGGTGCCAGTGCCTGGATCGACTGCCGCGCCGAGACCCACTACGACGGCGGCGACCACACGATCGTGGTGGCGAAGGTCCTGGGCGCCAGCGTGTCACCGCACGAACATCACGCCATGGCGCCGTTGGTATTTCATCGGTCGGGCTTCCCCCGCCTGAACTCCTGTTGTCACATCTGAATCGAAAGGAAACTGGTGCAATGAAATTCGGAGTCTTCAACATCCCTTATGCCCTGGGATACTCGTCAGGCCGGCGGACTGCGCGCCAGGTCATCGACTGGGATCTGCAGATCACCAAGTGGGCCGACGAGTACGGATTGGACGAGGCGTTCTTCGCCGAGCACTACACGCTCGGTGACGAGCCGTCCCCTGCACCGGACCAGATGATCGCCGCCGCTTCGCAGCTCACGTCCAACATCACGCTAGGTGCAGCTGCCCACTTGCTGCCCTACCACAATCCCGTCGGCCTGGCGCATCGCATGATGTGGCTGGATCACATGACCGGCGGCCGGTACATCGCCGGTGTCGCACCGGGTGCCTACCCGAGCGATGCACAACTGTTCGGCACGGGCAAGAACAATCCGAAGATGCTCGTCGAGGCCCTCGACATCATCGAAGCGATCTGGACCCGGACCGGACCGTTCAAGATCGAAGGCGAGTTCTTCTCCGTCGATATGCCGGCATTCGATCCCAATATCGTCGGCCCCCATCTCAAACCGCTCCAGCAGCCTGGTATCCCGCTGATGATCACCGGCATGCAACCCAGTTCGCCATCCCTGACCGAGGCCGGGCGACGGGGCGCGATCCCGATGAGTCAGCAGGTGCACGAGTGGGTACTCGTTCAACACTGGGACGCCTACTCGAAAGCGGCCGCCGAGGCCGGACGCACGCCATCACGCGCTGATTGGCGCATCTGCAGGGATTACTTCGTCGCCGAGACGGACGACGAAGCCCTCGACCGCGTGTACAACGGTGCGCTGGGCAAGCTGTGGGGCGAGTACAACATCCCGACGTTCGTAAACAAGCTCCACATCGGAGATCTGATCTCGGGCGGGACGATCGCCCCCGAGGACCTGTCGATCGAGTGGATGGTAGAGAACTTCCTCATCGTCGGTTCGCCGGACACGGTTATCGGCAAGGTCGAGGAGCTATACCAGAACGTCGGAGGCTTCGGCAGCATGGTCACCTTCTGCCACGAGTACTACGACGAGCCCGACGTGTACCGCCGCAGCTTCGAACTGATGGGCACCAAGGTCCGCCCCGCCCTGGCCCATCTGACCGGCGAATAGCCGGTATCCCCAAAGAAACCCACTCAGCACGACCGAAAGAAGGATATGGCCACCATCCGCAAGTTCGACCCGGTGACGATCGACCTGGAGGACAAGCCCCGCCCCGACAGCGATGCCGCAGTGCGTTTGCAGCGGCTATACGCCAATGCCGAGGACACACAGTTCCACGGAGTCTGGCAGGCCGAACCGGGCACTCACGCGAATCTCCCCGGACAGGAGACCGTCGTCATCCTCGCCGGCAAGGCCACGGTAAGCGGCCAGAACGGCGACAGCATCGACGTCGCGGCCGGGGATCTCGTCTTCATCGACGCCGGCGAGGTCACCACCTGGAAGGTTCACGAAACCATCCGCAAGGTGTTCGTCATAAACAGCTAGACAATTGGTGCGGGGCGTCCGAAAGGGTGCCCCGCATCGCCCACCTGCGGCGTCTGCTTCGCGATGTCTTTGGGGACCAGAACATTTCACCGGGTGCCGCCATGCGACCCGTGACCCTCGTGGCCCGACACGCGCACAGGTTGACCCAAACCGTCGAACGTGTGTTCTAATACTGGACGCCGCCCATCCCGCTTACTGCGGGCGATGTTCAGAAGGAGTTTCGCGTGACGATGACTGTAGACGCTCAGGTAGCAGAAACCTCACCTACCGAGTCCGACGCTCCCGACGACTTGGTTACTCCTCTCGATGGCACACCGACGCCCGCCGCTGAAGCTCCTACCGACGAGAAGCCGAGGAAGGCTCCAGCCAAGAAGGCAGTGAGCAAGAAAGCCAAGACGATCGAGCTGACTCTCACCGTCACCGGTACCGCCGACGGCGAATGGCACGCCGAGCTCAAGCAGGGCACCACCTACCTGGCTCGCAACGTCGCGGTCGCGGCCGCTGCCGTCTCGCGTGCGGCCAAGGAATTGCACGAGGACCTCTCCACTCCGATCGACGAGGTGATCGAGGAGGCACGCTCCCAGCAGGCCGCCAAGGTCGCCGCACTCGAGGCCGAACTCGAAGCTGCCCGAAAGGCCCTCTCCGACTTGGAATGAGGGGGCTTGTGGATGCCTACCGCCATTGATCTACGCCGAGCAGTTGCAGGTCGGTGACGTATTTGACGATGATCGGCGCCGAGACGTGCGGGATGTCGTGATCGGGGCCGATTTTCGCTTCCTGCACCGCCGCACGGAACCGGTCGGTCGGCGCGTAGGACCCGCACATCGGCTCTGCAGGCTGCAAATTCGTGGCATCGCCCGACGGCAACATCTCCAGCACGGTGCGCCGGCGCTGTCGATCCGGCAAGGCCCGCAGGGCGGTCACAAACCGCGGCAACCACTCCCCGAAGTGACCGATGCGCTGGATCGGGTAACCGGCCTCGATCACCCAGTCGACGTACTCGTCGAGCCCGATGCCGTCGTCGTGCGGGTTCATCACGTGATAGCACTCAAACCCGTCGGCCACGCGGGCGCCCAGCGTGGTGATCGCTTCTGCGATGAATTCGACAGGCAGCGCGTCGAAGTGCGCGCGTTGCCGGTTGCCGTCGCCGTCAAGTTGGTAGAACGAGGCGGGCGCGATGCCAGTTGCCAACAGGCTCAGCACCATTCGGGTGAACAGGTCCGACACGTTGAGCTGACCCGCATACGTGGTGTCGGCCAGGATCAGGTCGCAACGAAACACTCCGACCGGCAGCCCGCACAGGTCATTGGCCTCGCGCAACAACACCTCGCCGGCCCACTTGCTGGTGCCGTAGCCGTTGACGAAGCTGCCGTCGATTGTGCGAGTGGAGCCGACGACCCGGATGTCGGCGTCCTCGGTGAACGCCGACGGCTCGACCTGGTCGCCTACGTTGCCTGTCGACACGTACGTGTAGGGCTTCAGCTTCGTGGTGAGCGCGAGGCGGACCAGCTCGCCGGTGCCCACGACGTTGGGCCTGAACAGCTCACGATAAGGAAGGACGCCGCTGACGAGAGCCGCGGAGTCGACGATCAGGTCGACGGTGTCGGCCAGCCGCTGCCAGGTCTGCTGGTCCAAGCCTAGGTTGACTTCGGCCTTGTCGCCGGCGAGGACCTCCAGATGATCGGCGGCCAGCTCCTGGAAATGCCGCAACAGTCCCGGGTCGCCGCTGTCGAAGGTCTTCTCCAAGCGTTGCTGCGCATCCTCATTGGACTTGGCGCGCACCAGGCAGATCAGTGTGCCGTCCACCAGGTCCATCCGCTCCAGCCATTCCAGGGCCAGGTAACGCCCGAGGAAACCGGTCGCCCCGGTCAACAGAACCGTCCGCAACTTGGCGCTCGCGCGTGGCAGCGTCGGGGCCGCGGTCAGCGTCGTGGCGTCGATGAACTTGTCCAGTGTGAGATCGCGGGCGTGCACCTCGGTGCTGTCGCAGCCATGCACGGACTCGAAGCTGGGCCCGTTGGCGGCAGCCACATCCGACGAGCTAGATTGCCTTTCCACCTGCTGGCTCAAGCTTCTTACGGATGGCGTGTCGAATACGTTGGGTACCGAAAGGTGGGCATCCAGGGCGGTGTTGGCCGCGGCGACCACCCGCATCGCCAACAACGAATCCCCACCCAAATCGAAGAATGAGTCATCGACCCCGACCCGCTCCACACCCAACACATCGGCATAGATCCCAGCCAGAATCTCCTCGACCGGGCCAGCCGGAGCACGGTAACCACCACCGCCATCCACATATTCAGGTGCCGGCAAAGCCCGAACATCCAACTTGCCGTTGACCGTCAACGGTATTGCGTCCAACACCACCACGGCGGCCGGCACCATGAACTCCGGCAACCGCTCGGCCAGCGCGCCGCGTAGCCGGGCAGGGTCAGCAGTTCCGGTGACATAACCCACCAACCGCCGATCCCCGGGACGGTCCTCACGGGCAATCACCGCCGCCTGCTCGACCCCATCCAGCCCGGCCAGCGCTGTCCGGACTTCACCCAACTCGATGCGATACCCGCGGATCTTGACCTGCTCATCCGCGCGCCCCATATACCGCAGCTGCCCATCAGCGCCCCACGACACCAGATCCCCTGTGCGGTACATCCTTTCACCCGACACCCCGAACGGACACGCCACAAACCGCGACCCGGTCAAACCAGCCCGACGCCAATACCCAACCCCCACCCCGGCGCCGGCCACATACAACTCCCCCACCACGCCGCGCGGCACCGGGCGCAACCACCCATCCAGCACGAATAACGCGGCCCCCACCACCGGCGACCCGATCGGCGGCACCCCCGACCCCGCTGTCAGCGGGGCGCTGATCGCCACACACATCGTGGTCTCGGTCGGGCCGTAGGCGTTGATCACCATCCGCCCAGGCGCCCAGCGGTCCACCACTTCGGCCGGACAGGCCTCACCTGCCATCACCAATGCCGCCGATTCCAACCCCTCCGGCGAGAGTGCCGCAATCGCAGACGGAGTCTGAGTCAACACGTTGACATGCTGACTGAGCAGCACGGCGTGGAAGTCGTCCGGTGAGCCGGCCACCGACTCAGGCACCTCCACCAGCCGCCCGCCGCGCAAAAGCGCACCGAATACCTCCCAGCCCGAGACGTCAAAGGCCAAGGAATGACACTGCGCCCACACACCTGCGCGCGGCAGGCCGGCATCCAGTGACGACAGCAGCTGGGTGATGTTGTGGTGGGTGACGACCACCCCTTTCGGGACACCGGTAGTGCCGGAGGTGTAGATGATCTGGGCAATGTCATCGGCCGCGGGCACCGGCAAGCCCGTGCACGGGTAGGTCTCGATGGCGGGGTCTTCGGCATCGATGACCGGCAGGTCACACCCGTCGAGCCGGTCGGCCAGCCCCGCAGTGGTGATCGCGGCGATCGGCCCGGCATCGGTGAGCAGGAACCTGATCCGCGTTTCCGGCATTGCGGGGTCGATCGGCAGGTACGCCGCCCCCGTTTTGAGCACCGCCAAAATCGCCACGACCGCCTCGATCGTGCGCGGCAACAGCAATGCCACCCGTTGGCCGGGACCCGCGCCACGGCCAATCAGCAAGTGCGCCAGCCGGTTCGATGCCTCATCGAGCTCGCGGTACGTCAGCGAGCGGCTCTCGTGTACCAGCGCCACCGTCTCCGGGGTGTTCGTCACGTGTTCGGCGAACAACTCCGGAACCGACACCAGAGCACCCACCGGCTCGCCCAACACGCCCCAATTACCAACCTCACCCAACCAGGCGCGCTCACCGGCAACCAACACATCGACCGACGACAACAACCGAGCCGGATCAGCAGTCAACCCCACCAACACCCGCTCCAACCGCTCGATCAGCGCCTGGATGCCGGCCGCGTCGAACACGTCGGTCCGAAATTCCACTTCCCCATAAATCCCGGCGGGCTCACCGGCATCGGTGAAGCGTTCTTTCAGGAAGAACACCAGGTCCATTTTCGCGGCCTGGGTATCCGCGAGCAGCGGCGTGACCTGTAGATCACCCAAACGCAGTCCGGTTGCGGGGACGTTGACTTGTCCGGGGAAGTTCTGCCAGCCCAGCATCACCTGAACCAGAGGGTGATGGGCCCGGCTGCGGGTGGGGTTGAGCCGTTCCACGAGTACCTCGAACGGCACATCTTGATGCTCGTAGGCGGCCAGGCTGCGCGCGCGCACCTGGTCCAAAAGTTCTGTCACAGTGGGATTACCAGTCACATCGACCCGCAGCACCAAGGTGTTGACGAAAAACCCCACCAGCTCATCCAGTGCCGGGTCGCGGCGCCCGGCGATCGCGAACCCCACCGCCACATCGCTGCTGGCGCTGAGCCTCGAAAGCAGGGCCAGCAGCGCCGCTTGTACCACCATGAAACTGGTCGCATTATGCTCGCGGGCCACCCGAGCAACCTGCTGCTGTAGCGCCGCCGGCCAATCGACCGACACCCTGGCGCCGCGCTGATCGGCCACCGGCGGGTAGGGGCGATCGGTGGGCAGCTGCAGCCGCTCAGGCATCCCGGCCAGGGCCTGCTCCCAGTACGCCAGCTGCGCAGCGATGTGGCTTTCACTGTCATCGAAATCACCGAACTGGGCGCGCTGCCACAGCGTGTAATCGACGTACTGCACCGGCAAGGGCACCCAGCCCGGGGCCTGACCCGCGCACCGGCTGGCATAGGCCACACCCAAGTCACGTACCAGCCGAGTCATCGACCAGCCATCCGCGGCGATTTCGTGCACCACAGCCACCAGCACGTGTTCATCGTCGCCAACACGGAAAATCCCTGCCCGCAAAGGGATCTCGGTTGCCAGATCGAATGTGTGGCGCACCGCCTCGTTGATGGCCTCACCCAGCCGGCTCTCCGGCCAGCCGCTGGCATCGATGATCTGCCACCCGAAGTCGGCCCGCTCGGGCGCCACCACCAACTGCTGGGGGATGCCCTCGACCGCCGGCAACTGCGTGCGCAGGGTTTCATGGCGGCCCACCACATCGGACAGCGCGGCACCGAGTGCGTCGGCATCCAGGTGCCCCTCCAGCCGCAACGCCACCGCCACGTTGTAAAGCGGTGAAGGGCCGAGCAACTGGTCGATAAACCACAACCGCTGCTGGGCAAACGACAACGGCACCACCGCCGGCCGCTCACCCGCCACCAACGGCGGCAGCCGCCCCGCATCCGCACCGACATGGGGCGCCAACTGGGCAACCGTGGGCGCCTCGAACACTGTGCGAACCGAGAGATCGGCACTCAGGGCGTTGTTGACCGCGGCGATCAAGCGCATCGCCGACATTGAATCCCCACCCAGATCGAAGAACGAGTCGTCAACACCGACCGCGTCCATCCCCAGCACCTCGGCGAACACACCGGCGATGATTTTTTCGGTCGGGGTCTGCGGCGCCCGGAAGGCCGTGGCGGCAAACACCGGTGCCGGCAAGGCCTTTCGGTCGAGCTTGCCCGATGGGGTCAACGGGAACTCGTCGAGCACCACGATGTGCGTCGGCACCATGTATTCGGGCAACCACGCACTCAACCGCTGACGCACCGCGGTGAGTTTGGAGTTGGTGCGGGGGTCGTTGGCATGGGTGCTGCGTTGGCGGGCGCCGTCGGGTGGGATGTAAAGGTCGGTCAGCGCCGGGGTGCGCTGGCGGTGGGGGTCGACGGGGATGATGAAGACGGCATCCAGGGTGCCGGGTTGGGCGCCCCAGGTGACCGCGACCTGGTATCCAATAGCTTCGCCGAGGCGGTGCAATTCTTCGGGGACAACGGCATCGGCGGCGCCGGCTTCAGCCAGTGCGTCGGCCAGGGACAGTCCATCCGCGAGGGCGTGTTCGACGTGGACGTCGCCGAGCAGTCCGGCGCGGGGGATCTCGGTGACGCGAACGGCAACGGGGCGTCGGGATGTCAACTGTTCGTGCAGCCCGCGTAGGCCTGCGCACTCGGTCCACGCCCAGCACTCTGTCGTGGCCAGCGAGCGTACGGGCGCGGGGGTCTTATGGATGGTGACGTCGTAGCGGTACCGGTTGAGTTCATTGTCGGCCACTCCGCGTTTGACTTCGATGCCGAGTCCGGCCACCGACGGGCGGTCGGCGGCCCAGGTGGTGAAAAACTCTGGGGCCAGCAGTAATTCGGTTTCGCCGAGCACCGCACGCTGGACGCGTTGGCGGATCTCGTCGGCATCGGAGGTGGCGGTGGCGCCGGCCAGTGCGACCCCGGTTTGCAGCGCGCCCTGCAGGGTGCGGTTCCGCACATCACCGAGAAACAGTCTCCCGCCGGGAGCCAGCAGATCCATGGCGTTGTCGATGACCTCGGCCAGATAGGCCGCGTTGGGGAAGTACTGGATCACCGAGTTGAGGATGATGGTGTCGAAGTAACCCTGCGGCAATCCACCGCTGACGTGGGCGGGCTGGGTCAGCAGTTGGACCCGATCACGCCACCCGATCTGCAACTGCTCCAGCGATCGGGCCAGGGCGTCGATGGCCACCGCCGAGACGTCGGTGCCGACATAATGTTCGCAGTACGGGGCGATCTGGGACAACATCAGCCCGGAGCCCGCGCCGATCTCCAACATGCGCCGCGGCTGCATGGCCAGGATGCGATCCACCGTGGCCGCCCGCCACTCCGCCATCTCCTCGAGCGGAATCGGATCGTCGGTGTAGCTGCTGTTCCAGCCTCGAAAATCCATGCCGAACGCGGGTGCCGCGACCTCGGCGCCGTACAGCTCGTCGTACATGTGGTGCCACCGGTCGACGATTTCGGCGTCCTGCTCGGCGGTGCTGGCGTGCTCCAGCGTGACGTAGGCGATGAGGTGGGAGCCGGTGGTGCCGTGGTGCACAGTGGCGGCCGCTTGTATGACTTGTGGGCAGGCCAGCAGGGTGTTTTCGATTTCGCCCAGTTCGATGCGCTGTCCGCGCAGTTTGATCTGCGTGTCGGCGCGGCCCAGGTAGTCCAGGGTGCCAACCGGGGTCCAGCGGACCAGGTCGCCGGTGCGGTACATGCGTGTCCCGGCAGCCCCAAAAGGATTGGCCACAAACCGGTCGGCGGTCAACTCCGCCCGGCCGACATAGCCGCGCGCCAACGCGGGTCCGGCCAGATAAAGCTCGCCCACTACTCCGAACGGTGCCGGGTTCAGCCGAGCATCCAACACCAACGCGCACACCCCTGGGATCGGGGCGCCGATGCTCACCGACCGGCCCGCCGGCTGCGGCGCAGTGCAGGTGGCCCAGACGGTTGTCTCGGTGGGCCCATACGCGTTGAACATCTGTCGACCCGGCGCCCAGGAGGCCACCAACTCGGCCGGGCAGGCCTCGCCCGCGGTGATCAGCGTGTCCACCCCGTCCACCTGAGCCGAATCCAGCGACGCCAGCACCGTCGGGGTCAACACGGCTGCGCTGACCTGCTGGCTCTGCAGCAGGGCGGTCAAGGCCTCCCCGGCATAGGCGTCCGGCGGGGCCATCACCGACATCGCCCCGGATCCCGCCGCCAACAACATCTCGAACACCGATGCGTCAAAGGTCGGCGCGGCCACCATCAGCACCCGCGCATCGGCGCCCAGCCCGAAGATCACTCGTTGCGCTGCGGCCATCCCCAGCAGACCCGCGTGGCTGACCGCCACCCCTTTGGGCACACCGGTGGACCCCGACGTGAAGATCACATAGGCGGCGTCATCCACCCCCAGCGCCGCCAACCGGTCGGCATCGGTGATCGCCTCCGCGCACCGCCCCGACAGGTCCAGAGCGTCGATGCGAATCACCGGACGCCCCGCGGCGCCGGCCACCATGTCGGGGCCACAGGTCAGCACACACACCGCGGCCACCGTGTCCAACACCGTGGCGATCCGCTCACCGGGATGGGTCCGATCCACCGGTACATAGACCCCACCGGCCTTGACCACAGCCCACCACGCCACCACCAGCTCGACGCACCGATCCATCGCTACACCGACGGTGCGCTCTGGACCCACCCCCATCTCAATCAGCAACCGCGCCAATCGGTTCGATGCCTCGTCAAGTTCGCGATAGGACAGCGCCCGCGCACCATCGAGCACGGCCATTGCATCCGGATCGGCGGCTACGGCCGCCTCCAGCAACTGCGGAGCCACCCCCACCGGAGCTGCCACACCCACACCAGACCACTGATCCAGCAACAGATCCCGCTCGTCACGGTCCAACAGCGCCACTTCCCCGACCACCACCGACGCATCGGCGACTACGGCCTCGACCAACCGCCCAAACCAGCCGACCAACCGCTCGATGGTGGTCCGGTCAAACAAATCCGTGGCATACGAGACCGTCCCGGTGACCATCGGCGCGGCCGGGTCCTCGGTGGACACCTCTCTCAGATCGAAATCCAGATCCCACTTTGCGGTGAGGACGGGCGCCGTCACCGGTTCGACGCTGACCCCGTCGAATGCCACCTGGGGGAGCACATTGTTCTGGAAGGCCATGCCTACCTGAAACAGCGGATGGTGCGACGTGGAGCGCGTCGGGTTGAGCTGCTCGACGAGAAGCTCGAACGACACATCCTGGTTGCTGTAGGCGTCCAGCGCTTTCCGACGCACCTGCTCAAGCACATCGCTGAACCGCTGCGCAGCATTGACACCCACCCGCAACACCCACGTGTTCACGAAGAAGCCAACCAGATCGTCGAGCGCCTCATCGACTCGTCCGGCGATCGGCGTGCCCATCGCCACGTCCTCGCCCACCCCGACCAGGTACAACAACACCGCCACCAGGGACTGCAGGACCATCGAGGCGGTCGCGTTATGCGCCGCGGCCAACCGCTTGATACCCGCCCACATCTGCGGGTCGATGAGCAACCCCACCCCATCACCGCGATAACTGGGTACCGGCGGGCGGGCCCGATCCGTCGGCAGCGACACCACCTCCGGCAGCTCGGCCAGCTCGTGCTGCCAGTACCGCAACTGCTCAGCGATCACGCTGTCCGGATCGGACTCAGCTCCCAACCACTCCTGTTGCCACAGCGTGTAGTCGACATACTGCACCGGCAGTGGCGCCCAATCGGGTTCTCGGCCCGCACACCGGCTGGCGTACGCCACGCCTACATCCCTGACCATCGGGGCCAGTGACCACCCATCAAAAGCAATGTGGTGCACCACGATTCCCACCACATACCGCTCGGTCCCTACCGAGTAGATCTGCGCACGAATCGGGATTTCGGTCGCCAACTCAAACCGGTACCCCGCCAGCGCCGTCAACTCGCTGATCACACCCGACTCCGGCAACGACACCACCGCGGCGCCCCCGCGCCGCCACATCCCGGCTTGCGCCGGCAGCACCTGCTGGAACGGCACACCGTCGATGTCGGGAAATATGGTGCGAAGCGATTCGTGGCGGGCGATGACATCATCGAGGGCCGCGCTCAGCGCCTCGATATTCAGCGCTCCGCTGATCCGATACGCGGTCGGCATGTTGTAGGTCGCCGCCCCGCCCTCGAACCGGTTGAGGAACCACAGCCGGCTCTGAGCATGCGACAACGGAACCACCGCCGGCCGCTCACCCGCCACCAACGGCTTACGCCCACCCCCATCCCCGCCGAGACGAGGCGCCAACCGGGCAACCGTGGGCGTGTCGAACAAGGTGCGCACCGCGAGGCCGGTATCCAGGACGGTCTTGATCGCGGCGACCACCCGCGTCGCCAGCAGCGAATCCCCACCCAGATCGAAGAACGAGTCATCGACCCCGACCCGCTCCAGCCCGAGTATCCGGGCGTAGATGCCGGCCAGGATCTCCTCGACCGGACTCGCCGGAGCGCGATAACCACCACCGCCACTTTGGTATTCGGGTTCCGGCAGGGCGCGGCTATCCAGTTTTCCGTTGACCGTCAACGGTATGGCGTCGATGACCACCACTGCGGCCGGCACCATGAACTCCGGTAGCCGCTCGGCCAGCGCCGCGCGGGTCTGAGCCGGGTCGGCCGTCCCGGTGATGTAGCCCACCAGACGCTTATCCCCGGGGCGGTCCTCGCGGGCGATCACCACCGCCTGCTCGACCCCGTCGAGTGCAGCCAACACCGCCTGCACCTCACCACATTCGATGCGATACCCGCGGATCTTGACCTGCTCATCGGCACGCCCCAAGTACTGCAGCTGCCCGTCAGCACCCCACGACACCAAATCCCCGGTGCGATACATCCTTTCGCCCGCTGCCCCGAACGGACACGCCACAAACCGCGACCCGGTCAACCCGGCCCGACGCCAATACCCAACTCCCACACCGGCACCGGCGATGTACAACTCCCCGACCACGCCCACCGGCACCGGGCGCAACAACTCATCGAGCACAAACAACGCCGCCCCCGGCACCGGCGAGCCGACCGGCGCCGCCCCCGACCCCGCCACCAGGGGCGCACTGACCGCCGCAAACACTGTGGTCTCGGTCGGACCGTATTGGTTGATCATCGCCCGCCCGGGCGCCCACCGATCCGCCACCTCGGCCGGGCAGGCCTCACCGCCGAACACCAACGTCGTCACCGACTCCAACCCCTGCGGCGACGAAACCGCCAGAGCCGAAGTGGTCTGGGTAAGCACGCTGACGCGTTCAGCAACCACTACCCGGCGAAAGTCCTCCGGCGAGCGGGCCACCGCTTCGGGCACCACCACCAGCCGCCCGCCACTGAGAAGTGCACCCCATATCTCGTGGACCGAGAAGTCAAAGCCATAGGAATGACACTGCGTCCATGCTCCTGCCGTCGGCAGATTCGCATACGGAGACCCCATCAGTGCGGTGACGTTTTGATGGGTGATCGCCACGCCTTTGGGGACCCCGGTGGTGCCCGAGGTGTAGATGAGGTACGCGATGTTGCCGGGGTCCGGTGCCGGCAATCCGACGCAGGGGTAGGTGGCGATGCGGGGGTCTTCGATGTCGATGACCGTCAGGTCGTGCCCGGTCAGCCGCGGGCGCAGCCCGGCGGTGGTGACGATCGCCATCGGTGCCGCGTCGGCGAGCATGAACTCGATGCGGGCCGCCGGGTGGGCCGGGTCGATCGGCAGGTAGGCCGCCCCGGTCTTGAGCACCGCCAGGATCGCCACGATCGCTTCGGCGGAGCGGGGCAACAACAGCCCCACACACTCGCCGGGGCCCACACCATGGGCGGTCAACAGGTGCGCCACGCGGTCGGCGGCCTCGTCCAGCTCGCGGTACGTCATCGAGCGGCCTTCGAAGGTCAACGCCACCGCCTCCGGTGTGCGGGCCACGTGCGCGGCGAACAACGCCGGAATCGACACCGGCGTGCCCGCAGGCAGGGTCAACACCGCCCGGTTACCGATCTCATCCAGACGAGCGTGCTCACCGGCATCGAGGAGATCCATTGACGACAGCCGCCTGCCCGGGTCGGCGGTCATCGCCACCAACACCCGCTCCAACCGCTCGATCAGCGCCTGGATGCCGGCCGCGTCGAACACGTCGGTGCGAAATTCCACGTCTCCATAAATCCCGGCGGGCTCACCGGCATCGGTGAGACGTTCGGCCAGCGTGAATGTCAGATCCACGCGGGCCGACTGGGTGTCCACCGGCATCTGCGTGACCTGCACATCGCCCAAGGCCAACCCGGCGGCAGGGTCGCTGGTGTGCCCGGGGAAGTTCTGCCAGGCCAATACCACCTGAACCAGTGGGTGATGGGCGAGGCTGCGGGTGGGGCTGAGCCGCTCGACGAGCAACTCGAAAGGCACATCTTGATGCTCGTAGGCGGCCAGGCTGCGCGCACGCACCTGGTCCAACAGTTCAGCGGTGGTGGGATCACCGGCCACATCGACCCGCAGCACCAGAGTGTTGACGAAGAACCCCACCAGCTCATCCAGCGCGGGATCGCGTCGGCCGGCGATCGCGAATCCGACGGCCACCTCGGGGCTGGCACTGAGCCTCGCCAGCAGCACCGCCAGGGCGGCCTGAATCACCATGAAGCTGGTCGCATTGTGTTCGCGGGCCACCTCGCGCACGCGCTGCTGCAGCGCGGCCGGCCAATCGACCGACACCCTGGCGCCGCGGTAATCGGCCACCGGCGGATAAGGCCGATCGGCGGGCAGCTGCAGCCGCTCAGGCATCCCGGCCAGGGCCTGCTCCCAGTACGCCAGCTGCGCAGCGATGCTGCTGCCGCTGTCTTCCAGATCACCGAACTGGGCGCGCTGCCACAGCGTGTAATCGACGTACTGCACCGGCAAGGGCGCCCAGCCCGGGGCCCGCCCCGCGCACCGGCTGGCATAGGCGACACCTAGGTCACGCACCAGCGCGGTGATCGACCAGCCATCCGCGCCGATATGGTGCACCACCGCCACCAGCACGTGTTCATCGTCAGCCACGCGGAAAAGCCATGCGCGCAAAGGGATCTCATTTTCGAGATCGAACATGTAGCACGCCGCCGAGTTGATGGCCCCACCCAGCCGGCTCTCCGGCCACCCAGTGGCATCGATGATCTGCCAACCGAAGTCGGCCCGCTCGGGCGCCACCACCAACTGCTGGGGGATGCCCTCGGGCGCCACAAACAGGGTGCGCAGGCTCTCGTGGCGGCCCACCACATCGGACAGCGCCGCTCCCAGCGCCTCGGCATCCAGGTGCCCCTCCAGCCGCAACGCCGCCGGTATGTTGTACACCGCTGAGGGCCCCTGCAACTGGTCGATAAACCACAACCGCTGCTGGGCAAACGACAACGGCACCACCGCCGGCCGCTCACCCGCCACCAACGGCTCAGGCCGACTCGAATCCGCGCCGATGCGCAGCGCCAGCCCGGTAACCGTAGGTGTGTCGAACACGGTGGGTACCGAAAGGTCAGCATTCAGTGCGGTGTTGGCCGCGGCGACCACCCGCATCGCCAGCAACGAATCCCCACCCAAATCGAAGAACGAGTCATCGACCCCGACCCGCTCCACACCCAGCCCGAGCACGTCAGCATAGATACCTGCCAAGATCTCCTCGACCGGACCAGCCGGAGCACGGTAACCACCACCGCCACTTCGATATTCAGGTGCCGGCAAAGCCCGAACATCCAGCTTTCCGTTGACCGTCAACGGTATTGCGTCCAACACCACCACCGCGACCGGCACCATGAACTCCGGCAACCGCTCGGCCAGCGCAGCGCGGATCTCGACCGGATCTACCACCCCGGTGACATAACCCACCAACCGCCGATCCCCCGGACGATCCTCACGAGCAATCACCACCGCCTGCTCAACCCCAGCCAACCCCGCCAGCGCCGTCCGAACCTCACCCAACTCAATCCGATACCCACGAATCTTGACCTGCTCATCAGCACGCCCCAGATACCGCAACTGCCCATCAGCACCCCAACACACCAAATCCCCAGTGCGATACATCCTTTCCCCCGACACCCCAAACGGACACGCCACAAACCGCGAACCCGTCAACCCAGCCCGACACCAATACCCAACCCCCACCCCCGCACCAGCGACATACAACTCCCCCACCACACCGCGCGGCACCGGACGCAACCACCCATCCAGCACAAACAACGCCGCCCCCGCCACCGGCGAACCGATCGGCGGCACCCCCGACCCCGCCACCAAAGGCGCACTGACCGCCACACACATCGTGGTCTCAGTCGGACCATAGGCATTAACCATCACCCGCCCCGGAGCCCACCGATCCACCACCTCAGCCGGACACGCCTCACCAGCCACCACCAACGCCACCGACCCCAACCCCACCGGCGAAAGCGCCACCACCGCAGACGGAGTCTGAGTCAAAACACTGACCCCCTCCGCAACCAGCACCTCAGCGAAATCCTCCGGGCAACTCACCACCGACTCGGGCACCACCACCAGCCGCCCGCCGCGCAACAACGCACCGAAGATCTCCCACACCGAAACATCGAAGGCATACGAGTGGCACTGGCTCCACACGCCCGCCGTCGGCAGCCCCACATCCAACGACACCAACAACTGGGTCACATTGCGGTGGGTGATCGCCACCCCCTTCGCAACACCGGTTGTCCCCGAGGTGTAAATCAGATACGCCACATCGTCAGAAGCCGGCGCCGGCATCGCCGCACACGAAACGGTCTGAATGCGTGGATCATCCACATCGATGACGACCACATCAAACCCATCCAACCGCGAACGCAAACCCGTGGCAGTCACCACAGCCAACGGCGCAGCATCACCGAGCATGAACCCAATCCGCTCCCGCGGATGCCCCGGATCAATCGGCAAATACGCCGCCCCCGTCTTGAGCACCGCCAAAATCGCCACGACCGCCTCAACCGACCGCGACAACAACACCCCCACACACCGACCGCAGCCCACACCATGAGAAGCCAACAAGTGCGCCAACCGATTAGCGGCCTCATCCAACTCTCGGTACGTCAAGCCGCGGCCCTCAAAACTCACCGCCACCGCCTCCGGTGAGCGAGCCACCTGTGCGGCGAACAACTCCGGAACCGACACCGGCACAAGCCCCGACCCACTCAACACCCCCCGATGACCCCACCCATCCAACCGAGCACGCTCATCGGCACCAAGCAGATTCACCGACGACAACAACCGAGTCGGATCAGCAGTCAAACCCACCAACACCCGCTCCAACCGCTGGACCAAATCGTGGGCACCACAGTCCGAAAGCCATTGCCCAGCACCCGCGGACCCACTCGCCGTCTCGCTCGGCTGCGCGCCGAGAAAAAGCCGATCATCGTCAATAAAGAAGTCCAGTCCGAACTGATCGACGAGGTTGGTATGGGTCAGGGTCCCCGTTGCCGTCGCGCCGGCGATATTCGCCAGGTGCGTGGTCGGAATGAAATTGAGAATTACGCGGTTTGGCGCCTGCGCGGAGCCGCGGAGATGTGCCTTGTTCTCGATGGCACGCACCGGGAACCGCTGATGCTGCAGCGCTTCCCGCAGTCGCGCATCGACGTGTTCACAAAAACTGGAAACCTCAGACCCCGGCGAAGCTCTCAACGCCAGTGGGACGAACCCGGTAACCATTCCGGGCACGGTCTGCGCCTCCGGACGCACACGCCTACTTACCGGAAATTCGAACACCACCTCTGAACTCTCGACGTCGCACCCAAGCACCAGCAGCGCGCACGCCGCGGTTAGCACCGATGAGCGACGCACCCCCAACGCCTCAGACAACTCCTGGATCCCGGCGACGACGACAGGGTCCAATTCAACGGGTACAGACGACTCATACGGATCACGCTCGCCCGCGGCCGCGGCCGCGGCCGCGGGCGCCAACCGATACCGTGTTTCGTTTTCCTGCGGCAGGTTCTCGGTCCAGTAGGCCCGATCATCGAGATAGTCGGCGGACGCTTCGTATTCCGACTCGCAAGCAATCAGATCTCCCAGCGACCCGAAATAAGCCGGGGGAATCGATGCGCCCGAAGCTACCGCACTGTAGACATCGCCGATCCGATGACAAACAAGAGCAAGGCCAATTCCGTCTGCCACTATGTGATGGCAGCACACGAAAAAATAGAATTCATTTACCCGCGTCTGCAACAACGCAAATTTGAACAGCGGGCCAGTAAGCGGCATCACCGTGCGCTGAATCGAGGATGCCAGCCGATGGGCTTCCCGGACGGGATCCTGCGCGCCTCTGAGGTCATGGCAGGCAAGCTCAACATCCGGGCAATCGACCGTCTTCTGGAAAACCTGGCCATCCACCTGGAAAAAGACGGCTCTAAGTGGTTCGGCCTCGCGCACCACCTGACGGACCGCCCACTCAAGCGAACCGGGGTCGACCGTGCCCTCGAGTCGCACGAGATAGCCCAGCTGCCACCTCGCAGCGAGACGATCCGTTTCCTGCGCAAGCCATATGTCCAGCTGTCCCCGCATCAGCGGAAACACACGATCAGTTAGCCGTGTTTCCATCGAGTTGTCCCATCAAGCCGACGCCTGACCCTTGTCGGTTGGTCCGCTTCCCCGTGTACGGCCAAGTCGAAAGAGCTGCCTTCGTTGTCGTCAAAAAGGTTGACGCTCATGTGTTCTCCAACCCCCGCGTCGCCGTGACCAGGGCCAAGCCCCGCTGGAGGGCAGCCGAGTCGGCGGGGTTTTCGGCGTGATTCAGACGGCCACACTTCGGTGCGCCACGCGGGTTGCCGGGAGGTCGCGCCCAGCATGGCTCGCCGCCTCTCGTCATCGGTTCGCCCGAGTCCGTGCGAGCCGCTGGGCGTCCTCGGTGACGCACCAACAGATCGGGCAGGCGGCTCGGGTGGTCCGATTCGACGATGAGTCCATTGATCAGCCGGGGCTGCCAGCGCACTAGCGATGTTCGTCGTAAGCGTCCTCCTAACAGATGTTACGAAGACCCCCGAACCTAAGTTCAAATTCCCGGGCGGGCGTTGGACCAAACATCCGGCGAGACGATGTCCCGCCCTCGGATACCCACCCAGAGGTTGAAGCGCAGCCCGGATTTGCTTGCTAGTTCACAGATCCCAGCCGTTCCGTTAGTTGACAATTGCCTACTCGACCGCGATCGTCGGTGTTCACCACGGAAATGTTCAGTGAACCGGAGTGAACTCGAGGTGCAATTCCTTGAGGCGCCTGAACAGAACGGTGCGGTCCCATTTGAATCGACGCGCGCCTGCAGAACCGTGCTCGGCCTCTGAAAGCCGAATGTCGGCCATCCGGTCAAGAATACGTTCCAAGCTCACCCGCACTTCGGCGCGTGCAATCGGAGCCCCCGGACAAGTGTGAATACCACGACCGAACGCGATGTGGTGCAATACGTTTGGACGGTCGAGGCGGAACTCTCCGGGCTCGTCGAACCGTCGCGGATCGCGGTTCGCAGCACCGTTCATCACCAGCAAACTGGTACCGGCCGGCACATCGACGTCGCCGATCTTGGTACTGCGCCGCGCCATGCGGAAGTTCGATTTGATCGGGCTTTCGAAGCGCAGCATCTCCTCGATAAAGCCGGGGATCTTTGACGTGTCCTCGCGCAGCTGCTGTTGCAAGTCCGGTCGCTCCGCCAGCATCAGCATCGCGAGACTCAGCAGGTCGATCGTCGTGCCGTGGCCGGCGGCGAACATGAACGTGGCGACACGGGCGACGTCGATGGCCTCGGGTGTCGTGCCGTCTGGAAACTTTGCCAGCGCAAGCTCAGTGAGGACGTCGTCGCGCGGCTCGCGCCGACGTTCCTCGATGTAGTCGACGAACCACTCCTCTTTCACACCAACGAAACCGCTGCGTTCGCCTTCGAGCCTGCTGGCTATCGCCGCGCGGCGGAATCGCTCACGGTCGGCCTGGGGCACGTCAAGCAGGTCGGTAATCGCGTCGAGGGTGAACGGAAAGTTGTAGTCGACGACGATCTCGCACATGCCATCCGCAACAAAATGGTCGAGTTGCTCATCGGCAAGACGCCACAAAAATTCCTCGTTGTTCTTGAGTTGCCTCGGCGTAAACAGCCGGTTCAACAGCGAGCGGTGTGCGGTGTGTCGCGGAGGATCGAACGTAATGAAGTAGTCGCCGAATGTAACCCTGTCGCGGTACCGCTCGATCAGATCCGAGACGTCATCGCTGTCGGCTGCGATCGGAATCCCCGACCATGGTCCGCTGACGATATTGCATACCGAGAAGATCTCCTCCGTGTCGCGCTGCACGGCGATGGCCTCGTCGTACCCCGACACCATCACTACGCCGTGCGCCGGCTCGCGCCGTAAAGGGCAACGGCGGAGGGCGTCGTAATAGTCGTAGGGGTTATCGACTAGCGACTTGTCGGTAAAGAAGTCGAGGTCCTCGGGTCCGCTCATTTCGCCTCCCTTGGGGCTACACAAATGCTAGGCGCTCAGCAGAGGTACGGAAAACAGCCGACATAGGGGTGGCGCAGGGCGTGCGGCGACGGTCGCGGGTCGAAGCGGCCCGCAAGGTCTTGTCCGACTTGGTGCGGCTCCTGCGGGAACGCCGCCTGCGCCACTGTTCCGAGGCAGAATTTCTCCTGATGAAGAGCGCCGCCGACCGCGCCGCCGACCAGGTGGCAACCGTCCGCGACGACCCGGCCGGACGGGTCGCCCTGATGGCCGCGCTCTACGAGGGCTCTCCGAACCGACGGGGCGACCATCTGCCTTACCGCCGCGCGGCCTTGGCGTTCATGGACTGGCAGTTCCGCCGCGGGCTGCTCAATCCCGCCCGGCCGGCCGGCGAGATTCCACCAGGAAGCCCGTGGTGGCGCGCGGTGAACGAGCGACTGCTTCACGACACCGCTGAATCCAGGGCGGTTCTGGAGGGGTACAAGAACGAGGCATCCTCACCCAGCGCACGGCTGTGCATCGAATTCGCCCGGTGCCCAACGGTTCACAATTGGTACCGCGCCCACAACGCCGCCGTGGTCGCGGCCTATCTCGACCATGAACAGCTGGCGGCGAAGGAGAACCCGATCGAGCGGTTCTTCATCAACCTGGTGCTGGTGCGGGTGCTGTTCGCTCACGCACTCGTCGCAGCGCCCCGTCTCGCGCTCGGCTGGTGCGCCCCGCTGGCCCCCTTGCTCGGCGACCCGCGCCTCGGCATGACCGGCATCTTCCTGTCCCTCTCGCGAGTTCTGCCCGACACGTACCCGCTACAGGGGAACCTCTCGGACTACGTGGACGCTGAACACAGCTTCGGCCACGTCCTCGACGTCGGGCTGATCCGCCCACGCATCGACGCACTGTTCACGTGGTCAGCCGACGAGCTCGGCGAGTCACGCGTTCCGGGCCTACTCGTCGACGGCATACCCGCCTATTCAGGGATCGACAACGCTGCCGTCTGGAACCTCTCGCCCGCTGTCCCCGCACGCCTCATCAAACGGCTTATCCCCGTTCCGTGAACGCACAGTTCGCTGTGAACATTCACTGAAAAACAGAACCCGGCAGCAAACCAAAAAAACCCGCCCTGACCGAAGTCAGAGCGGGTTTTTCAAACGTGGAGCTAAGGGGATTCGAACCCCTGACCCCCACACTGCCAGTGTGGTGCGCTACCAACTGCGCCATAGCCCCGTTTTCCGTGCTCCACGAAGTTACACCACCGCTACCCCCCATTCAAAATCGCTGGTCAGGGAACCTCTCCACCGGCCTCTGGGCCCAGCGCGCGGGCCGGGGTGTGCTCGGCAGACGGCCGTCCGCGGGTCTCCGGAGCGAAGACCCAACCCACCGCGGCCACCAGCAGGATCACCCCACTGATCACGAAGGCCCACGAGAACGACAGGTACTGCGCGATCAGCCCGACCAGCAGCGACCCGCCGACCGATCCGACGTCGGCCATCATCTGGAACGTCGCCACCGCGGTGCCGCCACGAGCTTTGTTGCCGATGATGTCGGCCACCGCGGCCTGCTGCGGTGCGGTGAAGATGCCGGTCGAGAAGCCCGCGATGTAGGCACTCACCAGGAACAGCGTCAGCCCGTCGGTGAACCCGACCATCACGGTCGAGATCCCGGCCGCGGTGAGCCCGACGATCAGCAGATGGCGTCGCCCCACCCGGTCGGACAGATACCCGCTCGGGATCACCGCGGACACGTTGCCGACGGCGAACGTGGCCAGCGCCAGCCCCGCCATCCCGGGACTGCGATGCAGCACGTCGACGATGAACAACGGCACCAAGGCAATTCGGAGCCCGAAGGCCGACCACCCGGTGGCGAAGTTCGACAACAACGCCGCCCGGTAGGCGCGGTTGTGCAGCGCCGTGCGGACGGTCACCTTGGCACCTTCATCCGGCGCGGGCGCGGCCAACGACGAGTGCCGCAGGCTGATGAACACCACCGCGGCCGCCACCAACAGAGCGGCGCCGTAGATGACGAACGGAGCGCTCAGGCCCAGACCCGCGGTCATGCTCCCCAGCACCGGCCCGCCGACCGACCCGACCAGGAACGCCGAGGAAAACATGCCGGCCACCCGGCCGCGGGCGTCCTCCGGGCTGATCCGGATCATCAGCCCCAGCGCCGACACGAAGAACATCGTCGAGCCGATACCGCCCAGCGACCGGAACAGCAGCAGCTGCCAATACGTCTGCGCGAACGCACAGGCACCGGTGGTGACGGCGACGATCAGCAGACCCCACACGTAGATCCGGCGCTCGCCCAGCCGCTGGATCAGCACACCGGTGGCCGGCGCGAAACACAGCCTCATCAGTGCGAACGCGGTGATGACGAACGTCGCGGCGCTGATGCTGACCCCGAAGTGGCGGGCGTAGGCCGGCAGCACCGGCGCCACCACGCCGTAGCCGAGCGCGATGACGGCGTTGGCGACGATCAGGACCCAGACTTCACCAGGCAGCTTCGCCTTGGTCTGACAGTCATCCTCCGTAAGGCTCACCCAATGACTGTATTAACCACGTCCTTGGCGGCCTCCTGCACCTCCGCAAGATGGTCGGGGCCGAGGAAGGACTCGGCGTAGATCTTGTAGACATCCTCGGTGCCCGACGGCCGGGCCGCGAACCAGGCGTTCTCCGTCGTGACCTTCAGCCCGCCCAGCGGCGCGCCGTTGCCCGGCGCGGAGGTCAGCTTCGCGGTGATGGGTTCACCGGCCAGCTCGGTGGCGCTGACCTGCTCGGGCGACAGTTTCGCCAGCCGCGCCTTCTGCTCGCGGTCCGCCGGCGCGTCGATGCGCGCATACGTGGGCGACCCGTAGCGTTCGGCCAGTTCGGCATACCGCTGCGACGGCGTCGACCCGGTGATCGCCAGGATCTCCGAGGCCAGCAGCGCCAGGATGATGCCGTCCTTGTCGGTGGTCCACGTCGACCCGTCCATTCGCAGGAACGACGCCCCGGCACTCTCCTCGCCGCCGAAACCGATGCCGCCGCCGATCAGCCCGTCCACGAACCACTTGAACCCGACCGGCACCTCGACCAGCTTGCGATCCAGCCCGGCCACCACCCGGTCGATGATCGAACTGCTCACCGCGGTCTTGCCCACCGCGGTGGCCGCCGGCCAGTTCGGCCGGTGGGTGTAGAGGTAGTCGATCGCCACGGCCAGATAGTGGTTGGGATTCATCAGCCCGCCGTCCGGGGTGACGATGCCGTGCCGATCGGAGTCGGCGTCGTTGCCGGTGGCGATCTGATAGGAATCCCGGTTGGCGATGAGCCCAGCCATGGCATTCGGTGAGCTGCAGTCCATCCGGATCTTGCCGTCGGTGTCCAGGGTCATGAACCGCCACGTCGCATCCACCAGCGGGTTCACCACGGTCAGGTCCAGGTCGTACCGCTCGGCGATCGCGCCCCAGTAGTCCACGCTGGCCCCGCCGAGCGGGTCGGCACCGATGCGGATGCCCGCGGCCCGGATCGCGTGCAGATCCACCACATTGGCCAGGTCCGCGACATAGGCGTCCAGGTAGTCGTGGCGCTGGGCCATCTGCAACGCCCGCGACAGCGGCATGCGTTTGACCGATTTGAAGCCCTCACGCAGGATCTCGTTGGCGCGCTTGGCAATCCACCCGGTGGCATCGGTATCGGCGGGACCGCCGTTGGGTGGGTTGTACTTGAAGCCGCCGTCGCGCGGCGGGTTGTGCGACGGGGTGACGACGATGCCGTCGGCCAGGTCGGCGTCCCGGCCGCGGTTGAACGTCAGGATGGCGTGGCTGACCGCGGGGGTCGGGGTATAGCGATCGGCCGAATCGATCATCGCCACAACATCGTTGGCGGCCAGCACCTCGAGTGCCGAGGCCCAGGCCGGTTCCGACAGGGCGTGGGTGTCGCGGCCGAGGAACAACGGGCCCGTCGTGCCCTGTGCGGCCCGGTACTCGACGATGGCCTGGGTGGTGGCCAGGATGTGGCCTTCGTTGAACGCCGTATCCAGACTGGAGCCGCGGTGCCCGGAGGTACCGAACACCACCTGCTGCGCAATGTCATCGGGGTCGGGCCGCCTGGTGTAGTAGGCGGTCACCACCGCGGCGATGTCGATCAGATCCTCGGGTTGAGCCGGTTGCCCGGCACGGGGATTGGCAGCCATGGTTCCCGATTCTGCTCCCGAACGGATGTCGGTGCCCGCCAGTCGCGCAGTTGCCGCCATACTTTTACTTCATGTTTGGCCATGACCCCCGAGAATTGGCCGCGGTCTTCGTCGGCGGCGCCCTGGGCACGCTGGCGCGCGCCGTCCTGGCGGTGCTCGCGGCACCTCAACCCGGCCATTGGCCGTGGCCGACGTTCATCGTGAACATCATCGGCGCGTTCATGCTGGGGTACTTCACCACGCGACTGCTGGAGCGGCTGCCGGTGTCGAGTTACCGACGGCCACTGCTGGGTACCGGGGTGTGCGGCGGGCTGACCACGTTCTCCACGATGCAGGTCGAGACGATCACGATGCTCGAGCACGGAAACTGGGCATTGGCCGCGGGCTACACCGCCGCCAGCATCGCCGCCGGTCTACTCGCGGTGGTCCTCGCTACCGCTCTGGTGCGCCGGGCCGCGGTGCGATGACCGCCGTCGTCTGGGCCGGGGTGATGCTGCTCGGCGGCGTCGGGGCGGTCTGCCGGTTCCTGCTCGACCGTGCGGTGTCCGCACGCCACACCCGGGGGTTCCCGTTCGGCACCCTGGCGGTGAACCTGAGCGGCGCCTTCCTGCTCGGCTTCCTCGGCGGCCTGGCCCTGGACCGGCACGCCGCGCTGCTGGCCGGCACCGCATTCGTCGGCTCCTATACGACGTTCTCCACCTGGATGCTGGAAACCCAGCGCCTGGGCGAGGAGCGCCGGATCTGGCCCGCGGTCGGCAACATCGTCGTCAGCGTGGTACTCGGCCTGGCCGCGGCGTGGCTCGGCATGTCACTGGGGAGCCGGCTGTGACCACCACCGACTACCTCAAGCTGACCGCGTACTTCGCCGAGCGGCTGCGCCACGAGCACCGCTTCGTCGCCGATGCGCTCCTGGACCTGTACGGAGCCAGCGACATCGCGATCAGCGTGATGCTGCGCGGGATCTCCAGCTTCGGTCCACACCACCACCTGCGCACCGACGAGACACTGAGTGCCTCAGAGGATCCCCCGGTCGCGATCGCCGCTGTCGATGCGGCCGACAAGATCTCCGCGCTGGCCGAGCAGACGGTGGAGCTGCTTCCCCGTGGCCTGATCACCCTGGAGCGGGCCCAGCTGGTCCGCCGCCAGTCGCCGGCCCCAACGGTTACCGACGTCTGCAAGCTGACGGTGTACGTCGGCCGTCATCGCCGGGTCGCCGGTATTCCGGCCTACCGCGCGGTGTGCGATCTGCTGCACCGGCGCGGCTTCGCCGCGACCACGGTGTTTCTCGGGGTGGACGGGACCGCCCACGGCCAGCGTCGACGCGCCGCGTTCTTCAGCCGCAATGCCGAGGTGCCGCTCATGATCATCGGGCTGGGAACCGGGGCGCAGGTGAATGCGGTGCTGGGCGAACTCACCGAGCTGCTGGAGAACCCGCTGCTCACCGTCGAACGGGCGCAACTGTGCAAGCAGGGCGGGCAGCTGCTGACCCGGCCGGCCGAGCTGCCCGGCGCCGACGCTCAGGGCCGTCCGCTGTGGCAGAAGCTGATGGTCCACACCGCCGAAACCGCACAACATGACGGGGTGCCCATCCACCGGGCCATCGTCCGCAGGCTGCTGGAGTCCAATGTGGCCGGCGGCGCGACGGTGCTGCGTGGGGTCTGGGGTTACAGCGATGACGGTAAACCCCGCGGGGACAAGCTTTTCCAGATGGGACGGCACGTCCCGGTGACGACCATCGTGGTGGACACCCCCGACCGGATCGCCGCATCGTTCGAGATCGTCGACGAAATCACCCGCGAGCACGGCGTGGTCAGCGCCGAGATGGTGCCCTCGGCAACGGTTGTCGATGCCGAACACCGGCACGGCGGGACCGATCTGGCGCGCTTCAGTTACTGACCTCACAGGCGGCCTGGTAAGGCTAGCCTATCTTTCCTCCGGCGTGTACCGTGCCACCCCATGCAGTCGACAACACCCGAAGCGGTCAGCGCCGCTCTCACCGAGATCCTTCGTGACGACATGAATGTCGATGTCCGCCGGGTGACCAGGGAATCCCGACTCATCGACGACGTCGGCCTGGACTCAGTGGCGTTCGCCGTCGGCATGGTGGCGATCGAGGACAAGCTCGGGGTCGCCCTGTCCGAAGAGGACCTGCTCAGCTGCGACACCGTCGGTGATCTCGAGGCGGCCATCCTGGCGAAAGTGCCTGCCGCGCAGAGCAGCCAGTGAGCGTGCTGGCCACGGCGCTCGCCGCGTCGCTGACCACCACCGACGCCGACCTCGTGGTCTACGACCACGAGACACGCACCTGGGCCCGCCATCCATGGGGCCAGGTGTACACGCGCGCCGAGAACGTCGCCGAACAGATCGGCCAGGACGGTTCGACCGCAGTCGGCGTGGTCGGTGAGCCCACCGTGGAGGGCATCGCAACGGTCCTCGGCGCTCTGCTGGCCGGCGCGGCACTGTCCGTACTGCCCGGCCCGATCCGGGGCGCGGACGCGAATACCTGGGCGCAGTCCACGGTGAACCGGCTCTCCGACATCGGCGCGGGCACGGTATTCAGCCACGGCGCCCACCTGGATCTACTGCGGACGGCCGAGACCTCGCTGAGGATCCACGACGACGCCGTCGTCGCCCACGCTCAACGCTCCACCACGCTGGCGCCGGGAACCGGCCCGGTCGCGGTCCTGCAGGGCACCGCCGGCTCCACCGGCACTCCTCGCACCGCCCAGCTGACGCCATCGGCGGTGCTGGCCAACCTACGTGGGCTCAGCGATCGGATCAGCTTGTCGCACAGCGACATCGGATGCTCATGGCTGCCGCTGTACCACGACATGGGACTGACCTTCCTGCTGGCCGGAGCGGTCAACGGCATCGAGGTGTGGCAGGCCCCGACAATGGCCTTCGCAGCCTCACCGTTCAGCTGGGTGCGGTGGCTCACCGAGAGCCGCGCCACCCTGACCGCCGCGCCGAACATGGCCTACGGCCTGATCGGCAAGTACTCCAGACGCCTGACCGATCTGGACCTGTCGGCCCTGCGGTTCGCGCTCAACGGCGGCGAGCCGGTGGATTGCGAGGCGACGAGCCGGTTCGGCACCGAACTGTCCCGCTTCGGCTTCAACCCCGGCGCCCTCTCACCGTCCTATGGGATGGCCGAATCATCCTGCGCGGTCACGGTTCCCGTGCCGGGGCACGGTGTGGTCCTCGACGAGATCACCGTCGCGACGGACGCCGGGTCCAATCGGCAGCAGCTCGCCGTGCTCGGTGACGCCATCGGTGGGATGGAAGTGCGCCTGCGGCCCGGCGAGGACAACGCGGGCATCGTCGACCGCGAGGTGGGCGAGATCGAGATCCGCGGCACCTCGATGATGTCGGGCTACCTCGGTCAGCCACCGCTGAAGCCTGACGACTGGTTCGCCACCGGCGATCTCGGCTACTTCGTCGACGGCGGACTGGTGGTCTGCGGGCGCACCAAGGAACTGATCACGGTGGCCGGGCGCAACATCTTCCCCACCGAGATCGAGCGAGTTGCCGCTCAGGTCAAGGGCGTTCGGGAAGGCGCCGTCGTGGCCGTGGGTGCCGACGAGAAGTCGGTCCGCTCCGGCCTGGTGATCGCGGCGGAGTTCCGTGGACCCGACGAGGCCGGGGCCCGCAGCCAGGTCATCCAACAGGTGGCATCCGAGTGCGGCATCGTGCCCGCCGACGTGGTGTTCCTGACGCCGGGGTCGCTCCCCCGCACCTCCTCGGGCAAGCTGCGCCGCCTGGAGGTCAAACGACAATTGGAGACAGCGAAGTCATGACCGCGCTCACGCCAACGCCGGCCACCACCACGGTCGAGGAGTACCGAGACCTGCTGGATCGGGTTTTCGACGATCAGGTCAAGGCCTGGACCGCCGAAGCCGAAGAGACCGAGAGCTTTCCGCGCCGGCTCATCGAACACCTCGGCCGCAACGGGGTGTTCAGCGAGAAGTGGGGTGACGGTCAACAACCCGACGTGGCCAAGCTGATCGAACTGGCCTCCGCACTGGGCCGGACCGGTTCCTCGGGTATCGGTGTGGGTGTCAGCCTGCATGATTCGGCCATCGCCCTGCTACGCCGCTTCGGCAAATCCGATCACCTGCGCACCATCTGCGAACAGGCCGTCCACGGCGAAGCCGTGCTGTGCATCGCGGCCTCCGAGGAATCCGGGGGTTCGGACCTGCAGATCGTGGAGACCGAAGTCCGCACGGCCCGAGACGGATTCGAGATCAAGGGCATCAAGAAGTTCGTGTCCCTGTCGACGATCGCCGACCACATCATGGTGGTGGCCCGAAGCGTCGACCACGATCCGACCAGCAGGCACGGCAACGTCGTCGTCATCGCGGTGCCGACGTCGGCGGTCGAGATCCAGCCGCCCTATCGCAAGGTCGGCAACGGACCGCTGGCCACTGCTGCGGTGCACATCGACACGTGGGTGCCCGCCGATCATCTGGTGGCCAGGGCCGGCACCGGGCTGGCGGCGATCTCCTGGGGGTTGGCCCACGAACGCATGTCGATCGCCGGACAGGTCGCCGCAGGTTCACAACGGATCCTCGGAATCACGTTGGCACGCATGATGAAACGCCGGCAGTTCGGCCACACCCTCTATGAGCACCAGGCGCTGCGGATGCGGATCGCCGATCTGCAGGCTCGCGTCGACCTGCTGCGTTACGCCCTGGCCGGGGCAGCCGCGCAGGGCAAGCTCGATCTCCGAGCCGCCGCCGCCTTCAAGGTGACCGCCGCACGGCTGGGCGAGGAGGTCGCGTCGGAGTGCATGCACATCTTCGGCGGCTCAGGCTATCTCGTCGACGAGACGCCGCTGGGCAAGTGGTGGCGCGACATGAAGCTGGCCCGCGTCGGTGGTGGCACCGATGAGGTGCTGTGGGAGCTGGTGGCCGCGGCCATGAAGCCCGATTACGACGGCTACGCCGAATTCGCCGGCGCCTGAACCGGTTCTCCAGTTACCCGGCGGCGCCGAGGGCGTCGTCGGGTGTGCGCGGCAGCGCATAGAGGGCCATCCGCCGGTTGGACATCTGGTGCTCGCCCAGGAATTCACACCCCGCCCATTCACACACCCGCCGAGCGCCGGTGTTGCGATGATCCGGATCGAACATGACCCGCCGGCAGTTCGGTTCGAGTTCGAACACGTTGGCCACGATGCGCGGCAACAGGATCGGGCCGATGCCGCGGTTGACGAATCTCAGATCGGCGATCGCGGCATGCATGCCGATGTCGTACGGATCGGCGGCGTAGCGGGGCGCGATGGAATCCTTGGCCGCCCGGTACAACTCGATGTACCCGACGGGCTTCCCGCGGAAGCTCGCGATGAAAGGCCGTGAGTATTCACCGTCGAGCTGAGCCTGCAGGTACCGGCGCCAGCGGTCCGGCGCCCAGTCGTACTCCCAGGCCTCCGCCAGGTGCGGGCGGTTCATCCACTCCGACACCAGCTCGGCGTCGGCACCGGCGTCGGCCGGCCGGATGTCGTACGGCTCAGCCAGGACCGGGGTGCGAGGGGCCTCGACGGCGCGCACCTCGGCGGTGATGTCGGTCAGCTCGCGCTTCAGTACGGGGGCCCCCGGCACGTCGGTCACGTCGGTATCGATATCGCTCATTTGAGCGCCGAGCCTACCGCAGCGAATGAGGGTAGGTTTACCTTCCTCCGGGCTCGAAGCTCAGGTCAGCAGCTTGGCCAGCACGGTCAGGTGGCTGAGGTCGAGTTCACGGGTGGCGGTCACCAAGGTGACCGGGCCGTCGCTGACCAACGCCCGCAACTCATCGAGAGCCGCGGCCTCCTCGCCGGACTGCAACTCCTGGGTGTAGCGCGCGACGAACTCGTCATACCGCTCCGGCTTGTGGTCGTACCAGTGACGCAACTCCGTGGACGGGGCAACCGAGCGCAGCCAACGCCCTACCCGCGGATCGGTCTTCTTCAAGCCCCGGGGCCACAATCGGTCGACCAGGACCCGCTGCCCCTCATCAGGTTCCGGTTCGGTGTACACACGGGCCACCCGCACCCGGTTTTTTGGGGCCATGACATGCCATCGTAGGAGGCATGGGCCCGGACCGGTTGGCAGATCTACAGCGCTGGGAGGATTCCGGCGCACACTGGCACGTCCTCACCCGCACCGCCGACAGCCTCACGATCGCGTTACTGCGATGCGACGGCGGTGAGGAAGTGGACCGGTTCACCTCCACAGATCCGCGTCTCCTCGAATTCGTGGGTGCCCGGAGTTCCAGTGAGGACCCCGAACACCCCACCTGATCAACTGGCCGGGCCGAAGCGCGCCAGCCGGGCCAGGTGGTCGCGGTCCTCTACGCCGAGCTTGGCGAACATGCGGTACAGATGTCCGTCGACGGTGCGCACCGACACGCACAACTTGCCGGCGATCTGGCGGTTGCTCATCCCGATACCGACGAGAGTGGCGATCTCCCACTCACGCTCGGTGAGCGGCAGCGGGTCTCCGGCGCAGCACAGGGCCGGCGTCATCGCACCACTCTGGCCCGACAGCCACAGTGCCCTGGCAGCCGATTCCAATTCACCGCCACGGCAGCCGGCCCCGGCATACTCCCTGGCCGCGTGGGCGGCCGCATCGGCGGCCAGCCCCAACGCACCGATCGCCTCGAACCGGTCCGTGGCCGCGACGAGTTGATCAGGATCATGGCGGGCGAGGCCGCGGCTGTGTGCGGCGATGGCCTCGGCCAGCCGGCCACCATGGCGGCGCGCCAGTTGCTGGATCCTGCGGTCACCCGCGGTCTGCCCGAATCGCAACGCTGTGTGCAGGGCCGTGAGCTCGACCGTGTTCATTCCGCCCGCTTTGGCGCACTGCGCCGCCCGGGCAGCGTGGTCCACGGCCGATCCCGTGTCACCGTTCGCTGCCGCCGTCCAGGCTCTGGCCAACTCCAGCTCGGGCCGGAACACCTCAAGCGGCCCGACCGCGGCAGACTCGGCCTGTAGCAACGCGGCGCCCGCGGCGGAGCCGTTACCGCGCATCCCCTCGGCTTGGGCCAGCCACGCGGCGACCACCATCAACCACCCCGGCGGGAGTACCTGCGGGGTGGTCCACACCGCGGCCTGCAGTGCTTCACCCGCCGAAGGCAGACAGCCGCGGGCCAACGCCACCCGCCCATTCAGCGCGGTGACGATGGCCTCGGCCTGCGGAGAACCGGCCGCCAACACCGCGTAGCGGTCACAGACCCGCTGCGCCCGTGCCAGATCCCCTTCGGCCGCGGCCGCCGCGACCTGTGCAAAGGCCAGCCAGTAACGCTGCGGCCCCGACTCGCAATCCTCGGCGGCCAATTCACCCGCCTGCGCCACCATGGCGACCTCACCCGGGCGACCAGACAAGGCCAGCGCACTCGAGGTGGCCAGTGCCGCCCATACGTCGGCCGTCGACCTGTTGGCCATCGACCACGCCTCAGCGCCGAGTGTTTCGATGCCCAGCGTGATCGCACCGGCAAGCTCACCGGCGAAGAACGCGAAAACCGCCTCCATCGCCACGACCAGGCTCAACGTCTGCGGGCAGTGCACCTGCCGCCGAATCATGGCGAGTGCGGAACGCGCGGCGTCAGGTCGGGCACACCCGAAGAACAGGTTGGATGCCCGCAGGCAGCCCCAACGCGCCAGCATCGGTTCGTCGTCGGCCGGTGGCACCGACCGGGCCAGTAACTCCTCGGCCTGCTCGCCGCGGCCCTGCCAGCTCATCGCGTCGGCCAGGACGATCGCCGCGGGCACCCCGGCGCCGTGATCCAGTGCGTATCGCGCCAGTTCTTCTCCCAGCGCCAGATTGGACATCGTGACCGCACTGGCCGCGGCGTCGGCGATGGCGCCCGGATCGGCCGGACCATTGCCTCCCGCCATGAATCGTGCCAGCTGTATGCGTCCCCGGACGTCAGGGAGCCGGCCGTTGTTCGGCGATTCCAGGTGCGCGCCCAGCAGGGCCGCCAACTGCGTATTGATCTGCCGGGAACGGGTTTTCGGGCACCGGCTGCGGGCCACCTCACCGATGATGGGGTGGCCGGGCTGCACGAGGGTGCAGGCCGCGTCGTTGAGCACCTGGATCGCTCCCCTGCGCTCGAGCCTGGCGATCGCGTCGAGGTCGCAGGCTCCCACCAACACGTCCCAGTCGAGCACCTCGGCGGTGGAGACCACCTCCATCACGTCGCGTTCGTCCGGTGTGAGGGTGTCGAACCGCGAATTGATCAGTGCGTGCAGATCGGCACTCGCCCGCAGCTGCCCGCGCAACCGCCAGCGTCCCTGCTCGCAGACGAACACCGCGTCGCCCAGGGCCGCGTTGAGCGAACCCCGGAGGTAGAGCGGACTTCCCGAGGAGAACCGGTGCAGTTCTCCGACCGCACGCTCGTCGACTTCGCCGCCCAACACCGCGGCAGCCAACTCAGCGGTCTGCTCCCGGGTGAAGGGTTCGAGGTCCAACCGCAGCAACAGCTGTTCTTTCCACAAGGCGGTCACCGCATCGGACGGAGCCGCGCCGTTCCCGATGGTGACGATCAGCCTCGGCGCGCCGTGCACGGCCAGTTGCTGGACCAACAGCGCCGACAACGGGTCGAGGTGCTGAGCGTCATCGACCACGATGACGAGGTCGGGATCGGTGGCCAACATCTCATGTGCCACGGCGAGCATCACCGTCGGGTCACGCGCGTCGGTCAGGGTGAGCGCGTGGCGAAATGCCCCGAGCGGCACCGCCTGCCCGGTCTCGGTGCCCAGCACATACCGGACGGCGCAACCGTCTGTCTCAAGGCCCTCAGCCAGTACGCGGGCCAGCGCCGACTTTCCCACTCCGGCCTTACCTGCCAAGACCACCCCGCGGGCGCCGCCCCGCAACGCCTGCGCGGCTTCGCGCAGTTCGGAATCCCGTGCGACAAACGGCCAGTCCGGCAAGAACGACCCCCAGATGCTCTGCGGCGTTACCCGGGTGACGGTACGCCGGTGCAAGAATTCGTAACGGCTAATCACCGCCGCAGCAACGCGAATCCTTGCCTCAGAAAACACTTCTCGGGCCCACATGCCCATTGGGCGACTACGCCGCCGGTTCCAGCTCCCACACGCCTCGGCGCATCACCGCGGCGACGGTCAGATCCGCATCCAGTGCCACGAGATCGGCTGCGGCCCCGGGGATCAGGCCGCCACCGGGAAGGCCCAGCGCCCGCGCCGGGTTGATCGACGCCTGGCGAACACCGAGCAGCAGAGCCTCGTCACTCGTCAACCCGCAATGGGCCACGGCGAATCGAACCACCCGGTCCATGGTCGCCGTGCTCCCGGCGATGGTGTCGGTGCCGCCGACGAACGCGACCCCGTCCATCACGTCGACCCGCACCGGCCCCAGGTGATAACGCCCGTCGGACATGCCGGTGGCCGCCATCGCGTCGGTGATCAGCGAAACGCGATCCGGACCGACCGAACGCGTGACGTGCCGGTAGATGGCCGGATCGATGTGGACCCCGTCGGTGATGAGTTCGACGGTGACGGCGGGGTCTTCGAGCAGGGCGATCACCGGGCCCGGTTCGCGCCGGTCGATCGGACGCATGGCGTTGAACAGATGCGTGCCCACCGTGGCACCGGCTGCGATCGCTGCGCGGGTCTGCTCGTAGGTCGCCTCGGTATGACCCACGGCCACCACCACACCGGCGCCGACGAACTGCCGGATCGCCTCAAGCGCACCGCTACGTTCGGGCGCGATCGTCACCATCCGGATCGTCCCTGCGGCGGCGCTGAGCACCCGGTCGATCTCCGCCGGATCCGGGTCGCGCATGAGCGCGGGTTGATGGGCCCCGCACCGCACGGTCGACAGCCACGGACCTTCGAGGTGGATTCCGTCGATCCGCCCGGCCCGAACGTCCTCGGCCCGCGCACCGACCTGTTGCAGCAGATCGTCCGGGCTCGCGGTGACCAGGGAGGCGATCATGGTGGTGGTGCCGTGCCGCCGGTGCAGCGCCACAGCGGCCGACGTGTCGGCCTCCGATGGGACCGAGAAACTGCCGCCGCCGCCACCGTGCGTATGGGTGTCGACGAAACCCGGCACGACGGTCACCGGGCCGAGATCACGATCGGCGGGCCGGGGTGGCGCACCCGCACCCACCGCCGTCACCCGGTCACCGGACACCTCAATCCATCCCGGCCGCAACAGATCTGCGCCCGTGATCAGCGTGCCGGCCGTCAGCAACATTCAGATGCCCTGCCAATCCGGTTTCGAGCGGTAGGTCTCACGGTAGTAGCCGATGAGCTGAAGCCGCTGTGCCGCAGCGTCATCGAGCAGCACCGTGACATGCGGGTGATGCTGCAGGATGGTCGCCGGCCACATGGCACTCACGGCACCCTCGACCAGATGGTGCACCGCTTCGGCCTTACTACGGCCGAGCGCCACCAGGATCACGTGCCGGGCCGCCATGATGGTGGCCAGGCCCTGGGTCAGGCAGTGCGTCGGCACCGCGTCCAGATCGCCTCCGAAGAACCTGGCGTTGTCGAGGCGGGTCTGCTGCGTCAGCGTCTTGATCCGGGTGCGCGACGCCAGCGAGGACCCGGGCTCATTGAAGCCGATGTGTCCATCGGTGCCGATGCCGAGGATCTGTAGGTCGACCCCACCCGCGCCGCGGATGGCGTCCTCGTATGCCGCGCATGCCGCCGGAATGTCGCTCGCCAGGCCGTCGGGGCCCAGCACCGCACCCGGGGCGAAGTCGACGCGCGAGACGAACACGGTGTCGATCACGTTGCGGTAGCGCTCAAGATGGTCGGCGGGCAGGCCGACGTACTCGTCGAGGGTGAACCCGCGGGCCTGCCGGAACGAGATCTGCCCCGCGGTACACCGCGTGACAAGCTCGTCGTAGATCGCCAGCGGTGACGAGCCGGTGGCAAGGCCCAGAACCGCGTCCGGTTTGCGGTCCAACAGCGCGCCGACCGCATCCGCGGCCACGCCGCCGATCTTCGCGGCATCGGCGAGGATGATGACTTCCATCTACTTGTTCGCCGTGAAAAGGTCCGCACCCGAGTCGATGTCGGCTCCGGCGGCCACCGGCCCGGCCACCGTCACATTGCCGGGCTCACGCTCGTCCATGACCACAACGGGGACAATCGGATTCAGGCCTTTCGCCTCGATGGCGGGCACGTCGTAGGTGATCACCACCTGGCCGGCGGTGACCTCATCCCCCTGACTCACGTGTGCTGTGAAGCCTTCGCCGTTCAGCGCGACGGTGTCCAACCCGAGGTGGACCAGGACGCCGACATTGTCGGCGGTCATGATCACGTAGGCGTGCGGCATCAGCTTCAACAACTTGCCGCTGACCGGGGCAACCGCGTCGATCACGCCCCGTGGGGGGTCCACGGCGGCGCCGTACCCCACCATGCCCGCCGAGAACACCGGGTCCGGAACATCCTGGAGTGCCACTGCGCGCCCGGCGACCGGGGCGAGTACTCGCGTGCTGCTCACTGTGCGGCTCCTTTGTGGCGGGGGCTCGTGCCCCAACAATACGAGCGTGACCGAAAGACGGCCGCGAGTTTACGGGTTCTCGTCTAAGCTTCCGCACAGCTTCGCGGCGGGTCGCGCCGGGTGGCCAGGAGGGCGAGAAGGCGATGAGCGGTACGACGAAATCTGAAGGTGCACAGGAGAAATCCGGTCTGCACATACCCGCTTTCGCGCAGCTGCAACGACTCGGCAAGAGCCTCATGTTGCCGATCGCCGTGTTGCCCGCCGCGGGCATCCTGCTGCGGCTGGGCCAACCCGACCTGCTGGGCCGGATCGACTCCCCCGTTATCGGCCCGTTCTTCAAGGCGATGAGCGCCGCCGGCGATGCCCTGTTCACCAATCTGCCCCTGCTCTTCGCGGTCGGTGTCGCGATCGGCTTCGCCCGCAAGGCCGACGGCTCGACGGCGCTGGCCGCGGTGGTCGGTTATCTGGTGATGGCCGCGGTGTTCAAGACCATGTCCCCCATCGTGCTGGCCGGCGAAGTGGACAAGGCCGGCGATCAGGCCCAGATCAACTACAGCGTGTTCGCCGGAATCGTGGTGGGTCTGGTGACGGCATGGCTGTTCGACCGCTACCACACCATCCAATTACCGTCCTATCTCGGCTTTTTCGGCGGGCGACGTTTCGTCCCGATCGTGGTGTCCCTGGCGAGTCTGTTCATCGCCTTCCTGATGAGCTACTTCTATCCGATCTTCGACGCGGGACTGACCGGGCTCGGCCGGTTCATCGGCGGCAGCGGCGCGCTGGGGGCATTCGTCTACGGATTCGCCAACCGCATGCTGATTCCCCTGGGCCTGCACCACATCCCGAACTCTTACGTGTGGTTCATCTACGGCGACTATCAGAACGCGGACGGCACGGTGGTCACCGGTGAGCTCACCCGGTTCGCGGCGGGCGACCCGACCGCGGGCATCCTCACCTCGGGGTTCTACCCGGTGCTGATGTTCGGTCTACCCGCCGCGGCGCTGGCGATGATCCTCGCCGCGAACAAGAAGCAACGCAAGGTTGCGGTCGGCATCCTCTCAGCGGCCGCCCTCACCGCGTTCCTGACCGGCGTGACCGAACCGCTCGAGTTCGCGTTCATGTTCGTGGCGTTCCCGCTCTACGTCATCCATGCGGTCCTGACCGGGCTGTCCCTGGCGATCGCCTATCTGCTCGACATCCACCTGGGCTTCTCGTTCTCGGCCGGACTCCTCGATCTGCTGCTCTACGGCGGTGCGCCCGCGGCGAAGAACATCTGGCTGCTGGTCGTGATGGGAGCGGTGTTCTCGGTCGTCTACTTCGTGATGTTCTACGTCGCGATCAAGAGGTGGAACATGCTCACACCCGGCCGCGAACCAGAGACGGAGTTCGAGGCCGAGGAACAGGCCAACCTCGGCGAGGGTGCCGATTCCGCCACCACCGTGACGACCGGCGGCACCGGCACGCTCACCGCACCTGCGCGAGCAGACACTCAGGCCGAACAGATCATCGCCGCGTTCGGCGGCCGGGAGAACCTCGTCAATGTCGACGCCTGCATCACCCGGCTCCGCATGGAAGTGGCCGACAAGACCAAGGTCGACCAAGACCGGCTGAAGGCCCTCGGCGCGGCAGGCGTCATCGAGGTCGGTAACAGCGTTCAAGCGGTGTTCGGCACAGGTTCCGAGGCGCTGAAGAACGCGATCGTCGACAGCTTGTAGCCCTACGCACCCGCCTCCTTCGGCGAATCCGTGCCGGGCTCCCCCTCGGCGCGTGTCTCGGGCTGACGGGTCTGACGGGTCGCGGGTTCAACTCCGACCAATCGCTCGAAGAGCGCGCGATAGTGGACGATCGCCTCGCGTTGCGCCTCGGTTCCGATGTCGCCCTGCTCTTGCGCCAGGTGAAGGATGTGCGCTGCCCGATAGTGCTCGACCACTTCAGGGTGATCCACGGACACATCTGCGGCACGCTGCTCGAAATCGTCTATCGGATAACCGCGTTCGCGCATCACCTCGGTCACCAGGCGATCGGCGTCACCGACCGATCTCGACGGATTGTCGACGAACCCGGTCTGCGTCACGCCCCACGCCTCGACGTATCGCGCCCGGGACTCCGGCGTCAGCTCTTTGACGTCCAACTTATCGTGCTTGCGTTCGCGCGCTCGCAGTTCCCGCTCGCCGGCACGCTGACCACCGGCTGTTTCGACGGCGTGCTCATACTCCGGCCCGAACTGATCCTTGAGCCGTTCGCTCCGCTTCTGACGCATCATCGATGCGGCAACGACCACCGCGAGCAGCACGATCACCACGGCGACTACAGCGATGACGATCCAACTCCATGTAGGCATTTCCAGACCTCCTGCGGCAAGGAGTACCCGCGCACCGTCGACAGAAACGTCAATTCCCGATTGGGTCCGACGTCAGCGGCAATAGGACCTGGTGGCGTAGTCCAGCGCCCGCCGATACAGCGGATCCAGATCTCGGGCCGCGGCCACGCCATCGACGGCGCTCGCCAGGTCGCCCGGGCATGACGGTGAGTGCAGGGTCGGCCACTGGTCGGCGATCTCGTTCACCATCGTGTGGTTGAGCGCATCGATGGCGGTTCTCGACGCCGCGAGATCGGGCGCGCTTGTGGGAGCGGTTCCCGGATCCAGCTTCCATTGCTCGAACAGACCGTGCTCCACTGCGACGGTCGCGTCGATCTGATCCCGGAACACCTGGCCCACGTAGGCCGGGTCGATGTGCCGACTGCCGGCCTCGGCCGTGGTGGCATCGATGACCTGCTGTTCACGGCGCGGGTCTTCGATCGGTCCGCCGGTGCGAAACTTGTTGGCGGCCACAGGGTCTGCGGTCTGAAGGCGCTGCGCTGCGGCGTCCACCAACGGCAGCAGCGGGCTCGGGTCCTGCGCGCGGGCGAGTGGAGCGCCGCACAGCGCCGCGAGCGTCAGCACGCCGACCGTCGCGAATCGGGCGAGCATCAGAGCTTGGAGAAGCAGGCGTCGTTGGATTCGTCGTTGGGAATGGACGCATTCTGGCTGGAGAACTTGCCCACCACGCCGGAGTCGGTCACCGAGACGCTGTCCGCATGAATCCCGAGCGGGTAGGCCTCGTTCAGCTTCGTCATGAGGCTGTCGAGCGCCGTCTGCACGGTGTCTTTCTCGAAGGGCCCGCTGACGTCGGTGATCTGCAGATCGAGGTTTCCGTTGTTCACCACCGGTTTTGCAGTCACCTTGGTGTCCCCTACCGCCTCCATGGTGATGGTGCCCGCGGACGGATCGGTGCTGACATCGGTGACCAGGGAGCCGACGCCGGGCAGGTTCTCGGCCACCGTGTTCTTGATCCCGGCAGTTGTCCAGGTCAGTGTCGCGCTCAACGATCCGATGGTGCCCTTGGAGTCCTCGGTGCCCTGTAAGCGGATGTCGGACAATGCCACGTCCGCCGTCATGCCCTTGGCGGCCTGCACCTGCTTGCCGCCGGTTTCCACCGAGATGTTGGTGTAGTGGCCGGTGATGTGCTGCCACAGGAAAGGCGGCTTGACCCCGAACGAGACCGAGGCGTTGTCCTCCACCACACATTCGGCGACGGCGACGAGAACCGAGCCGGCCTTGTGCCGGGCGTACAGTTCGGCGCCCGTCAGCCCGATCATCACAAGCGCGACGACCATGACGGCGGCCAGGATGATCGCCTGCGGGCTGCGCCACCGTGACGACGGCTTCGCCGGCTCAGGCGGCGGCCGATTGGGCTCGACCGGGGGCAGCGGCGGCGGAGGGGGTCCCCCGGGCCGGGGCGCGACCGGCGGACGGTTCTGCACGATTTTCTCGGTCGCGGGCTCTGGGGGCCTGAATTTCTCGGTCGCGGCCTCCGGCGGCTGACTGCGGGCCCGGATCTGTTCGGTCGGAGCCTCCGACCGCCCGGGACGGGGCAGCCGCCGGGTGGCCGGATCGGGCGGCGGCACAGGGCCGCGGCCTTGCATATCTCGCCGGCCTGGATCGCCGGGGCGTTGCGGCGGTGTCGGCACCTCCGCAATTCTGCCCCATCACCCACGCGGTCAGCCGTGTGGCGCGCCTGTGGGTTCGCTCCTCATTCCCGCTCGCCCGCCAGTTCCTGCGCCACCGCATCGGGCAGTTGTCGCAGGCCAGCGGGATTTACGGTAGCCGCTGCAGCGATCGACAATCCAGCGATGAGCACGCAGATCACGGTGTAGGCGAGGCTGCCGATGGGGTCGCCGTCGGCCGTGACACCGTCGACCGCGCCGAAGTAGGCCGGCAGAGCAGTCAGCCACAGCACCGTCATGACCGCCAGATATACCGCGGCGTAGCGCAGGATGAGCGGGTTCGAATAACGCACTGTTGCCGGGTCGCGGTCCCGGCGCAGGCTCGACCACTGATTGAACAGCACCGGAATCGCCACCACGGTGAGCACGACGAGTTCGGCGGCGTAGACCACCCCGCCTACCGTGGTACTGCCCGAGATCGACGCGGCGAGCGTGGCGGGCAGAGGCAGCACCGCGGTTCCGATCGACGCCAGGACGCCGACCACGATGGTGCGGCCCACGATCTGCAGGCCGGTGAACGCCTTGCCGTCCTGGACGTGGCGGCCGACGAACAGCTGCACGCAGAAGGCCAACGACATCGGCCACAATGCCGCGAACACGACGACGCTGGGCAGCGGCACCGAGGCGAAGAACGGCTGGTTCATCGGATGGTCCAGCGTCCACTCCCACCACCGCAGCTGCGGACCGATGTGGTCGAAGATCTCGTAGAACGCGTGGTGGACGAATCCGACGCAGATCGCGCCGACCAGCACACCGCGCCGGCGGAAGATCCCGAGAATCCGGACGATCTCGTATGCCACCGTGGCCATCATCGGGTAGATCGCGACGATGTACAGCGGCAGCCGGCCCCACAGGAAGTCGACGGTGAACACGTTGTGCGCGAACATCGTGTCGACGTGGTCGGCGATCCCGAACGCGCCGGGGAAATACAGTGGCGGTTCGATGATCAGCAGATAGGCGATGGCACCGAACCACAGCACCAGGTTGGTCGGATCGTTGTGACGGCGCAGCCGCACGATGGCGTACACCAGGGCCAGCACCGCGCCGACGATCACGGTGATCTCCAGCACCGGAAGCGTCCAGTTCTCCAGCCCGAACGGGTTGCGGAACTCGACCAGACCCCCGGCCGTGTCACACGAAAAGCCCAGTCGCTCAGCCAAACCCGAGAAGGTCGGGGTGCACAGATCAGACATCGGCGGTATCCACCTTCTGGCTCGGGGTCTGGTCGGCGGTGTACCACAGCGTGACGTCGTAGCCGTCCTGATAACGCTGGAACCACTCGTCGGCCAGGACCGGCAGCTTCTCGTGGGCCGGGTTGTGGCCCGGAACCTGGCTGCGGACCACCCCTACCAGGGCAGTCAGCATTTCCCGTACCGGCAGGTGGGCGAACGCGTTGTCGAATGGACCGTCATAGGGCGCCTTGGTGAACGGGAGTTTTTGCAGGATGGCCTTTTTCCGTGCCTGCATGCCGAACATCGACACCGCGTCGATCTGGCGTTCTTCCAGGGGGACGTGCTTGTTGAAGCCCTCACAGGCGATCTTGAGCACGGCCCACACGTGCTTGAAGATCGACGGGGCGACCCGCATGCGGTACCACGGGTCGTCCACCACCGCGTCGTAGATGATCAACGCCGAGCTGCGGTGCTCGACCTCTTCGACGAAGTGCCACAGGAACAGTGACGCCACCCGGTCATCCCCCGGAGCGAACAGCGTGTCGTCATGATCGAGCATCAACTTGAAGACCGGTGTGAACGTCGCCTCCAGATCGGCGGTGTATGCCAACCGGTACTTCAGCGGCGTCTCGGCGGTGAGGTCGTCGAACGCCTTGATCACCTCGTCGAGGGTCTCCTTCAGGGCCGGGTACGTCTTGATCAGTCCCTTGGCGTGCTGACGGTGGGCCATCGAGTGCTGGCCCTCCTGCCGCACGAAGGCCTGTGCCTCCTCGGCCACCGCCGGATCGGTGATGAACGGCATGGCCTCGGTGATCATGTGGCCGATCATCTTCTCGAACGCGATGGCCAGGAACGACACCGCGTTGGCCATCGACGAGAACGCCGGGTTCGTCTCGTTCCACAGGAACGGGACGCGGTGGTCCGCGAACGCGAACCTCATCTTCCGCACGATCAGATCCGTCATCGGTGCCACCTCGCCTTGTCTTGGACTCTCGAACCGCGGCTGCCTGCTGATCGAGACCAATCATACAAACAACGCCCAGTTTGTATGATTACTACACGCGGATGCGGCCCGTCAACGATGGGTGGCGATATCCTGCAGGGGTGTTGCCTGCGAGGAATCCAGACTGTGGCGCGTAGGCGTGGGTGGGACGGGCAACCGCCCGGCAGCGACGAGGAGGCCTCGGAACGGATCGTGGCCGCCGCGGTGCGGTTGATCGCCGAGACCGGCACCAGCATCAGCATCGCCGATGTCGCGGCATCGCTCGGCGTCATCCGCCAGACCGTGTACCGCTACTTCCCCACCGCAGAGGCCCTGATGCACGCGGCGGCCATCGCCACGGTCGACGGATTTCTCGACCGGCTCGCCGAGAGCGTGCGCGGCATCACCGATCCCGCCGAGGCGATGACCGAAGGCGTCATGTTCACCTTGGCGGAGGTCACCCGGATACCGCACCTGCGCATCATGCTGTCGGGGCCCCAGGCCGCAGCCAGTTCGGTCAATGTCGCATCCGACGAAGGCCAGGCGTTCGGTATGCGGATGATCACGCGCTTCGACGTCGACTGGGAGAAATACGGGTACGACGAATCGTCGCTGCGCGACCTGGTCGAATTCACCCTGCGCACGATGCTGTCGTTCTTCGTCGCACCGAACGACCCCGCCCGCAGTCCCGAGGAGCTGCGGCGCTTCGTCAGACGCTGGCTGGGCGCGTCGATTCTGGCGCAGCCTGCCGATGGTTCGCGATGACGTCGCCGAACACCGCCGGGATCAACCGGTTGAAGATGTCGGCGCGCTCCCATTGCAGGAAGTGACCGGCACCCGGAACCACCAACGGCCCAATGCGATTGAGAAACGCGCGCTCGGTGCAGGGAACGAAGTCCTCGCCGACCACATGATCGTCGGGACCGTAGAGCACCAGCGTGGGCACCTCGACCGCATCCATCAACGGGATCTCGGGCATGGCGCGGCCGTAGGCGAGTTGGTAGGACGCCCAGCCGGCCCGTAGCCGTGCCTCGTGGGCGAACGGCTCGGTCATGAAATCCACGTCGGACTGGTTGAACGCGTACGCCGAGCCCCACAACCGATTGGTGTACATCGCCGCCACCCACTGCCTGCGCGCTTCGGGCGTCGTCAGCATCGCAGCGAGCTCGTCGGGGAAAGCACCCTGCATCCACCGGTAGTCGCCGGTCGGGTCGGCCGCGCCGCCGACCGATGCCGGATGCTGGGTGCCGATTCCCGAGTAGTCGACGGCCATGGGCGGCACAGTGTTGAAAACACAGAAACCCGTGACGAATCCGGGAAACCGGTGAATCAGGTCGGTGCTGACGACAGCCCCGACATCACTCGCGGCGATCAGGCAGGAGTCGTGCCCCAGCTCGTCATGCACCAACGCATACAGATCGCGGGAGTACGTGACGATGTCGTGCTGGTCGTCGGGCGGGATCGCGCTGTCCCCCACGCCGCGCAGGTCCGGGACGATGACCTCGAAGCCGGCCGCGGCCAGGGCCGCGATGTTGCGCCACCAGATCCGCTTGGTCTCGGGATACCCGTGCACCAGCAGCAGGGGCACACCGCCGATACCCTCGCGGACGAATGCCAGCGAAACCCCTTCGGCGACAACGGCAGTGTGGATGGCGAACGCGTCAGCGGCCGGTGCCGAAGGCTGCGCCGGCCGCTGACGCGGGTCGTAGCGGAAAGACACCTATCAGCGGGTCCCGCGCACCAGACGCCCCGGGCGGGCACCTGTGTCGACACCGCGACGGCGGGTCACCGCGCCGCTCACGATTGTCGCTTCGTAGCCACTTGCGCCCTGTACCAACCGTTTTCCGCCGGCCGGCAGGTCATACGCCATCCTCGGCGCATGCAAGGTCAGCGCGTCCAGGTCGATGACGTTGATGTCGGCCTTCTTGCCCACGCCGATCACGCCGCGGTCCGACATGCCGTAGAGCTGCGCGGTGTCGTGCGACTGCTTACGGATCACGTACTCCAGTGGCAACTTCTCGCCGCGATGACGGTCGCGGGCCCAGTGCGTCAGCAGGAACGTCGGGTACGAGGCATCGCAGATCATGCTGCAGTGCGCGCCGCCGTCGGACAGGCCCAGCACACCCGCAGGATGGGTGAGCATCTCGCGGATCGCATCGTGGTTACCGTCGGAATAGTTGAACATCGGGTACATCAGCATGGCGCCGGCGTCGGCCTCGAGCATCAGGTCGTACATCGCCGTCAGCGGGTCGACGCCGCGCTGTTTGGCGATGGCCGCGACGGTACGCTCGTCGGTCGGTTCGTAGTCCGGCGGTTCCCCGATGTGGTACAGCCGATTTGCCACATTCTGCGCCAGCATGAACATGCCGTCGAACAGCTTGTTCGGGTCGATCGGCAGGTCTTCCTCAGCCAGGATCGCGGCGCGCACCTTCGGGTCCGCGAGCCGCTCCGCGAGCTCCTCGCGGGTGCATTCGGCCTGCAGGCGCCGGTAGGTCGGGCGATGGGTGAAGGCGTGGTGGCCGGGGAAGCCCAGCAGCATGCCGAACGGTCGCGCCGCCACCTGCGGGAACAACCGGCTACCGGCCTGGTGCGCCGCCGCCGACAGGTCGAGCTGGTCGCGCCACAGGTTGGGGTCGGCGTCGACCTGGATCAGGGCGAAGCTGAGCGCGCAGTCGATCTCTTCACCGAGACGGCGCATCCATTCGAGTTCCTTCTTGGGTGCGACGATGTCTTCACCGGCAGCCCCCTGCGGAGCCAGCTCGAACACCGCCGCGCCACCGGCCGCCGTGGCCCGGCCCAGGGCGAACAACTCGTCCTCGGCGGCGAAGGTGCCGGGCACCGGCTCGCCGTCCATCGCGGTGTGCGCGATGGTGCGCGACGATGAAAAACCAAGTGCCCCAGCCTCGATGGCCTCCTGCACCAGCTTCGCCATGGCCTTGATGTCATCGGGGTTCGCCGGCTCGTTGCGGGCGCCGCGCTCGCCCATCGCGTAGGCCCGAATCGCACCGTGGGCGATCTGGGTGCCCATGTCGACGGCCAGTTCGCGCTGTCCGATCACGTCCAGGTATTCGCCGAAGGTTTCCCAGCCCCAGGTGATGCCCTCGGTCAGGGCCGTACCCGGGATGTCCTCGACGCCCTCCATCAGGGAGATCAGCCACTCCTCCTGGCCGGGACGCACCGGCGCGAAGCCGACGCCGCAGTTGCCCGCCACCACGGTGGTGACGCCGTGATTGCTGGACGGCTCGAGCACGGCGTCCCAGGAGACCTGCCCGTCGTAGTGGGTGTGGATGTCGACGAATCCGGGGGCGACGATCTTGCCTGTGGCGTCGATGGTTTCGGCTGCATCGCCGCCCAGGGCCGGGTCGTTGGCGCCGCGCCGATGCACCTCGACGATCTTGCCGTCCTTGATCGCGACATCGGCGGTGAACCGGTCCGCACCGGTCCCGTCGACGACAGTGCCGCCGGTGATTTTGAGATCGAACACGTTTCTGCTCCCTTGAGGCGTTCAGGCCGCTACGGTGGCAATGTAACACCGTTACATTGCCACCGTCCCGAGTTTGTCCTTCTCAATGGGAGGCACCTCCATGGCCCTGAGTTCCACGCACACCGACGACCCGAGACGGGTGGACGCGATCGGCGACCCGCCGGCACGTCCCACGCTGGTGCCGGCCGATCGCTACATCTCACCGGCGTTCGCTCAACTCGAAGTGGAACGCATGTGGCCGCGGGTGTGGCAGCAGGCATGCACGGTCGACCATGTCGCCGAACCCGGCGATTACTTCGAATACCGTTGCGGCCCCTACTCGGTTCTCATCATCCGGGGAGACGACGGCGAGTTGCGCGCCTTCCAGAATGCCTGTCGTCACCGCGGTAACGCCCTGTGCACCGGTGCCGGCTCCTCGCTGCGGGAATTGAAATGCGGCTATCACGGCTGGACCTGGGATCTGGCCGGCGCGCTGAAGCGGATCCCGAACCGCAAAGGGTTCGGGACGGTGCACATGTCCGAGTTCCCGCTGGCTCCGGTGCAGGTGGACACCTGGGAACGACTGGTCTTCGTCAACCTCGACCCCGACGCGATGTCCCTGGCCGACTATCTGGAGGCGGTCCCCGGCGACATCGCCTGGTGCGGACTCGGCGACTTCCGTTGCTACGCAACGATGACCATCGACGTCGATGCCAACTGGAAGACCATCGCCGACGGCTACAGCGAGACTTATCACGTCCAGACCCTGCATCCCGAACTGCACCGGTGCATGGACGATGTGTACGCACCGCAGAAGATCTGGGGTCACACCGGTAAATCCGAATCCCTCTACGGAGTTCCGAGCCCGCGACTCGCGGGATCGCTGAGCGACGAGGAGGTGTGGGACGCCTACGTGTACACCCAGGGAGCCCTGATGGGTCTCGCCGAAGGTACGCCGTTCCCCCGGGACCGGCAGGCCCCTGGCCAGACGGTGGCCGACGTGATCGCCACGCAAATCAAGGAATTCGCGGCCGGACGCGGTGTCGACATCGGCTGGGCCAGCACCGACCAGGTGATGTGCCTGCACCAGTACAACGTCTTCCCCAACCTGACCCTGCTGGCCAGCGCCGACCATCTCACGGTGATGACGTCGTTGCCCGGGCCTGACCCCGACCGGGGGCAGCTCGTGATGACGCTGATGGCCCGCATGCCGGCGCAGGCACCGCGGGTCCGGCCGACGGACGTCCGCATGGGCGCCGACGAAGCTCACCCCGGCGTGGTGATGAGCCAGGACATCGCCGTACTGACCGGCCTCCAGCGCGGTCTGCACCAACCGGGGTTCACCCATCTGGTGCTGTCGGCAGAGGAGCGGAGAATCATCAACATGCACCGCAATCTCGAGCGCTACCTGGACCTGCCCGAGCCCGAACGCATCTGTCAGGCGGAAGCCGGCCGATGAGCCCGAAGGCTAAGCCGATCGACGCCGAGGTCATCCTCGACGCGGCCGCAAGTCTCATCGAATCCGATGGGGTGGAGGCGTTCTCGATGCGCGGGCTCGCCGAGCGGATCGGCGTCGCCGTGACCTCGATCTACTGGCATGTCGGGGGCCGCGACGCGCTCTTCGACAGCCTGGTCGACCGCCTGGTCGCTGAGATGGCCGGACTGCCCATGGAGGGCGAAGATCCGGTGAATCGGATCGCCGCGCTTGCCCGCAACCAGCGCAGCCTGCTGATCCGCCGCCAGCATCTGCTGGCGATCGCCCACGAGCGAGACCGGACACCGACGTTGTTCCTGCCGGTCCAGCAGAAACTCGCCGCCGAGCTGGCCGAGGCCGGCGTCACCGGAACCCACGCCGCACTGGTATTACGGGCCGTGCAGGTGCACGTGACCGCCTCTGCGGTGATGCTGTTCTCGGCGGTGCGGGGCCCTGCGCACGAGGAGGAGGACCCGTCCCTGTGGACCGCCGACTGGCCCGATCAGGCGCTCGTCGCGGCCCTGCAGTCCCCCACCGACTACGACGCGGTGTTCGAATACGGCCTCGACGCGATGTTGGCTCCGCTGGGGCACGTCAATGGTCGGGTCACGGCAGCACGGTCTTCATCAGCATGACGTTGTAGGCCGACCACAGCGACAGGTTGTAATACAGTTCCTTGCCCGTCGACCACGGATGCAGGTACGGCGCGTAGATACCGCCCGGGATCTGTGATGAGGGCGCGATCAACTGCTCAGGTCCCCACGGCCCCTGCGGGGCAGGCGCGGTACGCATCACCACATCGTTCATCCCGTTGCCGTACATGACGAGGTACTGCTTGAGATACGTGTTGTACTGCGCGGACATCTCGCTCACCGGACCCGGGATCACCGGTGTTGCCGCCGCCGGATTGCCCGGCACCCAGGCATTGTTGTCGGCGTTGAAGTACTCGTACTTCGTGAGGTCCGGGATGAAGGCCGGCGACACCCGCGCGATATAGGCCGAACCGCCGCGCCCGTTCGGCGTGCCGAACGTGTAGATGTAGGGATCACCAGGGCCAGGCTTGAGGAACGCGCCCATCTGGAAGTTCTCGTTACCTCCGCCGGGCGGACGGATGGTCCCCGGGTAGACACCCCAGTTCTCACCGTTGTCCGGCGACATCGCGATCGCCGAGAAGTTGGTCGACCACGCTCCCGGGCTGTCCCAGTTCCGGATCGACATGAAGTTCAGATACTGGTTGCGCCCGACGGCAATCCCCGCTGTCGGGATGATCCCGGTCTCCTCCGGCGCCCGGCCGATGCTGTTGATGATCTGCTTGGAGATGCCCTGCCGCCACACCGGCGAACCCGAGTATTTGTTGGCGACCACCCCGTCGGGCACAGCGACGGTCTGAGCCAGCGAACCGTCCTGGCTGCGGAACAGCGCGTTGTAGCGCCACTGCTTGCCGGGAATGCCGCAGTATCCGTTGGTATCGCCGAAGGCCATCAGTACCTGGCGGTTCACCGGATCGCCGTTGTCCCACATGATTCCGAGGTCGGTACCCGTGATGGCGAAGCGCTTGATCGTCTGGTTGGGGCTGTCGGGACCCGTCACCCACCCGACGATCGACGTTCCGGGAGGCGCCCCCGGCGCCGGCTGTGCTGCGGGAGCCGCGGCGGGCTGGGGCGCCGCCGGGACCGGAGCCGGCTGAGCCGCGTTCGGGACAGGCTGAGCACCGCCGGGATTGGGTGCCGGGACGACCGCCGCCTTCTGCCTGACCTGCCCCGTGTTCGGCATCAGCGCCTTGAGGAGGGCCAACGGCAACTGCCCGAGCTTTGGCAACGGAGCCCGATCGTTGGCCCCGGCCGGCATGTGCCCGATCGGACGGTTGAGCGGAGCGAGCCTGGAGGGCTTGGGGATCTGGAAGGCCTGGTTCGGGAGGGGTTGCGCGGCCGCAGCAGCGCCTTCACAGGGTTCAGCCGATGCCGAGGGCGCTACGCCGACGGCGACGACGAGTCCGATTGCGGCCGCCGCTGCCATCGTCGAAGCACCTCGAGGACGTCGCGACATGTCACACCTTCCCAATGCAGGGACGTCGACATGACGTCACAGTTGGCTGATGTGACGTTAGTGATCAATGTTGCCGATGTGACCAGTGATGCACTGATAGGTACCGTCCCGTGACCGTGTCGCAACAGACCCGGCGTGTCGCCTTGCCACGCGTCGCCACGGTGACCCGGCATGGCCGGCTGCATTCGGCTCGTCGTGATTCTCGCCGCCTCGTCGCGCCGATCCGCCGTGAAAGCCGGTGGCACCTGCGTGGTTCACACGGAACTCTCAGCTGTTCATCGCCGTTCGCCACGCCTGGCCTTGCGATCGTGGCTACGGTGGGCATTGGTGGATCTATCGAAACGAGCGAGAGGGATCACCATGGCTGGAACATTCGATCCGAAAAAGGGCGGCAAATTCGAGCCGACGACCAAGGCCAAGCCGCCGCCACCCCCGCGGCCTGGGGGCAACAAGAAGTAACTAAGCGAAACTGCCCATGTGCGAGAGTTTTCGGCTCGCACATGGGCAGTTTCGTTTTGCGGATCAGCTACAGACCTGCACCAGCCGGAACGGCCCCGTGGCGCATACGGACGGCGGGCCATAGCCGCCGTAACCCCAACCGGCTCCATACGCGGGAGGCGGCGGAGGCGGGCCCCACGGGCCGGGGCCGTAACCCCACCCCGGGTGCTCAGCCCAGCCGACTCCCGATCCGGCCACCGGTGCGGGGGCAGCATTGGCGACACCTGAGCCGATACCGAGGACAGCCAGGCCCAGTGCGCCGGCCGCTGCGGCGCTGATGGCGATGGACTTCAACATCTTCCAAACCCCTCTGACTTGCGGAACCCAGACTGTGGATCGCCCCGTCGGTCCAGAGTCAGCGGAAGCGGTCGTTTCCGACTTCCATCAATTACGTTAGGCCCGCTTATTAAGTCAGGGCTGTGCAGACGCTTTGTATGTGTTGTCGTGCCGCAACTCAGCCAGGCGCCGCTTGGACGCCGCCGACTGAATGACCTGCGGCCACCAGAACCACCGGCCCAGCATCGCAGCGATCGCCGGGGTCATGAACGACCGCACGATGAGGGTGTCGAACAGCAGGCCGAGTGCGATGGTGGTGCCGACCTGTGCCATGACCTTGAGATCGCTGAATGCGAACGACGCCATGGTGAAGGCGAATACGAGACCCGCGGAGGTCACCACCGAACCGGTTCCCGCCATCGCCCGGATGATGCCGGTCTTCAGGCCACCGGGGAGTTCCTCCTTGAACCGCGACACCAGCAGCAGGTTGTAGTCGGAACCGACCGCCAGCAACAGGATGACCGACATCGCCAGCACCATCCAGTGCAGTTCCAGCCCGAGCAGGTGCTGCCAGACCAGCACGGACAATCCGAATGAAGCGCCGAGGGACAGCAGCACCGTACCGACGATCACCGCCGCCGCGACCACACTGCGCGTGATGAGCAGCATGATGATGAAAATCAGTGATACCGCGGCGATTCCGGCGATCAGCAGGTCATAGAACGATCCGTCCTTCATGTCCTTGTAGGTGGCCGCGGTGCCGGCCAGGTAGATCTTGGAACCTTCCAGCGGCGTGCCCTTGAGCGCTTCCTTGGCCGCCAGCTTGATCGGGTCCACATGGCTGACGCCCTCCGGCGTCGCAGGATCACCCTCGTGACTGATGATGAACCGCACCGACTTTCCGTCGGGCGAGATGAAGTTCTTCATGCCACGCTTGAAGTCCTTGTTGTCGAAGGCTTCCGGCGGAAGATAGAACGTGTCGTCATTGCGGGCCTCGTCGAAGGCCTTGCCCATCGCGGTCGAGTTCTCCTGCAGGGCGGCCATCTGATCCTGTTGGCCGGCCTGCGTCGACCGCTGTGTCAGCATCATCGTCTTCATGGACTTCATGGTCTCGATCTGCGGGGGCATCAATGCGACCAACTGCGGCATCAACGTGTCCAGCCGCTCCATGTCGGGCAGCAGTTTCTGAATGTCATCGGTCATGGTGTCGACGCCGTCAAGGGTGTCGAACATCGACCGGATCGACCAGCACAGCGGGATGTTGGAGCAGTGCGGCTCCCAGTAGAGGTAGTTGCGCAGGGGACGCAACCAATCGTCGAAATCCGCGATGTTGTCCCGCAATTCGGCGACATCGATGGTCATCGTCTTCATCTTCGTCACCATCGAGTGCGTGGTGTCGGCCATCTGCTGGGTCAGGCGCGACATCTCCTCCATCGTGTCGATGGTCTTCTGCATCTCATCGGCCTGAACCAGCATGTCGTCCATGCGGTCCTGCTGGTACTTCCGGTTCATCGTGTTGGTCGTGCCCTGCCGGCTGAGCAGGAACGGGATGCTCGTGTGCTCGATCGGGCGGCCGTTGGGCCGGGTGATCGCCTGCACCCGGGAGACGCCGGGCACCCGGACGATGCCCTTGGCGATCTTGTCGATGACCAGGAAGTCTGCGGGGTTTCGCAAATCGTGGTCGGTCTCGATCATCAGCAGTTCGGGGTTCATCCGGGCGGCGCTGAAATGCCTTTCGGCGGCGGCGTATCCGACATTGGCCGGCAGATCGGAGGGCAGGTATTTGCGGGCGTCGTAATTGGTCTTGTAGCCCGGCAGCGTGAGCAGACCGATGAGTGCCAGGCCCAGCGTCGCGGCCAGGATCGGGCCGGGCCACCGCACCACGGCGACGCCGACGCGACGCCAGCCCCGCGACCGGATGCTGCGCTTGGGCTCGAATCGCCCGAACCGGCTTCCGATCACAATGATCGCCGGGCCCATCGTCAGCGCGGCGACCACTGCGACGAACGTGCCGACCGCACACGGAACACCCATGGTCTGGAAGTACGGCAGGCGGGTGAAACTCAGACACAACATGGCGCCGGCAATGGTCATGCCGGACCCCAGGACAACGTGAGACGTACCGCGGAACATCGTGTAGTACGCGGTTTCCCGGTCCTCACCGGCGCCGCGGGCCTCTTGGTAGCGGCCGATGGCGAAGATCGCATAGTCGGTTCCCGCCGCGATCACCATCAGAGTCAGGAGGTTCACCGCGAAGGTCGACAGCCCGATCACCCCGGTGTGGGCCAGGAACGCCACGATGCCGCGGGCAGCGCCGAGTTCCATGAACACCATCAGCAGAACCAGGATCATGGTGGCGACAGACCTGAAGACGAGCACAAGCATCACGGCGATCACCACGAGCGTGATGGTGGTGACCTTGGCGATGCTCTTGTCACCGGCATGGTGTTGGTCGTTGATCAGCGGCGCGCCGCCGGTCACGTACACCTTGATGCCCGGCGGAGGCGACGACTGGTTGACGATCTCGCGCACCGCGGCCACCGACTCGTTGGCCAGCGTCTCGCCCTGGTTGCCGCGTAGATAGACCTGGACATAGGCCGACTTGCCGTCGTTGCTCTGCGCACCCGACGCCGTCAGGGGGTCGCCCCAGAAATCGGCCACATGCTGCACATGGGCGGTGTCGGCCTCGAGCTGGTCGACGACGCCGTCGTAGTAACGGTGGGCGTCGTCGCCCAGGGGCTGCTCACCCTCGAGCACCACCATGGCGTTGCTGTCGGAATCGAACTCCTGGAAGTCGCTGCCGATCTTTCGCATGGCGATCATCGCCGGCGCGTCTTTGGCGCTGAGCCCGACGGTGTTCTCCTCGCCGACCTTCTCAAGCGGTGGGATGAGAGTGTTCGTCAGGATGGTCAGCGCGACCCAGCCGAGCACGATGGGCACCGCCAGCACGCGGATGACCCGGGCGATGCCCGATCCGTTCTGCGCGCCGTTGCTGTGGCTGCTCATCGCGTGTGCTCCCGGGTGCGAAATCCCGCGCGTGTACGTGATGCTCTGGTCTGCACAACCCGCCCCTTCGATCAGGCCACTGTCGCCCGGGTGGGACAGGTCGCAAGCGATACACATTCGCAAACGCGCGTAATATACCTAGCCCGTCAAAGTGTTGGTGTCAATAATTACTTTGCGCGTCAACTGACAGCAATTTCACAGCTGGGGCGCGGCCGTCGTCGCGCGTTGCCGCGCCCGCTCCCACGGCCAGGTCATCAGCGCCCACACGACGAGGACTATCGCGACCTCGGCCAGCAGATACACCGGCCACGGGCCCAACACGTCCAGCAGCGACGCGGTGGGAGGTTTCCGGTTGAGATAGCCGTAGTTGGCTCCCGTGACCGCGTTGAACACGAGAGTGAATGCCGCCCATGCCAAGGTCGCGATGACCGCGAATCGGTAGTCCCGCCAGCGCGGACGCATCCCTCTCCCCCACGTGAGATAGATGGCTGCCAACACGACGAGCACGTGAAGCGTGAAGAACGTGACGAAGAGGTGGTGGGGAAAGTCGGGGGCGCCCTCCTTCGGCGTACCGATATCCGGGGTGATCAACGCCTGCGAGCTCAGGACGAGGCCCCAGTAATAGGTGAGGACGAAGGCCCAATGCCGTTGCGACCACAAGGCATACGCCGCCGCGAGTTCCGCGAGGTCACACAACTGCAGCGGCACCGAGGTGTCGATGGTGGGCTCGACCAGCTTGTAGGCCAGCGCCACGACGAATGCGGCGATGAGAAGGACCGCCAGGAGGCGGCTCAGAATGCGAGCCCGCGATTCGGTCTGCTGACGGCCGATCGCCACCAGAAGCACGGCGCCCGTTGCGAACACCGCCAGCACGACCCAGTGCGACGGGCCGTACGCCGAAAACTCGCGCTGTGCAGACAACACTTCGATCAACTCCCCCGTTTCGTCGCAGGGACCGTTATCCATGATCGCAGGCGAGGTGGGAAAGTTCATTAACCCGCCTCAGGACACGATCGAATCGCCCTATACTCCTGCCGAACCCTGCGGTTGGCGGGAGTAGAGAATGGTCAGGCGCGCGGCGGCAACGACTTTGTGGCAGTACTCCCAGGGCGCAGCTTTTCGCGGGCTGCTGCTGCAATTCGCTCTGCGGGTTCTTTTGGTGGCGTTCATCTTCTTCGCGTTGTTCCTGCAACCGCCCGAAACCTATCGCTGGCCCTACGGACTGCTCTGGATCGGCTACATAGCAACGATCGCCTGTTGGAGTTTCTGGGCGATGCGGCCGTCCAATCATGCCGGGATCGAGGCCCGACGTTCGGTTGCGCTGCTCATGTTGTGCGCGGATGTCGCTGTGGTGTCGGCACTTTCGGTGGAATCAGGCCTCAGCTCGCCGAGTACCTGGACCTCCGATGTGCTCCACTACGGACTGTTTCTGATCCCCCTGATCGCGGCGGCTCAGCTTGATCCCTTCGTGAGTGCGGTGATCGCCGTGCCCACGGTCGCCGCATACGTCGTCGTGCTCTGGGTAAACCAGGCCGCCAACGGAAACGAACCATGGGGTTCGATCCTCACGACAACAGGAGTGTTGTTCGGGTTGGCCGCGGGGTCGGTCGCGCTGTCGTGGATCCAGCAATCGAAAGAGCGAACGATCGCCCGGTTGGCCCAAGAACGTAGCCAACTGCTCGAAGAGATCGTCACCCTCGAAAAGCGCGAAAGACAAACCCTGTCCGAAAGACTGCACGATGGAGCGCTGCAGTACGTCCTGGCATCACGCCGGGAGATGGAAGAGGTGCGAGAGGGATCCGCGGAATCGATGGACCGCGTTGATCTGGCGCTCGGCGAGTGCTCCCGGCTGCTTCGCGACGTGGTCCGTGAACTGCACCCCGAGGTACTGGCACGAGCCGGGCTCAGGGCCGCGATCACCTCACTGGCCGACGGCATCGCGGCGCGCACCAACCTTGCCGTCCATGTGGACTTCGAGGGCTGGCCCGATGATTTGCGAACCGACGCTGATCACCTGCTCTACAGTGCCGCGCGCGAGTTTTCGACGAATGCGATCAAGCATGCCAAGGCCGACAACCTGTGGTTCACCCTGCAGTGGTCCGCCGGGCGAGCCACCTTGTCCGTCGCCGACGACGGCGTCGGCATTCAATCGGAGCGCCTCGCGCTGAGCGTCGAAACCGGTCACATCGGCTTTGCGTCGATTCGCGCCAAGGTGTTGGCCCTCGGCGGCGTACTGGACGTTCACGACACCCGCGGCACCGAGATCGCGATCTCCCTGCCGTCGCAGACTGCGAGCTGAAACAGCCCGCTCAGACCCAACCGATTCCGGTGGACGGGGAGGCGGGCGCTGGTGTCGACGGACCAGACCCCGGCGGTTGCAGGCCGCCGTACCCTGGCGTCTCCGGGCTGTACCCCGGTTGCGGGCCGTGCACGGAGGTGTTGGGGTCATACCCCGGCGCCGACCCGTAGCCCGGGTACTGGCTGGAGCCCGGCGTCTCCGGTCCGTACCCGTAATCCGGCAGTGCCGGCCCGTACCCGGGCACCGTCTGACCCGAGCCGGCCAGCAGCTTGGAGGCGGCGAAGGCCGCCGCCTGGGTGGTGTACACGGGGACGTAGCCCTCGGTGTGTCCACTCCATTCGTTGCCCTGGCCCTCGTGACAGATCGGATCCATGGGGTTACACAGGTCGATCGCCTTGGACCCGAACAGTGCGCTCTGGGTTGATATCGATTGCTTGGTGCGGGTGCCCACGTCACCGAAGGTGGTGATCGCCGCGACGTTGTCCGCGTATTGAGGCGGGAGCGAATCGCCCCAGGTGATGCCACCCAGCGGGTTGCCGGCCACGATGTTGATCACGCTCGCACCCTGCGAATAGCCGCCTAGGACGATCTTGGTGTCGGGGCACGAGGACAGCGTGGACTTGATGTGGGAAATCGCGTCCTTGGCGCCGTCACCGCCGTGCAGCTGCAGCTTGCTGGCCTTGTAGTTCACCCCATAGGAGGTGATGTTCATGCCGGCGGCCTGCTTACGCAGCGAATCGACGAAGGCATCGCCGACCCGGCCCATACCGGCCGGCTCATCGGTGCCGCGCGCGAAGACCACCTCGGCGTCAGCACAGTCGGCGGCAGCCGCTATCGGCGGCGCGGCGAGTCCTACGAGTGGGATACCAGAGGTGAGAAGTGCAGCAGCGCCAAGCCCGACCCAGCGACCACCTGACCGCGCACTGCCCGCCTGAGGGCAATGTATGCGGCAAGAGAACATTCCTCAACCTAACCCGTATCCAGGATGAATGAACATCCTTGCCGGGCGGACTCGCGGAGGCTCCGCGTCGACGACATGGTGACAACAAAGAAAACAGGCCAGGGATTAGATCCCTGGCCTGCATCTTCTCGGTGGAGCTGCCGGGAATTGAACCCGGGTCCTACGGCACTTCCTCGAGGCTTCTCCGTGCGCAGTTCGCTTTGCCTCTACTCGGATCTCTCAGTCACGCGAACAAGCCGAGATGACGATCCCAGTCGCTGTTTGATGTCCCCACGGATCCCGCGACCGAACCCGTGGGTGGGTCCCTCTAGCTGATGCCAGGGTCCGGGCCGAGGGCGCTCCCGGTCTGACAGACACGCAGTCGCTTAGGCAGCGAGTGCGTAGTCGCGCTGATTGGAATCGGCGCTTAATTGGTTGCAACGACGCTTACGGTGGTCTCTTGCCTGCACCGGCACGCTTCCCTTGATTCGATGCGCGAAGTCGAAACCGATCAGCCCCTCGCATCCCTGCCGAATCTCGGCAGGACAATCAATGGTACGTCACGCCCAACGGCCAACGCCAAGCCATTATTCCGCGGCATTCTCGTGTCGCTCGTGGGCGCCGGCCTCCGCTACATCCCGGACCGCGCCCCGATCCGCGGACGTCGCCAACAGTGCGTAGGCGCGCAGCGCCGCCGAGACGGGGCGATCACGATCGCGCGGCCGGTAACCACCGGACGCCTCCAGCTCGACGCGTCGACGCGCGAGTTCGTCGTCGGGCACATCCAAAGTCAAGGTGCGCGAAGGAATGTCGATCAGGATGCGGTCACCGTCGTGGACCAGGGCGATGGGACCGCCCGCTGCGGCTTCCGGCGAAATGTGCCCGATCGACAGTCCCGAGCTACCTCCCGAGAACCGGCCATCGGTGATGAGCGCGCACACCTTGCCCAGCCCCCTTCCCTTCAGAAACGAAGTCGGATAGAGCATTTCCTGCATCCCCGGCCCACCCCGGGGACCTTCGTAGCGGACCACCATCACGTCGCCCGCGGTCACTCTGCCCCCGAGGATGGCGTCGACCGCTTCCTCCTGGGACTCGACGACGACCGCGGGACCGTCGAAGATCAGCACGCCGGCGTCGACACCCGCCGTCTTGACCACTCCCCCGTTGGGGGCAAGGTTGCCGGTCAGGATCGCCAGGCCGCCATCAGGTGAATAGGCATGGGCGACATCACGAATGCACCCGTGCTCGGCATCGGCGTCCAGGCTCTCCCACCGTTCGGATTGTGAGAACGCGGTGGCACTGCGGTGTCCACCCGGTGCGGCGTGAAACAGCTCAAGGGCCTCCGCGGAGGCGTTGAGCCCGCGGATGTCCCATACATCGAGCCAATCATCCAGCGTCTTGGCGTGAATCGACTGCACGTCCTTGGCCAACAGCCCGGCGCGGTGCAACTCGCCCAGGATCGCGGGAATGCCGCCGGCCCGGTGCACATCCTCCATCAGGTACGCGCCGTTGGGAGCGACCTTGCACAGACACGGGACCCGGCGAGATATCTCGTCGATCTCGGTGATCGCGAAATCCAGCTCGGCTTCATACGCCGCGGCCATCAGATGGAGCACGGTGTTGGTGGACCCGCCCATCGCGACATCCATCGCCATGGCGTTCTCGAAAGCCGACCGCGACGCGATGGCACGCGGCAGGACCGAGACGTCACCCTCGCCGTAGTAGCGGGTCGTCAGGTCGATGACGGCGGCACCGGCCTTCTCGTACAACGCGCGCCGGGCCGTATGGGTGGCCAACACCGTGCCGTTGCCCGGCAAGGCCAGGCCCAGCGCCTCAACCAGACAGTTCATCGAGTTGGCGGTGAACATGCCCGAGCACGATCCGCATGTCGGGCAGGCCGCCTCCTCGATCCGGGCCAGGTCCTCGTCCGAGATCGTCGGATCGGCGGCGCCGGCCATGGGATCGATCAGGTGCAACCCGGTACGGACCCGGCCGTCCACCAGCGTCGCGCGGCCACCCTCCATCGGGCCACCGGAGACGAACACCGTCGGGATGTTCAGCCGCAGTGCGGCCATGAGCATGCCCGGAGTGATCTTGTCGCAGTTCGAGATACACACCAGCGCGTCGGCACGGTGCGCTTCGACCATGTACTCCACCGAGTCGGCGATGAGATCGCGCGACGGCAGCGAATACAGCATCCCGGAGTGCCCCATGGCGATGCCGTCATCGACGGCGATGGTGTTGAACTCGCGCGGGATTCCCCCGGCCTGCTGGATGGCCGCGGAGACGATCCGCCCGACCGGCTGCAGGTGCGTGTGCCCGGGCACGAACTCGGTGAAGCTGTTCGCCACCGCGACGATCGGCTTGCCGAAGTCCTCGCGGGCGACTCCGGCGGCACGCAGGAGGGCGCGGGCGCCGGCCATGTTGCGGCCGTGGGTGACAGTGCGGGAACGCAGCGGGATCATGGTTCCACTGTCGGTTCTGGGCCGCACCCTGGGAAGACGGCTTCAATACTAGTAGTGGCAGTACTAGTCTTGGACGATGCCCACCGACCCCGACCGACGAGCCGAGCTCGGCGCCTTCCTGCGGTCGAGCCGCGAACGCCTGATCCGCGTCGACTTCGGTCTGCCCGCCGGCGGGAGAGGACGAACGGTCGGATTGCGCCGCGAGGAGGTGGCATACCTGTCCGGCGTGAGCGTCACCTGGTACACGTGGCTGGAACAGGGCCGCGATATCAACCCCTCGCGCCAGGTGCTCGACGCAGTCAGTCGCGCACTGCGCCTCACGGTGGCCGAGCACCGTTACGTTCTCGGCCTGGCCGGGTTCGCGCCGGTGCCCGCACCGACCGCCGACGAGGTGACGACGGTGCCGTCCCACGTGCAACGGTTACTCGACGCGATCGGCGAAAACCCCGCCTATGCCCTGACCCCGGAGTGGGGTATCGCGGGCTGGAACGCCGCTTACGAGCGGCTCTACCCGAACGTGGCGACAAAGCCGGCCACCGAGCGCAACCTGCTGTGGGTCGTCTTCACCGACCCCTCCGTCCGTGTCCTGCTCGATGACTGGCAGGTCACCAGTCAGCGCTTTCTGGCCGAGTTCCGCGCCGGAATCGGTTCGCGCATGGGCGATCCCGCGCTCGTCGATCTGATCGCCCGGCTGGCGGACGCCAGTTCCGAGTTCCGCGCCGGTTGGGAACGACACGATATCCGTGGCTTCGAATCTCGCGAGCGCATCTTCCACCACCCGGAGTTGGGCACCGTCAGCTACGAACACCACCAACTGCGGCCAGCGGATCAGCCTGAGTTTCAGATCGTCATCTACACGCCACTGGAAGATCCTCAACCATCCTCGCCAGCGGACTGACGAGACCAGCCCGTAGTCGGGCGAGGGCGAGGCAAGCCCGCGGTGCCGCTAACTAGGACATGCCCTTGGCGCGGCGGCCCAACTCGCGGGTGATCTCCCGGTCGGCGTCGCGCTTGGCCAGGTCCTGGCGTTTGTCGTGGGCCTGCTTGCCGCGGGCCAGCGCCAGTTCGACCTTGACCTTGCCGTCGGAGAAGTACATCGACAACGGCACCAGCGTGAGGTTGCCGTCGCGGATCTTGCCGATCAGGTTGTCGATCTCCCTGCGGTGCAACAGCAGCTTGCGGTTGCGCCGCGGCGCGTGATTGGTCCAGGTGCCGTGGTGGTACTCGGCGATGTGCACGTTGCGCAGCCAGATCTCGCCGTCGTCGACGGTCGCGAACGCGTCGGCCAGTGATGCCTGGCCTTCGCGCAGGCTCTTGACCTCGGTGCCCATGAGAGCGATGCCCGCCTCATAGGTATCGAGAATCATGTAGTTGTGCCGCGCCTTGCGATTGCTGGCCACAATCTGCTTATTGCCGGCGGGGCTGGACTTCTTGGTCGCCACTAGTTCACGACTACCTTCGTATGTAGAGCCGCAGCGTCACGTAGGCGGTGATTCCGGACATCGCCAGGCCGAGGAACAGCATCCACGGTGCGCTGAAGTAGAGCACGTCAGCGTAGTCGACCCGGGCGATGAGATTCGACTGATAAAACTGGTCGAGCGCCTTCTCCAGGAACACCGCGCGCACCACGATCAGCCCCACGATCGCGATCACCACACCGATCAGGGCGGCGATCATCGCCTCCACCAGGAACGGCAGCTGGGTGTACCAGCGGGTTGCACCGACCAGACGCATGATGCCGATCTCGGTGCGCCGCGTGTAGGCGGCCACCTGGACCATGTTGGCGATCAGCAGCACCGCACCGACCGCCTGCACCAGCGCCACCGCGAACGCGACGCTACTGAGACCGTCGAGCACCGCGAACAAGCGGTCGATCAGGTCCTTCTGGTTGAGCACGTTGAGCACACCGGGCTGGCCCTGCATCGCCTTGTCGAACGCCTCGTGCTGCTCGGGGTCGTTGAGCTTGACGATGAACGACGCCGGGAACGCGTCCTTGCCCGCGACATCCTTGTACTGCGGGAACTTCTTGATCGCGTCGTCGTAGGCCTGCTCGCGATTGAGGAAACTCAGCGAGCGCACATCGTCGCGGTCGTCGATCATGCGGTACAGCGCCTTGCATGCTTCGGCGTCGCAGTTGGGGTCGTTGGCCGAGATGTCGTCGGTCAGGAACACCTGGCTCTCGACCCGGTCCAGGTAGATGTCACGGGACTGGTCGGCCAGGCGCACCACCAACAGACCGCCACCGAACAGCCCGATCGAGATTGCGGTGGTCAGGATCATCGCCACCGTCATCGTGACGTTGCGACGAAGCCCGGTCAGAACTTCATTGACAAGAAAGCCGAAGCGCACTTAGCGATCCATTCCGTAGACGCCGCGCTGCTCATCACGGATCAGCCGGCCGAGTTCGAGTTCGACGACCCGCTGACGCATGGAGTCGACGATGTGATGGTCATGGGTGGCCATCAGCACCGTGGTGCCGGTGCGATTGATCCGTTCCAGCAGATCCATGATGTCCTTGCTGGTCTCAGGATCCAAGTTTCCGGTGGGCTCGTCGGCGATCAGAACCAGAGGGCGGTTGACGAAGGCCCGCGCGATGGCGACGCGCTGCTGCTCGCCACCGGACAGTTCGCTCGGCAACCGGTTGGCCTTCCCGGACAGGCCGACCATCTCCAGCACGTCCGGGACCACCCGGTTGATCACCTCGCCGCGCTTGCCGATCACCTCAAGCGCGAACGCCACGTTCTCGAACACGGTCTTCTGCTGCAGCAGGCGGAAGTCCTGGAACACACAGCCGATGACCTGACGCAGGCTCGGGACGTGCCGCCCGGGCAGCTTGTTGACGTGGAACTTGGACACTCGGATGTCACCCGAGGTAGGCGTCTCGGCCGCCAGCAGCAGCCGCATGAACGTCGACTTGCCCGAACCCGACGGGCCGATCAGGAAAACGAACTCACCCTTGTCGATTTTCAACGAGACGTCATCGAGCGCTGGGCGCGCCGAAGACTTGTAGTGCTTCGTCACGTGGTCGAGGGTGATCATCACGGCACGCCAGTGTAGCGGGGCGACAGCATCCGGCAGGTCAGGCTATCGCGGCAATGTCGGTGCCACCGGCTCCAGGCCCGGTTGCTGCTGCTCGACCGTAGGGCTCGGGGCGGGCCCTGGGAACACCGGCAACGTGATCGGCGGAATCAGTCCAGGACCGTCCGGGTCGATCACCGTCGTCCTCGGAGCCCCCGGCGGCGGCGGCGTGGTGGGACTCGTCGGCGCGCCGGGCGTGGTGGTCTCGGTGGTCTCCGGGGTCTCGGTCGGCGTCGTGGTCGTCGGGACGGTGGTCTCGGTGGTCTCCGGCGTCACCGTCGGCGTCGTCGTGCGGGGAGTCTGCAGCTTGGTGCGCGGCACCCAGGTGTAGTCCGGGTCGGGCACGAACCCGGGCGGCACCACCTGGGTTTCAGGCGACTGCGGCGCGGCCGGCTTGGGCCGGTACTCCTGCTGCACCCACGACAGCGCGATGAACACGACGATCAGCACGACCGTCGAGGTGCGAATCCGACCGACACGGCTGTGCCAGAACCTGGTCACGGCCTCGGCCACCCGCGTGAAGTCCAGTTTCACTTCTTCGGCTCCTGGGCCGATGCCGCTGGTGTGACCGTCTCGGCGACCGCGGCCTGATTCATGAAGTCCCCCGCGGCCGCGACCGACGCTTCTGACGATGTCACCACGCCGGCCCGGCGCAGTGCACGCACCACCCGCACCCGCAGCCGTCTGCCCACGTCGAATTGTTTGCCGGGCAGGGTGCGCGCGACCATCCGCAAGTTGACTGTGTCGACCCCGATGCTCTCGACGCCCATCAGCTGCGGCTTGTCGAGCAGCAGCCTGGACAGCTCACGATCTTCGGTGGCCTTCTCCGCGACGTCGTTGAGCACGTCGTTGACCAGGTTGAGGTCGACGCTCACCGGTACCGGGATGTCGATGACCGCGCGTGCCCAGTCTTTGGACAGGTTCAGCGCCTTGACGATCTGCCCGTTGGGCACGGTGTACATCTCGCCTTCGGATGACCGCAGCTTCGTGACCCGCAGCGTGACGTCCTCGACCGTGCCCTCGGCCTCATTGGCGGCCGCGATCGTCAGCCTGACCAGGTCACCGAAGCCGTATTGCTTCTCGGTGATGATGAAGAAACCGGCGAGCAGGTCCTGCACGATGCGCTGCGCACCGAAACCGAGCGCGGCACCGAGCACCGCCGCCGGGGCGACCAGGGAGGCGATCGGTACCGCGAGGGCATCGGTGACTTCGACGAGCACGATGACGAACACAAACGCCACCGACACCCACGAGATCACCGAGGCGACCGCCTGCCGGTGCTTGGCGCTCTCCGAGCGCACCAGCGCATCGCTTTCCTGATACTCGGCGTCGATCCGGCGCACCACCCGTTGCGCGGCCCAGTTGATGAAGCGCGCAGCGAGCAGGCCACCGATGAGCAGCAGCGCGATCCGCAGCCCGGTGGTCAGGATCCAGACACCGATCTCGCCGTGCCAGAAATCGTGCCAGCGGTCGGCGAGGGACAGGGTCAGCAGCGTATTAGTCGTCGTCATCTTTCCGGTTGCGCCATCTGATCCCCGCTTCCAGGAATCCGTCGATGTCTCCGTCCAGCACCGTGGCCGGGTTGCCGACCTCGTACTCGGTGCGCAGGTCCTTCACCATCTGATAGGGGTGCAACACGTAGGACCGCATCTGGTTGCCCCACGAACTGCCACCGTCGCCCTTGAGCGCATCCATTTCGGCGCGCTCCTCCAGACGCTTGCGTTCCAGGAGCCGGGCCTGCAGAACCCGCATCGCCGCGACCTTGTTCTGCAGCTGCGACTTCTCGTTCTGGCAGGTCACCACGATCCCGGTGGGGATATGGGTGAGGCGCACGGCGGAGTCGGTGGTGTTCACCGACTGCCCGCCGGGACCACTGGAGCGGTACACGTCGACGCGCAGGTCCCCTTCGGGGATCTCGATGTGGTCGGTGGTTTCCACCACCGGGAGCACCTCGACATCGGCGAACGACGTCTGCCGGCGGCTCTGGTTGTCGAACGGGCTGATGCGTACCAGCCGGTGGGTGCCCTGCTCGACCGAGAGGGTGCCGTAGGCGAACGGGGCGTGCACGGCGAAGGTCGTGCTCTTGATCCCGGCTTCCTCGGCGTAGGACGTGTCGAACACCTCGACCGGGTAGTCGTGCTTCTCGGCCCACCGGATGTACATCCGCATCAGCATCTCGGCCCAGTCCGCGGCGTCGACGCCACCGGCGCCGGAACGGATCGTGACGACGGCCTCGCGCTCGTCGTACTCACCCGACAGCAGGGTGCGGACCTCGAGGGTCTCGATCTCCTCGCGAAGCTTGGCGAGCTCGGCATCGGCCTCGGCCAGCTCGTCCTCACCGCCCTCCTCGGCCGCGAGTTCGAACAGCACCGGCAGGTCATCGACGCGCTGACGCAACTCCTGCACCCGGCGCAGTTCACTCTGCGTATGCGAGAGCTCACTGGTGACTTTCTGCGCCCGGGACTGGTCGTCCCAGAGCTTCGGGTCGGAGGCCTGCTGCTCGAGCATGTCGATCCGCTGGCGCAGGCCATCGATGTCGAGCACCCGCTCCACGGTGGTGAGGGTGGTGTCGAGTGCGGCTACGGCGGCTTGGCGGTCTGGATCCACGAATGTTCAGGGTACCCGGCGGCATTTCGGCGGCAGTTCTCTCCGACTCGCGGCAGCGCAGACGATCTGTGTTTAGCATCGGGTGGTACCCGGTCCAGCACGCCAAGGGCCGGGTAGTAACGGCTTTTCCGGCTCGTAAGAAGGCAGGGTATGCGCCCATATCACGTAGCGATCGTCGGCTCCGGCCCCTCGGGTTTCTTTGCTGCTGCATCGCTGCTGAAGTTCGCCGATTTGCCCGACTCGGATCGCGACGTGCGAGTCGACATGCTCGAGATGCTGCCGACCCCGTGGGGGTTGGTGCGTTCGGGAGTGGCGCCGGACCACCCCAAGATCAAGTCGATCAGCGCGCAGTTCGACAAGACCGCGGCCGATCCCCGGTTCCGGTTCTTCGGCAACATCAAGGTCGGCGAGCACATCACCCCGGCCGAGCTGGCGCAGCGCTATGACTCCGTGGTCTATGCCATCGGTGCGCAATCCGACCGGGCGCTGCACATCCCCGGGGAAGAGTTGCCCGGCAGCGTGGCCGCGGTCGACTTCGTCGGCTGGTACAACGCCCATCCCCATTTCGACGGCATGGCACCCAATCTGGCGGGCGGACGTGCGGTCGTCGTCGGCAACGGCAACGTCGCCCTTGACGTGGCCCGCATCCTGGTCAGCGACCCACAGGCCCTGGCCAACACCGACATCGCCGACCACGCGCTGGCCTCACTGGACACCCGCGGGGTGGAAGAGGTGGTTGTGATCGGGCGCCGCGGACCGTTGCAGGCGACGTTCACCACGCTGGAACTCCGTGAACTCGGCGACCTTGAGGGTTTGGGCGACGTCGACGTCATCCTCGATCCGGCGGATTTCGACGGCATCACCGACGAAGATCTCGAGGCGGCCGGCAAGACCGTCAAACAGAACATCAGGGTGCTCCGCAAGTACGTCGATGAGCAACCCCGCGAAGCCAAGCGGCGCATCGTATTCCGCTTCTGCACCTCCCCCATCGAGTTGCGCGGCGAGGATCGTGTCGAGTCGATTGTGCTGGGCCGCAACGAACTTGTCCGCGACGCGGACGGGCGCATGGTGGCCCAGGACACCGGCGAGCGCGAAGAGTTGCCCGTCGAGCTGGTGGTGCGGGCGGTCGGCTACCGGGGCGTGCCGACACCGGGACTGCCGTTCGACGAACGCTCCGGCACCATTCCGCACACCGGCGGACGCATCGACGGCAGCCGCAACGAATACGTGGTGGGCTGGATCAAGCGGGGACCATCCGGCGTGATCGGCAGCAACAAGAAAGACTCACAGGACACCGTCAACACCCTGCTGGAAGACCTTCGGGCCGGCGGAGTCGACGAGCGTGGGTCCGAGTACGGCCGCGAACTGGCCGAGTGGCTGCTGGAACACCAGCCCGCCCTCGTCACCGGCGAGCACTGGCAGCTGATCGACGCGCATGAGCGCGCCGCCGGGGAACCACTGGGCCGCCCCCGGGTGAAGCTGGCCAGTGTGGCCGAGCTGCTCCGGGTCGCGCACGCCTGATCAGGCGTGCGGCGGCTCCGGCGGCCCGTCCGCCGCGAAGGCCCACTTGTCCGGGTTGCTCGGCGAGTAGACGACCGGGAACAGCGCGCCCATGGTCGGCCAGTTGTCGACATCGACCGCCATGCGCTGGTACACGACGTGCTCGGTGACGGTCGGCCCGGTGATGACGCCGGTGATCGTGACGTACTGCTCCCCCGTCACGTCCGGACGCGGGCTGACCCCGGTCACCAGCAACGTGCCGTGCGCCAGTTCACCGCGAATTCCCCGGCGCCGCATGATTCGTGGCGCCAGCAGCAACACGAGCGCGCCGACAAGCAAGAGGAGTATGCCGAATTCCCACACGAGGCCCATGGTAGGACTGCAGCCATGAGTTCCGTCGCAGATGACATGGCACTGGCCCTCGAACTGGCCGACCAGGCCGACGCACTGACCATGGATCGCTTCGGCGCCCTGGATTTGCACATCGAGACCAAACCCGATCTCACCCCCGTCACCGATGCGGACCGAGGCGCCGAGGAAGCGCTGCGCGCCTCGCTGGCCGCGGCCCGCCCGGAAGACACGGTGTTCGGCGAAGAGTTCGGGGGCACAACGACATTGACCGGCCGCCAGTGGGTGATCGACCCGATCGACGGAACCAAGAACTTCGTCCGCGGCGTCCCGGTGTGGTGCACGTTGATCGCGTTGCTCGAAGACGGCGTCCCGACCATCGGCGTGGTGAGCGCGCCGGCCCTGGCGCGGCGTTGGTGGGCCGGACTCGGCCAGGGCGCGTTCGGCTCGTTCGCCGGGGCAACTCGGAAATTGTCGGTGTCGGGGGTCACGGACCTCGCGTCGGCCAGCCTGTCGTACTCGGATCTGACGACCGGGTGGGAGCACCGTCGCGACCGCTTCGTCGAACTGACCGACGCGGTGTGGCGGGTGCGCGCCTACGGCGACTTCTGGTCGTACTGCATGGTCGCCGAGGGCGCGGTAGACATCGCCTGCGAGCCCGAGGTGAAGCTGTGGGACATCGCTCCCCTGGACATTCTCATCCGTGAGGCCGGCGGCACATTCACCAGCATCGACGGCGCCACGGGCCCGCACGGAGGCAGCGCGCTGGCCACCAACGGGCCGCTGCATGCAGCGGTGTTGAACAGGCTCGCCGGCAACTGAGCTCACGGCCGGAGGACAGGCCGGCCACGTACGCAGCCATTGGCGAGCGTCCGGTGGGCATCAGCGAGCAAAGCTCGAATACGACGCCTTCCTGGCGAACCACCCCAGCCGTCAACTACTCCACCGGATCAGCGACGAGTGGGTCGCGCTGATCCTGGCGACGCTCGGTGGCGACGGCCCGCGCCCCGGAGTCGGCGGCGCGGGCGAACCGCGTCCGATGCACTGTCCCGGCGCCACGCCGGAGTCAGCCGGAAGATGCTCACCCAGCCGCTGCGATCTCTCGAAGGCGACGGGTTGCCCACCCGGACGGTGACCCCGACCGTGCCGGTCACGGTCACCTATGAGCTCACTGACCTGGGCCTTTCGCTGCACCATCCGATGGTCGGGATCACGTCGTGGGCCGAGGCCCACATAGACGTGGTGTGCGCAGACCGCGAGCGGCACGACCGCCTTTCGGCAGCGGAACCCTGATCCCCCGACGGTGTGAAGTTGGTAACAGATGCCATACCTTACTCTAGAGTAAGATACGGTCAGATGCGTCGCCCCGACCAGCAGAGGCAGCTGACATGACCAACACCCTGCCGTCCAAGAACGGCACCCCCTCCCGTCCCTCCAGCTCCGGCCAGCAAAGCGCGGTCGGGCTGCACAAGCACAAACGGACCGCGACCGACATCGGGTTGGCGCTGATCACGCCCATCGTCGGTCAGGAATTCCTGGACCGTTACGGCCTGCGCGATTCGCTCAATCGCGGTATCAAATACGGTGTCAAACACGGCTTTTCGGCTGCAGGTGCGGTCACCCGGCAATTCCAGCGGGTTCAGGGCCTGGGCAAGGCACCGACCCGGCTGAAGTCCAGCGGGGCCGACTACTTCGATCTGACCCCCGACGAAGACCAGCAGATGATCGTCGAGACGGTCTCCGAATTCGCCGCGGAGATCCTGCGCCCCGCCGCGCATGACGCCGACGAAGCCGCCGCCTACCCCGCGGATCTGATCGCCAAGGCCGCTGAACTGGGCATCACCGCCGTCAACGTGCCCGAGGACTTCGACGGCATCGCCGAACACCGCAGCACGGTGACCAATGCACTCGTCGCAGAGGCACTGGCCTACGGCGATATGGGTCTGGCCCTGCCGATCCTGGCTCCCGGTGGCGTCGCCTCGGCACTGACCCACTGGGGCAGCGCCGACCAGCAGGCCACCTATCTCAAGGACTTCGCCGGCGAGAACGTGCCGCAAGCCTGCGTGGCGATCGCCGAGCCGCACGCCCTGTTCGACCCCACCGCGCTCAAGACCACCGCGGTGCGCACCCCCAGCGGCTACCGCCTCTCCGGCGTCAAGTCGCTGGTGCCGGCCGCCGCCGATGCCGAATTGTTCATCGTGGCAGCACAATTGAACGGCAAGCCGGCGTTGTTCATCGTCGCAGCCTCATCGGCCGGGCTTACCGTCAAGGCCGACCCGAGCATGGGCATCCGTGCCGCCGCCCTCGGCCAGATCGAACTCGACAACGTGGCGGTGCCGCTCGGCAACCTCCTCGGCGAGGACGGGGCCACCGATCAGGACTACTCCGAAGCGATCGCGCTGTCCCGGCTGGGCTGGGCCGCGCTGGCCGTCGGCACCTCGCACGCGGTGCTCGACTACGTCATCCCCTACATCAAGGAACGCACCGCGTTCGGCGAGCCGATCGCCCATCGTCAGTCGGTGGCGTTCATGGCCGCCAACATCGCCATCGAGCTCGACGGCCTGCGGCTGATCACCTGGCGCGGCGCCGCTCGCGCCGAGCAGGGTCTGCCGTTCGCCCGCGAGGCCGCCCTCGCGCGCAAGCTCGGCACCGACAAGGGCATGCAGATCGGCCTGGACGGCGTGCAGCTGCTGGGCGGTCACGGTTACACCAAGGAGCACCCGGTCGAGCGCTGGTACCGCGATCTGCGGGCCATCGGCGTCGCCGAGGGTGTCGTCGTTATCTAGCCCGGTGTCATTCCTTTTCTGAGCTGAAAGACTAATCATGGCAATCAATCTGGAAATGCCCCGCAAGCTGCAGGCGGTCATCGAGAAGGGCCACCAGGGCGCCGCCGAGATGCTTCGCCCGATCTCGCGCAAGTACGACCTCGCCGAGCACGCCTACCCGGTCGAGCTGGATACGCTGGCCACGCTGTTCGAAGGCATCTCGGAAGCCAAGACGATCTCGTTCGCCGGCGCCGAGGCGTTCCGCGACGACGCCAACACCAAGGGCGACAAGGTCACGGTCAACGGCGCCAACATGTCCGCACTCGTCAACGCACTCGAGGTCAGCTGGGGCGATGTCGCCCTGCTGCTGTCAGTGCCGCGTCAGGGCCTGGGCAACGCCGCCATCTCCTCGGTGGCAACCCCCGAGCAGCTCGAGCGCCTCGGCAAGGACGTGTGGGCGGCCATGGCCATCACCGAGCCCGGCTTCGGCTCGGACTCGGCGGCGGTGACCACCACCGCGGCGCTCGACGGCGACGACTACGTGATCAACGGCGAGAAGATCTTCGTCACCGCGGGTTCGCGTGCCACCCACATCGTGGTGTGGGCGACGCTCGACAAGTCGCTGGGCCGGGCGGCGATCAAGTCGTTCATCGTGCCGCGCGAACATCCCGGCGTGACCGTCGAACGCCTGGAGCACAAGCTGGGCATCAAGGCGTCCGACACCGCGGTGATCCGCTTCGAGAACGCCCGCATCCCCAAGGACAACCTGCTGGGTGATCCGGAGATCCACGTGGAGAAGGGTTTTGCCGGGGTCATGGAGACCTTCGACAACACCCGGCCGATCGTGGCGGCCATGGCGGTCGGCATCGCCCGAGCCGCGCTGGAGGACCTGCGCGCGATCCTCACCGATGCGGGCATCGAGATCTCCTACGACAAGCCGGCCCATGCGCAGAGCGCCCCCGCGGCGGAGTTCCTGCGGATGGAGGCCGACTGGGAGGCCGGGTACCTGTTGACCGTCCGCTCCGCATGGCAGGCCGACAACAGCATCCCCAACTCCAAAGAAGCCTCGATGGGTAAGGCCAAGGCCGCCCGGGTGGCCAGCGACATCACCCTCAAGGCCGTCGAAATGGCCGGTACCACCGGCTATTCCGAACAGACCCTGCTGGAGAAGTGGGCCCGCGACTCCAAGATCCTCGACATCTTCGAAGGCACGCAGCAGATCCAGCAGCTGGTGGTCGCCCGCCGCCTGCTGGGGCTGTCCTCGGCCGAACTGAAGTAGCCCTTTTTTCTGCACGAGCAGACGCGAGAACCCCCCAAAACCATGGTTTTGGGCCGATCCGGCGCTTGCTCGCGAGGTAGCGCGGCGCGCGCAAGCCGGGGCCTATGCCGGC